>JAFMHK010000016.1 GCA_017854585.1 Paracoccaceae bacterium
ATCGGCCTTGTGACGGATGCCGGCGGCCCCGCGTTCAATGGAAACGGGGGGTAATCGGGCATGGAGATGCGGCGCTCGCTATATGCATCGGGCGGCATGCATGCCGCGCTGATCTTGTGGCTTGCGATTGATGGGCTGTTTCACCGTGCCGACCCGCCGCCTGACTTCTCCGTCACTGGCGTGACGATCCTGTCGGTTGCCGAATTTGCCGCGATGAGCCCGACGGCAACTGTTATCCCCGCTGCCGTGGAACAACCCGCGGAGTTGACCCAGCCGCCGGAAACGGCCTCCCTTGCCCCGCCCACCGCCGAGGCCCCGACACCACGCCCCTCGCGCCCCGAAATCACCGAGGCGCCCGTGCCCGATCCATTGCCCGTGCCGCCGCCCCCGGCGCCCCAAGCGCAGATCGTCGAACAGACCGCGACCTTGTTGGCGCCCCCCGCGGGCGACCCCACGCAACCGCCATCCGACACCCCGGTGCCCGAGGACATTCCCCGTGTCGCCCCGGTTCCCGCACCCACGCCCGACCCCGAGGTCACGATTGCACCCGAGGTCGTCGCACAACCCGCGCCACCCGAGCAATCGATCGCCGCCGCCGAGGAAGTCACACCGACCGCGCCCGAAGCGGCCACAACTGAAATCGTGACCGAGGCCGAGCGCCCGTCAGGCGGCGCGCCGCTGACGTCGGCGCGACCGACGGCCCGGCCAAATCGCCCCGACCCGGTCCAGACGGCCGCCGTGCAGGAAACCCCGGCTCCCGCACCCGAAACGCCGCAAGCAGCGCCAGCAGATGATGCGGTGGCCGCCGCGATTGCCGCGGCCGTTGCCGAGGCCGCAGCGCCCGCTGCACCCGCCGCGGTCGTGTCGTCCGGCCCGCCGCTGACCAACGGACAGCGAGACGGCTTCCGCTTGGCCGTCGCGGGCTGCTGGAACGTTGGGTCGCTGTCGACCGACGCCCTGCGGACCACCATCGTCGTCGCCTTTTCGATGAACCGTGACGGCACGCCCGTCGCCAACTCCGTCCGCCTTGATGGTGTGCTTGAGGGCACGACTGCAGGTGCGCAAAACGCATTTGAGGCCGCACGTCGTGCGATCATCCGCTGTGGTGGAAACGGTTACGATCTGCCCGAAGAAAGCTATGAGCAATGGCGCGAGGTCGAGGCCGTCTTCAACCCCGAAGGCATGCGGCTCAGATGATTGCCCCATTACCCCGCCCCCAATTTTTCCTGGTCCCTCAGTGGGAGGATTTTTAAGATGATTGCACCATTCACACGCATTGCCCTTGCCGTCGCCGCGTTCGGCGGTATCGCCGCTTTCGGCCTCTGGGCCGCGCCCGCCGTGGCCCAGAGCGGCCCCCTGCGGATCGAGATTACCGAAGGTGTGATCGAACCGTTGCCCTTTGCCGCCCCGACCTTCGTCGCCGAAAACGCTGCGGCGGCCGATGCCGCACAGGATATCACCCGCGTTATCGCTGCTGATCTGCGGGGCACCGGCCTGTTCCGGGAAATCCCTTCAACCGCGCATATCTCAACCATTACGAACTTCTCCAGCCCGGTGCAGTTCAACGATTGGCAGGCGATCAATGCGCAGGCCCTGATCACTGGATCGGTGGAACAAAGCGCCAATGGTCAGTTGATTGTCCGCTTCCGCCTGTTCGACGTGTTTTCGCAACAGCCGCTGGGCGAAGGGCTGCAATTTGTCGGCTCTCCCGATAGCTGGCGGCGCATGGCACATAATGTGGCCGATCAGGTCTATGAACGGTTGACCGGCGAAACCGGATATTTCGATACACGCGTGGCTTTCATTTCGGAAAGTGGTCCAAAGAACGCGCGGCTCAAGCGGTTGGCGATCATGGATTATGATGGCGCGAACGTGCAGTATCTGACCGATAGCCGCGCCCTTGTGCTGGCCCCGCGATTTTCGCCCGATGGCAGTCGCCTTCTCTACACCAGCTACGAATCCGGCGAACCACGCGTCTACCTGATGGATGTGGCCACCGTTTCCCGTCGCCCGCTGGAGACGTTTGTCGCAGGCAACATGACCTTTGCACCGCGTTGGTCGCCGGATGGGGGCCGGGTAGTGTTTTCGGAAGAGCAGGGCGGAAATACCGATATCTTCATGCTCGACCTTGGTTCGGGCCTTCGGACCCAGTTGACGCAGGCTCCCTCCATCGAAACCGCGCCCAGCTTCTCCCCCGACGGCACGCAGGTAGTGTTTGAATCGGACCGGTCCGGAACCCAACAGATCTATGTCATGTCCGCCAACGGCGGTGACGCGCGGCGCATCAGCTCCGGCACAGGCCGTTATGGCACGCCCGTTTGGTCCCCGCGGGGCGATCTGATCGCCTTTACAAACCAGAACGAAGGCCGGTTCCATATTGGCGTGATGCGCACCGACGGGTCCGAGGAACGCCTGCTAACCGCGTCTTTCCTTGACGAAGGTCCGTCTTGGGCCCCCAACGGCCGTGTCATCATGTTCACCCGCGAAACTGCCGGTGCCGATGGCGCGCCCGCACTTTATTCGGTCGATATCTCGGGGCGGAACCTCCAACGGGTGGCAACGCCCGGCATGGCCTCGGATCCGTCGTGGTCGCCTTTGCAGAACTGACCTTTACGGACCCCGCGCCAGTGTGAATTGCGGTGCGCGGGGTCCGATGATACCCTGACCCAAACGCCCCAACTCAACAGGACGAAATTCATGAGCAGCCTAATTCGCATTTTCACTCGTGCCACCCTTGTGGTCGCCGTTCTGGGTCTTGCCGCATGCGGCCAAGGCCGACTTGGCGCGGGGAACACGACCAACCTGAACGGAAGTGGTTTGAACGGCGCAGGTGCGCAGGATCCCTCCAGCCCGGCGTATTTCAACCAGACGATCGGTGACCGGGTGTTGTTCGCGGTCGACCAGTCCACGTTGTCTGCCGAAGGTCGCACCATTCTGAACGGTCAGGCGCAGTGGTTGCTGACCAACACCGAGTATGCAGCCCTTATCGAAGGCCATGCCGACGAGCAGGGGACACGCGAATACAACCTTGCGCTTGGCGCGCGCCGGGCCGCAGCCGTTCAGGAATACCTGATTTCTCAAGGTGTGCCCGCGAACCGCCTGCGCACGATCAGCTATGGCAAGGAACGCCCGCTGGAAATCTGCTCGGACGAGACCTGCTATAGCCAGAACCGCCGTGCGGTCACGGTTATTTCTGTCGGCCTCGGGGCCTGATCAGATGCGGCTGGCGGTAATGGTCGCGGCGGCGCTGATGATCTCGGCGCCTGCCGCATCGGCGCAAGATAGAACCCAGACCCTGGCCGACATCCGGCAGGAGTTGTCAATCTTGTTCGTGGAACTGCAACGTCTCCGGGGCGAGCTGAACACAACAGGTGGTGCGTCCGGGGTCGGCGGGGCAGGCGATGCATTGTCCCGCATGGACGCCCTTGAAACCGAATTGCGCCGCCTCACCAGCCTGACGGAAACACTGGACCTGCGGATCAACAGCGTCGTGACGGATGGCACCAACCGTGTCGGCGACCTGGAATTTCGCCTGTGTGAGTTGGAGCCCGATTGCGATATCGGCAGTTTGGGCGAGACGCCCAACCTAGGCGGGGTCGCCGTTACCGGTGGCGCAACCACAATACTTGCTCCCCCCATTTCCAATGGCGGGCCTGCATTGGCCGTCAGCGAACAGGCTGATTTCGATCGCGCGCAGGCCGCGCTTGATGCGGGCAACCTTGCCGAGGCGGCACTGATGTTCGAAAGTTTCACCAATACCTATTCTGGTGGCCCTCTCAGCACCGAGGCGCATTTTCAGCGCGGACAGGCCGAAGCGGCCCAAGGTGCATGGAACCGTGCGGCCCGTGCCTATCTGGATGCGTTCAGCGGCGACCCGACCGCCCCACGCGCACCACAGGCGCTGGTCCGCCTTGGCACCTCGCTAAGTAATCTGGGTCAGCGCGATGAGGCCTGCCTGACGTTGGCTGAGGTCGAAAGCCGGTACCCCGGCGATCCCGCCACGTTCGACGCGCGCAATGAGATGGCCCGCCTCGGCTGTTCGTGAACAAGACATCGCTGCAAGACCGCTTTGCGGGGCAGATGGGGCAGCTTCTGGGGCCCGAGTTTCCCCCTGATATCGCTCTGGCGGTGTCGGGTGGCGGAGACAGCATGGCGATGCTGGCGCTTTCCCATGAATGGGCGCGGGTGATGGGCACGCGCCTCTGGGTCGTGACAGTGGACCACGGCCTGCGGTCTGAAAGCGCGACCGAGGCAGCCATGGTCGCAGCCGAATGTGCCGCGCTTGGCCACCCCCACACGACGCTCCGCTGGCACTGGGACGGCCAAGGCAACCTTTTGGATGCCGCCCGCCGCGCGCGTCTTTCCCTGATTGATCGCTGGCGCGCTGGTATTGACCACGTGTTGATGGCCCATACCGCGGATGATGTGGCCGAAACCTTCTTGATGCGACTGGCCCGTGGTTCGGGGGTTTCGGGTCTGGCCGCGATGGCTGCCAAGCGGGTGGTGCAGCCGCATCGGGGTCCGCCCCCGCCGCTTCCCCTATCTGATGTTACCGCGACGCAGGCCCCGCCGTTGCCCGATCGCCGCGCTGCAGACGTTCTGGCCTGCGGTATGGGCTTTACGCTGGTTCGCCCGCTGCTTACGGAAACACGCGACGATCTGCGTCACTATATCCGCACGCTCAAGGTCCCGTTTATCGACGACCCCAGCAATGATGATCCAAGCTTCGAACGGGTCCGCATCCGCAAGGCGCTGGAAACCCTTGGGATTGATCGCACCGTTCTGACAGCCACGGCCATGCGCATGGCGCGCGCACGTGAAGCGCTTGTGGCACGGGCGGCCGATGTCGCCAGCCGCATCGTGTCCGAGGCCCGCGCCGGAACTTCCCCCCTTGGCGATCTGCTTATCGACCGCGATGGCTTTGCCAAGGTCGAGCGTGAAACGCAGCTGCACCTGCTGGCGGCGGCGCTTCAGTGGGTCGCATCGGCAGAATATCGCCCCCGGTCAGCCCCGTTGGAGGCGTTGCTGGACCGTGCCCTTGCAGGCGGCGGCGGAACACTTCATGGCGCTCAGGTCGCGGTGGGGCGCGGGCATCTTCGGATTTTCCGGGAATATGCCGCGCTTGGCTCTCTTGGGAGCGACGCCAGCGTTCCGGGCATCTGGGATGGCCGCTGGCGCCTTTGTGGCAATGGGAAAAAAGGATGGATCGTGCGCGCGCTTGGCCCTGATGGATGGGCCCAGATCCCCGACAAACCCGCCGATGCGTCGCCGTTCATTGCCGCGCGCAGCTTGCCGGCCGTGTTTGATGGCGATCGGCTTGTCGCGTGCCCTGCGCTTGGCTTTGGTGCTCCCCTGCCGGTCGACTTCTGCCCAAGGGGCGGCCCTTTCGCCGCATTGGGCGATTCACATTGAAGTTCAGCGCCCCATGTCTATCTTAGGGAAGTGACGGGCGTGGACGTTCCCCCGTCAAAGAATTTTGAGGAGACTTCGCTTGGGCAACGCGCGAAATATCGCATTCTGGGTCATCTTGTTCTTGCTGATCTTGGCACTGTTCAACCTTTTCAGCGGCGGACAAACGCAGGTGAACACCCGCACCGTGGCTTATTCCGACTTTGTTCAGCAGGTCCAGAATGGCAGCGTTGTCTCGGCAACGCTTGATGGCGAAAATGTGCAGTTCACCACATCTGACGGCACTTTCGGCACCATCGCGCCTTTCGATGCTGAAACAACCAATCTGCTTCTGGAAAGCGATGTCCGGATCGAGGCGCGGGCGCAGGAGCAATCGGGCTTCCTGTCGGTCCTGTCGCTGTGGCTGCCGGTGCTTGTGCTCATCGGCATCTGGATCTTCTTCATGAACCGGATGCAGGGCGGCGGCAAAGGTGGCGCCATGGGCTTTGGCAAATCCAAAGCCAAGCTGCTTACCGAAAAGCATGGGCGCGTGACCTTTGACGATGTCGCGGGCATTGACGAGGCCAAGGAAGAGCTTGAGGAAATCGTCGAATTCCTGCGCAACCCGCAGAAATTCTCTCGGCTTGGCGGCAAGATCCCCAAGGGCGCGCTGCTGGTGGGCCCGCCGGGTACCGGTAAGACGCTTCTGGCCCGCGCCATCGCAGGTGAGGCCGGCGTGCCCTTCTTCACGATCTCCGGTTCTGATTTTGTTGAGATGTTCGTGGGTGTGGGTGCGTCCCGCGTGCGCGACATGTTCGAACAGGCCAAGAAGAACGCGCCTTGCATTGTCTTCATCGATGAAATCGACGCCGTGGGCCGTTCCCGTGGGGCAGGTTACGGCGGCGGCAATGACGAACGCGAACAGACATTGAACCAGCTTCTGGTCGAGATGGACGGTTTCGAGGCGAACGAAGGCATCATCATCGTGGCCGCAACCAACCGCCCCGACGTGCTGGACCCCGCGCTGCTGCGTCCGGGCCGGTTTGACCGTCAGGTTCAAGTGCCCAACCCCGACATCAAGGGGCGAGAGCGTATCTTGGGCGTCCACGCCCGCAAGGTGCCGCTTGGCCCCGATGTCGATCTGCGCATCATTGCGCGCGGCACGCCGGGTTTTTCCGGTGCTGATCTTGCCAACCTCGTGAACGAATCCGCCCTGATGGCTGCGCGCTATGGCCGCCGTTTCGTGGTGATGGAAGATTTCGAGAACGCCAAGGACAAGGTCATGATGGGGGCAGAACGCCGCTCCATGGTGATGTCCGAGGACGAGAAGAAGTTGACCGCCTATCATGAGGCGGGCCATGCCGTCGTCGGCCTGAACGTGCCCGACCATGATCCGATCCACAAAGCCACGATTATCCCGCGTGGCCGGGCACTGGGTCTTGTCCTGTCCCTGCCCGAGCGTGACCAACTCAGCGTCAGCTATCGCAAATATACCTCCAAAATCGCCATGGCGATGGGCGGGCGCGTTGCCGAGGAACTGGTCTTCGGCAAGGAATACGTGACCTCTGGTGCCGCCTCGGACATTCAGCAGGTGTCAAAAATTGCGCGCGCCATGGTCACGCAATTCGGCTATGCCGAAGAGCTTGGGTATGTCGACTATGCAAACGAACAGCAGTCTTATCTGGGAAGCTATGGTGGCGGGGCCAGCCATTCGGCGGCGACTCAGAAAATCATCGATGACAAGGTCAAGGCCTTGGTCGACGAAGGGTATGAGACCGCCAAGCGTATCCTGACCGAAAAGCGCGACGATCTTGAGCGTCTGGCTCAGGGCCTTTTGGAATACGAGACGCTGACAGGTTCTGAAATCGGCAAGGTGATCGCGGGTGAACCGTTGAACCGTGGCGAAGGCAAGGACGATACAGATGTCGGCGGCACGCCATCCATTACGGCCATCCCCAAGATCAAGACCAAGACGAAATCCAAGCCGTCGGGTGATCTGGAGCCGGAACCAAGCGCCTGATCCACCGATTGACGGAATAAGACAAACCCCCCGGTGCCGTGATCCGCGCGCCGGGGGTTTTTCTTTGCGCGTGGGAAGCGGCCCGTTTAGGATTGGCTGACCACTTTCAAAGAACGACACAATGACCCTTGCCCAATTTGCCCCGATTGCCGACCTGTTGGCCGCACTTGGCGTGATGGTGTCAGTTGCGTTTCTGGCCTACGAACTGCACCGCACCCGCAAACAGACCGAATTGTCGAACTGGCGCGAACTTCTGGATTCGCTGGTCTCCTACAAGGGGCTTACCCAAGATCCGGAGTTCGCGGATCTGGTCGAACGGGGCCATGCCGATTACGCCAGCCTGTCACCAACCGAGAAACGGCGATTTGGGCTGTTTCTGGAACAAGGGATCCATGTCGTTGGCAATTTCGTCAAACATAACGACTCCCTCCCTCGCAAGCTGGAGGGGCTGGACGATGCGATGACGAATTACTTCATCGACTGGCTGACAACCCCGGGCGGCGCGGCTTGGTTTGCTGAAAATCGCAAGCTTGGGCATTTCATGCCATCGACATATCGTATGCTTGACGGCTTTCTTGCTCGGGGTCGCCAGATCACGGACCGATAGGCGGTTCGCGGCCTTTGCCCAATGCAGATGTCAGCCCGCCTTGATCATGTCCTGACCCCACAGGTTTCGGGTTGTGGTGACCGGGTTGCTTTCGCATCTTGGCGCGAACCATGAACTGTTTGGAAGCATCCCATGCCTGCCCTCATTCCCACTGATTTTACCGCGAAGATTGTCTGGCTTGGTCACAACGCCGACCGTGACGCCGCTTTGGCCACGACACCGCTGACCGAAATGCCCCTGACGTTCGGAGGTCATGACGCTGAAAGCCGTGCGGGTCTGACCCGCCCCTCAGATAGCCGTGTGCTGTCGCAATACAAACGTGGTACCCCCATTCGGAACACGCGCCAGCTTTCTGTGGTATCCGCAGAAGATCTTGCCGCTATCGCCGCCGACATGGGGCTTGAGGCATTTGACCCATCATGGATCGGCGCCAGCATGGTGGTGCAGGGCATCCCTGATTTCACTCATATCCCGCCGTCATCGCGGTTGCAGGGCACATCTGGCACAACATTGACGGTCGATATGGAAAACCGCCCCTGTACGCTGCCGGCCCCCGTGATCAATGCGGCCAGACCGGGGTTTGGCAAAGCATTCAAGCCCGCCGCCGCAGGGCGGCGTGGCGTCACCGCATGGGTCGAACGTGAAGGCACGTTGCGGCTTGGCGAAACCCTGCGTCTGCATATCCCTGATCAACCCGTCTGGACCCATCTTGAAGCGGCGCGCGCGGCCCGATCATGATGCCGCCGTTCCCATTCAGGCCGTTGCGTCGTGCATCGGAAACCCAAATGGCGGGCGTGAGGGTGAAAATGTCGGAAATGCCCCTCGGTTTGGGGGGGAAGGGCGATATAGGCCATTAAAACAACTGCACCAGACGCCCACGGGGAACGCACATGGCCTTCAAAACCGACATCGAAATCGCCCGCGAGGCGAAGAAGCGCTCTATTCAGGAAATTGGTGAGAAGCTTGGCATTCCCACCGAAGCCCTGCTGCCCTACGGCCACGACAAGGCCAAGATCAGCCAAGATTTCATCAATTCCGTGCAAGACCGCCCCAATGGCAAACTGATCCTTGTCACTGCCATCAACCCCACCCCCGCAGGTGAGGGCAAGACGACCACCACCGTGGGTCTGGGCGACGGGCTGAACGCGATCGGCAAGAAGGCGGCGGTCTGCATCCGCGAGGCGTCCCTTGGCCCATGCTTTGGCATGAAGGGTGGTGCCGCTGGCGGCGGCTATGCCCAAGTCGTGCCGATGGAGGATATGAACCTTCACTTCACCGGCGATTTTCACGCCATCACCTCGGCGCACAACCTGCTGTCGGCGATGATCGACAATCATATCTACTGGGGTAACGAACTTCAGATCGACGAACGCCGCGTTGTCTGGCGTCGAGTGCTGGACATGAACGACCGTGCCCTGCGCGATATCGTGACGTCGCTTGGTGGTGTTGCGAACGGCTTTCCGCGCCAGACCGGGTTCGACATCACCGTCGCCTCCGAGGTCATGGCCATCCTTTGCCTCGCGAATGACCTGAAAGACCTGCAGGAACGTCTGGGCGCGATCATCGTCGCCTACACCCGCGACCGCGCTCCGATCTATGCCCGCGACATCAAGGCCGACGGCGCGATGACCGTGCTGCTCAAGGATGCGATGCAGCCCAATCTGGTGCAGACGCTGGAGAATAACCCGGCCTTTGTCCACGGCGGCCCCTTCGCAAACATCGCTCATGGCTGCAACTCGGTCATTGCTACCACGACGGCCCTGAAGCTGGCGGATTACGTGGTGACCGAGGCCGGGTTTGGCGCGGATCTGGGCGCCGAGAAATTCATGAACATCAAGTGCCGCAAGGCGGGCCTTGCGCCCGATTGCGTGGTGCTGGTTGCCACCGTGCGCGCGATGAAGATGAACGGCGGCGTCGCCAAGGCCGATCTGGGTGCCGAGAATGTGGAAGCCGTGCAGAAAGGTTGCGCCAACCTCGGCCGACATATCGGCAACCTGAAATCGTTTGGCGTCCCAGTCGTCGTTGGCATCAACCATTTCCACGGTGATACCGAGGCCGAAATTCAGGCCGTGATGGATTATGTCGCTGGCCAAGGGTCCGAATGCTTCTTGAACCGTCACTGGGCGGAAGGCGGCAAGGGGATCGCTGCGATGGCTGCCCGCGTTGCCGAAATCGCCGATGGCGGTTACAGCCAGTTCGCGCCGCTGTATCCCGATGACATGCCGCTGTTCCAGAAGGTGGAGGTGATCGCCAAGCAGATCTACCATGCCTCCGAAGTTATCGCGGACAAGAAAGTCCGCGATCAGCTGAAAGCGTGGGAGGCGGAGGGCTATGGCCACCTGCCGATCTGCATGGCCAAGACCCAATACTCCTTCAGCACCGACCCCAACCTGCGCGGAGCACCGGTGGGCCACAGCCTGCCCGTCCGAGAGGTGCGCCTTAGCGCGGGGGCCGGGTTCGTCGTGGTCATCTGCGGGGAAATCATGACCATGCCGGGCCTGCCCCGTGTGCCGTCCGCCGAGGCGATCAGGCTCAACGACATGGGCAACATCGAAGGGTTGTTCTAGGATGGCCGCCACGATCCTTGACGGCAAAGCCTTTGCCGCCACCGTGCGGGCGCAGGTGGCAACCCATGTTGCTGCATTGAAAGCGTCCCATGGCCTGACCCCCGGTTTGGCTGTGGTCTTGGTTGGTGAAGACCCCGCCAGCCAAGTCTATGTGCGCAACAAGGGCAAGCAGACCGCCGAAGCCGGAATGGCCAGTTTCGAACATAAGCTGGACGCATCGACGCCCGAGGCCGATATCTTGGCCATTGTGGACAAGTTGAACGCAGACCCCGCCGTGCATGGCATTCTGGTGCAACTTCCCCTGCCGGGCCATGTGGATAGCGCCAAGGTCATCAACAGGATTGATCCCGCCAAGGATGTGGACGGCTTTCACATTTCCAATGTCGGGCTTCTGTCCACAGGGCAAAAGGCGATGGTGCCCTGCACGCCACTTGGTTGTCTGATGATGCTGCGCAGTCATCTTGGAGACCTGTCGGGACTGAACGCCGTTGTGGTCGGCCGCAGCAATATCGTCGGCAAACCGATGGCGCAATTGCTGCTGGGCGATAGCTGCACCGTGACGATCGCGCACAGCCGGACACGGGACTTGGCCGCAACCTGCCGGGCTGCCGATATTCTGGTGGCGGCCGTTGGTCGCCCCGAAATGATACCGGGTGACTGGGTCAAACCGGGGGCGACGGTGATCGACGTCGGTATCAACCGCGTCCCGCACCCTGATGATCCGGCCAAGACCAAATTGGTTGGCGACGTCCATTTCGCCAGCGCCGTCGCCGTCGCCGGCGCGATCACGCCCGTCCCCGGCGGCGTCGGGCCGATGACAATCGCCTGCCTGCTTGCAAACACCCTGACCGCGTGTTGCCGGGCAAACGGGCTGCCGGAACCGGAGGGGCTGACGGCCTGATGACACTTGGCCTCCCGCCTTGTGCGGGGGGCAGATTGTGCGCATGGTCGTTGCGTTCACGTCGAAAGCCGTCAGCATCTTGCGGATTTGGGATAAAGCCGCCGTTGCCGTCCCGCGCAGCGGGCCGGTGCACGTGGGCTGCAATCACCCATGCGCCTAGACGGGGATCATTGTGCCCTGCATCAGAGCGACATCGCGGCGTGTGCCGTCGGCGCGCTCAACCTCAACGGTGCAGCGCGTGATGATCAGGCGGCGGCCGGGTTTGACCACCTCGCCATGTGCCCAGAGCCGGATACCGTCGGCGGGGGCAATCAGGTTGATCTTCATTTCCACCGTCATCACCTCTGCGTCAGGCGGCATTACCGTCATGGCGGCATACCCCGATGCACTGTCGCCCAATGCAAACGTGGCGCCGGCATGCACAAACCCATGTTGCTGGCTTGAAGCGGGGGTGATCGGCATGAACAAGGTCACGCGGCCTGCATCCAGCGTGTGCAAGCCAGCAGCAAGGGTTTGCAGCAGACCCTGATTGGCCAGACTCTCGCGGATGCGCGGTTCATTGGTGATCATCGCCGCACTCTATCCGTCGCCGCGTGGCATGGGAATAGGCCGGGGCGGAGTGCCCAGCAAAATCGCCTGCGCACCGACCGTCATCAACGCCGACAGCGCGGGCCGATCACAGTAGAGGCCACCGGTATAGGTGCCGTAGGCTGGCAGGATTAGACGGTCCGCATCCACCAGAAAACACCGACGGCTTAGCGTTCTACCGCGCGCCGTCAGCCTTGCCTTGGGGTGGTAATGCCCTGAGATCTCGGCAGTTTCGCCGGGTATTGCGATGTGACGGAACGTAACGCCGGACAGAGCCAATTCTGCCCGGTAGGTGCCGCCCAGATCCACCGGGCCGGGGTCATGGTTCCCCGCGATCCACGTCCAGCGCCGCGCCGCCATCAAGCTTGCCAGACGGTCGGTCAATTCCGGGGCCATATCGCGCGCCGCTGCCAGATCGTCAAAGCTGTCGCCAAGGCAGAGTATATGGGTCGCCGCCGTCGCCGCGATATCGCTGGAAAGTCGGTCCAGCGTTTCCAGCACTTCGTAGGGGGGCAGCATCGGGCCGCCACGCCGGGCCATGCGGTCCGATTTGCCCAAATGCAGGTCGGAGACGCAAAGCAGGCATTCCTGTTCCCACCAGAGTGCACCGGAGGGCAGAGCAGTCAGCGCGGCGTTCGCGAATGTGAAAAGGTGCCCGTTCATGCTTCGTTCGATGCCATGCGATGCGGCCCCGCGCAAGATCGGACGTCATACCAGTGGAAATAAGGGATGCCTTGGGCGCTCATATTCGAAGACTAAAGATGAAAATAGGTTACAAGAAATCGGAGTTTCGCGATTTTTTGTAACCTATTTTGCGAGGGCGGACAGGCCAGCAACCTCCATCAGGCGCGCCGCTTCTTCGTCCAGCAGGCGTTGATCGGCCAGACCGGCGACAGGTACGCGCCCGGGTTCCAGAAACAGCGGTGCGGCCAGCGGCGTGACGCGCGTCAGCGGAACATGGTCGATGCGGTCACCGATACGGGCCAGCATCTGTTCGATGCGCCCGAAATCGACCAAGCCGCGCATTGCCTCATTCCGGGTGATCTCAAGCATGACGTGGTCGGGATCGTATTTGCGCAAGGTGTCATACAAGATGTCGGTGGAAAAGGTCGCTTGTCGCCCGGTTTTCCTGCCGCCGGGCAGATTGCGATCAACAAGGCCCGCGATGATGGCGCTTTGCTTGAACGTGCGTTTCATCACCGTATTCTCGGACAGCCAACGGTCCATCGTGGCGACCAGATCATCGCGTTGGAACAGCGGCGCGGGGTCTGTCACGACGTCCAGCCCCCAGATCAGGGTGGCGTAATCGGTGCAGACAAAACCCAACGGATGCAGGCCCATCTCCTCCATCCGCTGGGTCAGCAGAAGGCCCAGTGTCTGCTGCGCATTATGGCCCGCGAAGCCATAGGCGCAAAGGTGTTCGCGCCCGTCATGGGGGAAGGTTTCGACCAGAAGACGGTCACGTTGGGGCAGGCGCGAGATGCGGCGTTGAAGGTGCAGCCAGTCGCGGGTGTGGTGGGGCAAATCGGGCCAGTCATCTTGCTGGAACATCTTGATGATGCGGTCGGAAAGCTGGGTGGACGTCGCGAACTTGGTCCCCATGAAGGTCGCAATTCTGGGCTGCTTTGACGGGGTTTTCGAAACCTCCACCGTAATTTCACGCAAGGTTTCAAACCGGACGACCTGCCCGCCCATCAAGAAGGTGTCGCCCTTGCGGAGGGTGGAGGCAAAGTATTCCTCTACCTCCCCCAGAGGTGCGCCGCCGCGTGATCGTTGCATCCGCACCTTGAGCTTGTCGGCGTCCACGATGGTGCCGATGTTCATGCGGATGCGTTGCGTGCCGCGGGGGTCGCGCAATTGCCATTGGCCATCGGGGCGTTGCAGCAACCGCTGCCAGCGATCATAGGCACGCAGGGCATAGCCACCCGTGGCGCAAAAATCGAGGCAGCGGTCAAAGGTGGGGCGCGGCAGGTCCGCATAAGCCCCGGCCGAGGTGATTTCCGCATAAAGGTCATCGGCTTGAAACGGACCCGCACAGGCGCGGATCAAGATGTGCTGGCACAAGACATCCAGCGGGCCGGACGCGCGCGGATCGCCGTCCAGATCATGTTCGCGCACCGCTTGCAGGGCCGCGACGCATTCGATGACCTCGAACCGGTTGGCAGGCACGATCAGCGCCTTGGACGGTGCATTATAGCGATGATTGGCGCGGCCAATGCGCTGCACCAGACGCTTGACGTTCTTCGGCGCCCCCACCTGAATGACCAGATCGACATCGCCCCAGTCGATGCCCAGATCAAGCGAGCCAGTGCAGACGATGGCCTTGAGATCGCCGCGCACCATGGCCTGTTCGACCTTTTCGCGCTGTTCCCGGGCCAGCGCGCCGTGGTGGATGCCGATGGGCAGTTGATCGTCATTCGCGAACCAGAGCGCGTGAAAGAACAGTTCGGCCTGCGCGCGCGTATTATGGAAGATCAGGGTCGTCTTGTGCTGGCGGACCTGATCAAGCACCGCGTTGATTGCGTATCTTCCGCCGCCGCCGGACCATGGCGGGTCTTCGTCGATGTGCATCATCTGGATGTCGGGGTCAGGGCCGGGGTCGGCCTGCAGGATCTGGCAGGGATCGGGGTGGCGCGCAAGAATGCGGGCGATTGCGGACGGATCTTCCACCGTGGCGGACAGGCCGACGCGCCGCAGGCCGGGGGCAAGCGTGGAAAGCCGAGAAAGCGCGAGCATCAATTGATCGCCGCGTTTGCTTTCGGCCAGTGCGTGGATTTCATCGATGATGACACGCTGAAGCCCGGCGAACATCCGCGGCGCATCTTCGTAGCTGATCAATAGCGCAAGGCTTTCCGGTGTGGTCAGCAGGATATGTGGCGGGTCGGCACGTTGGCGTTTCTTTTGCGTCGCGGTCGTGTCGCCGGTGCGATCCTCGATCCGGATCGGCAGGCCGATGTCGTCGACCGGGGTGCGCAGATTGCGTTTGATATCGGCTGCCAGTGCCTTGAGCGGGCTGACGTAAAGGGTGTGGAGACCTTGGTGCGTCCCGTCGGCCAGTTCGGCCAGCGAGGGCAGGAACCCCGCCATGGTCTTGCCGCCGCCGGTGGGGGCGATCAGCAATTGGCAGGGGTCCTTGGCCAGATCCAGCATCTGCTGTTGATGCGGATGGATGGTCCAGCCGCGGGTGCTGAACCATGTGGTGATCTGGGGGGGCAGGACAGTCATGGCCCAGACATAGGGCAGGGCAATGAAAAGATCAGCCCATGGTTTTAGTGAACGATCACCTCTTGCTTGACATAGAGGTTTTCCCACGCGCGGTCGATCAGGTCAGGGCGCAACTGGTGCGGGATACCTTCGAAATTGCAGATGGCAATGATCTGATCCAGAAGGAAATTCGCGTGATAGTTGGCGTAGACGTTGTTGACCGTCGGGTATTTGCTTTTCAGCAAGTGGATCAGGGACGCCTCGTCCAGTGCGATCTTTTTCTTGCGCGCAACCATGGCGAAGATCTTCAGGAACTGTTCCTGCGTGGGGCCATCGATCTTCACCTTGAAGAAGATCCGGCGCAACGCCGCTTGGTCGAACAACTCGTTTGGATGGAAGTTCGTGGAAAAGACCACCAGCGTGTCAAACGGCACCTCGAACTTCTCGCCCGATTGCAGGGCAAGAATGTCATAGCCAACCTCCAACGGCACGATCCAGCGGTTGATCAGCGCCTGAGGTGGTTCTTCCTGACGGCCAAGGTCGTCGACGATGAACACGCCACCGGTTGATTTCAATTGCAGAGATGCCTGATAGGTCCGGCTGACCGCGTTATAGTTGAGGTCGAGCATCGACAGCGAGAGCTCGCCACCCGTCATCACAGTGGGCCGCGTGCAGATCAGATAACGGCTGTCATAGGCCAGCGCGGTCTTGCGCAGACCGGTGCTTGCTTCGGTTCCGTCAGACACGACCGTGTGGACGATGGGATCATACATCGTGATGACCTGACCGGCGTAGGACAACGACCGGGGCATGTAGATGGTGTCACCCATGGCGGCGCGGATCCCTTCCGCGATGGACGATTTCCCGTTGCCCGGCGGGCCATACATCAAGACAGATCGACCCGATCCGACGGCTGGCCCAAGCTGGTCGATCAACCCGTCGGGCAAGATCAGGTGGCCCATGGATCCGACCAGCATTTCCCGCGTCAGGTGGATGGAGCGGATCGATTGGCGCTTGGTCTGTTCCTTGTAATCCTCCAGCGGGACGGGCATCGCGCCGTAGTATTCGGACTGTGACAGCGCATCGAGCGCGCGGGCCTTGCCGCTGTCGGTCAGTTGGAACCCCATTTCCGAACTGGAGGTCGCATGCAGCGTGCCGGTTGCCTGAATCAGCGCCTGATCGCGGGCCGCGTCGATCAATTGTTGGGCCAGCGGGATCGGCAGGCAGATTGCCTGTGCAATCTCGGACGTATGTTCGACGCTTTTGCGGAACATGGTCTTCAACAAGATATCCCGCATCATCACCATGGGCAGTCCGGTATCGGACAGCTTGCGCAGCGGTGCGGGGGCAAAGGATTGGGTCTGGGGCGTCTGGATGTTCATAATTTTTGCATCACCGGTGTTGCATCGGGGCACAGAATGCCCCGCGAATACGGCATGATAAGGGCGTGAACAGCCTGATTTCGCTAAAAATTGTCAGGCGGCGCCGTATTGCAGGCCCAAGGCCAGATAGATCAGCAGCGCACCCGCCAAGGCCACGCCCATCGGGAAAAGTTTGCCCTGATCCCAAGATGCCCAATCGGGTGTGACGCGGCGCACGGCGGTGACGCGGCTTGCGCCCCGATGCGTCACCCAAGACCCGACCAGAACCATGGAGAACAGAAGCAGGAAGAACATCCCATCACCGGGGGCCACGAACGGCGCCATTGCGGCGGCGAATTTCGCGTCGCCTGCGCCAACCAACCCCAGAGACGTGATGACGAACCCGATCACCAGAACGACGGCCAGTTGCGCCAATCGCCAAAGAAAGGAGTCAATCGGAAGCAGGATCAGACCGCCGACCACAAACACCGCCGTCAGAGCCAGAACCGCCACATTGGGGATGCGCATATCACGCAGGTCCGACATGGCGACCCAGATACCGATGGGCAGGACAAAGGGCAGAAACCAGACGGCTTGCAGAAAGGTCAGGGACAACGTCATGCACGGATCTCCGTATCAAGGGCGCGCAGGGCGCGCACGGCAGCATCGAAGTGCTGCGGGTGCGTGTCGATCGCATCGGATAGCAGGCCGCGACCGACATCCACTTCACCTTGACGGATCGCGGCAAGGGCGGCGGTGTGCAGCAGTTGCGCGCGCTCGATCTGGGTCATGCGGACCAGCGGAAGTTGATAGTTGCCTTGCGCCGCGCGGGCCAGAACCAGATTGTTCTTTGCGGTGAACAGGTCGGGGTCATAGGTGATCGCTTCGATGAACAACCCTTCCGCGCCTTCGTAATCGCCGCGCGTCAGACGGGAATACCCCCAGTTGTTCAAGACGTTGGCAGGGCGTGTGGTCAAGCCTACAGCCGTCTCGTAAAAGCTGTCCGCGCGGTCCCATTCCTGATTGCTGTCCGCAATCATGGCCTCCAGCCGGTAGCGTTCGTATGTTTCGAATGTCGGCGGCACCAGATCAAGCTGGGCTTCAGCCTCGTCCCAGTTCGAATTGCGGATCAGGGCATCGGCGTAATCGATACGGTCCTGATCCGTGGCCTCGTTGCTGGCGACGATATCGCGCCAGACAACCTCGCCCTCGGCGGCCCGGCGGGCGCGCACAAGGCTTGTCGCCAATCCGCGCCGCAAATCCAAACGCTCGGGTGACCCGCGACTGGCTTCGCGGAAATAGTTGACCGCCTCTTCGGGGTCGGCAGCCGTCAACATGATGTTGTTGAGATTGCTTTCATCAATGACGTTCAGCGGGTCGATACCGCGGTTCACATCAAGTGATTGCATATCCCCGCAGCCAGCCACGAAAATGGCCAGGCCAAGCGCCGGGATGATCCGGGTGGTCACACGCATCTGCGCCCTCATGCTGCTCGTGCGTTTCGATCAGGGGGTCGACAGAAGAACGTATCGTCCTCCGCCACGACGTACCAAGTCGAAACTGCTTTCATTATTGTCTTCATCATAACTGATATTTTCCATTCGCGCGATAGCCAAGCGAAGGTTCTCGCGGATAGAGTCCGATTGGCCACTGTCCAGTGCATAGGCATGGCGAAAGACCTGTCGCGCCTCGCCGTATTCGCCCTGTTCCATCAAGGCGACGCCAAGATTGTTCCACGCAGCGGGGAATTCAGGCGCGACGTCGGTCGCCTCGCGCAGCAGGGTTTCGGCCTGACCGATCCTGCCAAGCCGCAAATTGGCGGAACCAAGGGCCGTCAGGACATCTGCGGTTGTTCCGTAATCTGCCCCGGCCCGGTAATAGGCGCGAAGGGCCAATTCATATTCTCCGGCTTCCATCAGGCGGTGCCCCACCAAAAGCGGATCGACGGCATCGCGCAGAACTGCGGTGCCGTCGGGGGCCTCTGGCCCCGCGTTTATCATGGGGTCCAGCCGGTCACCCTGTGGTGAACAGGCCGAAAGCCCCATGGTCGTGATCAGTGCCAGAATGATGAGCCCCCTCATCAAACCCTCCTGTCAAAAGCCCCCGTTCAGGTTCTGGGAAATCCCGTAAACCGATGGTCCGATCAAGATGATCAGCAGTGGCGGCACGCAGAACATCATCGTTCCAAGTGTCAGCTTCGTGGGCAATTTGTTGGCCTTTTCTTCAGCCCGCAAAACCCGCTTGTCGCGCATTTCGTCCGCATATACGCGCAGTGCCTCGGCGATGGATGTACCAAAGCTGGCTGATTGGATCAGCACCGTGACAAAGCTGTTCACGTCCTGAATATCGACCCGTTCGCCCATATCGCGCAGCACCTGCGTCTTGTCTTTGCCCGCCTTCATTTCAAAGGCGATGATTTGAAATTCCTCTGCCAATGCAGGGTACGAGGGTTTGATCTCTTTCGCCACACGGTTGATGGCCTGATCCAGGGATTGTCCGGCTTCGACGCAAACAAGCATCAGGTCCAGCGCATCGGGGAAACCGGTGGTGATCTCTTCCACCCGTTTCTGCACCCGTTTGTTGACCCAGTATTTCGGCGCGTAATACCCCACGCAACCCGGGATCAATACCGACAGAATGGATGCCTGCGCCGATCCACCGCCGCCTGAGAGCAAAACGTAAACCGTCCCCAAAGCCAATCCGGCGATGCCAAGGGCGAACTGTGCAAAGTGGAACGTCTGCACGGCCCCCTTGGACCTGTAACCAGCCCGGATCATGGTCATCTGGGCGGCGCTGTATTCATCCTGGTTCTGGGGTTCCAGAAATTGGGCAAAGCGATCAAGCCGCTCGTCCTTGCCACCACGGCGCAAGCTGCGGGTCGTTTCCGCCTTGCTGCGCCCGGTAACGGAATCGCGCAGCTTCTCCATCGGGTCCTTCTTGCGGAACAAGATGGCGGGAAGTGCGATCACCACCAGCAAAAGCCCGAGCACACCCGCGACAATCAACGGACCAAGGTCGCCCAAGCTGGCCGTGATGTAGGCATTGGCGCTGTCGAAAAGGTTGGTAATTGCGTTCATTTTTTGCCTCAGACCTTAATGTTGACCATCATGCGCATGAAGATGACGTTCACCCCCAGCATGACCGCCACGACCGCGCAGGCCGGGATGAACATGGGGCTTTCCATGACGTCGGCGTAGTAATCAGGTTGTGCTACGTTGATGCCGATCAATGCCAGCACCGGGAAGGCGGACAGGAACATGCCCGACCATTTCGCCTCGGCCGTGATGGCGTTGACCTTTCGAAACAGCTTGAAGCGGGCCCGAATCACATTGGCGAGGCCTTCGAGGATCTCGGCCAGATTACCGCCCGATGTCTGCTGGATGCCCACTGCCACCGCCAGAAAGCGCAAATCCTGCATATCCAGACGTTCAGCCATGGCTTGAATGGATTCCGCGACATCGCGGCCATAGGCGGCTTCATCCGCGATGATGCCCAGTTCGGACCCAAGTGGGTCGGACATTTCCTTGGCCACGGTGTTGATGGCCGATACGAACGGGTGGCCCACGCGCAGCGACCGGACAATCAGTTCAACCGCATCCGGCAGCTGTTCTTCCAGCATGCTCAGCCGCTTCTTGGCCTTGGAGTTGACCCAGTAGAAGACCGCACCTACCCCCATGCCCACCGATACCAGCAGGCGAATGGGGAACGACGCACCGGTCAAAATGGTAAGCAACATGAATGACGCGACCGTCAGTCCGGCCATCACCATCATCAATTGCGGTGGAGTGAAAGCGATGTTGGCCTTCTGCGCCTTGTCCGCGATCAGCGAATAAAGCGGGATGGTCCGGGTGCCGGTATGCTGGTCCAGCTCCTTACGAAGTTTGGCCAGAACGTCTTCCCGCGAGCTGCCTTTTTCCAACAGCGACAAGCGGCGGTTTACACGCGCGCTGAGGCTGATGGTTTTGCCGAACACCATCAGGTAGACACCTTCGACCAGCATGATGACGCCGACGAAGATCCCGATGTAGATAAGTGGCTCGATACTCAGGTTCATGATTTTTACTCCGCCGCTGCCGGTTCATAAATGGCAGTGGGCAGTTCATAACCCCACTGTTTGAATCTGTCGGAGTAGTGCGACCGCACCCCGCATGCAGTGAAGCGCCCGATGATCGTGCCGTCAGGCTTGAGCCCAAGGCGTTGAAAGCGAAAGATTTCTTGCATTGAGATCACGTCACCCTCCATGCCGGTGATCTCGGTGATCGAGACCATGCGGCGCGATCCGTCCTGCAATCGCGAGGCCTGCACCACGAGGTTCACAGCCGATGCGATCTGGGCGCGGACTGCCTTGATCGGCATTTCGATACCCGACATGGCGATCATGTTTTCCAGACGCGAACAGGCGTCGCGGGCAGAGTTGGCGTGAATCGTGGTCATCGATCCGTCGTGGCCGGTGTTCATGGCCTGCAACATGTCGATGACTTCTTCACCGCGGGTTTCGCCCACGATGATGCGATCGGGCCGCATCCGCAGGGCGTTGCGCAGGCAATCGCGTTGCGTCACCGCGCCCTTGCCTTCCACGTTGGGCGGGCGGCTTTCCATCCGGCCTACGTGGGTCTGTTGCAGTTGCAGTTCCGCAGTATCCTCGATCGTCAGGATTCGTTCCGAGTTGTCGATAAAGGACGACAGCGCGTTCAGCGTTGTCGTCTTGCCCGAACCCGTGCCGCCCGACACGATCACATTCAGCCGGGTTGAAATCGCGGCCTGAAGAAACGCGGCCATTTCTTCACTGAAGGCCCCGAACCTCACCAGATCGTCAATGGCCAGCTTTTCCTTCTTGAACTTACGGATCGACACGAGCGAGCCATCCACGGCGACGGGCGGCACCATGGCGTTGAAACGCGATCCGTCTTTCAGACGAGCGTCAACATAGGGGTTGCTTTCGTCCACGCGGCGACCGACGGCCGACACGATCTTGTCGATAATGCGCAACAGGTGGCGTTCGTCCTTGAAGCGCACCTCGGTCAGGGTCAGCTTGCCCGCGCGTTCCACGAACACCCGGTTCGGGCCGTTGACCAGAATATCGTTGACGGTTTCGTCTTTCAAAAGCGGCTCAAGCGGGCCAAGACCCGTGACCTCATCAAACAATTCCGTATGTAGCGTCTGCCGGTCCTCGCGGTTCAGCACGATGCCCAACTCATTCAGTTCATCGTTTGTGATGGCGATGATCTCGGCCCGCAGGTCGTTTTCCTTGGCTGTTTCCAAGGCTGACAGGTTCAGGTTGTCCAGAAGGCGGCTGTGCATCTCGGTCTTGATTTCATCAAGACGCAGGCGGCGTTTCTTTTCCTTGTCCTGTGTGGCGACATCGGCGGGGGCCGCCTCGGGCGTCATCTGCACGACTTGCCGACGCTGAACCTTGGGCGGTCCACTGGCGGTTGACGGATCGGGCGTTGACGCCGCCGGGGCGGGGGCATTTGTGGCCAGAGGTTCAGCCGCTTTCTTGTATTTGGAAAACATTTGCTTACCCTCCCGTCGCTTCGCGCAGCATGGCGGCATGCAGGCTGGTCGCAAGTTTCTGAATTTCCCTGCGCAGCGGATTCTTCTTTGCGGTTTCGCTGAGTGGCAGACCGTGATCGCAGCTTTGCAGCACGGGCCGGCCCCCATCGGGCAACATGGTGGCGATCTTGACGCCAAGGCTTTCGCTAAGCCGCTTGACCCGTCCCTTGCCGTTCAGGTCGGTCATTCCGGGCGCCCGGTTCAGGACAAAGTTCACCTTGTCCAAGGGCAGATCTTCCGATTGCAGGGCGCGGATGAACCGGATCGCGTTTTGGGCCGACCGCATATCGAGTTCGAGCACGGCAAAATAGACATCGGCGCGCGCCAGAACCGTTTCGGTCCATTGCACCGTTGTCTTGGGCATGTCGATGATGACGATATCGAAGCACTGGGTGGCAAGGTTCAGCAAACCTTCCACGTCCTCGGCCGAGATGATGTCGAGCGGCAGCATATCTGCGGGCGCGGTGAAGACGGACAGTTTGTCATTGAAGGCGACCAAGGCCTGCTTGAAACCCTCCACGTCCATTGCGGCGACGTCTTGCAACATCTCGAAGATCACTTCGCGGCGCGGCAGGTCCAGAAACGTCGACACGGCGCCTTGTTGCAGGTCAAAATCGATGATGCATACGGATGGCGCCTGTTTCTTGTCGATATTGGCCAGTTCCCAGGCCAGATTGACGGCAAGTGTCGTCGCCCCCGTGCCACCCGCCAGACCCTGCACCGCGAAAATGGCGGACCGGGTATCCATCTTGGGGGCGGGATTGACGGTGGGCGCGGCTTTCGCGGCTTCGGGGGTCGGTTCGGGCTGCCGGATCCGGTCAATCACGTCGCGCAATGCGCCTTCGGGCAGGGGGTAGGGCACGAAATCTTGGGCGCCCAACCGCAGCAACTGGTGCAATCCGGCGGTCGACACGTTGTCGGCGATCAAGATCACGTTCACCTTGCGCGACTTTGCGGCGGTGATGATCTCTCCGATCAGGCCGATATCGCCTTCGTCCTTGCCGTCGACGGCAATGGCCACGAACTGCAGGTCCATCGCATCGGGTTGGGCAAGGAAGGCGCGTGCTTCGTCAAGGCTCAGGTCGCCCCACGCCTCTCCAAGTTCGACTTCCATATCCTCGATCAAGAGATCGAAGTTCTGGACATCGCGCGAGATCGTGCATGCCAGAATTGGCGCTGGATCGGATTTCAAAGCAAGTCCGCTACTCATTCCACTATTCCCAATTTGTCCGGCTTTGCCGGCTCGTTTTCTCGGGCAGCGTCCTTTACTGCTCGGAACGCTGATCGTTGGGGGGAACGGCCCTGTGTTTTGACGCGGCCCACCCGTTGTCACAGATCAACGTGGCGGGGAAAAGCGGCAACAATAGGACGAAAAACGGGATTTTATCTGCAATCTTAGACCCATGGCGCCTTAAACGACGCATCGTCGGCAGCCCAAGGCGGGCTGCCGCGGGTCTCTATTCGGTCGCGCCACCGCCGGTATAGCCCCGGTAGACGATCGCAGCATACTGCCCATCAAGGACCATCGGGTCGTCGGCGACAAAACCGCTGACCTCTGTCACGGTGCGGCGATTGCGGCGTTCCATCTGTTCGGTGGCGACCACCGGCTGGGTTTCCCCCAATGAAACCAAGGCATCCAGACGCGAGCGGTTGATGCCTTGACTGACCAGGAAATTGACGGCGGCGCGGGCGCGGCGCTGTCCCAGACGGTTGTTGTATGCATCCGACCCAACCAGATCGGTGTGTCCATAAACGCTGAACCGCACCTCGGGGAAGTTTCGGATAAAGACTGCCTGCTGCGTCAGGATCTGGCGCGCTTCGGCATCCAGATCGTCTGAATTGAAGGCGAAGTTTATGGTTGTTGGCACCTCTGCCGCGAATCGCGCAGCCAGATCCGAAACATAACTGCGTTCGCCGTTATGGATCTGGATGTTGTTCATGGTCGGATTGCCGAAACCACCCTCGTCCAGATGAGAGCCGAGCGGACGCTCGGAGCCGGGTTCGCAGGCGGACAGGGCCATCGTGGCGGCCCCGATGATCAGGATATGTTTGGTTCGCATGTCGCTTACTCCATCACATAGCCGTAGGAACCACCGAAGTCCTGCTGCGCCACGTCGGCGGCACCCGAGCTGGTCGGCAGGTTGCCGACTGTGCGCCCGAAAAGGAACAATTCAGATTCCGTGGGGATCGCAATACGGTCAGTCGGCAGCACCAGCGCCTCGCCCCGCGTGGGGGTAACAAGATGCGCAGTGATGATGATCACCAGCTCGGATTGGTCGCGGCTATAGCTCGTGCTCCTGAACAATGCGCCAAGAACCGGAAGATCGCCCAGCCACGGCACCTGGCCAATGCTGTCGCGGAAGTCATCTTGCAGCAGGCCGGCAATGGCGAAGCTTTCGCCATCCCGCATTTCAACCGTGGTCGAGGCCGAGCGGGTGTTCAGTTCGGGCACGCCGGTGGCGGCCTGAATGTCGCCGATGGCGGAAACCTCGGTGGACAGGTTGAGGTTGATAATGTCGCCGTCCACCACCGTCGGTGTGAATTCAAGGCTGATACCGAATGGCTTGAACTCAACCGCCACGCCTTCGGCAGTTGATACCGGAATGGGATATTCACCGCCGGCAAGGAATGACGCGGTCTGGCCAGAAAGCGTGGTCAGGTTCGGCTCTGCGAGGGTGCGCACCATGCCGTTGGATTCCAGTGCCTCCAGCAAGATGCCGAATTGCGCGGTGCCGGTGCCAAAGTTGACCCCCAGAACGCCGTTGCGACCGCCCAGGTTTGGCGTCGCAGTGGTTGATGGAAAGGAGGTTGCGCTGGTGCCTGTTCCCAACTGGAAATCACCGACCGATGCGCTGAAGCTTGACGACAGGCTTTGGCTGACCGAGCGGGACATTTCGGCAAACCGGACCTGCAGCATCACCTGTTGTGTGCCGCCAACCATCATCAGGTTGGATACACGGCCCGGTGCATAGCGATCGGCCAGTTCCATGGCGTGATCAATGGCCTGCATCGACCCCACTGTGCCCGATAGCACGATACCATCGTTCGCGGTGCGCACTTCGACCGGTTCGCCGGGAATGATCTCTCTCAACCGCTCACGCAGTTCGGCAACATCGGGAACAACCTGAATCTCGACGTTCGCGATCAGGCTGCCATCCGCGCCCAAAAGGGTCATCGTTGTCCGTCCGGGCGCCCGGCCGAGAACGTAGATGGACCGCTCGGACAGCGTTGCGATGTCTGCAATGGCCGGGTTGGCGACTGAAAGTTCGGCAAAAAGCGAGTCGCTTTCGACAACGACGGCGCGGTTCATCGGAACGCGGAGAGATGTCGAGCTTGCCCCCTCCACCACGCGCAGGGTTTGTGCATGGGTTGCGGGCGCCAAACTCATCAGTGCTGCGCAGCCGACAAGGCATGCGCGCAAAAGTGTCTTCAAGCTCATTGTGATCCTGCCTCTCTGATCACCGGACCCGTGATTTTTTTGGCCCATTACCATTCACCCTGCCTTAAAAACGGAATTCGTTCAAGAATCAGTTGCTTGCAGTGGAAAGTTTATGTGGTTTCCCGGTCACGCCTCGCTGTGGATAGTGAGAATGACTAGGCAGCCCACCAGATAGTGGGCTGCGTTGTCGGTATTTCTGGCTGTCGACAGGGCCGATCAGTTGATGCAGGGCACCGGTGTGACCACAACCTCGCCGCCACGGCGGTTCCGCACGGTGCAAACACGCGGGCCTTGTTCGGCTTCAATCTCGGCCACGCCCAACAGTTGGTTGGTGCTGACCTCGACGTTTTCGCTGACGGTTGTGTCGTTGACCCCGACAAGCGCAAGGCTGATCGCGCCGGTCGCCTGTGCCTGGGCCAAGGCTGCAATCTCCTCGGGCGGGGCGGCGATGGTAATTGTGCGCGCAATCACCGGGTTGTTGCGATCTTCATCAGCGATCTGGTCGATCGCGATGATCTGCACGTTCGACCGGATCAGCCGTGTCATGCTTTCGCCGCCGGCGCTTCCGGTCCAATAGACGTCGACCCTGTCACCCGGACGCAAGAACCCCGACACGCCCGATGTCACATCAGTGCGCAGCGCGAAGGCGCGCAGGCCCGAACCAAGCCGCGATGCGACGCCGGCATCTTCGCCGGGGCCGGTAACCTTGCTGACAAGGATCGGTTCATCGCGTTCCATGGTGCGCAAGACGGTGCGCGGTGCATCATCGCCTTCGGGGAACAATTCTTCGATGGTTGTAAACGCGCCAAACGGAATATGACCCGATGGCCAGCGAATGGGCGTCACGTCGCTGGGGCGCAAAAGTGAACCATAGCTGAGTTGGCGGGTAACCACGTAAACCGTGGTGGTGGGCACAATCGCCCCTTGTTGTTCCGCCAGTGCCGCCTGGTACTGGTCGAACCGCCCCTTGGCGACATAGACCGCGAACCCGGCCAGTGTAACGCCAACGATCAAAACGAGACCAAATATCAATCGCATGCTGCCATCCTCTTATTGTGCCAGGCCCGCCCTATCTTGATGGACGGCCGCGCATAGATTTTGACCCACCATGCGTCACGATTTTGGCAAAAAGATGGTGGAGAGTAGGGAATGCGGTGGCAATGGCACCGTGTGCGGCCATTGCCACCAGCAAAATCATCCGATCAAGGCTCGACGAGGTCGGTGTTGCCAGTGAAGGGGTTGTCGTTGGCGTCGATGGTGTTCAGTTCGCCGGCGATATCGTTCGACAGGCTTTCAACGCCTGCGGACACAACGGCCATGACAGCCAGGCCCAGACCAACGATTGCTGCGGTCAGTACGACCCAGTCAACGGTGACGGCACCCGATTCGGACACCAGAAATGTTTTGATGGTTGCGAGCGACATGGCGCTTCTCCTGCTTTAGTAACAACAATGACCGCATGACGATGCGATTGGGCACCTTGTGTGCCGACATTGATTGGTATGAATGCAGATTTTGTCGTTCGCAGGGCAACGTCGTGGCACGTGATGGGCAATAAATCGTTAATGTAACGGCGATCGCACCCGTGTTTCTTTTTCGTATTTAGATGCTGTGGATCAGAATCCGGTGCGGATATGATCGGTTTCCAATTGCGCGCGGATGTTGGCAGATAGATTCTGCATCCCATCCCCGATCACATCGGTCATGGCCATCCCCAGACCGACCAAGGCGGCGGTCAGAACAACCCAATCAACAGTTACAGCTCCGCTGTCGTCATCGCAAAGAAATGCGACGGTTGGCGCAAAATACATGGCGCAACTCCCCAAGGTGAACCGGGGGTGGCAGCCCCGCGGCTAAGCAGACTTGGGCAATTTGGCGGCGAAATGTGGCGAAAAGGGGGCAAAGTTACGCAGAAATGATGCATTTTCGACAAATTCTGGAAGCAATCTTTTCTTATTGTTGCCTGATTTCAAACAAACACAAAAAAACCACGTCCGGAGGGTACCGGACGTGGCTTGTTCAATCTGATCAGGTGCGCCCGAGACGGGCGCCCTCAACCAAGTCGTGCGATCAGGGCTCGACGAGGTCGGTGTTGCCTGCGAAGGGGCTGGTGTTGGCGTCGATGGTGTTCAGTTCGCCAGCGATGTCGTTCGACAGGCTTTCAACGCCTGCGGACACAACGGCCATGACGGCCAGGCCAAGGCCAACGATTGCTGCGGTCAGAACGACCCAGTCAACAGTCACGGCGCCGGATTCGGATTTGATGAAGTTCTGGAAAAGGTTGGTCATCTGTCTTGCTCCAAGGTTTGTAGTTGCTCAGGTTTCTCGTTGTCTCGCCTCAGGGGTTCGTTTGTTTCCCCCTTGGGATGAGCCTGTTTTGACGGGAGATCAGGGCGGGAATGGGGCGCTCGAAAGGATTTAATAGGGATTTAACGGGGTTGTTTCGCGGCCAGCGCACAGGCATGATTCCCTAAAATAGATGGAATTGGCGAAAAAACCCCTTATTCTATTGGGAAAACGCCACAGAGGCAGGACATCGGTAGACATCATGCTCGGTAAATTCGGCTTGATTGGATTTTTTACCTTCAATCTTTTCTGGGGGGCGATTGCCGCGGCGCAAACCACGGATCCTGCTTACCCGTCGATCACTTTCCGCCGGGTGACGCCACCCGGCGCGGATTTCACCGGCCCGCGGATCAACATACAGATCGCCCCGCGCGACAATCCGGCCGTGTTACCGCCGCCTGCCGCGCCCGCCGCCGATAGTACCGCCCTGCCATCCCGTGCGCCCGGTTCACAAGGTGGTGCGCCAGAGGAGTGGTTTTGGTCGATCGTGCCGCCCGACGGCCCGGGCGGCCCGGCCCGGTTTCGTGATGCCATGGCGCATTTGCGCAATGCCCCCGAGGCCGAGGGTCTGGATGCGCCCCGGCTGAACAGCTTGAACACCTTGGCGGACCGCCACGGCGCCGAGATCTTGTTGGCCACGGTGGGAACGCAGGTTTCGCCTGCATTGGTTCTGGCGGTCATGTCGGCCGAAAGTGCGGGGCGCGCCGATGCGGTCAGCAGCGCGGGCGCGCAAGGTCTGATGCAGCTGATCCCGGCCACGGCGGAACGGTTCGGGGTCGAGGACAGTTTTGACACCGCCCAGAACATCGCGGGCGGCGTCGCCTATCTGGATTGGTTGATGGCCGAATTCGACCGTGATCCGATCATGGTCATCGCGGCCTATAACGCGGGTGAGGGGGCCGTGCGTCGCGCGGGCGGGGTTCCGGACTATGCCGAAACCCGGCGCTATGTGCCCAAAGTTCTTGCGGCGTGGGACGTCGCGCGGGGCCTGTGCCTGAGCCCGCCAGAGTTGGTTTCGGATGGCTGCGTCTTTCGGGCGATGACGCGCGGTTGAGAGGCATATTGAGAGAGGGGCCTGTGGTGGGAACAGCGTGCGGGTGCCTCCGGCGGGAGTTTTCCGGCCATGATGAAGTCACACGCGCGCCTGTTCGATGACGTCGGCGCCTGCCGGATCGCGGGTGGCTGGCGCACTGATGCGGTGCCAAGGGCGGCGGCGGGTGCCCCCCACTGGCCCTCGTCATCACCGGAGGGAATGGAACGGATCCCGCAAGACCGCGCCCCGATGCACCATCGGTGTCGCCCGTGACCTCAGTCGACGAGGGTCGCCTGTGTCGCGGCACGCAGTTCGGCCTCGGTCACGCCATCGGCGCATTCCACGATGCGCAGTCCGCCGTCCACCACATCGAGCACGCCCATGTTGGTAATGATCCGGTCAACCACGCCTTTGCCGGTGAGCGGCAAGGTGCATTCCTTCAGCACCTTGGATTCACCATGCTTGTTGGCGTGGTCCATGACGACGACCACACGGCCAACACCGGCCACAAGGTCCATCGCGCCGCCCATGCCCTTTACCAGCTTGCCGGGGATCATCCAGTTCGCGAGATCTCCATTCTCGGCGACCTCCATCGCGCCAAGGATCGCCATTGCGATCTTGCCGCCACGGATCATGGCAAAGCTTTGCGCACTGTCGAAATAGGACGTATGGGGCAATTCCGTGATCGTCTGCTTGCCGGCATTGATCAGGTCGGCGTCTTCGTCGCCCTCATAGGGGAACGGTCCCATGCCCAGCATGCCGTTTTCCGATTGCAGGGTGACGGTGATCCCTTCGGGGATGTAGTTGCTGACCAGCGTCGGGATGCCGATGCCAAGGTTCACATACCAGCCGTCCTGCAATTCCTGCGCGGCACGGGCGGCCATTTGATTACGGTCCCAAGCCATTATGCGGACTCCCTCTTGCGTGTGGTGCGCTGTTCGATGCGTTTTTCGTGCGGGCCCTGGATCAGGCGGTGGACGTAGATGCCGGGCAGGTGAATGGCGTCCCCCTCAAGCGAGCCGGTGGGCACGATCTCTTCGACCTCCATCACGCAGATCTTGCCACACATGGCCGCGGGCGGGTTGAAGTTGCGGGCGGTCTTGCGAAACACGGCGTTGCCGGTTTCGTCCGCTTTCCATGCCTTCACGATCGCCAGATCGGCAAAGATGCCGCGTTCAAGAATATAGTCCTGCCCATCGAAGGTCTTCACCTCCTTGCCATCGGCAATCACGGTGCCGACGCCGGTCTTGGTGTAAAATCCGGGGATGCCGGCGCCGCCTGCGCGCATTCGTTCAGCCAACGTGCCTTGGGGGTTGAACTCCAGTTCCAGTTCGCCGCTGAGGTACTGGCGCATGAATTCGGCATTTTCACCGACGTAGGACGACATCATCTTCCTGATCTGTCGGGTCGCCAGCAGCTTGCCCAGCCCGAAATCATCTACACCCGCGTTGTTCGACGCCACGGTCAGATCCTTGACGCCGCTGGCCACGATCCCGTCGATCAGAAGTTCGGGAATGCCCGATAGGCCAAAGCCGCCCGCCGCGATCAACATGCCGTCATGCAGCAATCCCTCCAGCGCCTCGGTCGCCGAGCCATAGACCTTTTTCATAGGTGTTCCCCTTTGCCAAACTTGGCGGCAAATTGGCCTCTGCCGGGGGGGAAGTCAACGCGGCCAGACCGTGGTGCGTCAGGTTTGCAGGGCGGCTTCCATCTCGGCGATCAAGGTCGCACAGTAGGCATCGAAACGGGGGCCCGGTTGCTGCTTGACGATGCGCGGGTTCAGGGGATCCTCGGCGGTAATGGTGCTGCCTGAAAGGGCCGCCATCACCGCATGGCCGCAAAACGGTACATGCACCTCGGAATAGCCGCCTTCATGCACCAGTGTCAGGCGACCACCGCAGAGTTCAGCCGCAGCCTCCATCACCATATCCGTCATTGCGGCGAACGTATGAGAGCCCGCCATCATCCGGCCAAGCGGGTCGACGCCTGAGGCATCGAACCCGCATGCGACGATGATCGCGTCGGGCTGGAACGCATGCAGTTGCGGGATCACCAGCCGCTCCATCGCTTCAAGATAGAGATTATGGCCACCACCCGGGGGCAACGGGATGTTGAGGTTGTAGCCATCGCCCGCGCCAGTGCCGCGGTCATCGAAATCGCCGCTGTCCTGCGGGTAGTTGCGTTCCTGATGCAGCGAAATGGTGAGCACATCGTTCCGGTCGTAGAAGATGCCTTCGGTGCCGTTGCCATGATGCACGTCCCAGTCGATGACTGCGACGCGGTCCACCATCCCTTCGGCCATCGCGGCCTCGATCGCGATCGCTATATTGGCCAGCAGGCAAAATCCGTTCGGAAAATCAGGCAAGCAGTGGTGACCGGGCGGGCGCGACAGGGCATAGGCGTTGTCGACGTCGCCCCGCAGGGTCGCGAACAGGGCTTCCTTGGCAAGGCCCGCAGACAGGCAGGCAATGTCAAAACCATCAGGGCCAAAGGGCGTGCGCAGACCCAGTTCGCCGCCGCCGTCCTTGGACATCTGGCGAAACGCATCAATGTATTCGGCTGGGTGGATCCGCAAAAGGTCGTGTTCGGTGACGGGTGGGGCGCTGCGGGTATCAAGCTCTGCGAACAGGCCCGTGACCTCCATCAGGTTCTTGAATCTGCGCTTCGTCTCGGGGTTTTCGGGCAGTCCGCCGCCGACCAGTGGCTGAACCAGCCCACCGACCTGCGCCATGAAGGCGTAGTTTCCACCTGAATGCCAGAAACACCGTTCGTCCCAGAAAAATCCCGTGGCCATAATCGCTTCTCCAACGTCGCTTTGCGAAAGTATGGCGGGCGACAGGTGACGGGGCAATGGGTCAGATGGTTTGTGGATGAATTTGGGGATAGATCGCAATAGGCCAAGATATGTCGGCCTTATGCGCAAACTGGACAGGCCTGGGTTGGTTTTTGTTGCGTGCGGTCGGTGCCACGGCAATCAAGACGGGATCTTGCGCGATGCAATGTCCCGGATGCCTTGCCGCATCGGTTCAGTCCGTTGCCTCGCGACGCAACCGATAGACGCCTTCGGGAAGATCAAGGGCTGCAGCCAGATCCTGTAGCTGCACCATGGACAAGGTCACTGTTTGTACGCGGTCAGTGCGTGGGTCCAACTGTTCCAGTGTCACACATTCCGCAAATGCGGTGATGGTCACATCCTCCCCAAGGGGGGCGGGCCCTTCATCCACAAGCGTTATGACTGTCGCGTCGAATTCGTGTTCAATTGTAAACATGACGAAAACATAAGGGGGCGGGGTTGGCGAAACAAGCACGCATCAGTCGGCGCGCCGCTGGCGGCGCAAATGCATCCGGTAAAGAAGTGGCGCAGCCACTTTGTCGTATGCCAGCGCGGAGGCGGCGCGAAGCCCCGGCAGGTTGACACCCCACGCGAGCCAGCGCCAGCCGCGCAAACCCGACCAAAGCGCCACGAACGCCGGTTGGCCGCTGACGATCTGCCCGTCGGGCAGGCGTGCGTGGATGCGGCGTGTGGCCTGATCCTCGGTGATGCCCCACCCCGACAGATCGCTGTCGCGCAGGTCGCAAAATACCAGCGGCGCACTTTCGTCGGCGGCCTTGCGCGCATACATGGCAACTTCGGCGCTGCAAATCGGGCAACTGCCATTGAACAAGATGGTTGTCGGTTTTTCAGTCATGTTGAGAGAACTAGCGTTTACGCCCGATCCGTCAAAAACTCCGTGAGGAGGGGTGGACGATAAGGCCGGGCGCTATAGCGTTGGATAACAACACCGGAGATTCGATGCGCCTGATCCTGACGTTTGCCATTCTGACCCTGCTGTCTGCCTGCGTGACCGCACCGATGTCCCGGTCCGGGCCGAATGGCGCCGTGTCGTCGGAACAGGCGATCGCGAATTTCACCGAGGTGCTGGCTCGCGTGGAGCCGGTTGCGGAAAGCGTCTGCCGCACCGAAACGCCGCATCAGAATTGCGATTTCGTGATTGTCGTGGAACGTGACACGCGGGCGGGCATCAACGCGTTTCAGACGGTGGATCCGCAGGGGCGGCCCTATCTGATCTTTACCGTCGGTCTGCTCTCCGCGGCGCGCAATACGGACGAACTGGCCTTTGTCATGGGGCACGAGGCGGCGCACCACATTGCCGAACACATTGCCGCGCAACGCGCCTCGGCCCGCCTTGGCGCGATCACCTTCGGCGAGATGGCGCAGGCCCGAGGCGAAAGCGCCGAGGCGGTGCGCAGAGCGGCGGAATTGGGAGGGTTTTATGGCTCACGCCGGTTTTCGCAAGAATACGAGTTGGAGGCGGATGCCATCGGCACCTTGATTGCATGGCGCGCTGGGTATGATCCGTTGCGCGGGGCCGCCTTTTTTACCCGACTGCCCGATCCGGGAGAGCGGTTTCTTGGCACGCACCCGCCAAACAGCGCACGAACCAGCGTCGTGATCAACACCTTGGCCGGGTTGCAGGGCTGATCCTCAGCAGGTTGATCCAGATCAATGCCGCCGCGTGCGCGGCCCCGCTAACCTGTTTCAAAGGGCGCCACATGCCGAAACAGGAGAGACACGTGCTGGGACAAAAGACACTGCAGGCCCATGATCGCCTGATGAGCCGGATGGCCGAGACGCTGGGCGCGGATCTGGATGAAGTTGCGATGCGCGGCGATCTTCCGCCAGAGCTCCGGCTGGACATGTTGAAACGCTGCACCGGATGCAGCGCGCCGGGAGCCTGTTCCAAATGGCTTGATGCGCATGCCACCGCAGACGCGCCACCCAGTTATTGCCGCAACAGCGATGCGCTTTCGACGTTACGACGCGGGTAATCGCGCCATCGGCCATCTCTCTCCCTCGCAAGGGTCCCTTCACGCAGGTCACAGCAGACCGGCGCGCCGCCATATTTCATGAATAAGGATCTGGCGGATCAGACCAACCGACCCCAAAGGTCATATTCACTGGCTTCATCGACGACAACGCTGACGATATCGCCCGGGCTGAGGGTGGCGTAGCCTTCATCAATGAACAGGTTTCCGTCGATTTCCGGGGCATCCGCCTTGGTCCGGCAGGTGGCGCCTTCACCGTCCACCGTATCGACGATAACCTCCATCCGATGCCCGACCTTGGCCTCCAGCTTGGCGGCCGAGATTGCCTGCGCCTTTTCCATGAAGCGCGCGAAACGGTCTTGCTTGATCTCATCGGGGACATGATCGGGCAATGCGTTGGACCGAGCGCCGGCGACGTTTTCGTATTGAAAACACCCGACCCGGTCCAGCTGCGCCTCGTCCAGCCAATCCAGCAGGGTCTGGAACTCCGCCTCCGTTTCGCCGGGATAGCCGACAATGAATGTCGATCTCAGCGTGATATCGGGACAAATGTCGCGCCACGCGGTGATTTCGTCCAACGTTCTGGCAGCCGCCGCAGGGCGTGCCATGCGTTTGAGGACATCGGGATGGGCGTGTTGAAACGGAATATCCAGATAGGGCAGCACCAGCCCCTCGGCCATCAGCGGGATCAGTTGCCGCACATGGGGGTAGGGATAGACGTAATGCAGGCGCACCCAAGCCCCGAGAGATCCCAGATCGCGCGCCAGATCGGTGATATGGGCACGGTGGCCATTCGCCTCTGCGTGCTTGATGTCGACGCCATAGGCGGATGTGTCCTGACTGATTACCAGCAATTCACGCACGCCCGCATCAACCAGACGCTCGGCCTCGCGGATCACGGCGTGGGCGGGGCGCGATGCCAGCCTGCCGCGCATATCGGGGATGATGCAGAATTTGCACTTGTGGTTACAGCCCTCGGATATCTTGAGATAGCTGTAATGGCGCGGTGTCAGGCTGATGCCACGCGCCGGCAGCAGGTCGATGAACGGGTCGGGGGCGGGCGGTACGGCCTTGTGGACCGCATCCAGAACCTGTTCGTATTGATGCGGTCCCGTGACCGCCAGAACCTTGGGGTGCGCGCCGGTGATGTATTCGGGGTCTGCACCAAGACAGCCGGTCACGATGACGCGGCCGTTTTCGCGCAGCGCCTCGCCGATCGCCTCAAGGCTTTCGACCTTGGCGCTATCAAGAAAGCCGCAGGTGTTCACGATCACGGCTTCCGCGCCCGCATAATCGGGCGAGATGGCATACCCTTCGGCGCGCAGGCGGGTCAGGATGCGTTCGCTGTCAACCAGTGCCTTGGGGCAACCCAGACTGACCATCCCAATCGTGGGTTGGCCGGGGCGCGGGGCATCCGGGATGCGCGCATTGGCAAGATCGGGGCGGAGCGATGGCGGGTTCTGAGACATGGTCCGGCAGATACCGCGTGTTGGGGCGCGGGGGAAGGGGCGTGGTTCGTTTGGCCCGCGATTTGGCGGCGGTCGGTCGAATTTTTCCTACCGTGCGCCGATGTTTTTGGTGCGCGGCTGATCGGCTTGGCGTTAAGGTTTGTAAAAACTCGGAGGGCAGTCCCATGCGGTTCATGGCGCGTGTGATCATTGGCATCATTTTTCTGGCAGCGGTCGGCCTTGGCAGCCTGTTTCTGATCCCAAGCGAGAGGATTGCGGCGCTGGCGACGGATCGGCTGGCGTTGTCGACGGGGCGTTCGGTGGTCATCACCGGGACGGTGCGACCGACGCTGTGGCCCTATCTGGGCGTTCGGGCCGAAGGGTTGCGGATTGGCAATCCCGATTGGGTCGACGCCGGGCCCTTGTTGCAGGCCGAGGCGCTGAACCTTGGGGTCAACTGGTCGGCGCTGTTGTCGGGGAATATTCGGCTGGAACAGGCACAGATCGACACGCCGGCCATCACGCTTGTTCGGGCTGCCGATGGCCGGACCAGTTGGGATTTCGGCGGATCTGCGTCCGCCCCCACGACGGGCCAGGGCGGTGGCAGCGGCCTTGCGGTGCTTGGGTTTGACCGGGCCGAGGTTGCGAACGCGTCGTTGCGGTATCTGGATATGGAAACCGGGCAGGACGTGACGATCACCGATCTTGATGCCGTGCTTGGCCTGCCTGATGCGGGTGGCCGCGCTACGGCCGAGTTGCGCGGAATCGTCAACGGAACCGCCTTGGGCATCACTGCGGCGATCGACGGTTTGGCGGGGTTCATTGATGGCGAGGTGCACCCCGTTTCCCTTGCCATGGATTGGTCTGGCGGTGACATGCAGTTCGATGGCCGCGCCAGTCTTGCACCGGCCGCTGAAGGGCAGTTGCGCCTGAATGCAACCGATCTGGCCCCGGTGCTTGCCATCGTTGAGGCGGCAATGCCGACGCTGCCGCAGGGGTTCGGGCAAGATCGCATCGCGGTTGCCGGTGACGTGACGCTGACCAACGAGGGCAGTTTCCATCTGCGGAACGGGTTGGTCACATTGGATGACGCCGCATTCGCGGCGGCGCTTGATGTGACCCAAGGCGCGGATCGTCCGATGCTGCGCGGCACCTTGTCTGGCGGGGCGTTGGATTTGGCGGTTTTGACCGGATCGGGAGATGCCGGTGCCGCACCCGCCGTCGGTTGGTCGCGCGACCGGATCGATGTCAGCGGCCTGTTCGGGGTGGATGCAGATCTTGGCTTGGCCTTTGCCAGTCTTGATTTCGGCAGCGCGGAGGTCAGCGATGTGGACGCGCGCCTGACGTTGGATCGGGGGCGGCTGGTTCTGGATATGCGCCGGGTCAGGGCCTATAGCGGCGTGATTGCGGGCCAATTCGTGGTCAACGGGCGCAGCGGCCTTTCGGTTGGCGGCGACCTGTCAGCCAGTCAGGTGCAGCTATCGCCGCTGTTGCGGGCCTTTGCCGGTTGGGACCGGCTGGAAGGCACGGGTAACGCCAGTCTGCAGTTTCTGGGTGTCGGCAACGACTTGGCCACCATCATGGACGGATTAAGCGGTGATGGCGATATTTCGCTGGGCGCAGGTGCGATCCTTGGGTTCGACTTGGCCGGGATGATCCGCAATTTCGATGCGGGCTATCAGGGGGAAGGCGCACGCACCGTCTATGACAGCATCACGGCCAATTTCACCATCGCCGATGGCGTGGTGCAGAATGACGACCTGCTTCTTGATGCGCCATGGGGCGAGGTCACGGGCGCGGGCGGCACTGATCTGGGCGCGCAGACGGTGGATTATCGCGTCATCCCGGCAACCACGGTGGCCGAAACCGGGATCCGCGTTCCGATCTTGATCACCGGACCTTGGGCCAATTTGCGGTTCCGCCCCGATCTTGAGTTTCTTGCCCAACAAGAACTCGGCGCGCAGGCCGCCGCATTGGAGGCCGAAGCGCGTCAGCGGTTAGACGCCGAGGCCGCGCGACTTGAGCAAACGGCGCGTGATCGCGCGAATGCGCTGCTTGGCACCCAGATCGAATCCGGCAATACCCGTGATCAGATCGAGGATAGTCTTGAACAGCGCCTGCGTGATGAGGCCGACGCACAGTTGCGTCGGCTATTGGGTGGCAACTGACGGGAATGACGATGAAACCAGTCTTGTTTGTTTTGGCCGCCTTGATGCTGGCCGCATGCGGCGGCGGCCGCGATGCCAGTGCGCGCAATCAGGGGCTTTATCCCGGCGAGACGCAGGAAGTCCGCGCGCTGATCAATGAATATGCAGTGGTGCACGATATTCCGCCCGCGTTGTTGCACCGCGTTATCCAGCGCGAAAGCGATTACCGCGCGGATGCGCGCAACGGCCCCTACTGGGGCATGATGCAGATCTTGCCGCAAACCGCGCGCACCATGGGCCATCAAGGCCCGCCCGATGAACTGTTGGACCCGGAGGTGACGCTGACGTATGCGGGCCGTTATCTGCGCGGTGCCTGGCTGGTAAGCGACGGTGATATCGATGAGGCCGTGGGCTGGTATGCGCGAGGCTATTATTATGAAGCGCGCGATCGGTGCTTGCTGGTGGAAACCGGGCTGAACGCACGTGAGGTCGCGCGCCATTGCAGTTAGCGCGATGCGCTGCGGCCTGACCTCTGCGATGCGGCCATGCCGACGGTTTTGCGCAGCATCACCAAGGTCTTCGGGCCATCGGCTTTCCCGTTGACGGGCGCGCCGTGAAAAAGGCCCGCACAGTCTTTCCCGTTGCCATTCAGTCTTGTGTGACCCACCAATCGGGGTGCCGTTTTCGCGGGCTGGGGAATGCCACATGGACAGTTTTGAAACCGACTACCTTGTCGTTGGCGCGGGGGCGACAGGGCTTGCCTTTGCGGACGCGTTGCTTTCGACGTCCGATGCGCATGTCACGCTTGTAGATCGGCGCGACAAGCCGGGCGGCCATTGGAACGACGCCTATCCGTTCGTCCGCCTTCATCAACCGTCCTCCTATTATGGCGTCCCATCGCAAAGTCTGGGCCACGCAAGGGTGGATCAATGCGGTCTCAACAAGGGGTTCGAAGAACTTGCATCGGGCCAAGAGGTGGCGGCCTATTTTCACGCGGTGATGCGCGATCGACTGCTGGCATCTGGCCGCGTGCGTTTCTTGCCCATGACCGAACATCTGGGCGATGGGGATGTGCGGCAATTGCTGTCAAACAAAACAACCCGGATCAACGTGCGCCGCCGGTTGGTTGACGCAAGGGTTTGCGAAAATGGAATTCCGCTGACCCATCACAGAAAATTTCAGGTCGCCGACGGCGTTGCCTGCATCCCGCCGAACTTTCTTCAGCATAGGGCGCACGAACACGGCAATTTCACGATATTGGGTGCGGGCAAGACCGCCATGGACAGCGTCATCTGGCTGCTGGAGAACGGGGCGGACCCCGCACAGATCCGTTGGGTCGTGCCGCGCGATCCGTGGATGATCAATCGCGCGTTCTCGCAGCCAAGCGCGGCATTTTTTCATCAGAACTACGGTGGCACGGTGCGCCAAATGGAAGCCCTGAAAGAGGCTGCTTCAATCGACGATCTGGCCGATAGGATGGAAAGTGCCGGATTGTGGATGCGCCTTGATCCGGCGGTGCGCCCGGGCATCATGCACGGCGCCACGGTGTCCCTGCCCGAACTTGCCCGGCTGAGGGAAGTCCGCGACATCATTCGCATGGGCCATGTCGAAACCATCGAGCCTGACAGGCTTGGCCTTGTCGATGGATCATGCCGTGCGAAGGTCGACACGCTGTATGTTGATTGCACCGCGCGGGCACTGGGCCACACCGGCACGTGGCCAATCTTCAACGACGATCGGATCGCACTGCAGATGATCCGTATTTATCAGCCCACGTTCAGCGCGGCTTTGCTTGCCAAGATCGAAACGCTGTCTGACAGCGACAAGGTCAAGAACGCGCTTGCGACACCAATTCCCATGACAGACACGGTTCAAAGTTGGGTCGTGTCGCAAGTTGCACATGCAAAGAACCAATTCGCATGGTCGCAAAATCCAGAGATCAAATCCTGGATCCAGACCTGCCGTCTTGATGGCTTTGGACGGGCCGCAAGAGATGTGGATCGCAGTGATCCAGAGGTTCAGGCGGTTTTTGCCCGCCTCAAGGATATGTGGGTTCCGGCATTTGCCAATATGCAGGCGCTTGCCGCCGCATGACACACCGGGCAGGAAACGGCCTTGCGACCGCCTCCTTGCCCGTCTGATCCTTTTTACCGACGCCTGTCGCGGCGGGCCGACATCGGCTGGAACGCGACGCCCACATGTGCCTCGCAATAGGGTTTGCCCTGTTGCACGGGCAGCCCGCAGAAATAGAAATCATCCGTCGCAGGGTCACCGATGGGCCATTTGCACGTCCGCTCGGTCAACTCCATCAAGCTGATCCGCTTGGCGTGTTTCTCCACTTCGCTCACTTTCGCGAGCGCTTCGGGGGAAATTTCGTTGGCGGACGGTTGTGGCGGCAGCGGTTGGCCTGCGGGAACGATCGGCTTGCGCAGATGCGTCACGTTGGTCGTGCGCGGTGCAGGTGGGGCTGGTTCGACCTCGGGCGCCGATTCGGGCGCCGCTGCGGGCTTGGGGTCCGGTGCGGCCGGTTTTGCAGCGACAGGTTTGGCCTCAACCTCCTTGGCGGGGGCCGCAGGTTTGGTCGTCGCCGCAGTCGCGGGACCGGTCGCGCGGTTGGACAGCCCCAGACGGTGCACCTTGCCGATCACCGCATTGCGGGTCACACCGCCCAATTCCTTGGCGATCTGGGAGGCCGATTGACCTTCGCCCCACATTTTCTTCAACGTCTCGACGCGTTCGTCGGTCCAGGACATGCCGTCCCTCCTGATCGTTCATACCCATGCAGCCCTCGCATATGGGCACATGGACATTGGATTGAAAGCCCTATTCTAAAGGCATGGCACGCAGAGACAAGACGCCAACGTGAAAGGCAGGACCAAGATGACGGATAGAACGCAGATTGCAGGCATGGGTGTGCGCCGCTTCGGGCGGGTGAATTGGCTGGGTCTCTATACGCTCACCATGCGCGAGGTGATGCGCTTTGCCACCGTCTGGACCCAGACCCTGTTGGCCCCGCTCGTCACGTCGGGCCTGTTCATGTTGATCTTTTCACTGGCGATCGGAGGGCAGCGCGGCGATGTGATGGGGGTCAGCTTCCTGCATTTCATCGCGCCGGGCATCTTGATGATGACGGTCATACAAAACGCATTTGCCAATACGTCATCCTCCATCGTCATCTCGAAGGTGCAGGGAAATATCGTGGATACCCTGATGCCCCCGCTCAGCGCGGCCGAGTTGGTCACCGGTTACATCATCGGGGGCGTCGCGCGCGGGGTCTGCGTGGCGGTTGCTATCACCCTTGTCCTGTTCCCGATCATCGGGCTGGGCGTGGCGCACCCGATCTGGGCGCTGACCTTCGTGATCCTTGGCGCGGCGTTTCTTGGCGCGCTTGGTCTGGTGGCGGGTATCATCGCGCAGAAATTCGACCAGATCGCGGCGATCACCAATTTCATCGTCATCCCGCTCAGCTTTCTGTCGGGCACGTTCTATTCGGTTCAGTCGCTGCCCGGCTGGCTGAACACGCTGACCCACTGGAACCCGGTTTTCTATCTGATCGATGGCGTCCGCTATGGCGTTCTGGGCGTGTCCGATAGCGCGCCGCTCAAGGGTTTGTTTGTGTCGGGTCTGGCGACGCTTCTGGTCACGGCGCTGGCTTGGTGGTGGTTCAAGACGGGCTATCGGCTGAAAGGCTGACGGCGCGACCGGGCTTCGCGCCATGCCAACAGTGCGGCCCCCGCGATGATGATCAGCGCGCCCAGAATGCTCAGTCCCGTTGGGCTGACCCCGAATATGGCAAGGTCATACGCGGCCGCGAACACCAGTGTCAGATAGGAAAACGGGGTCACGAAACTGGCTTCGGCGCGGCGCATCGCATTGATGAAGCAGGCTTGGGCGCAGGCCATCAGCAAACCAAGCGCGGCCAACGCGCCCCATTGTGCCATGGTCGGGGCCTGCCAGACGAACAGAACCGCGATACTCGAGATGACCAGCCCGATTGCGTTGTTCACCAACAATACCTGTAGTGGACCCTCGCGTCCCGCCAGCCGCTTGATGAAGATCAGTTCCAACCCCAACAACGCGGCCGCCCCCAGCGCCACCAGTGCCCCGGCCTGCACCGCCTCGGCGCCCGGGCGGACCAGCACCATTGCCCCGGCAAAGGCGATGGCCGCCGCCAGCCACCGCCACGGCCCCACCCGTTCCCCCAGAAGCGGAATGGCCAGCAACATGCAGAACACCGGGTTGAGAAAGCTGATGGCCGTGGCATCCGACAGCGGGATCATCGCCGCCGCCGCAAACATCAGGGTTACACCACCCCAGCCACAGGCAGTCCGCGCAATGTGGGTTTTGAAGTCGGGCCGGGTCAGGGCCGGGCGCAACACCGCCAGCGCTGCCGAAATCGCCACGAAGGCAAAGACGAACCGCCCGTGACTGACCTGCAGCGGGTGCAACGGCGTGCCCAGCGTGTCGGTGCCAAGCGCCTTGGCTAACAGCGTCGTCGCGGCGAGGAACAGAGTTGCCGCCAGCATGAACAGGACCGCGCGGGGGCGATCCTCGGTCACTTGGGGCGCTTGTGCGACGGGCGGGGCAGAGGGCACTGTCATACCAACCCGATGGGGCTGGCGCGACGTGGTTGTCAACCGTGATCAGATGAACTGCAGCGTCAAGAATCCCGCATACAGCGCCACGAACACGCCGCCCTCGGCGCGCGTGATGCGCCATCCCGTCACGGCCGCGCCGATCATCAACACCGTCGCCCCCGCCATGATCCAGACATCCACGGTCATGATCTGTTCGGGTATGTTGAGCGGTGACACCACGGCCGTCACGCCCGAAATCCCCAGAACGTTGAAGATGTTCGAGCCGATGATATTGCCAAGCGCCAGATCGCCCTGCCGTTTGATGGCCGCCGTGACCGATGTGGCCAATTCCGGCAGCGATGTGCCAATCGCCACAAGCGTCAGGCCGATCACGGCCTCCGATACGCCCGCTGCGGCGGCAAGTTCGATTGCCGCGCCCACCAGCAGGTCCGCGCCCCAGATCACGCCGCCGATGCCCAGCAGGGCCAGCGCCATCCCCATCGGCAAGCGCATGTTGGGGATCACGACCTCATCGGCCGGGTCGATCTGCCCGCTGCGATACGCCCAGACCGTATAGGCCACCAGCAACAGGATCAGGATGACGCCGCTTGTGCGCCCGATCTGACCGGTCATGGCAATGGCGATAAAGACGGCTGTCGCGCCGATCAGCGCCAGCCCATCGCGCTTGAACCCTGCCTTGGCCACGGCCAAGGGCGCGATCAGTGCGGCGGCCCCCAATATCAGTAGGATGTTGGCGATGTTGCTGCCCACGACGTTGCCCACCGCCACTCCGGGGGACCCCGCAAGCGCCGCCTGCAGGCTTGCCATCAGCTCTGGCATAGACGTTCCGAACCCGACCAGCGTCAGGCCGATGACCATGGGCGATACGCCCAGCCGCCCCGCCACGGTCGCCGCTCCGCGCACCAGAAATTCACCACCGACCAGCAACAGGCCGAGGCCACCAATCAACGTCAACCAGATCATGGTATTGTCCCACATCTGGCCCGGTTCGGGCCAGTCATCAGGCCTATATGGCGTAGGTTCGAGGCTTTGTAAGGGGTGCCTGCTACTCGGTCAGAAAACCACCGATCGGCCGTGTGATAAGGCCGCATAGGCGCGCCTTTCCTGCCACGATTGTCAGACACCCAAACACCACCGCATGATCGCCTTTTGCGCGTGAAGCCGGTTCTCGGCCTCGTCGAAAATGACCGAATGCGGGCCGTCCATGACCGCCGATGTCGCCTCATCCTCGCGGTGGGCGGGCAGGCAATGCATGAACAGCGCGTCGGGTTTTGCTGCCGCCATCAAGCGCTCGTTTACCTGATAGCCACGCAACTGGTTGTGGCGGCGTTCCTTGGCTGATTGGCTGTCATGCATGCTGACCCACGTATCGGTCACCACCAGATCTGCGCCGGCCACGGCCTCCATCGGGTCGCGGATGATCTCGATCTTGCTGCCCTTGGCGCGGGCCTCTTCCAGAAAGATGTTCTCGGGGTCCAGCGTGGGGGGGCCGGTGAACGTCAGGTCAAATCCGAACTGCCCCGCCGCATGGGCGAAGCTGGCAAAGACGTTGTTGCCGTCGCCGGACCATACCACCTTCTTACCCCGGATGGGGCCGCGATGTTCCTCGAAGGTCAGGATGTCGGCCATGATCTGGCACGGGTGGGTCCGGTTCGTCAGCCCGTTGATGACCGGAACCGAGGCATATTCGGCCATCTCCAGCAGCACGTCTTCCTCGAACGTGCGCAGCATGATCAGATCCACGTAACGGCTGAGCACGCGGGCGGTGTCGGCAATGGTTTCGCCGTGACCCAGTTGCAGGTCGGCACCCGACAGCACCATCGATTGCCCGCCCATCTGGCGAACGCCGACATCAAAGCTGACCCGTGTTCGGGTCGATGGTTTTTCGAAGATCAGTGCGACCATGTAGTTCTTGAGCGGCTGGTCATCGTCAAGCGCACCCTTGGGGCGGCCATCGCGGGCGGTCTTCATTGCCGCCGCATGATCAATCATGGCCCGAAGATCGGTGGGGTCTGTTTTGTGAATATCAAGAAAATGCGTCATCAGTTGGAACCTTGCGGATGTGGAAGGCGGTGGGGGGCTGATTGCCCCCCACACCCCCCATGAGTATTTGGACCAAGAAAAAGGGGATCAGGCTGTTTTCGCCATTTGTCGTCGATACGTCATGACCAGCACCATGTCGCCATCGTCGCAGACCCGTTCCGCGACGGGAACAAACCCGGCCCCCCTGTAGGCGGCGAGGGCGCGGGTATTGGTTGGGTCGGCGTCGACCACGATGGCGCTGTAGCCCTTGGCGATCAGGTGCTCGGATCGTTGATGCAGATAGCGTTTGACGTGGCCCTGACCCAGATAGGCGGGATCACCGAGGAACGTATCAATCGCCCGCGCGTCGCGGGGTTGGTCGGCAAATTGCGGCGCGGGCCAGTGATGCGCGGGATAATCCTGCACAAAGGCAAAGGGGTTGCCGTCAAGTTCCACGATGCGCATCACCGTTGGGCCATTGCCGAAGTCTTCTTCCATCAGGGCGATTTCGATCGCGCTGTCACCCCACCAGCCGCCGACGTGGGGCTGGTCAAGCCACCCCCTGATCAGAGGATAGTCGGCCCGGGTCAGCGGGCGAAAGGTGTAGCGGTCATTCTGCGGCATTGGCCTGTGCCGCCACCGCCGTGGCAGCGCGGTCCAGCCGCAGCACCGCCTCGGCGATATCATCATCGCCGATGGTCAGCGCCGGCAGCACCCGCACGACGTTGTCGCCGCCCGGAACAACCAGTAATTCCTGATCATAGCAGGCTTTCACGACCTCGGCGTTCACCGGCTTGCATTTCAGGCCGATCATGAAGCCTGCGCCGCGCACTTCGGTAAAGACATCGGGGTGGCTGGCCACCAGCCCCTCCAGCTTTTGACGCATCATCCCGGCCCGGCGGTTCACATCTTCCATGAAGCCGGGACGTGTCATTTCCGCCATGACCGCCGCGCCGACGGCACAGCCAAGCGGGTTGCCGCCATAGGTCGAGCCGTGCGTGCCCGGTGTCATCCCGCTGGCCGCGCGTTCGGTGGCCAGCAGCGCCCCCAACGGATAGCCGCCGCCGATGCCCTTGGCGACCATCATGATATCTGGCGTGATGCCTGCCCATTCATGCGCGAACAGCTTGCCGGTGCGGCCCATGCCGCATTGAATTTCATCAAGGATCAGCAGCAATCCGTGTTCGTCGCACAGATCGCGAAGCCCTTTCAGGCACTGGTCGGGCACTTGGCGAATGCCGCTTTCACCCTGCACCGGCTCCACCATGATGGCGCCGACATCGGGGCGGGCGGCGGCGGCGCGCAGCGCATCGTGATCGCCAAAGCCAAGCTGTTCGAAACCCGGCAACAGCGGGCCGAACCCCTTGGTCAGTTTTTCCGACCCTGCGGCGGAAATTGCAGCCATGGAGCGGCCATGAAACGCGCCCTCGAAGGTGAGCATTGTCGTCCGCTCGGTCTGGCCCTGATCGTACCAGTATTTCCGCGCCATCTTGATCGCCAGTTCCGCCGCCTCGGTGCCCGAGTTGCAGAAGAAAACGGTGTCGGCAAACGTGTGTTCCACCAACGCCTCGGCGAGGGCCACCTGTTCCGGAACGGTATAAAGATTTGATGTGTGCCAAAGCTTTTCCGCCTGCGCTTTCAAGGCTTTGACCAGAATCGGGTTGCAGTGGCCAAGCGCCATCACCGCGATCCCCGCGCCCAAGTCAAGAAAGCGTCGTCCGTCCGCCTCGATCAACCACGATCCTTCGCCTTTGACGAAGGAAAGCGGTGCGCGCGAATAACTGGGCAGGACGGGAGAGATCATTGGCAAACTCCTGTGAATAACAAGGTTCCGGATTGCCCGAAACCACGTCTCAAGTCAAATGATGCGCGTTTATGGGGTCAAGTGGCGGCCATGATGATGCAGGTTGTTGACCCCGTTGCGTAAAGCCGACCGTCATCGGCGCCGCGAATGGTTCCTTCGGCCACGCCAGTCGATCTGCCCGCGTGGCTGACCACGCCTTGGGCCAGAACAGGGGTGCCAACGGGAATGGGGCGCGTGATATTCACCTTGTATTCCAATGTGGTATAGACTGATCCGCGCGGGACCTTGGTCATCACCGCGCAGGCCATGGCGCTATCCAGAAGCGTCCCGTACCAACCGCCATGAATGGTGCCCGTGGGGTTCGTGTGATCAAATTCCGGGGTGCCGCGAAACACGACGCGGCCATCCTCAACCACGTCCACCCGGTAATTCAGCACCCGCGAAATCGGCGGGGCAGGCAACAGGCCGTCGCGCATCTGTTCCATGAATTCCATGCCGCTGAGGCTTAGCAGTTTCTCGCGGCTGATCAGTTGGGACAGGGTGTCGACATACATGGCGTTGTGCATTCCCGGACAGTTTCCACGACACGATCATCCCGCCACGAACCAGCCGCGGGCCGCAACCCCGTGCGTGGTGATTTCCGGGCGCAACGCAAAAATAGGTTACAAAAAATCCGGAAATCCCGAATCTTTGTAACCTATTTCTGTCCTCGGTCAGAGGCGATTGCCGGGCTTTGGGCGGCCGTCACGCCTTGGGGTCCGCCTGTGTCACGAGACAGGCTCAGGCGACCTGCGCCAGCGCAACGCGCGGTGTGACACCCAATGCCGCGCAAACCTGACGGGTCAGGTCGGGCGTGTTGAGCGTGTAGAAATGCAGGTCGTTGACGCCGCCCTTGATCAGGTTGGAACAAAGCTCGGTGCACAGCACGGTCGACAGCAGGTCTTCGCGGTCGTCCCGCGCCGCTGTCGCATACGCTTCGTCCAGCCATTGCGGAATGACGGCCCCGCAGCTTTCGGCAAACCGGCGGATGCGGATCCAATTGCCGATCGGCAGGATGCCCGGAATGATCGGTGCAGTGATCCCGGCATCGGCGCAGGCATCGCGGAAACGAAAGAACGTGTCGGCCTCGAAGAAGAACTGCGTGATGGCGGACGATGCCCCGGCGTCGATCTTGCGCTTCAGGAAGTCGACGCAAGCGGCCATGTCAGGGGCATCGGGATGCGGATCGGGATAGGCACCCACGCGCAACTCGAACTTACCCGTCTTTGCCAAGGCCTCGATCAGTTCGACGGAACTGGCAAAGCCATCGGGATGCGGGACGAAACGGCCGGAATTGCCGGCGGGATCACCGCGCAGGGCCACGATCTGCGTGACACCGGCGGCGGCATAGCTGTCGGCGATTTCAAGCGTTTCGCTGCGCGTCGCGTCCACGCAGGTCAGATGTGCGGCCACATCGACCCCGAAATTGGCGTTGATGGTTTTCACTGCTTCGTGGGTCAGGGTGCGGGTAGTGCCGCCCGCGCCATAGGTGACCGACACGAAACTGGGCGCCAGCGGAGCCAGAACCCCAAGCGTGTCCCACAGCTTGAATGATCCCTCCAGACCCTTGGGGGGGAAGAACTCGAAAGAGACGTTTGGCGTGGTCATGGCGATTCTGATCCTTGATCTGTTGGGCATAGGTGTCGCATACAGTTGGTCTTGCGACAAATTCATAACTCTCAACATCAATATGAGTTTCACATGCATCTTGAGTTTCGCCACCTGCGCACGATCAAAGCTATTCACGACGAGGGTGGGTTGGCCAAGGCCGCGGATACGCTGCACATCACGCAAAGCGCGCTGAGCCATCAAATCAAGGGGTTGGAGGCACAGGCGGGGGTCGAATTGTTCGTGCGCCGGGCCAAACCCCTGCGGCTGTCGGCGGCGGGAATGCGGCTGCTGCGGCTGGCGGAAGAGGTGCTGCCGCGCATCGCGGCGTTGGAAGATGAGTTCAGCGGGCTGATTTCTGGTAAAACCGGGCGGTTGCACATTGCCATCGAATGTCACGCCTGTTTCGACTGGTTGCTGCCGGTGTTGGAGGCGTTCCGCAAAGCATGGCCCGATGTCGATGTGGATATTCGTCCCGGCCTGCAGTTCGAGGCATTGCCCGCCCTGCAACGCGAAGACGTGGATCTTGTGATCTCGTCGGACCCGGAAGAGATGTCGGGCGTCGATTTCACCCCGCTGTTTGATTATGAACCCGTCTTCGTGTGCGCCAAGGAACATCCGCTTGCGGCCAAGCCGTTCATCGCGGCCAGTGATTTCGCCGACCAGACCTTGATTACTTATCCTGTCGATCGCTCGCGACTGGATGTGTTCAGCCAATTGTTGTTCCCGGCCGGGGTCGAGCCGAAGGGGATCAGGCAAGTCGAACTCTCGGCCGTAATCTTGCTTTTGGTGGCGTCCATGCGCGGTGTCGCGGTGTTGCCGGATTGGGTGGTGCGTGATGCGGCAGCCAATGGGTCCATCGTGACGCGACCCCTGACCGAGAAGGGGCTGACGCGCAGGCTTTACGGTGCCACGCGCAGTGATGACACGGGCAAACCCTTCATGTCGCATGTCCTCAAGCTGTGCCGGACCGAGCCGCCCAAGCTGCAAAGGCGCGCTTGAGCGGCGAAATATGTGCGAAAACCAAGGCAAAACTCCGCTGAAAAGGTTTGCGCCCTTGGCACGGGGCGGACGCGGGGATATACGCGCGGCCTGATCCGCAAAAGGTGTTTCCCATGCAAGGCTCTGCCAATCTCAACGTCATGCTCAAGGCCGCGCGCAAAGCGGGTCGGTCTTTGGTCAAGGACTTCCGCGAGGTCGAGAACCTGCAGGTGGGAACCAAGGGCCCCGGAGATTTCGTTTCGCGGGCCGATACCGCCGCCGAAGCCATCCTGAAAGATGAGTTGATGGGCGCGCGCCCCAACTATGGTTTTCTGGGCGAAGAAGGCACCCAGATCGAAGGCAAGGACCCGACGCGCCGCTGGATCGTGGACCCGTTGGATGGCACCACGAATTTCTTGCACGGCATGCCGCATTGGGCCATTTCGATTGCCCTTGAACACAAGGGTGAGATTGTCTCGGCCGTGGTGTTCGACCCGGCGAAGGACGAGATGTTCTATGCCGAAAAGGGCGCAGGCGCCTGGATGAACGATAGCCAGCGGTTGCGGGTATCGGGCCGGACAAAGATGATCGAAACGGTTTATGCGACCGGCCTGCCGTTTGGCGGCGCGAAATATCTGCCCGCTTGCCTGCAGGATCTGGCGCGGCTGTTGCCCGTGTGTGCCGGTGTGCGGCGCTGGGGGGCCGCGTCGCTTGATTTGGCTTATGTCGCGGCGGGCCGTTTCGATGGCTATTGGGAACGCGGCTTGCAGCCATGGGACATCGCCGCGGGTATCTTGATCGTGCGCGAGGCTGGTGGCTTTGTCGAACCGATCCGTGAAGGTCAGGACATGCTGGCCGACGGGAATGTGGTTGCTGGGGCAGCCGGTATCTTTGAGCCGTTTGCCAACATCATCCGTGATCGCGAAGCCTAGGCGCGATCAGTGACTTGTTGCACCACCCCTGCGGCCAGCAGGTACAACGAAGTCACCGTGATGCAGGCCGTCAGCGCAGGGTTGGCGGCGAAATCCGTCCACGCGGCATAGCTGATGCCGCCGGTCCAGATCAGTGCAAGGCTGAGTGACAGCGGCCGCCACCGTGCCGTCCGGATCGGGTGAATGAACTTGATCGGTGCGAACATGGCGATGGTCAGTATGATCACCAGCCCAAGCGCGACCCACCACGGCGGCCCGATCACCAGCAGGGCAAGCACCAGCATGTTCCAGCAGCCGGGAAACCCGGCGAAGCTGTTATCGGCGGTCTTCATCCGTGTATCGGCGAAATAGAGCGCGCTTGCGAATGGGATGAGAAGCACGACGATCCAGCCGCTCCAGCCCGGCACCAGGCCCGATGCATAAAGCGCATATGCCGGTATCATCACGTAGGTCAGAAAGTCGATAATCAGGTCCAGCAGCACGCCGTCGATCTCTGGCGCGTGCTGTTTGACGTCAAACCGACGCGCCAAGGGGCCGTCGATGCCGTCAACCACGAAGGCCACGGCCAGCCAGATGGCCATGCTGGCCCAGTCGTGCTGCATCGCTTCCAGCAAGGCCAGCATCGCGAGCGATGCGCCAAGCGCGGTGAACAGATGGACAGAATACGCAGTCAGGTGTTTCGACATGACGCGCGGTTTGCCGTGTTCCGAGCCTGAGTGCAACATAACTGTTACATCAGGCTTTCGGGTGGGCGGCATCATAGACCGCCAGAAGCCGCGCGGTATCCACGGCCGTATAGGCCTGCGTGGTCGATAATGAGCTGTGCCCCAGCAGTTCTTGTATCGCGCGCAGATCGCCGCCCGCATCCAGCAGATGGGTTGCAAAGCTGTGCCGCATGGCGTGCGGCGTGGCGGTGGCGGGCAGGCCCAGTTGCATGCGGGCCTGTTCCATCACTTTGGCGATAAGACGGGGGTTCAACGGGCCGCCGCGAATGCCGCGAAACAGCGGCGTGCCGGGCGCAAGGTCATGTGGCTGAAGGCGCACGTAGGTTGCAACAGCACTGCGCGCGACAGGCAGAACCGGCACCTCGCGTTCCTTGCCGCCCTTGCCGCGAATGCGCAGCGTATCGGACATGGGGTGGGCGGCGGCATCAAGGCCAAGCGCCTCGGATATGCGCAAGCCGCAGCCATAGAGCAGCGTGACGACAGCCGAATCGCGCGCAGACACCCAGTCGCGTGCGTCTTGCGCACCGATGGTGGCGATCAGGTCTCGCGCCGATCCCTCCGAGACCGGGCGTGGCAGGCGGCGCTGATGTTTCGGCGCGCGCATGGACAGAACCGTGGTGGCGTCGAACCCTTCACGCTCTGCCCACCACCCGTAGAAGGATTTGACGGCGGACAACCGGCGCGCCAACGATCGCGCACCGACACCGCGCCGACGCTGATCGGCCATCCATGCGCGCAGATCGGGGGTGGTGATGGTGCGCAACGCATCGGGGCCGGGTGTGCCGCCGGTATGCTGGGACTGAAACGCCAGAAATCCCGCAACATCGCGGCCATAGGCATCAACCGTCGCCTCGGCCGCGCCAAGGATGGCGCGGGCATGGCGAAGCCAGTTGTCCATCAGGTCGCGGGCCGCAGGAGAGATCGCAAGGCTCATGTGCCTTACGCCAGATATTTGCGCATCAGCCGTTCAAAGACCCCGGTGAAGAAGGTGAGCAGGTCGGTGCCTTGGGACGGGCGGAACTGGTGCGGATCCTCGGCCCCCATCACCAACAGGCCCGGCAGGCGGCCAGACCCAAGGTCAAGGACCAACAGCGCCTCGGATTTGATCCACGCGGCGTCATTGCCGAAAATGCGTTCGGGCGTATCGCCGACCTGACGCAAGGTAACGGGCTTGTGCGGGACATCACGCCCGCCGGTCAGGTAGGACCGGATAAAGCCGGGCGCGACCACCGTCAGGACATCTTCAAGCTTTTGCACCTTGGGGGCTTCAGTGTCCGTCGCCTCGGGGCTTTCCAGCACGAGGCGGATGCGATCAACGCGCAAGGTGCCGGCCACGTCGGTGCCAAGCGCCTTGAGAAATGCGGTGAAATCGGGCTGATCCAGCAGGGCCAGCACGGCGCGGTGGATCTGGTTGGTGCCGGCAAGGTTTTCATAGGCCGCCGCGATAACGCTGCGGTGCGTATCTTCCAGACGGTCGAGGCGATTTTCCAGCCGTTCCATGGCGATCCCGCGCATGTCGACGATGTTTCCGCCCATCAAACGGTCATTCGCGGCGATCAGCGCGCGCATCAGATCACGATCTTCAAGGATCAATTCGGGGTCGGACAAGACGCGATCGCGCCAGTCCTTGGTCAGGGGCGCAGCATTGGCTGCGGTGTCACTGCTCACGTTGATGCCTCAATATTCTTGTTTTGCTTTGGGTCCGTATATACGACCGGGCAACCAATTTCGCCCCCAAATTTCGCGGTCGGCCGAAAATTGGCGGGGGCGTGGCAGACAGGCCGCCCTTTCCAACAAGAACGGCCCCCGCCATGACGAGGGCCGCGCGATCAGGATAAAGTGGGTGATCTAGAGGATTTTCTGACCGGTCTTGGCCCAATCGGCCATGAATTGATCCAACCCCTTGTCGGTCAAGACGTGGCTGGCCATGGCCTTGATGACCGCAGGCGGTGCCGTGGCCACATCGGCCCCGATCAGGGCGGCGTCCTTCATGTGGTTCGCGGTACGGATCGAAGCCGCGAGGATCTCTGTGGGGAAGTCATAGTTGTCATAGATTGCGCGGATGTCCGCGATCAATTCCATGCCATCGATGTTGAGATCGTCCAAACGCCCGATAAAGGGCGATATGAAGGTCGCGCCAGCCTTGGCGGCCAACAGCGCCTGATTGGCCGAGAAGCACAGCGTCACGTTGACCATGCGGCCCTCGCCCGACAGCACTTTGCATGCCTTCAGGCCATCCCACGTCAGCGGCACCTTGATCGCGATGTTTTCGGCGATCTTGGCCAGTTCGCGGCCTTCGGCGATCATGCCTTCCGCGTCGAGCGCGACGGTTTCGGCGCTGACCGGGCCGGCGATCAGGGCGCAAATCTCGGCGGTGACTTCCTTGATGTCGCGACCCGATTTCATGATCAGCGATGGGTTGGTTGTGACACCATCGACCATGCCGAGGTCATTGAGTTCGCGGATGTCGTCAATATCTGCGGTATCCACAAAGAATTTCATGGGTGCGGTTCCTTTCATGTGGCAGCCGTGATCAGTTAGCGGTCTTCTAACCCAACGGCCGGGCAGCGGGAAGTCATGAGCCAAGAGTATTTTGACGAGGGAGAGTTGGTCGGCGTGCTGACGGCCGAACCGCTGGACCGGGTGCTTGATTACAAGGCACCTGAAGGCGGCTGTTGGCTGGGCGCGTTCGTGGAGGTGCCGTTGGGCCCTCGTAAGGTGCTGGGCGTTGTCTGGGGCCAAGGGCGCGGCGATTGGGATATCGCGAAGGTGCGATCCGTGCGTCGCGTGCTGGATGTGGCGCCGATGCGGACCGAACTCCGCGAGTTTCTGGAGAAGGCGGGCGCGTATACCCTGACCCCGATGGCCGCGATGTTGCGTCTTGCCACCCGCGCGCCGGGGTTGAGCGACCCGCCCTCGATGCGCAAGATCTACCGGCTGGGTGCGACAGAGCCTGACCGCATGACCGATGCGCGCCGCCGCGTGTTGGAAACCCTCGCGGAATACGGCGGGCTTGGTTTCACGTTGAAGGAACTGTCGGATCTGGCGGGCGTGACGGCATCCGTCGTCAAGGGGCTGGCCGCCCAAGGCGCGGTGGAGGAGGCCGACACCCCCCGCGATACGCCGTATCTGCCCCTGAACCCCGCGCTTCCCAGCAAGGCCCTGACCCCTGATCAGGAATTGGCCGCGAAAGTTTTGCGGGAGGCGGTGCGGTCGGGCGCGTATGGCACGACCTTGCTGAAGGGCGTCACCGGGTCGGGCAAGACCGAGGTCTATCTGGAGGCCGTGGCGGCGTGCCTGAAGGCCGGGCGGCAGGCGTTGGTCTTGTTGCCGGAAATCGCATTGACCAACGAGTTCATTCACCGGGTTGAAGAACGGTTCGGCCACCCGCCCGCCGAATGGCATTCTGGCGTTACGATGACCGAACGCCGTCGGTGCTGGAAAATGGTGGGGCAGGGCGCGGCGCAGTTCGTCGTGGGCGCGCGGTCGGCCCTGTTCCTGCCGTTCCGCGATCTTGGCCTGATCGTCGTGGATGAGGAACACGACACATCCTACAAGCAGGAGGACGGCGTCCTTTACAACGCGCGCGACATGGCGGTTTTGCGCGCGTCACTGAACAAGGCGCAGGTGGTGCTGGCGTCGGCGACGCCGTCGTTGGAAAGCTGGGCGAACGCCGAGGCCGGGAAATACGCGCGCCTTGACCTGATGGCGCGGTTTGGCGCTGCCAAGATGCCGGAAATGGCGGCGATCGACATGCGCGCCGAGGATTTGCCGGGAGGGGCGTGGATTTCACCCGCACTGCAGGGCGCGGTGCATCAGCGGTTGCGCGACGGGGAACAGAGTCTGCTGTTCCTGAACCGTCGCGGCTATGCTCCCGTGACACTGTGCCGGGCCTGCGGCGAGCAGGTTGGCTGCGACCATTGCGACGCGCGGATGGTGGAGCATCGGTTCCAGAAACGGCTGATGTGCCACCAGTGCGGCGAGACAAAGCCGGTGCCTGACATCTGTCCAAGCTGCAAGGTCGAGGGCAAGATGGCGGCTGTCGGTCCGGGCGTCGAACGGGTGGCCGAAGAAGCCGCCCGGTTGTTTCCGGATGCAAGGATGGCGATCTTGTCATCGGACCTGTTTGGGTCGGCCCGCGCGCTGAAACAACAGATCGAAGACATTGCCGCCGGCGACACCGACATCATCATCGGCACGCAATTGGTGGCAAAGGGGCATAACTTTCCGCGCCTGACGCTTGTCGGTGTGGTGGATGCCGATCTGGGCCTGCAAGGGTCGGACCTGCGCGCGGCGGAACGCACGTTTCAATTGATGCGGCAGGTTGCCGGGCGGGCAGGGCGCGCGGACAGGCCCGGACAGGCGTTGTTGCAGACGTTTCAACCGGAACACCCGGTGATCCGGTCGATCCTTTCGGGGGACGAGGAAGGGTTCTGGCGTGCCGAAGCGGCCGAGCGCGAGGCGACGGCGATGCCACCTTACGGTCGACTGGCGGGCATCATCATTTCCAGCCCCGATGCGGCGGCGGCGTTTGATCTGGGCACATATCTGGCGCGCAACGATGGCGTGCTGAGGGCGCTGGGCGCGGTGGTCTATGGGCCCGCGCCCGCCCCGATTGCACGGGTGCGGGGGCGGCACCGGGTGCGTCTGTTGGTCAAGGCCCCCAAGGCGGCGGCCCTGCAAGGCGCGATCACGCAATGGGTTGGCGCGGTCAAACTGCCGCGCGACGTGCGGCTATCTGTGGATATCGACCCGCAAAGCTTCTATTGATAAGCGGTTTTCAGGGGCCGTCCGGCCCGTTAAAACCCGGCGAAACGCCAATAAGGGAATTCGACATGACCGCCCCCATCCGCCCGCAGCCCGGCATCATGGACATCCAGCTCTACAAGGGTGGGGCCAATACGATCCCGGGTCATGCAAGGCCGCTCAAGCTCAGCTCGAACGAGAACCCGTTCGGACCATCCCCCAAGGCGGTTGCGGCCATGGCGATGACATTGGGCGCGATGCATCGCTACCCCTCGACCGATCATGCGGCGCTGCGTGCGGCGATTGCCGATGTGCATGGTCTGGATGCCGACCGGATCATCTGTGGTGTCGGATCGGACGAGGTGCTGAACCTGCTGGCGATGGCGTATGCCGGGTCGGGCGATGAGGTGTTGTATACCGAACACGGATTTTCGCTGTATCGGGTCTTTGCGCTTGGCGTGGGGGCCACCCCGGTGGTCGCGCCCGAGGTGGAGCGGCAGGTCGATGTCGATGCGCTTCTTGCCTGCGTCACCCCCGCCACGCGGCTGGTTTATCTGACCAACCCCGGCAACCCGACAGGAACCATGATCGACGTGGACAGCATTGCGCGGCTGGCCGATGAGCTGCCGCAGGACTGCTTGCTGGTCATCGACGGTGCCTACGCAGAGTTCGTGGAGGACTATGATGGTGGCGCCGCGATCGTGGAGGCGCGCGAAAACGTCGTCATGACGCGCACGTTTTCGAAGATTTACGGACTGGGCGGGTTGCGCGTGGGCTGGGGCTATGCGCCGCCGCATGTAATCGATGTTCTGAACCGCATACGGGGGCCATTCAATCTGTCGAACGTGGCGCTGGCCGGGGCCGAGGCTGCGGTGCACGACCGCCAGTTCGTGCAGGATTGCGCCCGCGTGAACGCGACCGAGCGTGCGCGGCTGCAGGGCGGTTTGCGGCAATTGGGGATCGGGTGCGATGACAGCCACGCCAATTTTGTTCTGGCCCGATTCGCCGATGAGACCGAGGCGCTGGCGGCGGACGCGCTGTTGAAGGCGCACGGCATCATCGTGCGGATCGTCAAGGGTTACGGATTTCCACAGGCGTTGCGCATTACGGTGGGGCGCACCGATGACGTGACCCGCGTATTGGACGTGCTGGCGCAGGTCAGGGGCGCGGCATGAGCGTGATCTACAACCGCGTCGCCCTGATCGGCCTTGGGTTGATCGCGGGGTCCATGGCCCATGCGATGCGACGCGCGGGACTGGCGGGGGAAATCGTGGGAACCTCGCGTTCTGCGGAAACGCGGGCAGTCGCGGCTGAAATCGGGCTTTGCGACCGGATCACGGAGACCGCCGCCGAGGCGGTCGTCGGTGCCGACCTGGTGGTGCTGGCCGTGCCGATCGGTGCGATGGCCGCAGTGGCCGAAGAGATCGGACCATATCTGGCGCCGGGCGCCACGGTGACCGACGTAGGGTCGGTCAAGCGCGAGGTGATCGTGCAGGTGGCGCCCTTTTTGCCGGACACGGTGCATTTCGTGCCTGCGCACCCATTGGCGGGAACGGAACATTCCGGCCCGCGTTCGGGTTTCGCCACGCTTTTTGACGACCGCTATACCTTGCTGACCCCTGTCGAGGGCACGGAGTTGGAGGCAACGGCCAAGCTGCGCACCCTGTGGGAAGGCTGCGGTGCCCGTGTGGAGGAGATGGACGCCGATCACCACGATCTGGTCTTGGCCGTAACGAGCCACACGCCGCACCTGATCGCGTACACCATGGTTGGTGTCGCCGATGATTTGCGCCGCGTGACCGATAGTGAAGTGATCAAGTATTCCGCCGCCGGTTTCCGCGATTTCACACGGATCGCGGCCAGCGACCCGACCATGTGGCGTGACATATTCCTGTCGAACAAGGACGCAACGCTGGAGATCTTGGGTCGTTTTACCGAAGAACTGTTTGCCCTGCAGCGCGCCATCCGGACCGGGGACGGCGACCATCTGCACGCCTATTTCACTCGGACGCGGGCCATACGCCGTGGCATCATCGAGGCCGGACAGGATACTGACGCACCGAATTTCGGGCGCACAACGGTCAAGAAGGAATTGCCCGGCGGATGAGGGGACTGGGGCAGATCGCGATGCTTGCCTTGCTGGTGCTGGGCGCGCCGGCATGGGGTCAAGCGCCGGATCGGTCACCACTGCCACAATTGAGGCCCGGCGGCGAAAACGCGGCGGCCGCGATCCCGGCCTTGCTTCCGGCCCCGGCTGCACAGCCCACGGTGACGATCCGCGAGATCGTGGCGGGTGCCCAAGCGCCGGCGCGGTCCCTGCGCCCGCCGGTTCGGCCCGGCGGCACCACGGCCACCGCCGTCGCCATGGCCTTGCCCGCAGCCGTGATTGCGGCGATTGGGGCGGCCGAACTGCCGATGATTGATGCCCCCGACGCGCGCGAGGCCCGCGAGGCCCGCGTAGGAGGCGGCTTCCTGGGTGGTATCTTTCGCCCCGCGAACCTGTCCCGCGCGGCCGACCGTGTTGCGGGGGCAACGCATTTGGCGGTGGTGCAATCCCTGCGCCCGCTGGTGCGCCCGGATGGATTGGAAGGGCGAGTGCGCGCCAGCGCCACGCGCCTGACACCGGGCCGGGTTACACAACCCGGTATCCGTGGCGCGCTGTGTGGGGTTTCAGGTATCTTGGGTGAAAGTCTGGAACCGGTGACAGGTCGGATCAGCGGTTGCGGGATTGCCGAGGCGGTGCGTGTGCGCGAAATCGACGGCATCACCCTCAGTTCACCGGCGACGGTCAATTGCGATACCGCGCGCGCCCTGCAAGTGTGGTTGCAGGACGGCGCGATTCCAGCCGTTGGCCGGCGTGGCGGCGGTGTGGCATCCCTGCGGGTTGTTGCATCCTATTCCTGCCGCAGCCGAAATTCGCAGGCCGGTGCGCGGTTGTCGGAACACGCCACCGGCAATGCGATTGATATTGCCGCCATCGGGTTGGCGAATGGTTCGGAAATTGCCGTGCTGAGCGGGTGGGAAGACCGCCGGGAGGGCCCGGTTCTGCAGGAAATGCACCGATCGGCCTGCGGCACCTTTGGAACGGTGTTGGGACCAGATGCGGATCGGTTCCATCAAGACCATTTCCACTTTGATGTGGCCAGCTACCGGTCGGGATCTTACTGCCGCTAGCGCAGGATCAGCCGGGGGGCGGCGCCAAGGGGCAGCGGCCCCAGAAAGACGCGCCCACCTGCAAATCGGAGCGTCGCGTCGATATCGGAATCGCGCCCCGACATTCCCGCGATGATGCCCAACATCCCCTCGACTGTGCCGCGCATCCGTTCGGGCAATACGCCGGCGTTTTGCGCCATCTCCACCATCTGCCGCCAGTTTTCCGCCCGCACGGCGATATCCCCGGTGGGAATGCCCTGTGCGTCGACCTCAAGGCTGCCCGATGCGCGCAACAAAAGCTCGCCCCATACGGCGCGAAGTTCGGTCAGATCCAGCCGCGAGATCTGAGGGCGTGTGGTTTCGATGGCAGAGAGGTCCCATTGCCGGGTGAACTGCATCTGCGCATCGTAGAGCAGGCCGTCCATCACCGCAGGTAACAGACCGGCTGGGTTCAGGAGCGTCGCGATGTGATCTGGCGGGTTCAGGCCGCTGGCGGAGAACAGCACCTGATAGACCGCGTCACCGCCATGCGTCACGTTCAGGGTGCCGCTGTCCAATGCGGTGGTCCAACCCGCACTGCTGGAAATGGCCACGTCATCCATGACGGTCCGAGACGCATCCAGCGCCATGTTGGCACCTGACTGCACGTCCAGTTCGGCGGTTATGCCAGCGGCGGTGATGTCCAGCCGCTCAAAAGGGGAGGCCAATGTCTGCGTCTGCGGCCAGATGGCGGTGATGCGATCGGCACGGAACAGCGTTTGTTCCAGTGTAAAGCGCGGCGCGATCCACGCCCATCCGGTTTCGGGGTCCGCCAGTTGCAGGCCCGTGATGTCAGTGGTGAATCGTGATGGAAAACCCGAGGTGGCCAAGCCGTCGTATTCCACCAGCCATCCGTCGGCGGCGCGCCCATCCAGCCATCCGGACGCCAGATGCCGGGTTGTTGCCGCGCCCGCGAACCAGAGCCCGGTGGGCACCGCGAGGACGAGCGCAACCAATATCCCCAATCGTTTCATGGCCTGATGCCCTTCACCTTCATGTCTGCTCCGCATATAGCGGGGCATTGGTGAAAGGACCATTGCAATGGCGTCGGCGGGGTACTGGGTTTTTGGTTATGGATCGTTGCTGTGGCACCCGGGTTTTCCCGTGGCCGAGGCGCGATTGGCCCGGATGCACGGCTGGCACCGAAGCTTTTGCATGTCATCGATCCACCATCGGGGAACCGATACGCACCCCGGTCTTGTTCTGGCACTGGACGCGCAATCGGCGTCGTTTTGCGATGGGTTGGCCTTGCGGGTTGATGCGGCCCACGCCGAGGCGACCTTGGAATATCTGCGCGACCGGGAACTTATTTCCTCAGCCTACATAGAGACTTGGCAATCAGCCGAATTTCACGACGGCGGCGTAGCCGACATGCTGACCTATGTGATCAACCGCGACCATGAGCAGTATGTGGGCGGCCTGAGCCTTGAGGCGCAGGCCGAAATCATCGCAAGCGCCACCGGGGGGCGCGGCCCCAATGACGAATACCTCTACAATACCGCCGCCCATCTGACCGAGATCGGGTTGGCGGACCCGGATCTGGACTGGCTTGTCGCCCGTGTCCGCGCGATGAATTTCACCTGACGCCATCGCTGCCTGTTGGCATGTGCCGCCAAGCCCTATAGGGTCTGCCAAGACAAAAACATCAGTGGCGAAACACAGCCATGTCGAGCAGACCAGACACCCTTCTGTTTACCCGTCCCACGAGTCAGATCGTGGTGATGTTGGTTATTTGCGGTCTGGCTGGCGGGCTTGGCGCCTTGGTGTGGCCTGCGGTGCAGCCGGTGTTTCTGGCCAGCCCCTATTTGAATGGCACGATCGGCGTGGTGTTCGTGGTGGGCGTGCTGGCGTGCTTCTTTCAAGTGATTCAGTTGTTTTCTTCGGTCGCGTGGATCGAGGGGGTGGCTGCGGGCGGTGCGGGCGTTGATACCGACAAGCCGCCCTTGTTGCTGGCGGCGATGTCTGGCGTGTTGCGCGCGCGCGGCAGCCGGATGCAGCTGACCTCGACCTCGTCGCGATCGATCCTTGATTCAGTCGGGTCGCGGATGGAGGAAAGCCGCGACATTACCAGATATATTGCCAACCTCCTGATTTTTCTGGGCCTGTTGGGAACCTTCTTTGGGTTGGCCACGACTGTTCCTGCGGTGGTCGAAACGATCCGCAGTCTGCAGCCGACCGAGGGCGAACAGGGGATCGCGGTTTTCGGACGTTTGATGGACGGGCTGGAAGATCAGTTGGGCGGCATGGGCACTGCCTTTGCGTCGTCGCTGCTGGGTCTTGCTGGGTCGTTGGTTGTGGGGCTGCTGGAGCTTTTTGCCGGCCATGGCCAGAACCGGTTCTACCGGGAGATGGAAGAATGGCTGACCACGATCACGCGCGTCAGCTTTTCCTCGGGTGAGGGGGAAGGCGGCGGGTTGGATCGCAGCGCGATTGCCACCGTTCTGGATCACATGGTCGACCAGATCGACACCCTGCAAAGCCTTTTCGGGCAGTCCGAAACCCGCCGTATTGCGACGGAAGAACGGCTGCTGGATCTGGCGGAGTCAATTGACGGTCTGACCCTGAAGCTGGGGCCGGCGCCAGTTCAGGCGACCGAGCGGTTGGCGGCGGCCCAAGAACGTCTTTCCGAGGTTTTGGAGGCGGGGCAGGCCGAACAGGGTCTGGACAGCGAAAGCCGGATGCGCCTGCGGTCCATTGATGTGCAACTTCTGAAGATCTTCGAAGAATTGGGTGCCGGTCGGCAGGATGAAGTGACCGCACTGCGCAGTGACCTGTCCGAACTGACTGCGGCACTGCGGGAACTGACCGCCGTCGCTACACCCGAAGAACCCCGCCCGCGCCGGGTTCGTCCCGCGCCAACCGGGGAGTAAGGCGAGATGGCGTTTCATCGCCGCTCTGCTGATCGGTTCGGTGGCGCGATCTGGCCCGGTTTCGTCGACGCGATCACCGCATTGTTGATGGTGATGATCTTTGTGCTGACCATTTTCATGGTCGTGCAATACGTGCTGAACGAAGAGATTTCGACGCAAGATACCGAGCTGACCGAATTGAACGCGCAGTTGAACGAGCTGGCGGATGCCTTGGGGCTGGAAGAAGGCCGCGCGGCACGTCTGGAAAGCCGGGTCGCGACCCTGACGGGCAATCTGAACACGGCGGAAGACAGGCTTGCGGCGCAGACGGCGCTGGTTTCATCCCTCACGGCGGAAACTGCCGCGCAGGCCGCGCGGATCGTAAGTTTTGAAGAACAGGTGGCGGGCCTATTGGCCGCCAACCGCGATCTGGTGGCGTCAGGCGATGCCGCCGAGGCGGAACTGGCCGAGACGATGACGCGCGCCGAGGCTTTGAACCTGGCCCTTGCCAGTGCCCGGTCCGAGATTGATGCGGCTGCGGAAACTGCGCGTCTGGCCGCAGCGCAGCGTGCGGCACTTGAGGCGCTGGTCGCGGACTTGCAAGCAGATATGGCCACGCGGGAAACATCGCTGGCACAAGCCTTGGCCGCATTGCAGACCGAAGAGGAGCGCGCGGCGCAGATGTCAGGGCAGGTTGCAGCATTGCAGGCCGACCTGACCGAAGCCGCAGCCGCACGATTGGCTGAACAGGCCGCAGCGCAGGCATTGCAGGCGCGGCTGAGCGATGCGGAAACCGCATTGAGCGCGGAAGAAACCGCGCGCCTGACCGAGGCCGCCGCCGCCGAAGCCCTGCGCGCCCGACTGACCGAGGCGGACGCCGAGTTGACGGCCATGACGCTGGCGCTGGAGGAACAGCGCCGCGCGGCGGAGGAAACGCTGACCCTGCTGGCGGCGGCGGATGCCGCGCGCGGCGATCTGGCCGCGCGTCTGGCCGCAGCTTTGGCACAGGCCGAAACCGCCACGTCACTGCAAGAGCAATTGTCCGTGGCGGAAGCGGAGGCCGCTCGCTTGGAGGCCACGCTTGGCGACAGCGCGGATGAGATGAGCGAATTGGAGCGTCAACTGGCGCTTGCACTGGCCCGGATCGAGACGACGGAGGCAGACGCTGCTGCTCGGCTGGCCCAGTTGGAGGCCCGGATTGCTGCCGCCGAAGCAGAGGCCGCAGACGCCGCAGGCGCCCTGACGGAAGGGGCCACGCAGATGTCGGCGCTGGAACAACAATTGGCCGATGCGCTTGCCGCCCGGTTGCGTGCCGAAGCTGCGTTGCGGACGGAAATGACCGATGCGGAGCGGCAGGCGGCCCTGCTTGCGCAGGCCAACACGGAATTGGCCCAGGTTCAGGCCCAATCCGCCGCCGGGCAGCGGCAGGTCGCCTTGTTGAACGAACAGGTGTCGGCCCTGCGCGATCAGTTGGGTGGGTTGCAGGTGTTACTGGATGCGTCTGCCGCGCGGGATGCGGATGCCGACGTGCAGATCGACACGCTGGGGTCGCGGTTGAATGCGGCGCTGGCGCAAGTGGCTGCCGAGCAGAGCGCGCGCGCCACGCTGGAGGCGGCGGAGGCCGAGCGGTTGGCCGAGGAAGCCCGGCGACTGGAACTGGAGGCGCAGGACCTTGAGCGCTATCGGTCGGAATTCTTTGGGCGGTTGCGGGAACTTTTGGAAGGGCGCGAGGGCGTTCGCATCGATGGTGACCGCTTCGTGTTCTCGTCGGAGGTCTTGTTTGAGCCCGGTTCTGCCGAGTTGGCCCCAGAGGGGTTGGAGCAGATCGAAAACGTGGCCGCTTTGCTTGCCGAAGTTGCGGATGATATCCCTGACAGCATCGATTGGATCATCCGTGTCGATGGCCACACCGACAACATCCCGATCCGCAACAGCCCGCAATTCGCGAATAACTGGGAGTTGAGCCAGGCGCGCGCCTTGTCAGTGGTGCTGTATATGTCCGAGGAATTGGGCATACCGCCATTCCGACTGGCCGCGACGGGATTCGGAGAGTACCGACCGTTGAACCCTGCCGATACCGAGGAAGCCCGCGCGCAGAACCGGCGGATCGAGCTAAAATTGACCGAACGCTAGCGCTTAGTTGAGGGAAATTGAGGTGCTGCGTGCGCTGATCACGGCCCCGTCGCGGATCAGGTCGATCGTGCCTTCATAGGCACCGGCGGGCCATCCGCCATCCGGCATGCGTCTTCCGGCGGCGCGAAATGCCTGCGCTTGTGTGCGTTCAAGGGCAACGGACAGGGAATGCACCACATCCCCGTCGGGGCCGGTGATTGTCAGCGTGATCGTGTCACCCGCCTGACCCGAATGAAAGAAGCCCCATAACACCAGTGCCGGTGCCGACCGGCCAAGCGCGGGTGCGTCGGCGGTGCCTGCAACCACCGAGCCGAGTGTGGGGACGGCGTCGGCAAAGCCCGCGGACATGACATCACCGCCGGAAAGAGGCAAACGCCACACTGGCGTGGCCCCGACCCCGCAGGCAGCAGTGTCGGACGGGTCAAACGGGTCGATGACGGCACCGTTTCTGCGCAACGTGATATGAAGATGGGGAAAGGCGGTGCGGCCTGAATACCCCATTCTGCCAAGCGGTTGACCCGCGACGACCTGTTGGTTTTCGGCCACCTCAATGCTGCCTTCGGCCATGTGGCAGTATTGCGTTTCCCAGCCATCGGCATGTGCGATGAGCACACCATTTCCGCAATCTTGCCCGTCAGGCATGCCGACCAGTCCTGTATCGGGTACGGTGTTGCGTATTGCGCGAACGACGCCGGGGGCCGCAGCCAGCACGCTCCAGCCCTGTTGAAGCGCCTGCATGTCGGCGACACGGATATCAGTGCCTTGGTGCCCATCATAGCTTTGCGCGCCACAAGTGAAATCGCGCGCATCCGGGCCCGGGTCTCGGTCCACCAATTGCTGGATGAAACAGGTATCGCCGAGGTCGCAATCCAGCGGCAGCATCAGTGAAATCCCTTGGGCTGCGGCGTTGAATGGCACGCAGCCCGCAAGCGCTCCAATCAGGCAGAGGGCGGCGCGCATCATGGACGCACAGCCCGGTCGGCTAACGGCACGGAAAACGGCAAAGGCCGGGATCGTGGCGATCCCGGCCTTCTGTCTTTGCGGTGGCTTGTGCGTATCAATCGGCGGTCAGAAGTGGCGGCTTCTTCGACGTGATCCGGGGCTTGCCCGGCTCCTCGACGCGCATATCGATCTTGCCGTCTTTTACACCAACCTGAATATGGCCGCCCTTCATCAATTTGCCGAACAGCAACTCTTCCGCCAGCGGCTTCTTGATGTGTTCCTGAATCACGCGCCCAAGCGGACGCGCACCCATCTTTTCGTCGTAACCTTCGTTTGCAAGCCATTCCGCCGCCGGCTTGGTCAACTCGATCGTGACATTGCGGTCCATCAATTGCGCTTCAAGCTGAAGCACGAATTTCTCGACCACTTGCAGGATCGTCTCCTTCGGCAGGGGCTGGAAGCTGATGATGGCGTCCAGACGGTTGCGGAATTCAGGCGTGAAGGTGCGTTCGATCGCAGCGGTGTCTTCGCCGGTGCGCCGGTCGCGGCCAAAGCCGATTGCAGCCTTTGCCTGTTCGGACGCGCCCGCGTTCGATGTCATGATCAACACGACGTTGCGGAAATCGACGGAGCGCCCGTTATGGTCGGTAAGCGTTCCGTGATCCATGACCTGAAGCAAGATGTTGAACACATCGGGATGCGCCTTTTCGATCTCGTCCAGCAGCAGCACACAGTGCGGATGCTGGTCGATGCCGTCTGTCAGCAACCCGCCCTGATCAAACCCCACATACCCCGGAGGCGCACCGATCAGGCGCGAAACCGCGTGCTTCTCCATGTATTCGGACATGTCGAAGCGGATCAGTTCAACACCAAGCGTATCTGCCAATTGCTTGGCCACCTCGGTCTTGCCAACGCCGGTTGGACCGGCAAACAGGTAGTTGCCGATGGGCTTTTCCGGTTCACGAAGGCCCGCCCGCGCCAGTTTGATGGCCGAGGCCAAGGCTTCGATCGCCTTGTCCTGACCGAAAACGACGCGTTTCAGCGATTTTTCAAGATCTCTCAGAACGGTTGCGTCGTCCTTGCTGACGTTCTTCGGCGGGATGCGTGCAATCTTGGCCACCACGGCCTCGATCTCTTTCACGCCGATGGTTTTGCGCCGCTTGCTTTCCACCACCAGATGCTGCGCAGCTCCGGCTTCATCGATGACGTCGATGGCCTTGTCCGGCAGTTTCCGATCGTTGATGTAGCGCGCGGACAATTCCACAGCGGTGCGGATCGCATCGGCGGTGTACTTGATGTCGTGATGATCCTCGAAATACTCCTTGAGCCCTTTGAGGATCTTGATGCTGTCTTCCACCGACGGCTCATTCACGTCGATTTTCTGGAACCGGCGCGACAGGGCGCGGTCCTTTTCGAAGTGCTGGCGGAATTCCTTGTAGGTGGTGGACCCCATGCAGCGGAGTTTCCCGCCCTGCAAAGCAGGCTTCAGCAGGTTGGAGGCGTCCATGGCCCCGCCTGACGTCGCGCCCGCACCGATTACGGTGTGAATCTCATCAATGAACAACACGGCGTCCGGATGATCTTCCAGTTCGTTTACGACAGCCTTGAGTCGTTCTTCGAAGTCACCGCGATAACGGGTGCCAGCCAAGAGGGCGCCCATGTCGAGCGAATAGATCGTCGCGCCAGACAGCACCTCAGGGGTCTGCCCCTGAACGATCTTTCGTGCCAGACCTTCGGCGATTGCGGTCTTGCCCACGCCGGGATCGCCCACCAGAAGCGGGTTGTTCTTGCGACGCCGACAGAGCACTTGAATGCACCGCTCAACTTCCTGCTCACGACCGATCAGGGGATCGACCTCGCCCTTTACGGCCTTTGCGTTCAGATCGACGCAGTATTTGGCAAGAGCGGATTCCTTTTCATCACCGCCGCCACCGGCTTTGGTTGCCTGTGCTTCCTCTTCCATATCGGAGGCACCGGAAATCGGACGGGCCTCTCCATACGAGGGGTCCTTGGCGACGCCATGGGCGATGAAATTGACCGCGTCATAACGGGTCATGTCCTGCTCTTGCAGGAAATAGGCCGCGTTGCTTTCGCGTTCCGCGAAGATGGCGACCAGAACATTCGCGCCAGTCACTTCGGTCCGGCCCGAGGATTGGACGTGGATCGCGGCGCGCTGAATCACGCGCTGAAATGCGGCGGTCGGCACGGCTTCGGAGCCTTCGACATCGGTTTCCAGAGTCGAAAGGTCATCCGCGATGAACGCGGTAAGTGTTTGGCGCAAGGCGTCGATATCGACGCTGCAGGCTTTCATGACCTTCTGGGCATCGGGTTCATCCAGCAACGCGAGGAGAAGATGTTCCAGCGTTGCCAGTTCATGGCGGCGTGCGTTGGCAGTTGCCAGCGCTGCGTGGATGGCCTGCTCAAGGGTGTTCGAAAAAGACGGCACTTGAGGTGCTCCTTTCGTATGCGTCGATGGCGGGGCAGCCGCCACTCGACCGTGGCCTCATGATCTTAAGGTTCGGTTTTTATTTCCCGGTTTCAAGGGATTTCTTATCAATTCTCTGCGTTCGATCGGCGTGGTGTCGGTTGATCCCCGAAAGTGCGGGGACTGCCCAAAATGCAGGCAGTGATGGTTGGGGCCCCGTTAAAACGTATCTTTGCGCGCCCGGATGGCCGCGAAGACCTGCGCATCGGACGCATCTTGCATGTCCATGGCTGTTTTTACCACGGACAGATTTGCGCGAAGAAACGGGTTGGTCGCCAACTCTGTGGCGAGGGTAGATGGAACAGTGGCTTGCCCCGCAGCGCGGGCAGCGTCGATTGCCTCGATACGGGAAATAAGGTCAGGATTGGCCGGTTCAATGGTGATGGCGAATTTTGCGTTGCTGGCGGTGTATTCATGGCCCGAACAGACCAGCGTTTCAGGCGGGAGGGTGGCAAGTTTCGACAAGCTGGCCCACATCTGGTCGGTCGATCCCTCGAACAGGCGCCCGCAGCCCAAGGCCATCAGGCTGTCGGCAGTGAAAACGGCACCGGCGTCCGCAAAATACAGAGCGATATGGCCGACCGTGTGGCCGGAAACGTCCAGCACCTCGCCTGATAATGCCCCGATCGGAACGACATCGCCTTCCGCCACGGCGTGGTCCAACGGTGGCAGGCGATGGGCATCGGCGGCGGCACCCCAGACGCGGGCGGGTGCGGCAGCCAACAGATCGGTCAGGCCATCGACATGGTCCCAGTGGTGATGGGTCAAGATGACATCGCTCAAGATCCAGCCCCGTTGATCGAGTGCGGCAAGGATCGGCGCCGCTTCGGGCACGTCGATGCAGGCGGTCGCGCCGGTTGTCTCGTCATGCAGCAAGAAGGCGTAGTTATCCTTGAGGCAGGGGACCGTCACGATCTGGGCCATGGCAAATCCTTTCCAATTGGGTCATCGTCACAGCGTTGCCGATGCGACGGGGGTTTGCAATGCATCTGGATGTTCTGGACCTGCGGCAGTTCTATTATCGGACCCGTTTGGGGCGAATTGCGCAAAAGGCCGTGCGCGACCGGATGCTTCATCTTTGGCCCGAAGCCAAGGCGCAGACCGTGGTGGGCTTTGGCTTTGCGGTCCCGTTGTTGCGCCCCTATCTGGCTGATGCGCGGCGTGTCATTGGCCTGATGCCGGCGGAACAAGGCGTCATGGCGTGGCCTGCGGGGCTGGCGAACGTCAGCGTGCTGTGCCGCGAAAGCCAGTGGCCCGTGCAGACTGGGCAGGCCGACAAGGTGGTCTGCCTGCATGGGCTGGAAACGTCGGAAGACCCGGCGTCGGTGCTTGAAGAATGCGCGCGGGTGTTGGGCCCCGGGGGGCGGGCCATGTTCGTCGTGCCCAACCGAAGCGGCATGTGGGCGCGTCGCGATGCCACTCCGTTCGGCTTTGGCCGCCCTTATTCGCTGAGCCAACTGGAAGCGCAGTTGAAACGGCATAACTTCGTGCCTGAGCGCCATGCCGCCGCCCTGTTTGCGCCGCCAAGCGAAAAGCGGTTTTGGCTCCGCTCGGCCGAACTTACCGAAAAGATGGGGCGAAGGCTTTCGAACTATTATGCGGGCGGCGTTATTTTGGTTGAGGCGTCAAAGCAGGTCTATGCACCGACCCGACCCGGTCTGGTCGAGCGTGTCCGCCGCCCCATGCGGATACTGGATGCCAGTCCCGCGCCGCGGCCCGCGGCGGGGAGATCCGCCAGTTGATCTCGGCGCATTCCGGCCGCAGCGACGAAATTAGCTGGCGAATCCATGGGGCTGACGCGTGGCGCCAAAATGGTAGGCAAGCCGGGCCGGGCCCTGATCGCTCTGCCGGGCAGATTCGAATGAAGCACATTCAAAGCCAAGCTTCAAAGCGTCGCAGCGGCTGCTTTGGGCCGATGCGCCTTGGAAACAAGACGTTTGTAGAAAAATGAACCGCGCACCGAGCGGTTGCAGCATCGGGAACCCTCTGCTACATCGACGGCGATTTATGGGGAAACTTGGGCGTCTTGCGCCCCGGGGACGATTTGCCCGGCAGTATCTATATGCTGCCCGGGCTAAGCATGTGAAAGGGTGGACGTGAGCGAACCTGCTTCGATCTCGACGGGCATTGCCGCGCGATACGCGACCGCGATGTTTGAACTGGCTGCCGAGGCAAAGGCGCTGGACGCACTTGAAAGCGACGTGACCGCCGTTGAGGCCGCTTTGGCCGAAAGCGCGGATCTGCGCGATCTTGTGAATTCGCCGATCTATAGCCGCGAAGAAATGCAGGCGGCCATTGGCGGCGTCGCGGATGCGATGGGTCTGAACCCGATCACCGCAAACACATTGCGCCTGATGGCGGCAAAGCGCCGCTTGTTCGTCACGCCTGCCCTGCTGCGGTCGTTGCGCGAACGTATTGCAGATCACAAGGGCGAGATGACCGCCGATGTGGTATCCGCAAAGGCGCTGACCAAGACGCAAGCTGACAAGTTGGCCAAGACGCTGAAGGCGGCGATGGGCAAAGACGTTAAACTGAATGCAACCGTCGATGAGGGGATCATCGGTGGTTTGATTGTCAAGGTGGGCTCGAAGATGATCGATACGTCGATCCGCTCCAAGCTCAACACCCTCCAGAACACAATGAAAGAGGTCGGATAAATGAGTATCCAAGCAGCCGAGATCTCTGCGATCCTGAAAGAGCAGATCAAGAGCTTTGGTCAGGACGCTGAAGTCGCAGAAGTAGGCCGTGTGCTGAGTGTCGGCGATGGTATTGCGCGGGTTTACGGCCTCGATAACGTGCAAGCCGGTGAAATGGTCGAGTTTCCCGGTGGCATTCAGGGCATGGCCCTCAACCTTGAAACCGACAATGTCGGCGTGGTGATCTTCGGTTCCGACCGGGACATCAAGGAAGGCGACACTGTCAAGCGGACCAAGTCCATCGTGGACGTGCCCGCAGGCGACGCCTTGCTGGGCCGCGTCGTGGATGGTCTGGGCAACCCGCTGGATGGCAAGGGGCCCATCGCCGCGACGGAACGTCGTGTGGCGGATGTGAAGGCGCCGGGCATCATCCCGCGGAAATCGGTGCACGAGCCGATGGCTACAGGCCTGAAGGCGATCGACGCGATGATCCCGATTGGCCGTGGCCAGCGTGAGCTGATCATCGGTGACCGTCAGACCGGTAAAACCGCCGTCGCGCTTGATACGATCCTGAACCAGAAGGCATATAACGACGCCGCTGGTGATGATGAATCCAAGAAGCTGTACTGCATCTACGTTGCCGTGGGTCAGAAACGTTCCACCGTGGCGCAGCTTGTGAAGAAGTTGGAAGAAACCGGCGCGATCGAGTACACGATCGTTGTCGCGGCCACCGCATCGGACCCGGCCCCGATGCAGTTTCTCGCGCCTTATTCCGCAACCGCGATGGCGGAATTCTTCCGCGATAACGGCCGCCATGCGCTGATCATCTATGATGACCTTTCCAAGCAGGCCGTTTCCTATCGCCAGATGTCGCTGCTTCTGCGCCGTCCGCCGGGGCGTGAAGCGTATCCGGGCGACGTGTTCTACCTGCACTCTCGCCTGCTGGAGCGTTCCGCAAAGCTGAACGAAGACAATGGCTCGGGCTCGTTGACGGCACTGCCAGTGATCGAAACCCAAGGCGGCGACGTGTCGGCCTTTATTCCGACGAACGTGATTTCGATCACGGATGGTCAGATCTTCCTGGAAACGGAATTGTTCTTCCAGGGTATTCGCCCTGCTGTGAACACGGGTCTGTCGGTGTCTCGTGTGGGATCGGCGGCGCAGACAAACGCGATGAAGTCTGTTGCAGGTCCGGTGAAGCTGGAACTGGCGCAGTATCGTGAAATGGCGGCCTTCGCACAGTTTGGTTCCGACCTCGACGCGGCGACGCAGCGCTTGCTCAATCGCGGCGCACGCCTGACCGAATTGATGAAGCAGCCGCAGTATTCGCCGCTGACCAACGCGGAAATCGTATGCGTGATTTTCGCCGGCACGAACGGCTACCTCGACAAGATCGCCGTCAAGGACGTGGGTCGCTTTGAAAAGGGCATGCTGAACCACCTGCGGACCAAGCACGCCGATGTTCTGTCGTGGCTGACCAACGATGATCCCAAGATCAAGGGTGATGCCGCTGACCGGATCAAGGCGGTTCTGGACGAATACGCCGCAGATTTCTCGTAAGGGGACGGCTTTATGCCCAATCTCAAGGACCTGAAAAACCGGATCGCGTCGGTCAAATCGACCCGCAAGATCACGAAGGCGATGCAAATGGTCGCTGCCGCCAAACTGCGCCGTGCGCAGGATGCTGCAGAGGCTGCGCGCCCCTATGCCGAACGCATGGCGTCGGTAATGGGTGGCTTGGCCGCGTCGGTTGGAAGTTCAGAAGGCGCACCGCGCCTTTTGGCCGGAACTGGATCGGACAAGGTGCAATTGGTCGTTGTCATGACGTCCGAACGCGGGTTGTGCGGCGGTTTCAACTCCACGATCGTGCGTCTGGCGCGGATGCGGATCAACACGATGCTGGCCAATGGCAAGACGGTGAAGATCATCACCGTGGGCAAGAAGGGGCGTGAACAATTGCGCCGTGACTATGCCAACCTGATGATCCAGCACGTTGATCTGACCGAGGTGAAGCGCGTCGGATATGCAAATGCTGCCGACATCGCTGCAACCGTTCTGTCGCGCTTCGCGGCGGACGAATTTGACGTGGCGACCATCTTCTACAACCGGTTCCAGTCGGTGATCAGTCAGGTGCCGACGGCGCAGCAGATCATCCCTGCGGTGTTCGAGACGGAAGGTGACGCCGGCGGCGACGCGACGCTCTATGACTATGAGCCATCGGAGGAAGCCATTCTGGAAGATCTGCTGCCGCGTGGTATCGCAACGCAGGTCTTCACCGCGCTTCTGGAAAACGCTGCATCGGAGCAAGGTGCGCGGATGTCTGCAATGGACAACGCGACGCGCAACGCCGGTGAGATGATTGACAAGCTGACCATCAAGTATAACCGCTCGCGTCAGGCAGTCATCACCAACGAGCTGATTGAAATCATTTCGGGCGCGGAAGCGCTCTGACGAACCGGAGACAAACAATGGCGAATGCAAAAGGCAAAGTGACCCAGGTCATCGGCGCCGTCGTGGACGTTCAGTTCGGCGACCACCTGCCCCAGATCCTTAACGCGCTGGTCACAGACAACAACGGCAAGAAGCTGGTGTTGGAAGTGGCCCAGCACCTTGGTGAAAGCACCGTGCGGACCATCGCAATGGACTCCACCGAAGGTCTGGTCCGTGGTCAGGAAGTAACTGACACGGACGGCCCGATTACCGTGCCCGTCGGTGATGCAACCCTTGGCCGGATCATGAACGTGGTCGGCGACCCCGTTGACGAAAAAGGCCCGATTGGCGAGACCGAGCGCCGCTCGATCCACGCTGATGCGCCTCCTTTCGAGGCACAGTCCACCGCATCAGAAGTGCTGGTGACCGGGATCAAGGTGATCGACCTTCTGGCGCCTTATGCCAAAGGCGGAAAGATCGGCCTGTTCGGCGGTGCCGGCGTGGGCAAGACCGTTCTGATCCAGGAACTCATCAACAACATCGCCAAGGTGCACTCGGGTTACTCCGTGTTCGCGGGCGTGGGTGAGCGGACCCGTGAAGGGAACGACCTTTACTACGAATTCATCGAATCGGGCGTGATCAACGCCGATGACCTGACCAAGTCCAAGGTGGCACTGGTTTATGGCCAGATGAACGAGCCTCCGGGTGCGCGCATGCGTGTGGCCTTGTCCGGTCTGACAATGGCGGAAAGCTTCCGCGACAGCTCGGGTACCGACGTTCTGTTCTTTGTGGATAACATCTTCCGCTTCACGCAGGCAGGCTCCGAGGTTTCGGCGCTTTTGGGTCGTATTCCTTCGGCGGTGGGCTACCAGCCAAC
>JAFMHK010000062.1 GCA_017854585.1 Paracoccaceae bacterium
GCCGCTCCACCGACCACTGAGGCCGCAGCATCGCGGCGTTGTAGCCGCAGATGCCTTCCCACCCCTCATCCTTGGACAGACGCCCTTCATGGACCATGCGGATGAAGTATCCGATCGCAGCTGATGCCCCCTCGAAGCGGGACCAGTCGTCCTGCGCACTCTCGCGCACCGGGGTGACCAACACATCATCGACGGCGGGCTTGTCGGGGGCGGTGAAGTCGGGCTGCAGCGACACGCCCGGTGCGGGTGGCATGTCGGTGACAGCTTCGGTGAACTCGCCCAGATCGCGCTCGCGATCCACGTTCAATGCGACAATCCGCACCTGGGTTTTGAGGCTGTTCTTGTAATAAACCGAGCCTGCCACACGGATTGGCTGGTGGGCCGAGCGGAAATGCATATCTCCGCCAATCTTGGCAGCAATGTCACCGCGGATACGGGTCACGCGGGCGATGTCGCTGCCTTCGGCGGGCTCGGTCAGTTTCCACCAGACATGCGCCTTGCGCTGGCCCTCGGGCGTCACGCCGCCACTTTCTACCACCATCGTGGGTGAGCCGAGATGGCGCTCGAGATGCGCCCGCTTGGCGGCGATGTCGCCCGTGTCGATATCGACGACCACAGCCTGCATCTGCAGGATGTCGCCGGCCTTGGCTTGCCCAGGCGCACCAACCGTGCCGGGGATCACATAGACTGCAGCCCCTTCGCGTGCAGCCCAATTAGCAAAGGTGGCCATCTTGTCGGTGACGTTGTCACCGGCATCGATCCAGATGTTGTGCGGGCGGCCATCAAAGCCCTGGCCTTTGTCGATGAAGCTGCGCACCGGGATCAGGCCGTCACAATAGCCAAAGACCACCTCCATGAATTGGGCGATTTGCTCAGGGTCCGGTTCGTCGCCGAACACATCCATCTGTGGTGCGGCATCGTTGAAGTCCCGCCACGGGTTGAAATGGACGAGATTTTCCTTTGGCGTCTCAGATGATGGGCCATCCGATGGTTTTTTCGGTTCGTCTTGGTCTGTACTCATGTCAGCATCCTCAGGTTTGTTTGGGGTATCGGGCGGGTCTTTGGGGCATCCGTCATGCAGGCAGTCTCCAACACCGCTCTGCCCAGGAGCAGAACCGGCATTCGAAAAAGTCGCGATTGGCAGCCACCCGCGGCAGTAATTCGCCCGCGTCCGTGGCGCGCAGGATGCGGACACCGCGGTCGGACATGCTTTGTGCGAGGGCTGCATCGAACGGCACAAGCTCGTGGTGCATCTCGGCCGTGTCCTTATTGATCGCGGTGAACACGGCGGGTGCGGCACTGATGCCCGGCACACTTGCTTGCATGTACGCTTGGTAAACAGCGATCTGGGCGGCATAGACGGGCTTGGATTTGGTCACCCCGTCCTTGACGCAGGCCCGCCAGTTCTTGGCGTTCATGGTCTTGCATTCCCACAGCGCGGGAACGTCCAGGCCGAACCCCTCGGGGCCCGCGGCGATGATGCCATCGACATGGCCCCGAATGCGTCCACTGGCGACAGAAAACCCGAACTGGCCACCATCAGGTCGGTTGCCTTTCTGCGTGTAGATCTCGAAGCCCGCTTGCCGCAGCCAGCGGATGGCGAGCTCTTCCAGCTCGTGCCCGATAGCGAAGATGCGCAGGACCTGGCCTGAGAAGTCCTGGCCCTCGTCCTTCGGCGTCGCCGTGAACTCGAACTGCAGAGCCCGCTCGCAGGCGTGGCCAAGCCGCGAGCCGCCGAGGTAAGCACGGGGTGTCCTTGCTGCATTCTCGGCCGTCAGGGTTGCATCAATGGCCTCGTTGACGCGCTCGGCGAAGCTGGCTTTATGATTGTAGTCCAGCATCAGAACGGCACCTCCTGCTGGCTGGCGATCTTGGCCATGGCTTCACGAAATTCCTGCACCGCAGTTTCGATCAGCCAAAGCACCTGCACTTCCGTGAGATCCGACAGGCGGGTGTTCCAGCCATAGGTCTCCATCTGTCGCGCCACGGGCTTGAGGCTGCTCAGGATCGCCATGTGCTCTTCTTCTGTAATCTCTGCCATTTTCAGTCCTTTCTTTGCTTTTCGGGTGAAGGCCGACTGGCATTGCACAGAGCAAAACCAGCGGTATGGGCGTTTGCCGCGAGGCTTGTTTGGATCGCACCAGCCGAAGCCTCGGGTGCGCGATGTACAGACGGCGCAAAGCGTGCCGCGCGGATGCCAGAGGCGATCAAAGCCCGGGCAATCCGTAGCCGCTGTGGGCGGGGATTGGATTTGCGCGACATGGCTCACGCAGCCTCCCGCGCGGCGGGGGCCGCGCTCATGATCAGTTGCCGGATCACACGCTTGTTGAACCCGAAGGTCATCAGCGCCGAGGCCTTGTAGCGGGTCAGACCATAATCACTGCGCGCCTCGGGCGAGAGATATTGCAACTGCTTTTCGGTGGCGGGTTGGTTTAGCCAGGCACGTGTTTTAAAGGCGCTCTCATCGGTTTCGTGATCGTTCAGCCAATCATCCGCATGCGCGAGACAGACGCTGCGCTCACCGATAGCCAGAAGCTGCGGTTGTACCCCGCGCGCGCCGCCGACACCGTACCAGAGGCCCTCCAGCCAGAAGACTCCGCCCCAAGCCGTAAAGCCCGTAGCCAGAAACGCATCCTCGGTGCCAAAAAGATCAACCCATGCGAAACTGGAGCGCTTCAGCAGATCAATTTCGGTCATCAGGAAGCCAGATAAATCGCCGCCCGTGGCCTCCTCGCCGATTGCATCATCCCCGGGATCGACCAGCGCTTCACCGCAAATCGGACACTCCTGTACAGCGAGCGGGATCTCGGCATCGCAGGATGGACAGGTCTTGAGTGGCGCCTCGCCTGTCCAGGATTTGCCTTCAAGATCGACGTCCTGCTCCAGCGTGCCATGGGTCAGGCTCGAGGTGCCAAAATCCAGCACCACGCAGTCGGTCTTGATCACACCCGGGTGCTCTGCGGGATCGACCGTGCGCAACCCGCGGCCCACCATCTGGATCATGGTCGATTTATAGGAACTGGGGCGCAGCAGCACGACGCAGGAGGTGGGCGGGTGATCCCAGCCCTCAATGAGCACCGAGACGTTCGTAATCACGCGGATCTCGCCGCGGGCGAAGGCCGCCAGAATGTTGCGCCGTTCCTCGCCGGGCAGATCGCCATGGATCACACCGGTTGGTATCCCCGCCGCATTGAAAGCCTCGGCGACATGGGCGGCGTGGGCCACGGTCGAGCAGAATACGACCGTGGGGCGATCGGCGGCCTTTTCCTGCCAGTGGCGGATCACCTCTTCGGTGATCGGTGCGCGATCCATGATCTCGGCCACATCGCCCATGTCAAAGTCCGATGCGGTCTTGCGCACGGCCTTGAGCTTTTCCTGGACGCCCACATCAATGACAAAGGTGCGCGGTGGGACCAAATGGCCCGAGGCGATCAACTCGCCCAGTCGCACTTGGTCAGCAACATTATCGAAGACGGCGCGCAGACCCTTCTTGTCGCCCCGGTTCGGTGTGGCTGTGACCCCGAAGATACGCGCCTCGGGGTTGGCATTGCGGACGCTGTCGATAATGCGGCGGTAGCTATCAGCGACTGCATGATGCGCCTCGTCGATCACCAGAAGATCCAGCTTCGGCATTCCCGCCAGATTGCGCTCCCGCGTCAGCGTGGGCACCATGGCGAAAGTGACCTGGCCGCCCCAGGACTTGCTGGTGGCATCCAGTACCGAGGTGGTGATCGTAGGATTTACCCGGCCGAACTTTTCCCGGTTTTGGACCGTCAGTTCGTCGCGGTGGGCCAACACGCAGGCCTTGGCAGCGCTGTCGCCGGTCATTTCTCCGGTGACCGCCGACAGCATAATCGTCTTACCCGCTCCGGTCGGCGCGATACCGAGAGTGTTGTCGCGGGTGCCGAGCGCAGACAGGCTGCGCGCGACAAAGAGTTTCTGGCGGGGACGCAATCGCATCGGATGACCCCTCACTCAGCCCAGCTCGGGCGGCCCGAGAAACTAGGTGCGGCGGGCGATTGCTGCGCGGGCGTCTGTTGTGGTTGTGACGCTGGTGCCTGATAATCATGTGCAGGTGCAGAGGGAGCGACCGGTGCCCCATACTGTTGCCCAAGTGCGGGGGAATGCATTTGTGGTGCAATGCCTGGCGCCACGACGTGACCCATCACTTGAGCATAATCACGATGATCTGGCATGACCGCACTCTTGATCTCGTTCTTGTCCTCGCCGTTGGTGTCCTGCCCAATGTCGATCCGTG
>JAFMHK010000017.1 GCA_017854585.1 Paracoccaceae bacterium
TTGGTGCGGGCGGGGGGACTCGAACCCCCACGGGCACAGGGCCCAACAGATTTTAAGTCTGGTATGTCTACCATTCCATCACGCCCGCACGTTGCGCGTGCCCCTGTGCTAGCGCGTGGCGGCACGGTTGACAATCGGTGGGGGAAGCGCCGGAAAAAACGCGCGTGCCCCGGAATGTGGGATAGGGCACGCGCGTTGAACTGGTTACGCCAAGCAGCAAAAGGCCCGCGTTGGACGCGGACCTGCGTGTTGTCGCCCAAATGGCTTAAGACCTGATGAACGGTGCCAAGAGCATCGCGTGTCTTGCGCCAGATCAATGCGGGACGGCACGGGCGGCCGTAATCTGTGGATGCCTGAACCCCTGATGGCAGGAGACACGCCCCATGTCCCGCAACGGGCCGGACCTTCTGACAGTTGCACCGCAGATGGTGAGCGGTCTGGCGTTTGCTGCAACCGAAACGGCGCTGAAACCAATCTATGCGCCGCTTGATCCGGTGTGGTTGCGCGCCAGACTGAGGGAGGGGCTTCAAATCCGGATGTTGCGCCGACCGGACCATGGGCTGGTCCTGTTCTGTCCGGGTCAGATGGCGTGGCGGCCGATTCAGGGGGCTGCGCCATTCGTCGTCGTTCATGACCTGCGTGTGTTGCCGGGCCCGTGTGCCGCCGCACACACAGCCCGCTTGTGGCGCAGTGTCGAAGAATGGGCATGCTATTTTGGTTATGCCGGCGTGGTGGCCTTGAGCGGGGACGCGGACGGCTTCATCGCGCCCGAGCGGGTGCCGCCACGTCATTATACCTGCGTGGACGATAACCAGTTCGGCGCGCGTCTGATTGCCCGCGTCTTGCGGGGCCCTGTCGCGCTTCCGCGGTTGCCGCGGGACTGGACGCGGCGTGCTGCGGGGCTTGGTTCGGGTGTCGTGGTGCAGTGCACGGGCGAAACGGGACGCCTTGCCGCCCGGGCCGAGCGGGTTTTGCGCGTGGCCGAAAGGCGCGGTGTCCCGGCGCGCGTCGATTGTTTCGACAGCGCCGCTGAAGTGCAAGCGCGGGCCGGCCATCCGGCGGCGGTTTTCGCGGTCTATCGTGACGGGGTGCCGCATGGCGGACCTGAGACGACCGACGCGCAATTGCGGGCGTGGATCAAGGCGTGATCACGCGCCCCCGAACACGCAGAGCGCATGCACCTCGATCCCCATCCGTTCCAACCGCTTGCGCCCGCCCAGATCTGGCAGATCGACGACAAAGGCACAGCCGGCCACCTCGGCGCCCAGACGCTCGATCAGCTTGATGCCGGCCTCGGCGGTGCCGCCCGTCGCCAGCAGATCATCGACCAGCAGAACCTTCTGGCCCGCCGCAAGCGCGTCATCGTGGATTTCGACGGTGGCTTGGCCGTATTCCAGCACGTAATCTTCGGAGATGGTGGCACCGGGCAGTTTGCCCTTCTTGCGGATCGGAACAAACCCTTTGCCAAGCTGGTGGGCGACCGCACCACCAAGAATGAAGCCACGTGCCTCAAGCCCGACAACCATATCGATCCGTTGGCCGACATAAGGCGCCAGCAGTTGATCCACCGCCAGACGAAAGCCGCGCGGATCCGCGAACAGGGTCGTGACATCGCGGAACATGATGCCCGCGTGCGGAAAGTCGGGGATTGTCCGGATATAATCCAGCACGGTCTTGTGGTCACGCATCGCGGGCCTTTCGGGGTCAGAGACGAGGGTAATGGCGGCGCAGTGCGTCTGCATCTTGGCCGCGCAGCCAGACGGTTGAATTGCTGGTTTCCGAAAAGATCGAGCGGGCGTAGGCCTCGGACGCGATATCGGTTGGCAGGCCCATGGCCTGAACCAGTTCCTCCAGCACGACCGACGCGATTTCGCGGCGCCGGATGTCGCGGCTGATGGCAATGGCGGCAGCAAGGATCTGGTCCCCCCGCGAACGTAGAACGACCCGCCCGATCGAGATCGAGGCACCGTCCAGTTCGTCGTTGCCGGTATCGGCGACGACGCCGCCTTGACGGGTTTCAACAAGGTAGAGCGGGATATCAATCTCGCCTTCGTAGACCCGTTCCAGAAACAGATGCGCCCCCGCGCCATTGATCTCGTCAATTGCGGCATCGAGTGCTGCATCCACAAGATCAAGCTTGTAATCGGGAAACTGGGTCGAGACCTGCGCGATGCCGACCCGCAAAGCCAGCCGCCTGTCGCGGGGCCAGTAGATCAGGGGCTTGGTGCAAGCGTTGCCGGGCGCGGCACCGCAAGCGACGAGGCGATAGAAATCCTCGTCGCTGATGATCTGGGGCACTTCCACGAATTCCTGCGCCCTGCCGGGCAGCGGGAGTGTGAGGACCAGCAAGAAACAAAGTGTGCGCCACATGTGCGAGTGATGGCCCTTGTGTGCGTCCGGATCAAGCGGATCGTGCCGCGCGGCCTGTGCGGTGTTGCAAGAGTGGCGCGTGCGGGTGGCGCGGTGGCCCTGATTTTCAGGAGGACAGCCCGTCGTCCAAGGGAGCGGGGGCCAGCCCCCGTCAGCAAAGCTGACACCCCCGGAGTTTTTGGCCAAGATGAAAACGGACTAGGCAGCGGCCCGGCGCAGACCTGCCGTCAGGAGGCCCATGCCGATCAGCGTGCCGCCACCCGCGCGCGTCATCCAGGCGATCACGCCGGGGCGTGCGATGCGGCTGCGCAGATGGTCGGCCAGAAGCGCATAGGCCAGCGCGTTGATCGTTGCCAGCGTGACGAAGGTGGCGATCAGGATCGCGAATTGCGGAAGCAGGGGGGCCCCGGATGAGATGAATTGCGGGACAAAAGCGATAAAGAAGGCGATGGATTTCGGGTTCAGTGCCGTCACCGCCGCCGCATGGGTAAAGGTGCGCCGGGCCGTGACGCTGGCGGTTTCGGGAAGCGCTGTGGCTTCATCTGAGGCCGCGCGGATGAGTTTGAGGCCAAGCCAGATCAGGTAGACCGCGCCGCCCCATTTCAGAACCGTGAAAAGCGTGGACGAGGCAAGGACCAAGGCCCCGAGACCCGCCAGTGATGCGGTCATTGCGACGAGGTCGCCGACGGCCACCCCTGCGGCGGTGGACACCGCCACGCGCCTGCCCTGACTGAGGGCATAGCTGAGCACGAGCAGGATTGTCGGCCCGGGGATCATCAGCAGGACGGACGAGGCGGCGACGAACGCGAGCCAGGTTTCAATGCTCATGGTGAGGTCCGTGCAAGACGCGGCCAGCGATGGCATCAAGTTTGCTCAGCATGGTGGGGTCGCGGTTGGCCGGTGCGGTCAGGATCGCATGATCGAGGGCGCGGTGGCAGCCTTGGGGGCAGGGCGCGGCATCGAGCAGCGCGGGCAATCCGCCCACCAGCCCCTTGGCCTTGCCTGCATTGCCGGTCAGGGTGGCGATGATCTGCGTGATGTCCACCGCGCCGTGATCGGGGTGCCAGCTGTCGTAATCGGTGATCATTGCCACCGAGGCGTAACAAAGCTCGGCCTCGCGGGCGAGTTTCGCCTCGGGCATGTTGGTCATGCCGATCACGTCGCAGCCCCAGACATCGCGGTAGAGCCTGCTTTCCGCGAGGGTGGAGAACTGCGGCCCTTCCATCGCCAGATAGGTGCCCGCGTCGTGGACCGTCACGCCTGCCGCACGCGCGGCCGTGGCGCAGGCCGTGCCAAGGCGCGCACAGGTCGGGTGCGCCACCGAGACATGCGCCACAAGGCCGGGACCGAAGAAGGATTTCTCGCGGGCGAAGGTGCGGTCGATGAACTGATCCACGATGACGAAATCGCCGGGCGCCATATCGTCACGGAACGACCCGCAGGCCGAGACGGAGATGACATCGGTGACACCCTGTCGCTTCAAGGCGTCGATATTGGCGCGATAGGGCACATCGGACGGCGTGTGAACATGGCCGCGCCCGTGACGGGGCAGGAACACCATGCGCGTTCCGCCGAGCATACCGATCAAAAGCTGATCGGACGGGGCGCCGAAGGAGCTGTCTTGGCTGACCCATTCGGCCCGCGCAAGCCCGTCGATCTGATACAGGCCCGAGCCGCCGATGATGCCGATCACTCTGTCCATCTTTGTCCTCCCGTGCATTCAGACTAGGGGGCCGGGGCAATGCTGGCCAGCGCCGATCATTCGCCCGGGCGCGTCAGCGAAAACACTTCGGTGATGCGCGAATAATCCTTGTACCCAAGACGCGTCAGGGGATTGAATGTGGTGATGTCGAACAGGCCGTCAACAAGGCAATCGTCACGCATATGCACGCCCGTAACCTCGCCAAAGACGGCAAAGTTGGCCTCACCCGGCAGTTGCACGATCTGTGTCAGCTTGCATTCCAGCGACGCGGGCGCATTCGCCACGCGGGAGCAGGCGATGGTTTCACACGGGGCACGCGCGATTCCGGCCAGCGCGAATTCATCGGTGCCCTTGTCCCATGCGCCCGAGGTCTGGTTCATCACGTCCTTCATGGCATATTCTACGATATTGACGCAAAATACACCCGTGTCGCGGATGTTTGCCACGCTGTCCTTGGTATCGCCCCGGTCGGGCTTGGCGGAGGTGGAGGCGAACATCACCTGTGGCGGGACATAGGCGACGGCGTTGAAGAATGAATAGGGCGCTAGGTTTTCCGAGCCGTCCGCGCCGCGTGTCGAAATCCAGCCAATGGGCCGGGGTGTGACGATTGCATTGAACGGATTATGGGGCAGGCCGTGGCCATCTTCGGGTTTGTAGAACATCAACTGTCTCCCTTGTTTGGCAAAGGGGTAGCGGCGTGTTACGCGGGTTGCCAGAGGCAACGGGCGGTTTTCTGACAATGTATCGGCTGACGCGCGAAGAGGCCGCAGACCGCTGGGAGGTCGAGGCGCTTTTTGATCTGTGCTTTGCGCCCGGGCGCGAGGCATTGAGCAGCTATCGCTTGCGTGATGGTGTGCCGGCGGTCCGCAATCTGTGCCTGGTGGCGCGGGACGCGGATGGCATTCTGGCGGGTGCGATCCGGTATTGGCCGGTGCGCGTCGGCGGCGCCGAGGCACTGTTGCTGGGCCCCGTGGCCGTCCACCCGACACGGCAGGGCGAGGGATTGGCCGGCCGCCTGATCCGCGACAGTCTTGATCTTGCCTGGGCCGCGCGTTGGCCGCGCGTCATGCTGGTCGGGGATGCGCCCTATTACCGGCGGTTCGGGTTTGAACGTCTGGAGGGGGTGGAGATGCCCCCGCCGACGAACCCCGACCGGGTTCTGGGCATTGGGAACTGGACCGGGATCGCCGGGCGTGTCACGCGCTGGGGTGGATAGCGGGCGGCGGCACGTGCGCGGTGGTCAAGGCGAGGGGCGCTGCCCCTCGTGCTCCCCGGAGTTTGCGGGCCAAGATGAAGGTATGACGCGCGGCGTGCCCGGCACCTAGCCTTGCGTGCGCAGCCATTCGATCACCGCAGGGCGCACCGATTGCGCGCCGCTGCTTCGGGCGTCATTGATGATGCTGCGGACCTCACCCAGATCGACACGCCGCAGCAGGCTTTTTACCGGGCCGATCGAGGCCGGGCGCATCGACAGGCTGCGCAGGCCCATGGCCGCGAAACAGAGCGCCTCGATGGGGCGGCCAGCGTCTTCGCCGCAAAAGCTGAGCGGGGTGCCAGTGCTGTCGCAGCGCTGCACGATCTGTTCGAGGAAGGTCAGGAAGCTGACGTTCAATGTGTCATAGCGGCGGCGCACGCGTTCGTTTTCGCGGTCGGCCGCAAAGAAGAATTGCTTCAGGTCATTGCCGCCGATCGAGATGAAATCGGCCAGTTCAAAGAACTGTCGCGGGGCGAAGGCGAGGCTGGGGGTTTCCAGCATGGCTCCGATATCCAGCCGTTCGGGCAGCGTGTGGCCGAGGGCGGCCTCTTTCTCCATCTCGCGCAGCAGGTGGTTGCGGGCTTGGGTGAATTCCTCGAACTGGGCGATGAAGGGGAACATGACGGACAGGGGCCTGCCGTTTGCGGCGCGGATCAGGGCCTGCAGCTGCATTCTCATCACGCCCGGCTTGTCCAGTCCCACGCGGATTGCGCGCCAGCCCAAGGCCGGGTTCGGTTCCTCGGTCCGCTTCATGTAGGGCAGCACCTTGTCCGACCCGATATCGAGTGTTCGGAATACGACGGTCTTGCCGCCTGCCGCATCCATGACACGCGCATAAAGGGCGGCAAGTTCACCCCGGCGCGGGACGCGGGCGCGGGTCAGAAACTGCAGTTCGGTCCTGAACAAGCCCACCCCGTCGGCCCCGGACGACGGAAGCGACGGCAGGTCGGCCATGAGGCCCGCGTTCATGTTCAGCGAGATTGCGGTGCCGCACAGGGTTACGGCGGGTTTGTCGCGGATCGAGGCATAGCGTTCCTGCGCTGCGGCCTGCATCGCCACCTTGTCGCGAAATGCGCTGGCAACGGCATCTTCGGGGCGCAGGTGTACGATACCCTGATCGCCGTCCACGAGTATTGCGTCGCCGTTCAGCGCCTCGACGGTGATACGCTTGGCGTTGATGACCAGCGGAATGGCCAGCGCACGTGCAACGATTGCCGCGTGCGAGCCGACCGAGCCTTCCTCCAGCACCACGGCCCGCAGCGCGCGGCCATATTCCAGAAGCTCGCCCGGACCGATGTTGCGGGCAACCAGCACCGGGTTGTCGGGCATATCGGCGCCGGTATCGGCCCCCTGACCCGTCAACAGCCGCAGCAGCTTGTTGGACAGATCATCCAGATCCTGCAGGCGTTCGCGCAAATAGGCGTCGGGCACGGTTTCCATCCGGGCGCGGGCGGCGGATTGTTCCTTTTCCACCGCAGCCTCGGCGGACAGGCCGCGGGCGATGTCCTCTTCCATCCGGCGCATCCAGCCACGGGAATTGGCGAACATCCGATAGGCTTCCAGCACGTCGACCTGTTCGCCGCCATTCCCCGGAACGTGGGTCAGCATCTGGTCCACGGAAATCCGCAGTTGTTCCACCGCATCGCGCAGGCGCACAAGTTCCGCGTCGGGGTCGTCGGACACCGGGTTGGTGACCACGACGCGCGGTTCATGCAGATAGACATGGCCCATGGCCGCGCCTTCCTGGGCGCAGACGCCGCGCAGCATCACCTGACTGATATGGCGGGCCGACAGCGCCGGGCCTTCGCCGACGAATGCGCCGAGTTCGGCCATTTCGGCCAGCACCATGGCCACGACTTCCAGCGCATAAATCTCATCATCAGAATAGACGCGGGCGTCCTTCGATTGGACCACCAGAACACCCAGACGTTCGCCAAGCCGCTGGATCGGCACGCCGAGGAAGCTGGAAAACCGTTCTTCCCCGGTTTCCGGCATGTAGCGAAAGCCGCGCTCCGCCGGGGCATTTGCGGTATTGATGGCGCGCGATTTCGCGGCGACCTTTCCGACCAGACCTTCGCCAAGGCGCATCCGGGTCACGTGCACGGCCTCGGGCGCCAGACCTTCGGTCGCGCAGAGTTCCAAGGTGTCGTCGCCGCGCATCAGGTAAATGGAGCACACCTCGGTGCCCATGCTGTCCGCGATCAGCCGCACGATCTTGTCCAGCCGTTCTTGCCCTGCACCAGCCTCGGCCAGCGTGGTTTGCAAACGGCTCAGCAGCTTGCGGCTTTCGGTCTGGGTGTTATCTGGCATGTGTCCCCGGTCTTGCGGCGTCATCCGACCCACCACGCATAGCGCGGCAGAGGGCTGGGGCGCAACGGCGGATCAAACCGCGATAGCGCGCTTACCGACCGGTGTTCAGGGCCGCTGGATCAGGCTGCGCGTTCCAGACCGAAGGCATCATGCAGGGCCTGCACGGCAAGTTCCATGTACTTGCGGTCAACCAACACGCTGACCTTGATCTCGGACGTGGTGATCACCTTGATGTTGATCCCTTCGTCACGCAACGTGCGGAACATCTGCGCGGCGACGCCCGCGTGGGACCGCATCCCGATACCCACAATCGACACCTTGCAGACATCCGTATCGGCCACGAGGTCGGCGAATTCGATATGGCCGGCATCGCGCGCATCGGTCATTGCCTTCTCGGCGCGCCGGACCTGATCGGTGGGGCAACTGAAGGTCATGTCGGTATGCCCCTCCTCCGAGATGTTTTGCACGATCATGTCGACGTTCACGCCCGCATCGGCCAAGGGGCCAAAGATCGCCGCAGCGATCCCGGGGCGGTCCGCGACCTGGGTCAGGGTCATCTTTGCCTCGTCGCGGGAATAGGCGACACCGGCCACAACATTGCTTTCCACGATTTCCTCCTCGGCGCAGACAAGGGTGCCCGCATCCTCTCCGTTGTCTTCAAAGCTCGACAGTACGCGCAGGCGCACCTTGTAACGCATGGCCAGTTCGACTGACCGGGTCTGCAGCACCTTGGCGCCAAGGGATGCCAGTTCCAGCATCTCCTCGAACGCGATCTTGTCCAGCTTGCGCGCCTTTGACGTGATGCGCGGGTCGGTGGTGTAAACGCCATCGACGTCGGTGTAGATATCGCAGCGGTCGGCGTTGAACGCGGCCGCAAACGCGACGGCGGTGGTGTCGCTGCCGCCACGGCCCAGTGTCGTGATCCGCCCCTCGGGGCTGACGCCCTGAAACCCGGCCACGACGGCCACTTTCATGCCCGATGCAAACTTGGCCATGATGTTGTCGGTCGGGATCGCCTCGATCCGTGCGGATGCATGCGCACTGGTGGTCTGGACCGGCACCTGCCAGCCTTGCCAACTGCGCGCGGGCACATCCATTTCCTGCAAGGTCAGTGCCATCAGCCCGGCGGTCACGTTTTCGCCCGAGCTGACCACTGCGTCATATTCCCGTGCATCGAACAGCGGCGAGGTTTCGTTGACGAAACCAACCAGCTTGTTCGTTTCGCCAGACATGGCGCTGACGATGACGATCACGTCATAGCCGTTCGCCACCTCGCGCCCGACCCGCTTGGCCGCACGACGAATACGGTCCAACGTGGCTACGCTGGTCCCACCAAATTTCATCACCAGAATGGGCATGTCTGCGCCGCGTCCCTTCCGTTGTCTGGCGGGGGGTTTAGGCGCGCACGCGTGGTGAAGCAAGGGGCCTCAGAACGGGTGCGCGCGTCCGTCCCATGTCTCGAAACAGCCGGTCGTCGCCAGCGACAGCGCGTCGAACCGCGCCAAAAGGCCGGTCGCCGCCTCTGTCACATCGATTTCTGCGCTTGACCCGCCCATGTCGGTCCGCACCCATCCGGGGTGATAGATGCCAACCGCCACGCCGCGCGGTTTGAGATCTTGGGCCAAATTGCGGCCCAGATTGAGCACCGCCGCCTTGGAGGCGCGGTAGATGTAGCTACCGCCTGACGCGCGCGTGTCAGATGCCATCTGGGACGAGATGATCGCGATCCTCGGCGCGGCGCTTTGCATCAGGTTCGGCAACAACGCCTGTATGGTCAGAAAGGTGCCGGTTACGTTCACGGCGAACCCCTCGGCCCACATCGCGGCGGGAAAGCCGCCATCCAGCGTTTGCCCCCGATCCGGGTAGATACCCGCGTTGCACACCAGTGTGTCGATGGTCCGCCCGGCCAGAATCTTGGCCAATGCTTTGGGCGACTGCGGGTCGGACAGGTCCAGTGGCCATTCTCCGCCCCGTGACGTCCCAATTGCCGTATCTCCGCGGGCGGTCGCGTGTTGGGCCAGCGCCGCGCCGATGCCGCGCGTCGCGCCTGTGATCAAGATATCCAAGGGCTTTCCTTTTCAGTCATATTTCGGCTTGCGGCGCGCCGTGCTTGTGCGACGCTGATGGGCGGCCGCAGTCAATCAGGGTCTGTCGCGGGCGGCAACAGGCGCGCGGCATCCTTGCGCGCGAAGGGCTTCATGGCGGCACCGTGCGTGTCCAGAAACTCGGCAACCATCGCAGGGTCGCGACGCGAGAGTTCCCGCAACCACCATGCCACGGCCTTCTGAATGAACCATGCCGGGTCATCGACATAGGTCGCGCACCAGCCAAGAATACGGGTGCGGGCGGCGGTTTCGACCGCGTTCGGGTGGCGTGATTTCGTGAACGGCAGTGCAAACACAAGCGCCGCACGTCGGGTCCACAGGAGGTCTGAGGTGGTCCACCCCTCCAGCACGTCCAGCCGCCGTGGATCCTGCATCAGCCGTTTTTGTCCGCCCAAGGCGACCGCGTCCGCGATGGCCCAGCTGTCGAACTGGGGAACGAACCCGGTGATGCAATCCCACGCCAGTTCATCATCGGGCCTTATGCGGGCCTGTATGAACAACTTGCCAGCCGCCACGCGGGCCTCAAAGATATTGCTGTCCCACAGCCCTTTAGCAAGCGACACCAGCCCCGGCTGGTCCAGCGATTTCCGCCATGCCGTTGCCAGATCCCCGGTCACGGCATTGCTGAGGCCAAGGTATTCGCGGTCAACCTTGTGATAGGCGTGCATCTGGGCCGCACGGGCCGGGTCTGCGTGCGTGCGCAGGGCCGTCAACGCCTCATCTACGGTCATTCCACTGTTACCGATTTTGCCAGATTGCGCGGCTGATCCACATCCGTCCCCTTATGCAACGCTGTGTGATAGGCGATCAGCTGCGCCGGGATCGCGTACAGGATGGGCGCAAAGATCGGGTCGATCGCCGGCATGACCAGCGTGTCCCAAACGCCATCGCCGGCTTGGGCGGCCCCGACCGCATCGGTCACAAGCCAGACGCGCCCATCGCGGGCCATGACTTCTTGCATATTTGAAATCGTCTTGTCGAACAGCGCGTCACGCGGGGCCAGCACGATCACCGGAACTGCCTTGTCGACCAGCGCGATGGGCCCGTGCTTGAGTTCGCCGCTGGCGTACCCCTCGGCGTGGATGTAACTGATTTCCTTAAGTTTCAGCGCGCCCTCCAAGGCCATCGGATACATCGGGCCACGTCCCAGAAACAGGGCCGATGTCGCCTGCGCCAGCTTGGCCGTGCGGCGGCGGATCTGTTCCTCACCCATCAGGGCCTGACTGATCAGGCCGGGCAGGGCGCGCAGTTGAGCCAGCAGTTCCGCCTCGCGCGCCGCATCGATCCGGCCCTTTTGCCGCGCCGCCAGAATGGCAAGGTTCGCCAAAACACCCAACTGACAGACGAACGCCTTGGTCGAGGCGACGCCCACCTCGACACCGGCCATGATTGGCAGGGCAAGGTCGCTTTCGCGCGCGATGGAGCTTTCGGCGACATTCACGACGGACAAGATCGTGGCCGCCTTGTCCCGGGTATAGCGCAACGCCGCCAGCGTATCCGCCGTTTCGCCTGACTGGCTGACAAACAGGGCGGTGGCGCGGCCCGATATGGGCGGCTCACGATACCGGAATTCGCTGGCGATATCGACATCGCAGGGCAGGCCCGCAAGCTGTTCGAACCAGTATTTCGCCACCTGGCACGCGATATGCGCGGTGCCGCACGCCACCATGGTAACACGGTCGGTATCGGTGAAATCGGGGGACTGGCCCGGTATCGCCACCGTGTCGCCGGGTGCGTAATACGCCAGACATTCGGACAAGACAGTGGGCTGTTCGAACATCTCCTTGGCCATGAAATGCTTGTGCCCGCCCTTGTCGATCTGGGTGGCCTGACCCGCGATCATGCGGACATCGCGATTGGCCAGCTTGCCGTCCGCATCGCGGATTTCAACACCGGACCGGGTCAGGAACGCGATGTCGCCCTCCTCCAGATAGGTCACCCTGTCGGTCATCGGCCCAAGCGCGATCGCATCGCTGCCCAGATACATCTCGCCATCTCCGTGACCCACGGCAAGCGGTGAGCCCTTGCGCGCGCCGATCATCAGGTCCGGTTCGCCGTCAAAAAGGAACGCAACGGCAAACGCCCCCTCAAGTGCGTTCACTGTCCGGGTGACTGCATCGCGCGGCGACAGGCCCTGCGCGATGTGGTGTTCGCACAGGCGCGCGATGGTTTCGCTGTCTGTCTCTGACTCGAAGGGCTGCCCGGAAAGCTGGGCGCGCAGTTCCTTGTAGTTTTCGATGATGCCGTTGTGCACGACGGCCACGCCACCGGCGCGGTGCGGGTGGGCGTTGGCCACCGTGGGGCCACCGTGGGTGGCCCACCGCGTGTGACCGATGCCGGATTTGCCCGGCAGGGGGTCATGCACCAGCAGATCGCTCAGGTTCACCAGCTTGCCGACTGCGCGGCGGCGGTCCAGCCGCCCATCCGCAAGCGTGGCAATCCCCGCGCTGTCATAGCCGCGATATTCCAGCCGCTTCAGCGTTTCCACCAGAATGGGCGCGACCTCATGCTTGCCCAGAACACCGACGATGCCACACATCCTATTGCTCCTTGCCTGCCTTGATCGCCCTTAGCCTGTCCATCAGCCGTCGGCCCAGCCCCGGTTTGTTCACCTGCTTGCTGCGCGCAACCGCCAACGCACCTGCGGGCACATCTTCGGTGATCACCGACCCTGATGCGGTCAACGCCTCGGCGCCGATTGTCACCGGGGCGACCAGCATGGTGTTTGACCCGATGAACGCGCGGGTGCCCACGGTGGTGCGGTGCTTCATCACGCCGTCATAGTTGCAGGTGATGGTTCCCGCCCCCAGATTTGCGCCCGCGCCGATATCTGCATCGCCGACATAGGACAGATGCGGCACCTTCGCGCCTTCACCGATCTGGGCGTTCTTGATCTCAACAAAGTTGCCCACACGCGCGTTATTTGCCAACTCGGCTCCCGGGCGCAGGCGGGCATAGGGCCCGACGATACACCCGGTGGAGACGTGGCAGTCCTCCAGATGTGAAAAGGACCGGATGATGGCGCCGCTTTCCACGGTCACTCCGGGGCCGAAAACCACGTAGGGCTCCACCGTGGCATCGCCACCCACGTGGGTGTCAAAGGCCAGATGTACCGTGTCGGGCGCCGGCATCGTTACGCCGTTATCCAGCATTTCCAATCGCTTGGATGTCTGGAAATACGCCTCGGCCCGAGCCAGTTCGATCCTTGAGTTGATGCCAAGGGTTTCGGCCTCGGGGCAGATGATGGCGGTTGCCGAAAGCCCCTTGGCCGCGCCCAGTTCGGGCACGTCGGTCAGATAATACTCGCCCGCCGCGTTGTCGTTCCCGACATCGGCAAGCAACGCCATCAGGGTCGCGGCATCGCCCGCCACAAGGCCCGAATTGCACAACGTTACGGCCAGTTGTTCGGGGGTGGCGTCCTTGGCCTCCACGATGCGGACCAGACGGTCGTCTTCCATCAGCATCCTGCCATAACGACCGGGCTCGGCGGCGTGAAAGCCAAGCGCCACGATGTCATGGCGTTCGCGTGCGGCCTGCATCGCGTGCAGCGTCGCCTCGGAAATGAAGGGCGTATCAGCATAGAGCACGAACGCGTCCCCGTCGAAATCGGCCAACGCCGTGCGCGCCTGCAACACCGCGTGGCCAGTGCCAAGCTGTTGATCTTGCCGCACACATTCGGCCCATGGCGCGATATCGGCCACCGCGGCCTCGACCGCATCGGCCCCGTGGCCCGTCACCACGATGATGCGGGCCGGTTCCAGTGCCGCACCTGCCGACAAGGCATGCGCCAGCATCGGCGCCCCACCGATCCGGTGCAGCGGTTTCGGCAATTCCGATGCCATGCGCGTTCCGGCGCCGGCTGCCAGAATGATCAGCGCGGATGGGCGTTGCGTCACAGGTGCGGACATACTGCTTTCCCTTGTTTTGCCCCGGTATTAAGCATGTCCGGGTCGCGCGCAAGCCGGGCGGCGGTCACTTCGCCTTTCGCAACGTTTCAGCGCCGGGCGGAAATCTGCCAAAGGGGGCATTATGCGCACGGTGATCTTTGATCTGGATGGAACACTGGCCGACACGGCAGGCGACCTGATCGCGGCGGCAAACGCGGCCCTTGGGGTGCTTGGCCATGCGCCGCAACTGCTGCGCGGGGCCGATGATGGCACGGCGTTGCGGGGCGGGCGGGCGATGCTCCGGCTGGGTCTGACACGCGCGGGCGCGCTGGATGAGGCAACCGTCGATCGCGGCTATCCGATCTTGCTGGAGGCCTATGGCACGGCAATCGACACACATACCACGCTTTACCCCGGTGCAATCGCGGCTGTGGAACGGCTCAAGGCTGTCGGGGCTGCGGTCGGTATCTGCACAAACAAACCCGAAGGGTTGGCGATTCAGCTGATGGACAGCCTTGGCGTGTCGCATCATTTTGCATCGCTTGTGGGCGCCGATACGCTGTCGACCCGCAAACCCGACCCCGCACCCTTCTTTGCCGCGGTGGACCGGGCCGGAGGCAACCGGGCACGCGCCTGTCTGATCGGCGATACCGACACCGATCGCGAAACCGCGCGTGCTGCGGGTGTGCCATCGGTTCTTGTGACCTTTGGCCCCGGCGGAAAATCCGTCGCCGGCCTGTCGCCCGAGGCGCTGTTGGATCACTACGATGATCTTGATCGGGTGCTGGACCAGATCCTGCCCTAGGCGCGCTTTGTCGCGCAAAGAACGACGTCCCGGGTACAAGACGGTGCGCGTGCCCCATTGACGCGCACCGGCCTGCGCCACATCTTCGCGACCATGGAAAAAACGCGCTTCACCGGCAATTTCACGCAACAAGAGCCGATCCCCGAGGCCGGGATCGACGCGGCCCTGCGCGTTCTGCGCCACGGTCGGTTGCATCGTTACAACCTAGCCGAAGGGGAGGCCGGAGAGGTCGCACTGCTTGAGGAGGAGTTTGCCGCCTTCACCGGCGCCGCCTACGCGCTGGCAGTCTGTTCGGGCGGTTACGCCATGGCCAACGCGCTGCGCGCGCTTGGCATCAGGCATGGTGACAAGGTGCTTTCGAACGGTTTCACCCTTGCGCCAGTGCCCGGCGCCATCGCCGCAGTCGGGGCCGAGCCGGTCTTGGTCGAGACGACAAGCAGCCTGACCCTCGACATTGATGATCTGGCCGTCAAGGCGCAGGCATCGGGTGCCAAGGTGCTGCTTCTGAGCCACATGCGCGGGCATATGTGCGACATGGACAGGCTGATGACGGTGTGCGACGCGGCTGGCATCAAGGTGATTGAAGATTGCGCGCACACCATGGGGGCGGCTTGGAACGGCGTGCCGTCGGGGCGTCACGGGGTGATGGGCTGCTATTCCACCCAGACCTACAAACACATCAATTCCGGCGAGGGTGGTTTCATTGTTTCAGATGACCCTGACCTGATGGCCCGCGCGATCCTTTTGTCGGGAAGCTACATGCTTTACCCGCGACACAAGGCGCGCCCCCCTGTGGATACATTCGAAAAGTATAAGTATCTGACGCCGAATATTTCCGGTCGGATGGATAACCTGCGCGCCGCAATCTTGCGGCCGCAACTGGCCGATCTGCCTGTGCAGGTCGCCCGGTGGCACGATCTTTATGTGCGGGTCGAGGAAGGGTTGCGTAACACGCCGGGCTTGCAGGTCATCGAACGTGATCCGCGGGAATCCATCGTCGGGTCGTCGATCCAGTTTCTGCTGCCTGCCGCCGACCCGGACCAGATCGAGACGTTCTTGGCCGCGACTCTGGCACGCGGCGTGGAATTGAAATGGTTCGGCCGCAAGGAGCCCATGGCCTTCACGTCCCGCTATGACAGCTGGCAGTACACGACGGCGCAGTCACTGCCGCAGACCGACGCGGTGCTGGCCGGATTGATCGACATGCGCCTGCCGCTGACGCTGTCAGCCGAGGCCGCCGCCCTGATCGCCAGCATCATTCGGGATGAAGCGATGGAAATCGCTGCCTAACCGCGCCAGAGAGCCAGCGCGCGTTGCACTGCATCGGACGAGAAAGACCAGTCGCAAACCAGACGGCAGCCGACCAGTTCATCGTCCGCGCCTTCCGCATCGCCAAACAGGGAATACTGCGCGCCAGCCGCCTTGGCGCGTTTGTGCGCCGCGCGGGGCAGGTCCACGAAAATCATGTTTGCGGCGGGTTCATGGTGGAACCTTGCGCCCGGCACATCGCGCAGACCCGCCGCCAATTCCGCGCCGCGCGCGTTGGCTGCCTGCGCCATCTCCAACCACAGGTCGTCCTTGATATAGGCCTGCATCTGGGCGGACAGAAACTTGTACTTCGACCACAAATGGCCCGCCCGCTTGCGGCGCATTTCCAGTTCCCATGACTTGGACGGATCAAAGAAGATGATTGCCTCAACCGCGAGGCAGCCGTTCTTGGTGCCGCCAAAGCTGACGGCATCGATGCCTGCCTTCCATGTCATCTCGGCCGGGGTGCAGCCCAAGGCGGCACAGGCATTGGCAAACCGCGCGCCGTCAAGGTGAACCTGACTGCCAAATTCGTGCGCGACATCGCACAAGGCTTTGATTTCCGTGATTGAATAGACGGTGCCAACCTCGGTCACGTTGGTGATGGTCACGGGCCCCCGCTGCACGCTATGCACGCTGCCCCCGGCATCCGCCATCGCGGCGCGCAGACCTTCGGGCGTCATTTTCCCGTGTGCACCGTCAACCAAGGTCAGCTTTGCGCCGTTTGTGTAGAACTCGGGCGCGCCAGCCTCGTCTTGTTGCACATGGGCGATCCGGTGGCAAAAGACCGCGTCCCATGGCTTGGCCATCAGCGCCAGCGCCAGCGCGTTCGCCGCCGTTCCAAGCGAAACCAGATGCACAGACGCGTCGGGGGCCTCGAACAAGGCGCGAAGCCCGTCGCGCACCTCGGCGCTCAACGGGTCGTTGCCATAGGGCATCGCATAGGTGTTGGCGGCCATCATTGCCTCCATCACTTTCGGATGGGCGGGGCCGGTGTTGTCGGATGCGAACATCATGTACCTGGTTCCTCGATGATATGTTCTTCCCAGTCCTCTTCGGACACTTCGAATTCCGGCACCGTGATGCCGCGGACGGAAACGCCCGCCGTGTGAACTGTTTCGGCATCACCTGAGACCAGAGGATGCCACCAGAACAAGGGTTTGCCTTCATGCAGCAGGCGGTATGCGCAGGTCTGCGGCATGAAATAGGCGACTTTCGCCATCGTGTCGGGGGTCAGCCGGATACAGTCGGGCACCAAGGTTTTTCGGATCGCGTAATTACCACACCGGCAGGTTTCATCGTCAAGCAGACGGCACGCCACGCGGGTCAGGGCAATTTCCTGCGTATCCTCATCTTCCAGCTTGTTGAGGCAGCATTTCCCGCAGCCGTCGCACAGCGCCTCCCACTCTTCGGCGGTCATCTTCTTCATCGGGACGCGGGTCCAGAACTGATCTCTCATAATGCCGCCAGAATGCTGCGTGCCCGTGCGCTGTCAGCATCCATTTGGGTGATCAGCGCGGGCAGACTGTCAAATTTCGCCTCGCCGCGAAGATAATCAACCAAGCCGACCGACACGTGGCGGCCATACAGGTCGCCTTTGAAATCAAAGAGGTGGGTTTCAAGGTTCGGCGTGTCGCGTTCGAACATCGGCCGAATGCCAAGGTTGGAAACGCCATGATACCGCCCGGCCTGCGGGCCCTCCAACACATCCACCAGCACCGCGTAGACACCGGGTTTGGGGACGTGCAGGCGATCAAGCGACATGTTCGCAGTCGGATAACCAAGCTCGCGCCCGCGTTTTTCGCCGTGGATCACCGGGCCTTCGATGCGATGCCAATGGCCCAGCATGTTGGCGGCGACCTTGGGTTTGCCATCGGTCAGCGCCTGACGGATCGCGGTGGAGGATACGGCCCCCACATCACCCGACAAAAGCGTGGCGATTGTGACGTCAAAGCCCATTTCCCTGCCCATGGCGCGCAAACCGTCGGCGGTGCCCAAGCGGTTCTTTCCAAAGCAGAAATCGGCACCAACGACCACGTGGGTCAGGCCCAGCCCTTCGACCAGCACGTTGCGCGCGAACTGTTCCGCCGACAGTTCCGAAAGGGTCCGGTTGAAGGGAAGTTCATACAACACCTCGACCCCCAGCTTTTCCAGTTGATGCGCGCGGGCCTCGGCACCCATCAAGCGGAACGGCGGGGCGCCGGGTGCAAAGAATTCGCGGGGGTGCGGTTCAAACGTCAGCACACCCAGCGGCGCGCTGTCGTGGCGGGCAAGGTCGATCACATGCTGATGACCCAAATGCACGCCATCGAAGTTCCCGATCGCGGCAGACGCGCCGCGATCCGTTTCAAGCACATACTGATGGTCTCGCACGATCCGCATATTGCGGACTTAGCCGGGGTCGGGGTCGGGGGCAAGGTGGGGTCGCCTACGGAAAAAATAGGTTACAAAGAATTAGGAAATCGCGAATCTTTGTAACCTATTTTCAGTCGAACTTGCGTGAGGGGGCCAGAACAACGGCCTCACCTTTCAGCACCATGGTGCCATCGACGGTGCAATGGGTCGCCATTGTGACGCGACGCCGGGCGTGGTCGATGGCGGTTACCTGAACTTCGGCATGGACCCGGTCGCCGGGACGGACGGGGGCCATGAATTTAAGCGTCTGACCCAGATAGACCGTGCCGTGGCCGGGCAGTTGTTCGCCGATCACCGCAGAGATCAGCCCGGCGGTCAGCATCCCATGCGCAATCCGGCCTGCAAAGATCGTGTCTTGGGCATAGTCTTCGTCCAGATGAACCGGATTATGATCGGTAGATACCTCTGCGAACATCGCGATGTCGCGGTCGGTCACCACCTTGGACAGGCTGCGCGTCATGCCGATTTCGATATCTTCGATGCAGATTGTGCCACGGGGCATGTTGTCGAGCATAGCGGGGCCTTTGCACAGATTTGGCCTCTCATACCCAAAATGGCCGGCTTGCGCAATCCTGTCGGCAACAATATTGCTAAATATGACCACTATTCTGCAAGAAAGTTACGCAGTGGTTACCTGAGGTAACCGATCGCATAGCTGGGGTGCGTACCGGACGCCTGAAGAAATGCGTCCAGTTTCGCAGGATCGGGCTGATCCGTGGTGCCCGTGTCCTCCTTGGCGAGGCCGCCCGAGATGAAAAGCGTATCGATGTTTTCACCGATGCCACCCTGCACATCCGTAAAGATCCCGTCACCCACGGCCAGAATGCGATCATCGGAAATATCCTTGCCCAGTTGCGCCAGACGGCGGCGGGCAAGGTCATAGACAGGCGGATGGGGCTTGCCGAAATAGAGGCTCTCGCCCCCCATTTCGGTATAGAGCGCGGCCAGCGCGCCGGCGCACCATTCGCGGCTTTCGCCACGATCCACCACGATGTCAGGATTGGCGCAGAGCAGTTTCAGCCCTTTGGTCTTGGCCAGCAAGAACTGGGGCCGCATCACGGACGGATCGGCATGGGAATCGAACGGGCCGGTGCACACGATCCCATCGGCCTCGTTGAGCGGAACCTGCTGGATGTCCATTGCGTCAGCCACCATGTCCATCGGGGAAAAGAAGCTTTGGTCGTGATCTTCGCCGATGAAATAGACCTTTTGCCCAACGGCGCCGCGCAGCATCGCGGCGCGCGCACTGTCGCCGGAGGTGGCGATGACATCCCAGCTATCTTGCGGTAGCCCCATTTTTTCAAGTTGGCGTTGAACGCTGGCACGTGGGCGCGGCGCGTTCGTCAGCAAGACAACGGTTCCCCCGGCGGCGCGAAACGCCTGCAGGGCGGCGACGGCTTCGGCAAAGGGTTCGATGCCATTATGGACGCAGCCCCAGAGATCGCAGAACAGCGCATCGTAACGGTCGGAGATTTCGGCGAGGGAGCGGATGATCTGGGTCATGGTCCTGAGCAGGTTTGAAAAAGCTGGCCCCTGCTTAGGCGGTTCGGCCGGGGGGGGCCAGCCCCCCCGTCGCGCTGTGCGCGCCTCCCCCCGGAGTTTGTTGACCAAGATGAAGGGGGAGGGCACGGATTTTTCACAGGGCGATGCGGTAGCGCGCAAAGCCATCCGGGCCGTCGCCCGCGGGCGTGATCGCGACGCCTTGCACGTCGTCGAGGTAAGCGGTCGCGGCCGGTCCGGTGTCGAACAGGACCGTGGTGCCCGCCATCGGCGCAAACGACCAGTTGGCGTCGGCCGAGGGGCTCACGGTGCCCAGTTCCACGATGTAGCGAACAATGACATCACGGTTGGTGTCGGGGCCTTCGAACACGGTGGTTTCGGGTGACGCCCCGGGGAAATGGCCGCCGCCACCGGCGCGATAGTTGTTGGTGGCAACGATGAATTCCCGGGCCGGGTCAATCGGAGCACCATCATACATCAGGTTGACGATCCGGTGGGCATCGGGGGCCACAACCATGCCGTCATTGTCGTAGCGGGCGGGCTGGCTGAGGTCGATCTGATAGGTGACGCCATCGATCACGTCGAAGTTGTAGGAGGGGAAATCCGGATTCAGAAGCACCTGATCGGGCTGGCTGGGGATGATCTGGTTGAACATCCCGGCAGAGCGTTCCAGCCATTCACGGACCTGTTCCCCGGTGACGCGCACAGCGCGCACCGTATTGGGATAAAGATACAGGTCTGCCACGTTGCGGATGGCGATGTCGCCTGCGGGCACATCTGTGAAGTAGTCCGGGCCCCCGCGACCGCCCGCCTTGAAGGGCGCGGCCGCCGACAGGATCGGGAGGCCTTCGTTTTCGGTGCCCGCCATCATCTGCGCAATATACCACGTCTGGGCGTTCGACACGATCTGCACCGAGGGGTCATCGGCCACCAGGGCGAAGTAGCTGTGCAGTGGCGCATCCGTCGTGCCGACGGCGCGGCGCACGTAGGCAAGCGTCGCGTCATGTTCGGTTTGCACGGCCGCGAGGATGGCTGGTTCGCTTTCCACCAGTGCGGTGATGGAGCGGTCTTCTTCACGGCGGAAGATGGGCCGCGCTTCGGACGTATGCGCGGCGATGCGCCATGTGTTGCCATCGCGTTCCAGCATCAGGTCCACAAGGCCCATATGGCTACCCCAGAACCCGGCCATGGTGGCCGGCTTGCCCATGATGGTCCCGGCGGCCACGTCGACGCCGGGCGTGTCGGCATAATCGGGGCCGGGGAAGACCCGGTGGTGGTGGCCGGTCAGAATGGCATCGATCCCGTCGAGGGCGGCCAGCGGGACGGATGCGTTTTCCATGCCATCCGTATGGTCGGCCGCGCCGATGCCCGAATGGCTGAGTGCGATGATGATCTCGGCGCCCGCCTCTTTCATCTGCGGAATGTAGGCGCGGGCGGTTTCGACGATGTCGCGCGTCATCACGCTGCCTTCAAGGTGGCGGCGGTCCCACGTCATGATCTGGGGCGGGACGAAGCCGATCAGCCCGATCCGGATCGGATGCGTGACGCCCGCACCGTCGGTCAGTTCGCGGTCGAGGATGATGTAGGGGGGGATCAGGGTCGTGTCCTGAGTGGGCGTCGCGCCCATTTCCGTGACGACGTTCGCGCAGACCATGGGAAAGCCCGCACCGGACAGCGAATTCATCAAGAACGGCAGACCATAGTTGAATTCATGGTTGCCCAATGTTCCCGCGTCGAACCCGAGCGTGTTCATCGCGGTGATGATCGGGTGGCTGTCGCCCTCGGCCATGCCACGTTCATAGGCGATGTAATCGCCCATCGGGTTTCCCTGAAGGAAGTCGCCGTTATCCAGCAAGATCGCGTTCGTTGATTCGGCGCGAACGGCGTTGATCAGCGAAGCCGTGCGCGCGAGGCCGACCGTGTCCACCGGACGATCAGCGTAATAGTCATACGGAAAGACATGCACGTGCAGGTCCGTGGTTTCCATGATGCGCAGGTGGGCCTGATTGGCTTGTGCCATCGCCGAGAAGGGATGCAGGGCAATGAAACTGGCGGTCGTGCCAAGGAACGTGCGGCGGTTGAGGGTAATGGGCATGGGGATCTCCGTTAAATTTTGGGGCAAGCCTAACGGTGATCTTTGAGAATTCGCGCCCAAATGTATTGATGGGCCGCGAAAGTCGGCTGCTTTTTGCCGACCGGACGCAAGAAAGGCCGCCCTTTCAGGCGGCCTTTTCGCATTCACTTGGCCCTGCCGTCACATCGTGAGGTTGGGGATAATCTGTTTCTTGCGGCTGACGACGCCCGGCAAGACCACGGTGTCCGCGTCGCCGCAGACCGTGGCAAAGCTTGCCTCGGCCACTTTCTTGGTAAGTGCGTTCGGAATGAGCATCGTGGATTCTTCGTTGAGGATATCGACGATAAAAAGCAGCACCTGATCCACGCCGTCTTCTTGCGCGACCTTGGGCATTGCCGCCATCAGGCCTTCCTTGCGCGACAAGACGGTTTCAGGCGAGGTCGTTTCCAGCACCGAAACCCGGAAAGATGTTCCGTCGATCGTGTATTCCTTGCTGTCCATGCGGAGCAATTCGGCGTCCGAGAAGGCCGTGACATCGGATTTGGCAGCGAACATTTCGGCGGCATAGGTGGGAATGTCGATGTCCAGATCCTTGGCCAGCGCGTGGGCGATTGCGGTGTCTTCGGGGGTGGTTGTCGGGCTGCGGAATTCCAGCGTATCGGACAAGATGCACGACAACATCACGCCTTTGATGTTCGTCGGCATCTGCGCGACATCATCGCCGATCATCTTGTACATGATTGTTGCGGTGCAGGCCAACGGCTCCATCCGGATGTCTATCGGGCCTTTGGTTTCCAGCCCCCCAACAAGTTTGTGATGGTCGATGATGCCTTTAATGTCGGCGGCATTGATACCTTCGGGCAGTTCTGCCGGATTGTTGGTATCGACGATGACCACGGGGGTGCCTGCGGCCACATCGGCAATGATTTCCGGTTTGTCGAGGTTCCACCGGGTCAGCATGAAGGCCGCCTCGGTGTTGGGTTCGCCCAGCAGGCGCGGTTCGGCCACTTCGCCTTTGATCTGGGAAAGATACCAAGCCCAGATGATCGGGGAGCCTGTGGAATCGGTATCGGGTGATTTGTGCCCGAAGACGAGGGTTGTCATGGGTTGTGTCCCTGCAAATGCTGACGAAATTCGCGGCCCTTCTAGCGGCGTGTGGCCGGGTTGTCACGGGGAAGTGCGTCGCGGGGCGGTTCGGGTGGTGGGCGTGGATCGGACGCGCGCGCGGATCGGACCGCGACCGCAGGTCCGAGAGGTGCGTTTTGAGTAACCTTTTTGAGTGCTCGTGGGGGGCTGGTTATGCGGGGAAACATGCGGCTGGCGGCGCTGAGGAGGCATGGCAGCGGGCGTCGTCTTTCCCCGATCAGGGAGGCAGTGCCACCGGGAGCCATTGGTGTCGCCCCATGCCGAATGATAGTGTGAAAACGGTTGCAGGGGGTGCAACGCGTGCAGGTGCAAAGGCATCATTCCTTTGAACGTGGGGCTCATGACGCGAAAGCCTCATGAGCCGAAATCGTATCCGTAAAATTCTGCGGTTCAGGGTTGTTGACACCCCGCGCTACGCTGCTTATCTGCTGCCTCGTTAGCACTCGGCGAGACTGAGTGCTAACGAGGCGAAACACGAACCTAAGGAGTGTTCGAGAAATGGCATTCACACCGCTGCATGACCGCGTGCTTGTTGAGCGCATTGAAGGCGACGACAAAACCAAAGGCGGGCTGATCATTCCCGATAGCGCCAAGGAAAAGCCGGCCGAAGGGCTGGTTGTGGCTGTTGGCGCAGGCGCCAAGGATGAAGATGGCGATCGTATCGCCATGGACGTCAAGGCCGGCGACAAGATTTTGTTCGGCAAATGGTCGGGCACCGAAGTTACGATCGATGGCAAAGAGCTGCTGATCATGAAGGAAAGCGACATCCTCGGCCTGATCGCCTGAGCGGACGCTTTCCAAATCAACAATAGGATAGGAGCACAACATGGCTGCTAAAGACGTAAAGTTTGCTACCGACGCTCGCAACCGGATGCTGAAAGGCGTCAACACGCTGGCAGACGCTGTGAAGGTCACGCTTGGCCCCAAGGGCCGCAACGTCGTGATCGAAAAATCCTTCGGCGCACCGCGGATCACCAAGGACGGTGTGTCGGTTGCCAAGGAAATCGAACTGGAAGACAAGTTCGAGAATATGGGCGCACAGATGGTGAAGGAAGTCGCTTCCCGCACCAACGATGAGGCCGGCGACGGCACCACCACCGCGACCGTGCTGGCGCAGGCCATCATCAAAGAAGGTCTGAAATCGGTTGCCGCAGGCATGAACCCGATGGACCTGAAGCGCGGCATCGACTTGGCCGTTGCAAAAGTGATCGAACAGATCAAAGCTGCTGCGCGTCCCGTCGAGGATAGCGCCGAGGTTGCGCAGGTTGGCACGATTTCCGCCAACGGCGAAGTCGAGATTGGCCGCCAGATCGCCGACGCGATGCAGAAAGTCGGCAACGACGGCGTCATCACCGTCGAAGAGAACAAGGGCCTCGAGACTGAGACCGAGGTCGTTGAAGGCATGCAGTTCGACCGTGGCTACCTGAGCCCGTATTTCGTGACCAACCCCGAAAAGATGGTTGCCGAACTGGAAGACGCTCTGGTTCTGCTGCACGAGAAGAAGCTGTCTTCGCTGCAGTCGATGGTGCCGCTGCTTGAGGCCGTGATCCAGTCGGGCAAGCCCCTGCTGATCATCGCGGAAGATGTCGAAGGCGAAGCCTTGGCGACGCTGGTTGTGAACAAGCTGCGCGGTGGTCTGAAGATCGCCGCCGTCAAAGCCCCCGGCTTTGGTGATCGCCGCAAGGCCATGCTTCAGGATATCGCCATTCTGACCGGTGGTCAGGTGATCTCGGAAGATCTGGGCATGAAGCTTGAAAACGTGACCATGGATATGCTGGGCACAGCCAAGCGCATCACGATCACGAAGGACGAGACCACGATCATCGACGGTCACGGCGAAAAAGCCGAGATCGAAGCGCGCGTTGCTCAGATCCGTCAGCAGATCGAAGAAACCACGTCTGACTACGACCGTGAGAAGCTTCAGGAACGTGTTGCCAAGCTGGCTGGTGGCGTTGCCGTCATCCGCGTCGGCGGCATGACCGAAGTGGAAGTGAAAGAGCGTAAGGACCGCGTCGACGACGCCCTGAACGCAACACGCGCTGCCGTTCAGGAAGGTATCGTTGTCGGTGGTGGTGTTGCGCTGGTTCAGGCCGGCAAATGCCTGATCGGCATGGAGGGCGCCAACAGCGACCAAAGCGTCGGTATCTCGATCGTCCGCAAGGCGTTGGAAGCACCGCTGCGCCAGATCGCCGAGAACTCGGGCGTTGATGGCTCGGTCGTGGCTGGCAAGATCCGGGAAAGCGACGACAAGACGTTCGGCTTCAACGCACAAACCGAAGAATATGGCGACATGTTCAAGTTTGGCGTGATTGATCCGGCCAAAGTCGTGCGGACCGCGTTGCAGGACGCAGCCTCCATCGCGGGTCTGCTGATCACGACGGAAGCCATGGTTGCCGACAAGCCCGCCAAAGACGGCGGCGGCGGTGGCGGCATGCCCGACATGGGCGGCATGGGCGGCATGATGTAAGACGCGTCACAACGCGTTGGGAATATGAAAGGGGGCCGCATGATGCGGCCCCTTTTTCTTTGCGCGTGCAGCGGGCAGATTGCGAAAAATGGAGGGTGCAAGATGGAACGGATCGGAATTATCGGGCTGGGCCGCATGGGCAGCGCCATCGGCGCGCGATACGCGGCGCAGGGGCGGGACGTGGTCGGTTGGACCCGATCCGGGCGTGCCGTGGACGGCGTGCCGCAAGCCGGCGATCTTGCGGAGTTGGTGGCGCGCGCCGACGCGCTGGTACTCAGCCTGTTTGACGACGTGGCCGTTGCGGCCATGCTGGATGCGCTGTTGCAACAAGATATCACCGGCAAGGTGATCGTGGAGACCAGCACTGTGGTGCCCTCGGTTCTGACGGGCCGGATCGATGCGATCATGGCGCGCGGCGCGATGGCCGTGGATGCCCCCATTTCCGGCGGGCCAGAGCTTGTCGCCGCCGGAAATTGCGGCATCTTCATCGGCGGCACGCCCGAGGCTGCCACGCGGGCACTGGCGGCACTGGCGCCGCTGTCGGGTCGTATCTTTCACCTTGGGCCATTGGGGTCCGGGCTGGTTATGAAGACGATCAACAATGGGATTGTCCAATCCTACATGGCTGGACTTGCCGAACAGATTCGCGTGGCCAAGCGCGCTGGGCTGCCGTTGGAAACGGCCCTGACGATCTTGTTCGGCGGTCCGGCGTCCATTCCGGTGTTACGTGACCGTCTGCCCAAGATGCTTGGGCAGGATGACACCGTGGGGTTCACAATTTCGGGGTTGGAAAAGGACAACGATGTTTTTCAGTGCGTCGCGGCGGAACTGGGCGTCGAGACCCCGACACTGCGGGCGGCAGCGGCCTTGATCGGCGGCGGTATGAGCGCGGGCCTGTCCGAGGCCGATGGGGCGATGTTGTTTGCACAAGCCTATCGCGATGCCTGAACCGTGACCGATCAGGGGTTTTCCTTGGCCGTGAATTGGCCCAACAAGCTGGCATGAGTTTGCCGCCAATCCGCTTTGTGAATGCCCGTGTGCTGACCCCGGAAGGGTTGGTCGCACAGCCTGTGACCATTGCCGATGGTGTGATCGCCGATGGCCCGGCACGCGAGGTTGACCTGTCGGGTTTGGTGGTTCTGCCGGGCATCGTCGATGCCCATGGCGACGGGTTCGAACGGCACCTTGCGCCCCGCCGGGGGGCCGCCACCGATCTGGGTCAAGGCCTGCGCGCGGTTGAGGGTGAACTGGCCGCCAATGGGATCACGACGGCAATGCTGGCCCAGTTCTGGAGCTGGGAAGGTGGGATGCGCAGCCCGAAATTCGCCCAAGCCCTATGCGCGGCCCTTCAAGCCCATGACGCCCGCGCCTGTCTGCGCGTACAACTGCGGTTCGAGGTTGGTTGCCACGCGGATTTCGACGCAGCGCTTGCGATGATCGACCAATATGGCATCGGCTATGTGGTCTTGAACGACCACCTCCCGCATGAGGCTATTGCCAAGGGGCGTCCGCCACCGGGCCTGACCGGTCAGGCCCTGAAATCCGGTCGATCGCCTGATGATCATCGGGCGCTGATTGAACGGTTGATCGGCGATGCGGGCGCGGCACATGCGGCGTTGCCCAGCCTTGTTGCGGCGTTGACAGGGCGTGGCGTGCGGGTGGGCAGCCATGATGATGGCAACAGCGACGACCGCGCCGCATTGCGTGCGATGAACGTCACGATCACGGAATTTCCGCTGACTGCCGATGTGGCCGCCGCCGCCCATGCAGCTGGTGACAGGGTGGTGCTGGGCGCGCCAAATGTCGTGCGTGGGGGAAGCCACAAGAAGGGCGGGATGAACGCGCGTGATGTGGTGTTGGCGGCACATTGCGACGCGCTCGCCTCGGATTATCACTATCCCGCGCCGCTTGGTGCGGTGCGGGCTCTGCTGGCGCAAGGATGGTCGCTGTCCGAGGCGTGGCCACTGGTGTCGTCGGGGCCAGCCAGGCTGTTGGGAATGGCGGATCGGGGCAGCCTGATCAAAGGGAGCCGCGCCGATCTGATTGTCGTTGATCAAGGCTTGCGGCAGGTGCAGGCCACGATTGCCGGCGGCGTGTTCACCCATGCGATGGGCGAGATGGTAGAAAGATTAATTGCATGACCGGCGCACGCCTTTGGGGGCTGACCGCACTGACCATGTTGGCCTTCGCGGCCAATTCGGTGCTGAACCGTGCCGCGGTCGAGGGCGGGCATATCGACCCGCTGGCGTTTTCCATCGTCCGCGTGCTGGCCGGGGCGGCCGTGCTGGCGGCGCTGGTGCTGGCCACGCGCCGTCCCTTGCGCTTTTTCGCCATGGCGCGCCTCTGGGGGGCAACCACGCTCAGCCTATATCTGCTGGGGTTTTCGGTTGCCTATGCGCACTTGGATGCGGGGGTTGGCGCGTTGATCTTGTTTGGCGGCGTGCAGGTCACGATGTTCGCAGGTGCCGTCCTTGGCCGTGATGTTGTGCCCCGGCGCCGTTGGATTGGCGCGGGTCTGGCGATGGCGGGACTTGCATGGCTGATGTGGCCCGCCGGCGGGGCGGCGGTGCCGGTGATCGGTTGCATCGCAATGAGCATCGCAGCACTTGGCTGGGGGCTTTATTCGCTGGCCGGGCGCGGTGCCGCGGACCCTTTGGCGGAAACGGCGGCGAATTTCATCTGGGCCGTGCCATTGGTCTGGCTGCCTGTCTTGATGGCACCGGTCGCGCCGGATGCCACGGGGCCAGACGGACTTGGGCTGACGCTTGCCGTGATCTCAGGGGCGATGACCTCGGGCCTTGGCTATGCCTTATGGTACACGGTGCTGCCTCGTCTGGGCGCGTCATTGGCGGGGTTGGTTCAACTCAGCGTGCCGGTGATTGCGGTTGTGGCCGGGTTCGCCTTGCTGGGCGAAGGTATGAGCGGTCGGATGATCGGTGCGGGCTTGTTGGTTCTGGGGGGCATCGCCTATGGGGTCGGGGTGCAGCGCAAGGTCTGAGCTGAGCGCGCCACACCTAGCGCACGACGGGCTCCAGCGCGTCATACAAGATGCCCGTCCCCCACGCGGCGGCCGCAAGGCTGTCGGGCTTGGCGCGGCGCGACACCAATTCCTCTTGCGAGAGCAAATAGCGATCGGTCACGATACCCTCGGGATCGGTCCAGGGCGCCAGAGGGTCGCCCGCTACATGGGTGACCCGGAAATACACGTCAACCTGATGGAACCGCCGCCGCTGGTCGTGAAACTCGTTGACGAGACATGGCTCGCCGACTGTCACGGTCAGCCCGGTTTCCTCATGAAACTCACGCCTGAGATTGTCGGGGAGGGAGCTGTGCATTTCAACGCCGCCACCGGGGGCGCACAAAAGGTCCGACGTGCCGCCGGGCCACGCATTGACCAGCAGCAAGCGATTTTCGATCAACAAGAGACCGCGAACGGCAAGGCGGGGGCGAGACATGGCTGACACCGTGACGTCTTGGCCCCACCAGTGCAATACCCCCTGTTGATTGCAGCACATCGGTTCTATCTATCGGGTCATGATCCGCCTTGCAGCCACCCTTTCCCTGTCCCTTCTCGCGCTGCCGGCGTGGGCCGAGGACTGTGTGATCCTGCTCCATGGTCTGGCGCGCGGGACGGCCTCGCTCAGCGTCATGGAAGAGGCGCTGGAAGCTGCCGATTACCGGGTGGTGAACCAAGGCTATCCGTCCCGCCGCGCATCCATCGCGGAACTTGCCCCCGATACGATCTTGCCCGCGATGGCGCGCTGCGGGGCCGAACGTGTGCATTTCGTGACCCATTCGATGGGCGGCATCCTCTTGCGTTACTGGTTGTCGCAGCACCGGCCCGCGCGCCTTGGTCGCGTCGTCATGCTGGCGCCACCCAATCAAGGCTCGGAATTGGTGGATGTGCTGGGCCCGCTGGAGCCGTTCGAATGGCTGAACGGCCCGGCGGGGCAGGAATTGGGGACCGGACCGACCGATTTGCCGAACCGCCTGCCGCCGGTCGATTTCAGCCTTGGCGTCATTGCCGGGGACCGGACGTTGAACCCGGTCTACTCTGCCCTGATCAGCGGAGCCGACGACGGCAAGGTTTCGGTCGCGGCAACCCGGGTTGAGGGGATGACGGATCATATCGTCCTGCCCGTCACCCACACGTTCATGATGAACAATCCTCAGGTTATCGCCGAGGTCATCGCCTTTCTCGAAACCGGGGCTTTCGATCACGACATGGATTTCTTCGGCGCGATCGAAGAACTGGTGGAATGATCAGCGCCCGGCACAGGGTGGACAGGCCGGATACCTCCCGCAACCCTACTTGGGTCATGAAATCCACACCGACCCGGTGACGGACCTTGCACATCTTTGCTTTGAAAATATGGCGGGGGGAGGCCGTAGGCCCGGGGGGGCTGGCCCCCCTCAGGCCGCGCCCGTCACGCGGTTGACGTGTGCCATCTTGCGCCCCGCCCGCACCTCGGTCTTCCCATAGAGATGCACCTGCACCCCGGATTGCCCGGCAAGATCGACGGCGCGGGCGACATCGTCACCGATCAGGTTTTCCATAACCACATTGGCGTGGCGGGCACCATCGCCCAGCGGCCATCCGGTGATCGCGCGAATGTGCTGTTCGAACTGGTCCACGGCACATCCGGCCTGCGTCCAGTGGCCCGAATTATGCACGCGCGGCGCGATCTCGTTGACCACAAGACCTTCGGGCGTCACGAAAAGCTCCACCCCCATTACCCCGACATAATTCAGCGCAGTCAGGATCCGGGATGCGATCAGCACAGCATCCGTGCGCAGTGCGGCGCGGATCGGGGCGGGCACAGTCGTGGAGGCTAAGATGCCATCGACATGTACGTTTGCACCGGGGTCATAGGCCGCGATCTCGCCGTCGATCGAACGTGCGGCGATAACAGAGATTTCGGACGTGAAATGGACAAACCCCTCAGCGATGGCGCTTGCGCCGTTCAGGCTGTCGAGAGCGGCGGGCCCATCATCGGGGGTCATGACACGTGCCTGTCCCTTGCCGTCATAACCAAAGCGGCGGGTCTTCATGATGGCCGGCGTCCCGGTATGGGCCAAGGCCGCGGCCAGATCGTCGGGTGTTTCGATGGCGGCAAAAGGGGCTGTTATCAGGCCCAGACCCTGCAGGAAGGTTTTTTCGGTCAGGCGATCCTGACTGACCTCAAGCGCGCGGCGGTCGGGATAAAGCGGGGCGGTGGCGGCCAGGATATCCAGCGCGGGTGCGGGAATGTTTTCGAACTCGAACGTGATGACATCACAGGCGGCGGCAAAGCCTTGCAGCGCCGCCGCGTCGTCGTAACTGGCCTGGGTCCAGGCGTGCGCGACATCGGCGGCGGGTGCGCTGCCGGGTTCGAAGATATGGGTCTTGTAACCCAGACGCGCGGCGGCCATCGCCAGCATCCGGCCCAACTGACCGCCGCCCAGAATGCCGATTGTGCTGCCTTGGGGCAGGGGGTCAGTCATCTTGCGGCACCTCGGGGATGGAGGCGGACAGGTCTGCCCGCCATGCGTCCAGACGCGCGGCCAGAGCCGGATCGGACAGCGCCAGAATGCCTGCGGCCATCAGGCCCGCGTTTGCCGCGCCCGCCGCGCCGATCGCCATGGTTGCAACCGGGTAGCCACGCGGCATCTGCAGGATGGAATACAGACTGTCGATACCGGACAGCGCCTTGGTCTGCACCGGAACACCGATCACCGGCAGCCGTGTTTTCGATGCCATCATTCCTGGAAGATGCGCCGCGCCGCCTGCACCCGCGATAATCACCTTGAGCCCGCGATCCGTGGCGGTCTTGCCATAATCCCAGAGCCTGTCGGGCGTCCGATGCGCGGAGACGATCCGTGTCTCATAGGACACGCCAAGCGCGTCCAGCATGTCTGCGGCCTCGCGCATGGTGGGCCAGTCCGACTGACTGCCCATGATGATGCCAACGTCTATGTCACCCATGTTCCTGTCCCCGGATGGCTGTGTGCAGCAGCATTAGCGTCTGCCCGCCCAAGGGGCAACGGCAAGCGGTCAGGCGATGATATCCGGGGTCAGTTCGTCTTCGATGCGCGCGATCTGGTCTTTCAGCGCAAGCTTGCGCTTTTTCAACCGCTGAAGCGTCAGCTGATCAGGGCTGACCAACAGGTGCAGCGCATCGATAGAATCGTTCAGGTCGCGGTGTTCACGACGCAGCACCTCCAGCTTGACGCGGAGCACATCCTCGTGGGTCATCTCGGTCGGGGCGTTCATCAACGTGCCTGATTTTGGGGGAGAATCTTCCCTGCAGAAGTTGACATTACCGTGTTGGCCGGCGCTTGGCAAAGGCCATGCGCAGCCCTTGCAGCGGCGCGTCACGCGCCCCATATTCCATACAACGGGGCTGCCGAGATAGGGGCCCACCCACGCAGATCGCTTTGATGTAAAGGATGTGCCCGATGACTAAATTGACCTTGGGGTCACACCCTTTCTTGCTGGGATTTGATCAGTTGGAACGACTGGTTGAACGCACCGCAAAGACAGGTAATGACGGTTATCCGCCCTACAATATCGAACAACGCGGCGAAAATGCGTATCGGATCACCTTGGCCGTTGCCGGGTTCGCCGAGGATGACCTGTCGATCACGCTTGAGGATCGGCAACTGGTTGTCCGGGGCCGTCAGGGGGAAGAGCCCGACAGCCGCGTGTTTCTGCACCGGGGCATTGCCGCCCGCCAGTTCCAGCGCAGCTTCGTGCTGGCAGAGGGCGTGGATGTGGCTGGGGCGACCATTGAACATGGACTTTTGCACGTCGACCTGAACCGGGCCGTTCCCGACAGTGTTGTCCAGACCATCAAGATCAAGACCGGAGGGTAATGACATGACAAATGAATTCGCCGCCGCAGACGCGCGCACCGGGGCCGGGGCACATCCCTTGGTCTATATCCGGAAGGTTGCGGTCGCCGATCTGCCAGATGACGTGCGCGAGCAGGCCGTCGGCCTGAAGGAACTTTATGCTATCGCGGGTGAAACCGGCGAACAGCTGGCATTGGTCCGGGATCGCAAATTGGCCTTCATGGTCGCACGGCAGAACGACTTCACGCCAGTCAGCGTGCACTAAGCTGCGGCGCTTCCACGTGTGTAGACAAAGGGCGCGCTTCGGCGCGCCTTTTTTCGTGGCATCTTGCACCTGACCCACAAAGCGCCATTGTGGTCCGGCAACAATCGGGGCCGCCGCACTGTGAAGCCCATAATTCTTAACACCCTGACTGGTTATACGGGCGCGCGGTTGCGCGCCGACGTCCTTGCGGGGGTCACCGTGGCGATGGTGGCGTTGCCGTTGAGCCTTGCGATCGCCATTGCATCGGGGGCCGATCCCGCCACCGGGCTGGTCACGGCAATCGTTGCGGGATTCGTCATTTCGCTCTTGGGTGGCAGCCGGGTGCAGATCGGCGGGCCAACAGGGGCATTTATCGTGGTGGTGTTCGGCGTGATTGCGGAACATGGCTATGACGGGTTGGTGCTTGCAACATTCATGGCTGGCCTGATCTTGTTGGCGGCAGGGTATCTGCGGGCGGGAAACCTGGTGGCCTATGTGCCGGAACCAGTGATCAACGGGTTTACCATCGGCATTGCCGTGATCATCGCGACCAGCCAGTTGAAGGACTTGTTTGGCCTTGTGACCGACACGATGCCCGCCGATTTCTTTGGCAAGATCGGGGTCTTGTGGGATGTGCGCGATACCGTGACATGGCCTGCACTGGCCGTTGGATTGGTCACGATGGTGCTGATCGTCCTTCTGCGCCGCGCGGCACCGAAATGGCCGGGGCTGATCGTCGCGGTAGGGGCCACTTCTGCGATCGTGGTGTTTGCGATGCTGCCGGTCGATACGATCGGATCGCGTTTTGGTGCGCTGCCGTCAAGTTTGCCGCGACCAGCGCTGCCGGAGATCAGTCTGGCGCGAATGGCGGAGCTGCTTCCGTCGGCCTTTGTCATCGCATTTCTTGCCGGGGTGGAATCGCTTTTGTCCGCGATGGTCGCGGACCGGATGATCAACGACCGCCACCGTCCCAACGCCGAGGTCATTGCCCAAGGCTATGCAAATATCGCGTCCTCGCTGTTTGGCGGCCTTCCCGCGACGGGTGCGATCGCGCGGACGGCGACGAACATCCGCGCGGGTGGCAGCACCCCCATCGCGGGGATCGTGCATGCCGTGGTCTTGCTCGTGGTGATGATGCTGGCGGCGCCGCTGGCGGGGTATCTGGCGATGCCTGCGTTGGCCGCCCTTCTGATCCTGACGGCATGGAACATGAGCGAGCCGCACAAATGGCGGGGGTATCTGGCAGAACGCCGATCCGACAAGCTGCTGTTGCTGCTGACGCTGGTGTTGACCGTGGTGGCGGACCTGACCGTTGCCATCGGGGTGGGTGTTGCGGTGGGGTTGGCCCTGCGGCTGCGCCGCCGTGATGCGCCGAACGACTGGACCCCGCCGGATCGTTAGCCGCCCCTAGCTGTCATCCCGCCATCTGTTCACAATCGGATAACGTCGGTCCAGCCAGAATGCACGCTCGGTCAATCGCGCGCCGGGGGCGGATTGGAAGCGCTTGTATTCACTGATGTAAATCAGGTGCTCGACCTTTTTCACGGTTGCGCGGTCATGCCCCTTGGCGACGCAGTCGGCCACCGATGCCTCCTTGTCGATCAACATCTCCAGAATGTCGTCCAGCACCTCGTAGGGGGGCAGGCTGTCCTCGTCGCGCTGGTTTTCGCGCAACTCGGCAGTCGGGGCCTTGTCGATCACGCGGGGGGGGATCACCTCGCCGGGCGGGGCCTTCATCCAAGGGCGATGATTGGCGTTGCGCCAGCGGCAGGTTTCGAACACGCGTGTCTTGTACATGTCCTTGATTGGGTTATAGCCGCCCGCCATGTCGCCATAGATGGTGGCGTAGCCAACGGCGACCTCGGACTTGTTTCCGGTGGTCAGAAGCATTTCGCCGAACTTGTTCGACAGCGCCATCAAGATCACGCCGCGCAGGCGGGATTGTATGTTTTCTTCGGCGATGCCGGGTTCGGTGCCTTGGAAAAGATCGGCGAGTGCGTCGGTCACGGCGGCGCGGGGGCCGCTGATGGGGACGGTATCAAGCCGTGTGCCAAGCCTGTGGGCAACATCGGCCGCATCATCAAGCGAGACCTGCGAGGTGTATTGCGACGGCAGCATCACGCAGCGCACGTTTTCCGGGCCAAGCGCGTCGGCGGCGATGGCGGCGACGATCGCACTGTCGATGCCGCCCGACAGGCCAAGCACGACCTTGGAAAAACCGGCCTTGTGGATGTAGTCGCGCGTGGCCTCGACCATGACCCGGTAATCGGCTTCCCATTCATCGGGAAGATGGACCTTGTCGCCGTCAACGGCGCGCCAGCCATCGGGGGTCTGCACGAAATCAACGTGGAAAAGGCCTTCCTCGAAGGCGGGCATCTGCTGGGTCAGCTTGCCGCCGGGGTTCAAGACGAAGGACGCGCCATCGAACATCTGATCATCCTGTCCGCCAAGCAGGTTGAGGTAGACGAGCGGCAGGCCGGTTTCGACGACACGCGACACCATCAGCATCTGGCGCAACCCGAACTTGCCGCGATGGTAGGGCGACCCATTGGGCACCAGCAGTATTTCCGCCCCCGTTTCAGCAAGCGTTTCGGTGACGTCCTCGAACCATGCGTCCTCGCAGATCGGAATGCCGATGCGCAGGGGGCCGACCCGCACCGGGCCTGCGGGATTGCCTGCATGGTAATAGCGCACTTCGTCAAAGACATTGGAATTGGGCAGGTGATGCTTGAGCACGGTCGCGGTGATCTTGCCGCCTTCCAACACGAAATAGGCGTTGAAGGGTTTGTCGGCGGCAGGTAGGGGGCCGCCGATGCCAATGGCGGGCCCATCGGCACAATCGACCGCCAGTTGTTCCAGAACACGCTGCACATCGGCGGCAAAGGCGGGTTTGCGGACCAGATCCTGCAGCTGGTAACCGGTGATGAACATCTCGGGCAGGGCCAGCATATCAGCCCCGGCTGCCTTCGCCCGGCCCCATGCATCACGCGCCTTGGCGGCGTTGCCAGCCAGATCGCCGACCGTGGGGTTCATCTGAGCCAAGCTGAGGCGGAATTTAGCTGTCATCGGGTCATGCCTTTCCGAAATCCGTTGCCCCGTCTTTAGCAGAACCATGGGCAGGGCCAAGCCGCGCGCCGCCGATCACCCTGAAATGCGTTGCGGGCGCGCAGCCTGTCACCTAGGTTCGACTAGGATCAAGGCAAAGGATGCTTGGGGCATGACGTCAAAGATGCGACAGACAGGGCACAGTCTGCTGGTGGCAGGGGCCATGGCGTTGGCGACGGCCGGCGGTGCAGCAGCGCAGGATGACACGCGGGTCGATATCCAGCAGTACGACAACGGCGGGATCTACGAGGGTGAATTCCGCAACGGCGTGCAGCATGGCATCGGGACGTACCGCTTGCCAAACGGCTATGAGTATTCCGGCGAATGGGTCGATGGCGAAATCCGTGGCCAAGGCCGCGCGGTGTTCCCCGACCGATCCGTCTACGAAGGCAGTTTCATTGCTGGCCGCCCCGAGGGCGAAGGCGCAATCACGTTCGCCGATGGCTCGACCTATACCGGCGAGTGGGCTGCCGGGCGGATCAACGGCACCGGTGTCGCGGTTTATGCCAATGGCGTGCGCTACGAGGGCCAATTCGTCAACGCGTTGCACGAGGGAACGGGCGTCATGACCAGCCCCGACGGGTCGCGGTATGAAGGCCAATGGGAAGGCGGCGTAAAGGCGGGGCAAGGCACGATCACCTATGCTGACGGCGCGACCTACATCGGCGGGTTCGAGGCTGGCCAGCGGTCGGGTGCCGGGCGGCTGGTCATGCCCGATGGCGTTATCTACGAGGGCCAGTGGTCCGACGGTCAGATCAACGGCGAAGGCGTGCTGACGCAGCCCAATGGCGATGTCTACACCGGCACCCTTGTCAACGGGCAGCGGCAGGGCACCGGCAATGTCGTTTACGCCAACGGCGATGTCTACGAGGGCGATTTTGCCAATGATCAACGCCATGGTCAGGGCAGTTTCACCGGATCGGATGGCTATGTCTACGTGGGTGCGTGGGCAGACGGGCGTATTGCCGGGCAGGGGCAGGTCAACTACCCGGACGGGTCCGTCTATGTGGGGGCGTTTCGCAATGACGTGGCGCATGGCACTGGCACGATTACGTATCCTGACGGCTCCAGCTATGTGGGCGAATGGGCGGACGGCGTCATTCAGGGGTTCGGTGTCGCGACCTATGCGAATGGTTTGGTCTATGAGGGCCAGTTTCTGAATGCGCGCCAGCATGGGCAGGGCATCATCACCCACCCTGATGGCTATCGTTATGAAGGGGCGTGGTCCGAAGGATTGCGCCATGGCGAAGGCATCGCAACCTACGCCGACGGCACAATCTATGAGGGTGGGTTCGAGGCTGGTCAGCGCGAAGGGATCGGCACGCTGAGCATGCCCGATGGGTTCACCTACGTTGGCCAATGGGCCGGCGGAGAGATCAACGGCAGCGGTCTTGCGACATATGCCAATGGCGATGTCTACGAAGGCTTGTTCGTGAACGGGCGCAGGCAAGGCGCTGGCACCATGCGGTATTCCAGCGGTCAGGTGGTGGATGGAGAATGGGTTGAAGGGCTGCTGACATCGGACAACGCCGGCGATGCGCCCGCGCCGGTGGAGCAGCCGGATGTGACAGAGCCGGTCCCCGGCGAAACGACCGCCCCGGCAGACGACGGCTGACCAAGAAACCCATTCACGCACGAAAAAGGCACCCCCGCGAGGGTGCCTTTTGATTCATCTTTGAGGCGCAACCGATTACTCGGTCAGCAATACGGCCCAGTTGGCAGTCGGCGTGTCGTTATCGACAAAGTTGCTGTTGACCACGCCGTTGAACGTCAGCTCGGGGTTGTCGGCGTCCACCAGCACAAACACCATCCCCAGTTCGATGGTCTCCGGAGCGCCGTTTTCACCTTCGGTCACAGAAACCGACTGGCCAATCGAGGCATATTCAAGAATGCCGTCAATCGTGACGGTCGCCACTGCATGGGCATCGGCGAGTGCGGGCAGCGGCGCAAGGAGGACGGCGGTAAGGGCAAGTGCGTTGAGAAATTTCATCCTGCAATCCTTTGGGACAGATGGAAATCAATTCCGACCCTAGAAACACCGACGCCCCCGCGCCAGAGGTATTTTGACATTCGAACCGGGTCTGCGGGTTTTCCCGCAGTCCCTGTCCAAGTCGGGATCAGGCTGGAATCACGCCGTAATCAATCCCATTGATTCCAGCTTCAACAACACCTGCTGCGCGCAGTAATCGACGTCCATGCCCTCGGTATCCACCACCAGCTCGGCCGCCGTTGGTGCTTCGTAAGGGTCGGAAATTCCAGTGAATTCCTTAATCTTGCCTTCCCGCGCCAGCTTGTAGAGGCCTTTGCGGTCACGCTTTTCGCATTCCTCCAGCGAGGTCGCGACATGCACTTCGATAAACGCGCCAAAGGCCTCGATCATCTCGCGTACGGCACGGCGGGTGGCGGTGTAGGGCGCGATCGGCGCGCAGATCGCGATACCGCCGTTCTTGGTGATTTCACTGGCCACATAGCCGATGCGCCTGATGTTGATATCGCGGTGCTCCTTGGAGAAGCCCAACTCGCTCGACAAATGCTTGCGCACGACATCTCCGTCCAGAAGCGTCACGGGACGCCCGCCCTGCTCCATCAGCTTGACCATGATGGCATTGGCGATGGTGGATTTGCCGGACCCGGACAGCCCGGTGAAGAACACGGCAAAGCCTTGCTGGCTGCGCGGCGGCGAGGTGCGGCGCAGCTCATTCACCACTTCGGGGAATGAGAACCATGCCGGAATGTCGAGGCCTTCACGCAGGCGGCGGCGCAGTTCGGTTCCCGAGATATCCAACACGGTCGCGCCTTCTGGCAGTTCCGTCACCGGATAATATTGCGCGCGTTCCTGCACGTAGACCATGTGTTTGAAATCGACCATCTCCAACCCGATCTCGGCCTCATGTTCCTTGAACAGGGTCTGGGCGTCGTAGGGGCCATAGAAATCCTGCCCAGCCGAGTTCTTTCCGGGACCCGCATGATCGCGGCCGACGATGAAATGGGTGCAGCCGTGGTTCTTTCGGATCAGGCCGTGCCAGACGGCCTCTCTTGGGCCGGCCATGCGCATGGCCAGATTGAGCAAGCTCATGGCGGTCGTGGCCGACGGGTATTGATCCAGCACTGCCTCGTAGCAGCGAACGCGTGTGAAATGGTCCACGTCACCCGGTTTCGTCATGCCGACGACCGGATGGATCAGCAGGTTCGCCTGCGCCTCTTTCGCGGCGCGGAACGTCAGTTCCTGATGCGCGCGGTGCAAGGGGTTCCGCGTCTGGAACGCCACAACCTTGCGCCAACCCAGCTTGCGGAAATAGGCGCGCAGTTCGTTGGGTGTGTCGCGGCGTGCGCGGAAATCATAATGGGTCGGGGGCTGAATGCCGGTGATCGCGCCGCCCAGATAGACGGGGCCTGCAACGTGGTGCAGATAATTGACGGCCGGGTGAGCCAGATCGTCGGCTCCGAAAACCTGTTCCGCCTCGTGGGCCTTGTTCGGCACCCATTTGTCACTGATCGAGAGGGTCGCGAGGATGACCCCTTCTTGATCGCGCAGGGCGATATCCTGACCCGGTTCGATCTTTCCGGCAAACGCTTCGCTGACGTCCAGCGTGATCGGCATCGGCCACAGCGTTCCATCCACCAGACGCATGTTATCGACGACGTTGTTATAGTCGTCTTCGCCAAGAAACCCCTTCAGCGGGTTGAATCCGCCGTTCATCAGCAATTCCAGATCACAGATCTGGCGCGATGTCAGGTCCCATGATGGCAGTTCGCCCGCATCGACTTTGAGCTTCTGAGCGCTGTCATGAGAGACATACAGCTCTGGGATCGGGGCGAGGGGTTGCATGGCCATACGTCAGGTTTCCATCAATGAATGCGTTACGACACAGGCACATAGGCCCACGTGGGTTACGCGCTCATTAAGATAGGTAAGTGACCAAATTCAAGCACGCTCGTGTCGCGGATGCGACATTGGAACCGCGATTCCAGAGAGGGCGATCCCGCAGAACTGACGTTCCAACCCGCCCATACGGTTCGGGCCGGGCGTTCCGGGCTATCTTGGGGTGCCTGCGTGGGCAGCACCGGGTGCTGCTGCGGTTTCGGCGACCGTTTCGTGCTCGGCCAGAAACTTTTCCGCATCCAGCGCCGCCATGCACCCCATGCCAGCGCTTGTGACGGCCTGACGATAGATGTGGTCGGTCAGGTCGCCTGCCGCGAACACGCCGGGAACCGAGGTCTGGGTCGTGCCCGGCACAACCTTCACGTAGCCGCCATTATGCAATTCCAGCTGATCCTTGATCAGTTCAGACGCGGGCGCATGACCGATGGCGACGAAGAAACCGGCGCACGGCACCTCGGACAGTTCGCCGGTGTTCACGTCCCGGATACGGACGGCTTCCACGCCGCGCGGATTGTCGCCGCCCACGACCTCTTCGATCGTATGGTTCCAGATGACCGCGACCTTGGGGTGTTTGAACAAACGATCTTGCATGATCTTTTCGGCGCGCAGGCTGTCGCGGCGGTGAATCAGCGTGACCTTCGATGCAAAGTTGGTCAGAAACAGCGCCTCTTCCACTGCGGTGTTGCCACCGCCGACCACGACAATTTCCTTGCCGCGATAAAAGAAACCATCGCACGTCGCGCAGGCACTGACACCGAAGCCCTTGAAGTGTTCCTCGGACGGCAGACCAAGCCATTTTGCCTGCGCCCCGGTCGCAAGGACCAGCGCGTCGGCCGTGTAGGTCGTGCCACTGTCGCCGACGGCGGTGAAGGGGCGACGGGACAAATCAAGGCTGTTGATGTGGTCGCCGATGATCTCGGTCCCCATTTCGCGGGCGTGGTTTTGCATCCGCTCCATCAAATCGGGACCCATGACCGAACTGTCGCCGGGCCAGTTTTCCACATCGGTGGTAATGGTCAACTGCCCGCCCGGCTGAATGCCCTGCACCAGAATCGGCTCAAGCATGGCCCGGCTGGCGTAGACGCCGGCGGTATAGCCAGCGGGACCGGAACCGATGATCAAAAGACGGGTGTGGCGGGTGTCGGACATGGCTGCAGCTTTCAGATCGGGTTGGTTGGGACCGGGATATAACCATGGCATTCCATGAAAGGAAGGCAAAGCGGCTGGCGCTTGCATTTCTTTCCCCTCTCTTACATATGTTGCGTGACTGTGAAATAATCTTGCGCAAACATGTGCACATATGGTGCAAATGAAAATCGCACCGGGGGGACTTTCAGACCATGGCGAACACCAAGCTCGACCCGATCGACCGGAAAATACTGGCCGAGCTGCAGGCGGATGGCCGGATGACAAATGTTGAATTGGCCAAGCGCGTGGGCATTAGCGCCCCACCTTGCCTGCGCCGCGTGCGAACCTTGGAAGAAGCCGGTTACATCAAGGGCTACCACGCCGACGTGGATGCGCGCCAATTGGGGTTCGAGGTGCAGGTCTTCGCGATGGTCGGCCTGCACAGCCAGGCCGAAGCCGATCTGGTGGCGTTCGAGAACCTTTGCCGCAACTGGCCACTGGTCCGCGAATGCCACATGTTGAACGGCGAGATCGATTTCATCCTGAAATGTGTTGCGCCGGACCTGAGCACTTTTCAATCGTTCCTGACCGAACATCTGACCTCGGCGCGCAATGTGGCCTCGGTCAGGACGTCGCTTGTCATTCGTGGTGCCAAGGATGATCCGGGTGTTCCGTTTGACGTGATGGAAGACCGGCTCAGTCGTTCGGCCTGAGCCGATGTTGCCGCCAAAGCCTGCCGATATCCCCGCGCTTTACAAATCCGCGTTGGCCGCACCGCCAGACGCGGCATTGCAGATCTATGCCCGCATTCTTCTGGCGCGTCCGGCCCTTCCTGAAGTGCATTTTCAGATTGGTCGCATTCATGCCGCCAAGGGGAACCTCGACAAGGCAGAGGCGGCATTTCGCAAGGCATTGGCGTTGAAGCCGCAAGAACCAGCTATCTGGCAGGCACTTGCGGCGATCTTGACGGGTGATGCGGCGCGCCGACTGTTGAAAGACGCGGCGCGCGCCGGCATTGCCCTTGGCGGGGCGATGGATGTGGCGCCGGTGTTTGCCCTTATTTCCGCAGGCAAGGCGGCTGAAGCCGAGGCAAAGGCGCTTGCAATCGTCAGGGCGGCCCCAAACGCGGCGGCACCGGCGTATGCTTTGGGCGCGGCACGCGCGGCGCAGTCCAAATGGGGTGGGGCCTATGGGCCGCTTGATACCGCGCTGACGCGAGATCCGGCCAACCCTGACGTCATGGCATTGCTTGGCACGGTCTGCCTGAAGATCGGACACCCCGCCCGTGCGGAAACGTTGTTATCGGCGGCCGCACAGGCGGGGCGTGACGTCGCGCTGTCGCAGGCGGAACTTTACCGGGAGACGTGCCGGATGGAGGACGCCGAGGCGGTATTGGCGACAGCGACGTCCACGGCGCCGAAGAACCGGGTTCTTGTCGCCGAGCATGCGTTGGTGCTGGCGTCGTTGCGGCGGACGAAGGCGGCACAAGCCGCGGCTGACAGGGCTGTGGCGGCGGGGTCCAAGTCAGGTCCGCTGCTGGCGCAACTGGCCACGAACCTGTCGGAAGCCGGTGAGGTTGACGCCGCCGAGGCTGTGCTGGCCAAGGCACTGCGAGCGGCGCCCGATGATCCCACGCTGTTGACGCAACGCGCGCAGTTGCGGCAGTCAGGCGGCGATATGGTCGGTGCCGAGGCAGATTTGGCCCGTGTGATTTATCGCACGCCCCCATTTGCCGAGGGGCTGCGTGCATATATTGCCGGTCGCAAGGTCGCGGCAGATGATCCGGCCCTGCCGATCTTGGCGGCGCGGCTGGAAGCGCCGGGTTTGCCGCGCCGTGACAGGCGCCTTTTGAGCTTTGCGATGGCGAAAGCAGCCGAAGACCTTGGCCGCACGGATGATGTGTTTCCCCTGCTGGATCGGGCCAACACCCTGATGCGCGAAGATTATCCCTATGATTTCGCGGCTGACGTGGCTGAGGTGCGTGGGCTTTTGTCAGACTTCGAGACTCATCTTGCGCAGATGGATAGCGAAGGACCGGATGATCCCGTTGTCTTTGTGACTGGCCCGCCACGGTCCGGCACGACCTTGGTCGAAACCATTTTGTCGGCCCATAGCCGGGTGACGGCCGGCGGCGAGATGAGCTATCTGCGGCAAGCGCTTGGGGTCGCGCAAGACAGGCTGCGGCATGACGATATTCCTACATCAGCCGATTTCGCAGATGCCGGACGGCGTTATCTGGTGGCGGCGCGGCGGCGGTCGGGGGCTGGTGATGTTGTGACCGACAAGGCGATTTCGACCTTCGCGCGTATCGGGCAGGCGGCGTTGGCGTTGCCGGGCGCCCGGTTCGTCATTCTGGACCGCGACCCGCGCGATGTCGGTTTGTCCATCTATCGCAACATGTTCCGCGAGGGGCGGCACCGCCACACCTCTGACCTGCGCGACATCGGTCGGTTTCTTCGCCTGCAGGAAGCCGCGGTTTCACGGTGGATGGCGTTGTTGCCCGACCGTATCCACCGGGTGTCATATGATGCCCTGACTGCAGATCCCGAACCGGTCATCCGCGAACTTGTCGCGTTTTGCGGGCTGGATTGGGAGGATGCCTGCTTGTCGCCGGAAACCGCCAAGAGGCGGGTCGAAACGCTGAGCTTCGCGCAGGTCAGGCAACCGATCTATCGGGCATCGGTGGCGGGTTGGCGCAAATACGAGGCGCAGTTGGCGCCGCTTTTGGCCGTCTTGGAAGAATCGGTTAGGCTGGACTGATATTTTCCGGCCGGACATGCAAAAGGCGGCCGTTCTGGCCGCCTCAGCGCAAGCATTCCGAACTTGGCATTTCGACCAAGTGGTTGTGTTCTTCAGCCGACCGCTTTGAGAAGCTTCGGCTTCTCTGTCTTCTTGGCGGCCTTCGCCTGGCGCGACCAGGGCATGTCGATCTGGTCTTTCTTCGCTTCGGTCAAAACGGATTTCATCCAACGCCGGGTTTTCATGTGCCTGTTCCTTTTGCTTGCGCTGCGTTCAGTGCCCTTACGTCCGGGCTTGCAGACAAGATGCACAAGCTTTCGGGCAGTCTTGAGGCGAAAGCGCTAAGCTTCGGTAAAAGCCGATGGCAAAAATGGGGCAACGTCATCGCACTATTTTATTGGTATTTTAGACAACTGCCGTTGGCTTTGCGGCATTGCTGGGGCGCGGTCCGCCCAGTTTTTGTCGAAAAGCGGATGTGTGTCCCGGTATTGGCGGTGCTAGAGGCGAATCACGGAAATCAGCCGCCCATAGTCGGCTTCGCCCTGATGAACCGACCGCCGGTAGGAATAGAACCGTGCCGGATCCGAATAGGTGCAATGACGGGTCCATTCCGTCTGGGTCAGGCCCGCATTTCGCAAACGCATCAAGCCATAACCGGGAAGATCAAACAGATACTTGCCGCCAGCGCCATTGATGAAGAACCGGGCATTGGCGGGATCATCATCGATGAACCGCTCAAGAAACTCTTCGCCAACTTCGTAAGCGCGTTGGCTGATTGCCGGGCCGATGACGGCCCGGATCCTGCCGGGGTCTGCGCCTAACCCGGCCATTGTGTCAATCGTAGCCTCCAGCACGCCATCAAGCGCCCCGCGCCAACCGGCGTGGGCGGCGCCGATGACGCGCGCTTCGGGGTCTGCAAACAGGACCGGTTGGCAATCTGCCGTCAAGATGGCGATGGCGGTGCCCGGCGTCGCGGTGACGATGCCATCGGCGCGCCGTGGCGGGTCAAGCGGCCGGTCGGTGACATGGGCGATATCGGTTGAATGGGTCTGATGCACGGTGACAAGCCGGGTGGCAGGAACCTCCATGGCATCGGCGACACGGCCTCGGTTCAGCGTCACGATTTCCGACAGGTCCGACGAGCCAACGCCACAGTTCAGGCCTTCGAACACGCCGGATGACGCACCGCCCTTCCGCGTAAAGAACCCATGACGTACCCCGTCCAGCAACGGGCTGGTGACAATTTCGAGGCTGCGGGTCTGGGCCGTCATTGTGTGGATCATGCCTCAAGTGCAGGGGGTGCGGGGGTATCAGGGGGCGTCAATGCCAGCACTTTGAAGAGCGTTCCCATTTCTTGTGGGTGCGTCAACCGCCTGTGTGCGGCGATGTGCGCATCAAGCGCGGCACCGCCGAGCGATTGCGCAAGGATCCGGGCGCGCGCGGTGATCCCGAGGCGCTCCAGAAACACACCTTGTGTGACCAGCGCACTGGCCTGTGCGGGAGCGGCGGCACGTGCCAGGGGTGCGAAGGCCACATGCGCCGTCAGGTCAGCCGCACCGGGGGTGTCCAGCGGGTCGGCATAGGCATGCCGGGCGACGGCCTGAAATGTATCGCCCTGACTGTTCAGATCGCCATAATCGATGATCAGCGCGGCACCGCCATGCGTTGCGACCCGGTGCCCGATCTCTGCGGCAATGGCCGTGGCGGCAGCATTGGTTTCGACGATCGCGCCTTCGGGCGTGGCCTCAAACAGTGGCTCCAACTGTCCGATCCGTGTTTCCGGAGCCAGCCCCCAGATCAATCTGCCTTCCTTGGCCCCGATCTGGCGTTCATGCCACCCGTGCGGCCCGCGCTGGAATTGTCTGATCGGCAATGCGTCAAAAAATTCATTGGCCACAAGATACAGCGGGCCTTCGGGCAGATCTGACAGGCTATCATGAAAGAGCGGCGAGAACGGGCCAAGCGCCTGTGCCTGTGCAGCGCGCAAGACGGGGGACGCTTCGACCAGATGCAAATGCAGCGCGGCATGAAAGCCGGGTACGCCCTTGGTGGCGCGCAACAGATCTGCCATCAGCGTTCCGCGCCCTGGCCCAAGTTCGGCCAACACGATCCCATCCGGCGCGCCCTGATCCATCCAGACCTGCGCCAGCCACAAACCCAACAGTTCCCCAAACATCTGGCTGATCTCTGGCGCGGTCGTGAAATCCCCCGCTGCGCCAAGGGGATCGCGGGTCGCGTAATAGCCGTGCTTCGGATCCAGCAGGCATTCCAGCATGTAGTCCGCCACGCTCAGCGGGCCTTCGCGTGCAATCCGCGCCAGCAACCGATCCCTCAGATCGGTCATCGCACGCGCCGTCGGGCAAGAAAGATCAGCACGACGCCAAGCAGGACCATGGGCAACGACAACAGTTGGCCCATGGTGAGCCCAACGGTATCGGACAGGAAGATCGCATAGCCGCGCGGATGGATGTCAAAGAACTGGGCGTCGGGCTGGCGGAAGTATTCGACGATGAAACGGCTGATGCCATAGCCGGTTAGGAACATTCCCGTCAGTTGCCCCGGTATCTTGAGCCAGCCGCGCCGATACGCCAGCCACAACAGCACGGCGCCAAGGATCACCCCCTCAAGCACGGCCTCGTACAATTGCGATGGATGTCTGGCGCAAGCTATGTTCACCGCTTGATCGACCAACCCCTCGGGGCCGGGGCAAACCTGTGCCTCGCGGCCGGGGAAGATGACGGCCCACGGCACATCGGATGGCCGCCCCCAAAGCTCGGCATTGATGAAATTGGCAACGCGGCCCAGAAACAGCCCCGGAGCGGTCGCAAGCGCCAGTGCATCCGCGACCTGAATGATGGGCAGCTTGTTGATCCGGCAAAAGATCAGACCGGCCAAGCTGACGCCCAGCAATCCGCCGTGAAAGGCCATGCCGCCTTGCCAGATGCGCAAAATCTCGGTTGGATTTTGCAGGTAATAGCCGGGCTGGTAGAACAAGATGAAACCAAGCCTGCCGCCAATGATGACTCCAAGAACGACCGCCGTCAGCAGCCCTTCAACCTGTTCCGGGCGCATGGGGGGGCGGCCCTGCGGCCACAGTTCGGGGTGCTTGACCGCCGCCACGATCAACCGCCAGCCAATGACCAGCCCGACGATATAGGCCAGCGCGTACCAGCGCAGGGCAAAGTGGAACCCGCCCAGATTGATGGAGAAGATCTCGGGTGTGATGTTCGGAAAGGGGATTGCTGCCAGCATGGGGCATGTTCCTAACTGCTTGCCCCGGTTGGATGCGGGCATGCTGCGGCGAAGTCAACCTTGATGCGCGCGGATGAAGGGGCCATATGTGAATGCCAGAACAGGAGCGCGCCAATGCAGACCCGAAACAAGATCATGGAAGACATCTCGCAGTTGATGACGAACGCCATGGGCGTCGCGCAAGGGGCCAAGGACGAGGCCGAGACGGCGATGAAATCGATGATGGATCGCTGGCTGGCCGACCGCAATTTCGTGACCCGCGACGAGTTTGACGCTGTCCGCGCCATGGCACAAAAGGCCCGGGAAGAAAACGAAGCCCTGAAGGCCCGGCTGGATGCCATGGAAAGCAAGGAAAAGAAGGGCTGAGCTGCGTCCGACTGCCCTGAATTCTCCATGATAGCGCCGCGGATTCGCGCCGCTTTGGCTGCGAAGGGTCACCCCCTGAACCTTGGGGGTATAGTTTATGGAATTGCCGGTTTTTCTGTTAGTTTTTCTTGTCTGCATCGCCGTTTTGCTCAAGGTTTCGGGACCATCAAGAAAGCGCAAGAACAAGGAACGCTCGAAATCAGTCGCAACTGGCTCAGACGCCAAAGTGGTTGCGACGCCGCTTTTGAACGCCTCAGAGCGGAAGATTTTCGCTGCCTTGTCTGGCCTGATCGCGGAGAGCCAAGGCGGGTTTCGGCTTTTTGCCCAAGTTGCGATCGGCGAAGTCCTTAAGATTGAGCGCGCCGGTATCTCGGCCAGCGAATGGACCACATTTTTTAATCAGATCAATGGCAAACGCGTTGATTTCCTTGTTGTCGACGACGCGTGGGCACCTGTGGCCGCAATCGAGTATCAAGGCCGTGGTCACTACCGCGGGGACGCCGAAAAGCGCGACGCGATCAAGCGTGAGGCGTGCCGCAAGGCTGGCATTCCCTTTATCGAGATCCCCGCTGACGGCCTGACGCCGTCCCAGGTTGCCGCGTTGAAGCACCTTCTGGGTGTGCCAGCACAGGTCGCGGCCGAGTAGTCCACAAGCTCAATATCTTGTGGGTATCACAAAGATTATGTGCGCTCCCCCCTAACAGTCGCAAAAATATGTCTTTACAGGTGAGCCGTCTCGCATCACCATATTTGGTGTGGACCACTAGATGAATGGGTTGCACGCGAAAGACACCCAGCTTCTTGTGGGCGTCATGGTTGGATAAACCAGGCCCCGCGCGAGGCTGCCAACGACAAAAGAGGCCTGGGCAATGTCGCTATCCGAACAGTACATGGACATCGAAGATCTCCACCCGATCGACATCGTCGAGACGCTGGCGACCCATCATGAATGGGATTTCGACCGCGTTGCCGATGATCAGATCGCGATGGCAATCGAGGGGCAATGGCGCACCTATTCCGTCACGCTGGCCTGGTCGGCCTATGACGAAACGTTGCGGATGATCTGCACCTTTGACATGGAGCCACCCGAAGACAGTCTGCCAAAACTGTATGAAATCCTGAACTTGACCAATGATCGGTGCTGGGCGGGCGCGTTCAGCTATTGGCACCCGCAGCGCCTGATGGTCTATCGCTATGGCCTTGTCCTTGCAGGTGAACAGCTTGCCAGCGCAGACCAGATTGCCTGCATGGTGGACACCGCCGTGCTGGCCTCCGAGCGCTATTTCCCGGCCTTCCAGCTTGCCTGCTGGGGTGATCAGACGCCTGAGCAGGCGATGCAGGTGGCCATTGCCGAAAGCTTTGGCCGCGCCTAATCTGGGCACCCTGACCAAACGGGGGTTCCATGAGTTTCGATGACATAAGCCGCCGTGGCCTTGTGATGCTTGGCTGCGGCAAGATGGGCGGCGCGATGCTGCGTGGCTGGCTGAAACGTGGTCTGCCGCCAAGTTCGGTGCATGTGATCGACCCCTACGCGGCTGCGTCTCTGGCCGATCTGGGAGTACATGTTAACGGACCCTTGCCCGCCGACCCCGCAGTGGCGCTTGTTGCCGTCAAACCCCAGATGATGGCCGAGGCATTGCCGCAACTGAAACCGCTTGGCGGTGGCAAGACGCTGATCATTTCGGTCGCGGCGGGAACGCCGATTGCGTATTTCGAGGCCACTTTGGGTGAAGGCACGCGCATTATCCGCGCCATGCCAAACACCCCTGCCGCTGTTGGCAAGGGCATTACCGCCATCATCGGCAATGATGTCGCAAAGGTGCAGGATGTCGAATTGGCCGACAGTCTGCTGCAGGCGATCGGGCAGGTCGTGCGGTTGGAAAACGAAGATCAGATCGATGCGGTGACGGGGGTGTCGGGCTCTGGCCCCGCGTATGTGTTCTATATGATTGACGCTTTGGCGGCGGCTGGCAGGGCCGAAGGGTTGCCCGACGGCATGGCGATGCAATTGGCGAAGGCCACGGTCGCGGGTGCTGGTGCGCTTGCCGAGGATGCACCGGAGACCCCTGAACAGTTGCGCATCAACGTGACTTCCCCCAACGGGACGACGCAAGCCGGCCTTGAGAAATTGATGGACCCTGACAGCGGGTTGATGCCCCTGATGCGCCGCACGGTGGCCGCCGCCGCCGCGCGGTCGCGCGAGTTGAAAGGCTGATACCCCGTGATCTTGTTCGATGATTTCATCAAGGTTGACATACGCGCCGGCACCATCACCCGAGCCGAAGTTTTTCCCGAGGCGCGTAAGCCAGCCTTCAAGCTGTGGATCGATTTCGGGCCTGAGATTGGCGAAAAACGTTCCTCGGCGCAGATTACCGACCATTATCAGGTTGAAACATTGGTCGGACGTCAGGTGATCGCCGTGGTCAACTTTCCACCGCGCCAGATCGGGCCGGTCATGTCCGAGGTGTTGGTGCTTGGAGCCAGTGATCCGCAAGGTGGTATCGTGCTGCTTGCCCCTGATCAACCGGTCGAAAACGGCCAGAGGATACATTGATGAAGCTGATGATTTCCCGCCGACTACCCGAGTCCGTGATGGCCGAGGCAGCCGCCCGGTTCGACCTGACCGACCGTGCCGGTGACGGCCCGATGAGCCATGATGAATGCGTGGCTGCACTCCGCGATTACGATGCGGTTATCCCCACCTTGGGCGATGCATTTCGGGCGGCTGCCTTTGCTGCCGTGCCCGCGCCACGCTGCAAGCTGCTGGCCAATTTCGGCGTTGGTTACAACCACATCGACGCGCGCGCGGCGGCAGGGGCTGGCGTGGCGGTGACGAACACACCGGGGGCTGTCACGGATGCCACCGCTGATATCGCGCTGACCCTGATCTTGATGACTGCCCGCCGCGCTGGTGAAGGCGAACGACTGGTGCGGGCGGGTGACTGGCACGGCTGGCACCCGACGCAGATGCTGGGCATGCATGTCACGGGCAAGACCGTGGCAATCATCGGGATGGGACGTATCGGGCAAGCGATTGCGCGGCGGTGCCATTTTGGTTTTGGATGTCGGATTGTCCACGTCAGCCGATCGCCCAAAACGTTGGATTTCCCGGCCGAAGCGATGACCTTGGAGGCGGCTCTGGGGGCGGCTGACGTCGTTGTGCTTGCCGTGCCGGCCACCGCGGAAACCCACCATCTGATGAAGGCTGAGACGCTGGCCGCAATGCAGGCCCACGCCATTTTGGTGAATATCGCGCGGGGCGATGTCGTGGATGAGGCCGCCTTGATCAGCGCGCTCAAGTCCGGGACCATCGCAGCCGCGGGTCTGGACGTTTACGAATTCGAACCTCAGGTGCCCGATGCGTTGAAGATGATGGAGAACGTCACGCTGCTTCCGCATTTGGGTACTGCGGCCTTGGAGGTGCGGAAGGCCATGGGGCGGATGGCATTGGCCAATGTTATTGCCATGGCCGATGGTGCGCCGCTGCCGAACCCGGTCTAGCCCATCTGAAGCGCCTGAAGATTAGTCTCGGCAGGTGGGCTGCCGGGCACGAACCGCTGCAAGGTTCTCAATCAGTTTCAACGCGCGCATCGGCCGCCTCTGTTCCTGCTGGCGAAGTGGCGGCCTTAGGCGTTTTCAGGTTGCATTGGTTGCGGCGCGCCAGTGGCGTCGGCACAACGAGACGTAGCGGTCATTTCCACCGACTTCGATCTGGTCGCCTTCGGTTACGGCTTTGCCGTCCGAACCGACGCGGATCACCATGGTGGCTTTCTTTCCGCAGTGACAGATTGTGCGGACCTCCCGCATTTCGTCCGCCAGTGCCAAGAGCGCTGCGGAGCCGGGGAACAGCTCGCCACGAAAATCGACGCGCAGGCCGTAGCACATGATTGGGACGTCCAGATCATCCACGGCGCGGGCCAGTTGCCAGACCTGATCGCGGGTCATCCATTGCGCTTCATCGATCATCACGCAGGCACAGGGGCCCTTTTTCAGCCGCGCTTCGATCTTGGCATAGAGATCATCGGTCTGAATATAGGTGTCGGCCTTGGCGCTGATGCCGATGCGGCTTCCGATCTGGCCGTCGCCCGCACGGTTATCGAAGTTCGCGGTAAGCAGGTATGTCTGCATCCCGCGTTCGATGTAGTTGTAGGACGCTTGCAGCAGCAGGGTGGATTTGCCCGCGTTCATGGTGGAGAAATGAAAGTAGAGTTTGGCCATGCAAGAGCTTTGCCAAAAGCTGACACCGCCCGCAAGACGGGCGGTCCTTGATACGGGTCACGTTGAGCGTGACGCGACGCCGCGCCGGCGGGTGTGCGACTGACAGCGCACCGGACCTGTCGCTTTCAGCGCAAGCGTCAGTGGTCTGGAGTGACGACCACGCGACAGTCCGGTCATACGCAACCGACACAAAGCCGGGAACACGCTACGCATTCCCGCGCCCCCCTCGGGAACAGTCACAGTAAATCAGGGGAACTGATTGACGATCTTGGGAAAAGCCGGTTTTCTTTCCCCAATCTGGCGGGGATGAAGATGACCGATCGTGTTGGCAGTTACCTGAAGAAACATACCGAAGCTTTGATCAAGGACGTTGGCTTTGCCGCCGCTTGCGAACTGACGGGTAAATCAAAGGCGACCTTGGGCCGCTATTTCTCGGACGCGTCCGAACACACAGACAGGTTCATGCCGATCGATGCGGTCGTTGCTTTGGAGGAGGCCGCAAGTTTCCCGCATGTGACCACGGCACTGGCAGAGTTGAAGGGAATTACCCTGACCCATGACGAGCCGCGCAACACGCGGCGTAATGGCGGCGTCAACGCTGATGTTGTCGCCCTGAGCCAGCGGTTCGCGATCCTGATGGGAGAATACCATCTGTCGATCGAGGATGGCGTGATCTCCATCAATGAGGCGAAACGGTTGTTACGGGAAACACTGGAGATCCAGCGGGTATTGGTTGAGATGAAGTTGCACCTTGAGGATGAGGCAGCAACCTGAAGATCGGGTTAAGATCGTTCCACAATCACCGACCCCACCGAATACCCAGCCCCAAACGAACAGATCAGGCCGGTATCACCTGACTTCAAGTCATTGGAATACTTCGCAAACGCGATGATGCTGCCAGCCGAAGACGTGTTGGCATAGTCTTGCAGAATATTCGGTTGTTCATGGGCGGCGGGGGGGCGGCCGAGGGTTTTCTTGCCGATATAGTCGTTCATCGTCTTGTTCGCCTGATGAAGCCAGAGGCGTTTCAGGGTGTCGGGGCTGATCGCTTCGGCCTCCAGATGGGCGGCGATATGCTGGGACACCAGCGGCAGGACCTCCTTGAACACCTTGCGGCCGTTTTGCATGAACTGCATGTCGCGGCGATCATCCATCTGGCCGTGGCGGGTGCGCCGCAAAAAGCCGTTATTGTTGCGGATGTTGTTGGAGAACTGCGTTGCGCAACGCGTGGATTTAATGAGGAAATGCGGGCCTTTGGCATCTTGCGCGCGCTCGATCAGCAGGGCGGTGCAGACGTCGCCGAAGATGAAATGGCAGTCGCGGTCGCGCCATTCGAGATGGGCGGAACAGATCTCGGGGTTGACGACCAAGGCGCTGTTTATGCTGCCCGATCTGATCATGTCGGCGGCCACCTGAATGCCGAAGGTTGCGGATGAGCAGGCGACGTTCATATCGAAGGCAAAGCCTTGAATTTCCAGAAGGTTCTGGATCTCGATCGCAATCGCGGGGTAGGCGCGTTCATGGTTGGAGGCCGCACAGATGACCGCATCGACATCGGCCCCGGTTTTTCCCGCCATTTCAAAGGCTTGGGTGCAGGCGTCGATCGCCATTTCGGCCATTTGGGAGGGTTCTTCATCGGATCGTTCTCGCAGCCATGGGTGCATCACGGCGGGGTCAAGAATGCCTGACTTATCCAGCACATAGCGTTGTTCGATGCCGGATGCGGCATGGATGAACTCGGCCGAGGAGTGGGCCTTGGCTTCGACCCGGCCCGCCGCGATTTCACCAGCGTTTTCAGCATTGTAGCGGTCAACATAGGCGTTGAAGGCGACGACGAGTTCATCGTTGGTGATGACCTGAGAGGGGGTGAAAACCCCCGTTCCTGTGATGGCTGGCTGCTGCATTTTCGTTCCCCCCGCGCGGGTCCAGATGGGGCGTTTTCGGGGCCAAGGTCAAGATGCACACCCGATGCACATCTGATGCACAGCCCATGCATATGCCCGCCATGCACCCAATTTTAGGAAATTTGTGCCAGATTGCCTCCACCCCAAGGCCAAGGATCACGCAGATGGACCCGACAGACGACAAACCGCTGAGCCGCACCGAACGCGCCAACCACTATTACATGGCCGACGCGATGAGCCGGTTCGAATGGGACATGCACAACAAGATTGCCACCCACGGGCGCATCCCGAACGAATGGCACGAGATCGGCACGCGCCGGGACAGCGCCAAGACGCGGATCACGCTGAGCGTGGATGCGGACGTGGTGAAATGGTTCAAATCGATGGGCCCGCGATACCAGCCGCGCATGAACGACGTGCTGCGCAGTTTCATGCACGCGAAACTGATGGGTCTGCTGCGCGGCGACGAGACGATCGACGCCTATCGCGAGGCCCCGGGCCGGGACATGGCGCGCCCGGAATGGGGCGACGTGGAAACCCAGCTTGCGCGGCTACGGCGGTAGGGGGCAGGTGGGGGGCAGGCTTGGCGACGGGGAGGGCCGGGGGGGTGCCATTCCTGTCGTTTATCATGATCCCCGATCACTTCGGCGCAAGCGTCATGCAGGGCCGAGAATGGAAGTTCGCTGCAGGCGGCCACATAAAAAAACCGACATTCAAGCGCACCTGAAACCTCATCCATTTTTGCACCGCCGCTTGACCGAAGAGAGTCCTTCGTTGCCTGAGTTGTGCCGAAAAGGCTTCACAAATACCGTGTTTCCACGACCGTCCGGCCAACCTTTTGGTCTGGGTGACTTGCTACAGGCCGCCGAGGAAATCATCCAATTTTGACACTGCGACTCCGTTGTGGCGGAGGATGTTGAACGCAGTTGTGTGGTGGAAATAGATATTCGGAAGCGTAAATCCGAGGAAATACTCAACGCCGCTCAACGTGGCTGTTTCATTACCCATCGGGAACGTGATCTCACGGTCGTGGCCAGCGTCCACCGAGGCCGGATCGACGCTTTGTATGAAGGCGACAGTGGCGGCGATCCGGGCTTTCATTTCCACTGCGGTTCCCACGGCATCGGGGATTTCGGGAATTGAGAGGCCAGCCAGCCGGGCCGTACCGCGAAACGCATGATTTGTCGTCGCCTTCAATTGCTCGGAAAAATTCCACATCTCTGGATTCAACCGTGCCGTGAACAGGATTTCGGGAGAAAACTTCCTTGTTTCAGCATCGGCCACGGCCTTATCGATCATGTTCACTTGCCCAGAGAGCAGTTTGACATAGACGGGTACAGACGCCTGATAGATGGAAAATGACATTTGGTTTCCTTAAGATTGGGTTTGATTATGAGGATCTTGCGGGGATATTCGTGTCTGAGATGGCGCGCCGACTAGGGCGCGCGGCAAACAAACGAAGTCGCCTGCAAGGGCATTATCGCAGGTCCGCTTCCAAAACGATCATGGTAATGTTCTAGAATAAGATCGACGACGTCCTTTGGGTCGACCCCGCCGCGTTGTCGAATTTCATCAACCATTGGCGTTCCATGGATCATCGCGTTTGCGAAGGCCGCAGGATCCAGAATTTCTTTGTCAAAATCGATCGTCTCGTGTTCCACGTTGTGCCAACCGGCAGCGTTCAGATCACGCGTCACATCTACAGGGTCGCCATATGAAAATGGCGCCTTGTAGAACCCCGGCGGATTATCGGGAAAGAATCGTGCCACAACCTCGTGAGAGATTTGCGAATAGGGGTTGGCGGACATCGGACCCCAGGTATTGAAAATATAGTGGCCGTTGGGTTTCAGAACCCGCGCCGCCTCTCGGTATGAAGCAGGCTTGTCCGGGAAAAACATAACCCCGAACTGACAGACTATCATGTCGAACGCGTCATCAGGGAACGACAGGTTCATCGCATCGGCTTCGGCGAATTCAACATTCTCGCCCGGCGAAAACTTGCGGCTTGCAAGGTCCAGCATCGGTTGGTTCAGGTCAGTCACAACAAGGTGTGCGTCTGGCGACAAGGCATCTCGGAGCCGCCGACTTAATATGCCGGTGCCCGCGGCGAGTTCGAGCACATGACGCGGCCCTTGGGCACCCGCGCGTGCCGCCAAGTCGTCAGCATAGTCATGAAAGATATTCGGCCCCAGTCCCGTGTCATAAAAATCCGGAATTGTTCCAACGAATTGACCATTGATCGTCGTCATCTGCGCCTCCCAGGAAGGAGGCGGCAAGACTGCGACCTCGCCCTCGAGCCTACATCACGAGAGGCCAGAAGATAGCGTTAACAATTTTGAGTAGAAAATCAGGGGTTTTTCGAACCGTTCGTGATTTCTAAGCCTCTCAACCTTCGAGAGATCTCTGGTGAAGGGAGGCGTTCGATACGAGTACGTCTCGTTCTTAAGGTGGTCGGTGTGGCCGCAATGGGAGGCTGCAACGCAGTAACTTATTTGGTGGCGAGTTCCACCACCGGGCTGGTCACGCGCAGCGCCTTCCCAAGACCGCCTCAAGGGGGCTGGTGGCTGCGGCGGTGACGGCAGGTTGGCCCGGGCGTCAGGCTTTGACTTGGGCACGGGCGAGCCTGCTGTTTGACGGGCGATCCATGCCCGGTCTTTGAGGGCTGCAGCGCAGCGCGCTACATTCGGGTTACGCCTGCAGCGACCTGACGCCCAATTCGCCCTCGCGTGCGGCTTTCATGGCCTGTGCGGCGGCGTGGCTGGCGGCGAGGGTGGTGAAGTAGGGGATCTTGTCCATCAGGGCGACGTTGCGCATGGAGCGGCTATCTTCGACCGCCTGCGCGCCCTCGGTGGTGTTCAGGACCAGCGCGATGTGCCCGTCCTTCATGATGTCGACGATGGTGCGCCCGCCCTCGTAGGCCTTGTTCACGATATCGGACGCGATGCCATGCCCCGACAGGAACGCGGCGGTGCCACGGGTGGCCAGCAGGGTCAGGCCAAGGTCGGTGAGGAGGCGGGCGGTCTCGACCAGTTGCGCGGTCTTGTCGTCGTCCTTGATGGAGATGAAGACCACGCCGGCCTCGGGCAGGATGGTGCCCGCGCCAAGCTGCGCCTTGAGGAAGGCGCGGGGGAAGGTGCGGTCCCAGCCCATGACTTCGCCGGTGGAGCGCATTTCCGGGCCGAGCAGCGTATCGACGCCGGGGAAGCGGGCGAAGGGGAGCACGGCCTCCTTCACGGAGAACCACGGGGTGCGGAAGTCGGCAAGGCTCATCGGGTCATTGGGGATGATGGGGGTGGCGTCATCGACGGGCGTATGGGGCGTGGCGATGGGGAAATCGGCCAGCTTTTCGCCCGCCATGAGACGCGCGGCGATGGAGGCGATGGCGCTGTCGGTGGCCTTGGCGACGAAGGGCACGGTGCGCGAGGCGCGGGGGTTGACCTCGATCAGGTAGATGTCATCGCCCTTGATGGCGAACTGGATGTTCATCAGGCCGACGACGTGCAGGGCGCGGGCAAGAGCGACCGTCTGTTCGGTGATCTGGTCGATGATGGCGTTGGACAGGGAATGGGGCGGCAGGGAGCAGGCGCTGTCGCCGGAGTGGACGCCCGCCTCTTCGATATGTTGCATGATGCCTGCGACGTGGACATCGGTGCCATCGCACAGCGCGTCGACGTCAACCTCGACCGCGCCGGACAGGTAGCTGTCGAGGAGGACCGGACTGTCGCCGGAGACGACCACGGCCTCGGAGATGTAGCGGTTGAGGTGCGCGGTGTCGCGCACGATTTCCATGGCGCGCCCGCCCAGCACATAGGACGGCCGGATCACGAGCGGGTAACCAAGGATTTCGGCGGCGGCGCGGGCCTGATCATCGGTGGTGGCGATGGCGTTGGCGGGTTGTTTCAGGCCGAGGTTCTGGACCAGTTGCTGAAACCGCTCCCGATCTTCGGCAAGGTCGATGGCGTCGGGCGTGGTGCCCAGAATGGGGATGCCCGCATCCTGCAGGGCGTTGGCGAGTTTCAGCGGCGTCTGGCCGCCGAACTGAACGATGACGCCGTGCAGCGTGCCGTTTTGCTGTTCGACACGCATGATCTCCATCACGTGTTCGAAGGTGAGCGGTTCGAAATAAAGCCGGTCGGAGGTGTCGTAGTCGGTGGAGACCGTTTCGGGGTTACAGTTGATCATGATGGTCTCGTAGCCCGCATCGCTGAGCGCATAGCAGGCGTGACAACAGCAATAATCGAACTCGATCCCCTGACCGATGCGGTTGGGGCCACCGCCGAGGATCACGACCTTTTTTGCGGAGCTGGGGCGGGCCTCGCATTCCACATCGCCCATCACGGGGGATTCGTAGGTGGAATACATATAGGGGGTCTGCGCCTCGAATTCGGCGGCGCAGGTATCGATCCGCTTGAACACGGCGGTAACGCCCGCGTTGTGGCGGGTCTTGCGCACGGTCGCCTCGGTCAGGCCGGTGAGGGTTGCGAGGCGGGCATCGGTGAAGCCCATCATCTTGAGCGCGCGCAGCCCCTTTTCATCGCTTGGCAGGCCGTTGGCGGCGACCACGGCCTCGACGTCCATGATCTCGCGGATGCGGGCAAGGAACCACGGGTCGAACTTGGTGACGGCATGGATATCGTCATCGGACAGGCCGTGGCGCATGGCCTGCGCGATGATGCGAATGCGGTCGGGCGTCTGTTTAGCCAGCGCGCGCGTAATGGCGGCGGGGTCCGGCGCGCCGGGAATGGCGATCTCGTCAAACCCGGTCAGCCCGGTTTCGAGGCTGGCCAGCGCCTTTTGCATGGATTCGTGGAAGGTGCGGCCGATGGCCATTGCCTCGCCCACGGATTTCATCGCGGTGGTTAGTTCCGGTTTGGAGCCGGGAAATTTCTCGAAGGCGAAACGCGGGATCTTGGTGACGACATAGTCGATCGTCGGCTCGAAGCTGGCGGGTGTCACCTTGGTGATGTCATTGTCCAACTCGTCCAGCGTGTATCCCACGGCCAGCTTGGCCGCGATCTTGGCGATCGGGAAGCCGGTCGCCTTGGAGGCCAGCGCGGAGGAGCGCGACACGCGGGGGTTCATCTCGATCACGACCATGCGGCCATCTTCGGGGTTCACGGCCCATTGCACGTTGGAGCCGCCGGTCTCGACCCCGATCTCGCGCAGCACGGCGATGGAGCCGTTGCGCATGATCTGGTATTCCTTGTCGGTCAGCGTGAGCGCCGGGGCCACCGTAATGCTGTCGCCGGTATGCACACCCATCGGATCCACATTTTCGATGGCGCATACGATGATGGCGTTGTCGGCGCGGTCGCGCACGACCTCCATCTCGAACTCTTTCCAGCCCAGCAGCGACTCGTCGATCAGGATCTGCGCGACGGGCGATGCCTCAAGCCCGCTGCGGCAGAAATGTTCGTATTCCTCGCGGTTGTAAGCCACGCCGCCGCCGGTGCCGCCCAAGGTGAAGGCGGGACGGATGATGGCGGGCAGGCCGACGTATTCGATGGCGTCGATGGCCTCTTGCAGGCCCGCCTTGATATCGTATTTGCCGTTTTCCTTTTTCGGGGCGGAAACGATGGTGGCCTTGGGGTTTTCAAGGCCGATCCGGTCCATCGCTTCGCGGAACAGCTTGCGGTCTTCGGCCATTTCGATGGCGGGGCGCTTGGCGCCGATCATTTCCACCCCGAATTTGGCCAGCACGCCCATTTCCTCGAGCGCGAGCGAGGTGTTCAGGCCGGTCTGTCCGCCCATGGTGGGCAGCAGCGCGTCGGGGCGTTCCTTTTCGATGATCTTGGCGACGACCTCTGGGGTGATCGGTTCGATGTAGGTGGCATCGGCAAGACCGGGGTCGGTCATGATGGTGGCGGGGTTGGAGTTGACGAGGATGACGCGGTAGCCTTCCTCGCGGAGCGCCTTGCAGGCCTGTGCGCCGGAGTAGTCGAATTCGCAGGCCTGCCCGATGACGATGGGGCCCGCGCCGATGATCATGATGGATTGAATATCGGTTCTTTTCGGCATGATGTCCCCCAAGACGCGCGCAGACTTCGGCATTGGCGCCGGATACGGCGCGCAAACTGTCCGCGTTATAGTCAGGAGGTCGACCGACGCAAGGTCGAAGGACGGCTGTGGCCGCTTCTTTCCCGCAACGAGACGATCAGGCGCGGGTCGAAATCCGGCCGCGCGCGGTGTGGGTGGCCCCGCCGCGCCGTCCGTCAGGAAAATCAGTCGATGAACTCGGCCGGGTCAAGCGAGGCCACGCCGCGCCGAACCTCGAAATGCAGCAGCGACGGGTTGCCCGCGCCGACTTCGGCGACCGTCTGTCCACGGCTGACGGTGTCGCCACGGCTGACGCCGATGTTCTGCACATTGGCGTAGACGGTCAGTAATCCACCATCATGGCGCAAGATCAGGATCGAGATCTGATCGGTGTTCTGGGTGATCGCCGCGACCGTCCCGGCATCGGCGGCCCGGACCGGCGTGCCAGTCGGGGCACCGATATCGATACCTTCGTTGCTGGCGGAATAGGGGCGCAGGATGCTGCCCGCCACGGGACGCAGAAGGCGCGCATCGCTGGCGGCAGGCGCCGGTGTGGCGGCGGCGGCGACCGGTTGCACGGTGGTGCCGGCGTTCGTGGGCGCCGCAGGCAGGACCGCGGACTGAATGCTGTCGGGAAGTGGCGCGGCGGCCGAGGGCGGCAGGGGCGCGACACTGTTGCCCGGCGACTGCGCCCCGGATGCAGAGGCCCGCGTTTCGGAAATGACCAGCGGAATGATCAGGAACTGCCCTTCGCGGACCGCCAGATCGGGGCCAAGGCCGTTCCATTCCGCAAGGCTGCGCACGGAGACGTCATAGAGCCGCGCGATGGAATAGGCGGTTTCGCCCCGGCTGACCCTGTGGCGCACGGGTTCGGCGCCTTGCTGGATCGCGACCGCATTGGTGCCGCCGGTGTTGCCCGTCGCCTCGGCCGCGTCGATGGCACCGCGTGCGATCGATGCGATGTCGGTGTTGCCGGAGGCGGTGCCGGGCGTCAAACGGCGGGGCAGGGCCAGCACTTCGTCCTGACGCAGCGGATCGTTCACGCCGCGCCCGTTGAAGCGGGCCAATTCGTCCGCGTCCATCCCGATCCGGGCGGCCAGAGCGGCAAGGGTGTCGCCACGCCGCGCCACCGCGACCTGATAGCTTTCATAGGTGATCAGCCCGCGGCTGTCGGGCTCTGGGCGCGGCGCGGTTTCGCCGGTTCCCTGCACGGCGCGCGTGGGCCGGAAATCGAAGTCGAAATCGGGGTTCGCACCGACGCAGGCCGACAACAGCAGCGGCAACGATACACAGACGGCAAGGGCAGAGGGGCGGGACATCGGGCTCGATCCTTGTCAAGTAGCATGAGCGCGCCTCTGGCAACTGGCCCCGTGTGCCGGGATCTGGCCGCGCGTTTAGGTCTTTTACACTGAAACAGCGTCGGCAATCCACCCCCGCCCGCAAGGCGGGCACGGGGAAAAACATCAATCCTGCGCCATGCCTTCGACAAGGGGGACAAAGCGGACGGGCAAGAGTTCGTCATAATGCAGGCCATCGGCCGCGCGGGTGACCTTGATCAGGCTTTGCACGGCGTCGGATTGGCCGACGGGCACCACCATGATGCCCCCGACCTTGAGCTGCGCCAGAAGCGGACCGGGCGGGTCTTCGGCGGCGGCGGTCACGAGGATGCGGTCGAACGGGGCCTGATCGGGCAGGCCGAACGAGCCATCGCCCGCGATCACCGTGATGTTGTGCAGGCCCATGCCGGTAAACAGCGCCTCGGCCCCGCGGCTGAGCGTGCGATGCCGGTCGATGGTGTAGACACGCCGTGCGAGGTGGCTGAGCACTGCGGCCTGATAGCCCGATCCCGTCCCGATTTCGAGCACGGTGTCGCGCGGCTGCACGTCCAGCGCCTGCGTCATCAGCCCCACGACCGAGGGCTGCGAAATGGTCTGTCCGCAGGCGATTGGCAGTGGCATGTCGTCATAGGCGCGCGCGGCGAAGTGGCCGCGCACAAAGGCCCCGCGATCCACCTTTTCCATCGCACCGAGCACGCGCGCATTCGTCACCCCCTTGGATCGCAGGGAGAAGAGGAACTGCATCTTGCCTTCGGCATCCAGGGTCATGGGGCACTCATTCCAGGGCTGACCTCAGGTTGTCGAGGGCTTCGTGGGCGGTCAGATCGGCGCGCAGCGGCGTGATCGAGATATACCCTTCCAGGTTGGCGTGGGCGTCGGTTCCGGGGGCGGTCGGCACATCTTGGGGGCCGCCGGTGATCCACAGGAACCGCCGTCCGTTCGGCGCGATATGGGGCGACATGCCGAAATTGGTTTCCTTGCGGAAGCCCTGTGCGGTGACGCGGCGGCCTTTGACATCGGCCGCCGGAAGCGGCGGGAAGTTGACGTTGTAGAACACCCGGTAATCGGATTGGTCCCAATGCCCCTGATCCCACAGGGCGCGCACCACATCGGCGCCGTGATGGGCGGCGGCTTCAAAGGGGTTCGCGGTCTGTGCATTGCGGGGGCCGTAGTATTGGCTGAGCGCGATGGCGGGCAGGCCTTGGATCGCCGCCTCCATCGCGCCGCCGACGGTGCCGGAATAAAGCACGTTTTCGGCGGCGTTGTTGCCGCGGTTCACGCCCGACAGGACAAGGTCGGGGGGGCTGTCCTTGAGCACGTCGAAAAGCCCCGCAAGCACGCAATCGGCGGGAGAGCCTTCGGCGGCATAGCGGCGCGGGGCAAGTTCGGCGATCATGGTGGGGTGCACGTAGCTGATGCAATGCGCGACGCCGGATTGTTCGAAGGCCGGTGCAACGGTCCAGACCTCGCCGGTGGGGCCCGCGACCTCGGTGGCGATTGCATGCAGAACGGCCAGCCCCGGCGCATTGATGCCGTCGTCATTGGTAATGAGAATGCGCATGTCTGCCCCGTCTGTTTTTGCCTGCAAGGGTGGTCTAGCGGCGTGTGCGGCGGGGGTAAAGGCTTAGGCGTCGTTGGCCGACGCGCGCTGATTGCCCCATGTGGCGACGGCGACGACAACCATCACCAACAGCGCCGCGATACCAAGCAGCCAATCGGGGGTCGCGGCGGTGGCATTGGCGACAAGCACACCCACAAGCGCCCATGTCACCGCGATGCCGTAGGTGACAGGCGGGCGGCGCAGCAAGATGAGCGCCGCGGTGCAGGTCACGCCAGCCAGCCCGATGAAGCTGACGGTTTGGGGGCTGCCGCCGGTCCAGCCCGAAAGGGTGGTTGCGGCCGCCACGAAGCTGGCCGCCGTCAACCAACCGGCATAGAGCGCGATGGGTGCCGCCAGCCACCACTGGTCTGTGGTCGGTGCGCGCAACAGCGCCAAAACGGCCCCGCCAAGCATGACGAAGATCAGCACTGTGGCGATCAGCGGATTGGTCAGCGCAACCCCGATCCATGCGGCCCCGATGGCCATGGACACGAACAACGGCAGGCGCGTCGCGTCCCACGCGGGGTTGGCATCGCGCCGGAGCAGGCCATAAAGCGCCGAGGCGATCAGCCACAGATAGATCACGCCCCAGATCGCGAAGGCATAGCCAGCCGGTTGCAGCGGCAGCGGCCCGGTCGGGTAGGGGAATTGATCAGGGTCGAAGCCGGTGAACGGCTGTGTCATCAGCGGTGCGGCGGCAAAGGCGATGGCCGCGCAGACGATCAAGACCGCCTTCAGTCTGGCCCCGTCCTTGGTTGCATCCGGGATGTCGGGGTCAGGATCAGGCAAGGGCACCCTCCGCGGTTAATTGGGTCTTGCCGCCCAGATAGGGATGCAGCGCCTGCGGGAGAAGGACGGCACCATCCGCCTGCTGGCCGTTTTCCAGCACGGCGATCAGGCAGCGCCCGACCGCAAGGCCAGAGCCGTTGAGGGTATGAAGGAATTCCGGTTTGCCGCCGCCATCGGGGCGGAAGCGCGCATTCATGCGGCGCGCCTGAAAATCGCCGCAGGTCGAGACCGAACTGATCTCGCGATAGGTATTCTGACCGGGCAACCATGCCTCGATATCGAAGGTGCGGCGCGCGCCGAAGCCCATGTCGCCGGTGCACAGCAGGACCGTGCGATAGGGGATGTTCAGACGCTCAAGGATACCCTCGGCGCAGCGCAGCATACGTTTTTGTTCATCGTCGGAATGCCCCGGATGGGTGATCGACACCATCTCGACCTTCTCGAACTGGTGCTGGCGCAGCATGCCGGCCGTGTCGCGGCCCGCCGAGCCCGCTTCGCTGCGGAAGCAAAGCGAATGGGCGGTGTAGCGGCGGGGCAGATAGCTTTCCTCGACGATGGTGTCGTTCACGATGTTGGTCAGGCTGACCTCGGAGGTCGGGATCAACCACCATCCATTCGTGGTCTGGTAGCTGTCCTCGCCGAACTTGGGCAACTGGCCGGTGCCGTACATCACCTCGTTACGCACGAGGACGGGGGCGTTCACCTCGGTCAGGCCGTTTTCGGTGGTGTGCACGTCCAGCATGAACTGTGCAAGCGCACGGTGCAGGCGCGCGACCGCGCCCGACAGCAACACGAAGCGCGCGCCCGAGAGTTTGGCGGCGGTTTCGAAATCCATGCCATCCTTGACGGCGGGCAGGTCGTAATGTTCGCGGGGGGCGAAGGCAAAGCTGGGCGGTGTGCCCCAGCGGTGGATTTCGACGTTGTCGGCTTCGTCCGCGCCCACGGGCACGTCATCGGCGGGCAGGTTGGGGATGGTGGCAAGCACGTCGGACAGGGCGGCGTCCTTGGCCTTGGCCTCATCCTCGAGGCTGGCGATTTCGTCTTTCTTGGCGGCCACGAGGGCGCGAAGGCGGTTGAATTCGGCCTCGTTGCCGCTGGCCTTGGCCTTGCCCACGTCCTTTGAGGCGGCGTTGCGGTCGGCCTGCGCGGTTTCGGCGGCAAGGATGCAGGCGCGGCGGGCCTCATCCAGCGCGAGGATCGCGGCGGATTGCGGCGGCAGGCCCCGGCGCGCAAGGGCGGCGTCGAAGGCGGCGGGGGTGTCGCGGATGGCGCGGATGTCGTGCATGTCTGTGGCCTCGGGCTCTGTCTGCAGGTCGGGTATGCCAGAGCGGCGCGCAGGGGGAAAGGGGGCGGATTGAGACTGCACCGGGCGTGCGGACCCGGACCGCGGCCTATCTTGCGTTGCACTGACGGCAGATCTGCGCCGCAAGCCGCGTTCGGAGTGATCCCCCGAGACGCTGGCAATGACCGATCAGAGGCTTGCCCAGATCACCGAACATTTTCTTGGCCTCATGAGCAACAGCGCAAGACGACCGGCCTGAGATGGACGCCCGGCAAGCCAAGGGGCGCGGCCCCGGCCGCCTGTCAGGTCACGGTTTCCTTCATTTGCAGGTGCCGATGGACCCTTCGGCGCAAATTCTGTGGTCGGTCCAGATTGCGCCGGACAGGTCCGCTCCGGACAGGTCTGCAAACCGGCGTGTGCGCCAAGGCAATTGATCAGGGGCGAATTCACACCGCGCCCGGCCGGTTCCAGACCTTCACAACGATCCAATCGGCGCGGTATCCGATCGCCTTGGGGTGGGGGTGCGCCCAGATGCCTCCCGGGGGCGGGGCGGTGTGTGGGTTGCGGCCCCCGAGGGGTGCGCCTATCTGCGGGTTGGCGCACCTTGCCTTCCCCCCTTGGCGAAAGTAGGGTGCCGCGACTTTTGACCAGGGAGGCTTCGGCCTGCCCGCCAGGCCCATGAAGAGGACGCCCGATGGACGCCGGTTCCGCATTTGCTCAATTTCTGCCGCTGATCCTGATCTTTGCGATCATGTATTTCCTGTTGATCCGCCCCCAGCAAAAGAAGGTGAAGGAGCACCAGTCGATGGTGGCCGCACTGCGCCGGGGCGACGAGGTGGTTACCGCCGGCGGCCTGATCGGCAAGGTCACCAAGATCAAGGACGACCATGAGCTGGAGTTGGAAGTGGCCACCGGCGTCAAGGTGCGCGTGATCCGGGCCACCATTGCGCAGGTCCGGTCCAAGACCGAACCCGCGACCGCCGACTGAGGCGCGTAATATGCTGCAAATCCCGCTGTGGAACCGGATACTGATCTGGGGCGTGGTGCTGGCCGGATTGGCCTTTGCCATGCCGAACCTGTTTTACGAGCGGGTGGAGCGCCATAACGACGCGGTCGCGGTCATCGAAGATACCGGGGCCGCCACCGAAGCGCTGGAGGCGGATCGGGCGATGTGGCCCGATTTCCTGCCAGCGACGTTGGTGAACCTTGGGCTGGATTTGCGCGGCGGTGCGCATCTGTTGGCCGAAGTGCAGGTGGAAGACGTGTACGAGGCGCGGATGGACGCGCTGTGGCCCGAGGTGCGCGATGCGCTGCGCGATGTGCGCGATCAGGTCGGCACGATCCGGCGGCAGGATGCGCCTGCGGGCGAGCTGCGGGTGCAGATTTCAAATGCCGACGGCATCGCCGCCGCCGTGGCTGCCGTGCGCGTGCTGGCGCAGCCGGTGGTCAGCCTGACGGGTGGTTTCACGGCGCAGACGCTGGATGTGAGCGGGACGGGCGACATGATCTCGGTCATGCTGAGCCCCGAGGAACAGGCGGCCACCAACGACCGCACGATGCAGCAATCCGTCGAGATTGTTCGCCGCCGTGTGGACGAGGCTGGCACGCGGGAGCCGACGATCCAGCGCCAAGGCGAGGATCGGGTGCTTATTCAGGTGCCGGGGATCGGGTCGGCGCAGGAATTAAAGGAATTGATCGGGACCACCGCGCGGCTGACATTTCACCCGGTCGTCGGGCGGGCCTCCAACGCCGAGACGCAGGTTGAATCGCGCCAGTTGCTGCTGCCGTCGATCGACGAGCCGGGCGTTTTCTACATTCTGGAACAGACCCCCGTGGTCACCGGCGACGATCTGGTGGACAGCCAGCCCGCCTTTGACCAGCAAAGCGGGCAGCCCGCCGTCACCTTCCGGTTCAACCCGACGGGCGCACGCGCGTTTGGGGAATACACCTCGGCCAACGTGGGGGCGCCATTTGCCATCGTGCTGGACGGCGAGGTGATTTCCGCGCCGACGATCCGGTCGGCGATCACGGGCGGATCGGGGCAGATCACCGGGAATTTCACGGTGCAGCAATCCACCGAGCTGGCGATCTTGCTGCGGGCGGGTGCGCTTCCGGCGGAAATGGTGTTTCTGGAAGAACGGACAATCGGCCCGGAACTGGGTGCAGACAGCATTGCGGCGGGGCAGACTGCCGCGCTGATCGCGTTTGTGGCGGTGTTGGTGTTCATGGTGCTGAGCTATGGATTGTTCGGGGTGTTCGCGGCGATTGCGCTGGTGCTGAACGTCGGCCTGATCTTTGGGGTCTTGTCGTTGATCGGGGCGACCCTGACATTGCCGGGGATCGCGGGGATCGTGTTGACCATCGGGATGGCGGTGGATGCCAATGTGCTGGTGTTCGAGCGTATCCGTGAGGAATTGCGCACGGCACGCGGCCCCGCGCGGGCCATCGAGCTGGGCTACGAGCGCGCGCTGAGTGCAATCATCGACGCAAACCTGACCACTTTCATCATCGCGGTGATCTTGTTCACGCTGGGTGCGGGGCCGGTACGCGGCTTTGCGGTCACGCTGGGCATCGGTATCGTGACATCCGTGTTCACGGCCATCTATGTCACCCGCCTGCTGGTGGTGACGTGGTTCGCCTGGGCCCGCCCCAAGACAATCGAGGTCTGATCCCATGCGCTTGAAGATTGTTCCCGACCAGACCAACATCGACTTCTTCAAATATGCTCGCGCGACCTTTGGCGCGTCGATTGTCGCGGTGGTGTTGTCGCTGGGCATATGGATGGCGATGGGCCTGAATTTTGGCATCGATTTCCTTGGTGGCACGACCATCCGGACCGAAGCGTCGGAGCCGGTGGACATCGCCGCCTATCGCGCGGCGCTGGAACCGCTGGGTCTGGGCGATGTGACGATCACCGAGGTCTTCGACCCGACGTTTGCCGCCGATCAGAATGTTGCGATGGTGCGGATCCAAGCGCAGGAGGGGGCCGAAAGCGTCACCCCCGAAATCATCGCCCAGATCGAAGCGGTGTTGCAGGGCGTTGTGCCGGACATGACGTTCCCTTCGGTGGAATCGGTCGGGCCGAAGGTGTCGGGCGAATTGATCATGACGGCGGTTCTGGCGGTCGCTGCGTCGCTGATCGCGATCCTTGTGTATATCTGGCTGCGCTTCGAATGGCAGTTTTCGGTCGGGGCCGTGGCCGCGTTGATCCACGATGTGATCCTGACGATCGGGGTCTTTTCGTTGCTGCAGATACGGTTCGATCTGGCGACGATCGCGGCTTTGCTGACGATCATCGGGTATTCGATCAACGATACGGTCGTGATCTTCGACCGCTTGCGCGAGAACCTGATCAAGTACAAGCAACGTGATCTGCGCGACGTGATGAACCTGAGCGCGAACGAGACCCTGAGCCGGACCCTGATGACCAGCGGCACGACGTTGATTGCGTTGCTGGCCCTGCTGGTTCTGGGGGGCGACGTCATTCGCGGGTTCGTCTTTGCGATTTTCTGGGGCGTGATCGTGGGCACCTATTCGTCGATCTATGTGGCGAAGAACGTCGTCTTGATGATTGGCGTCAAGCGCGATTGGTCGAAGCCGGACGCGAAGGCCGGGACGCAGTTTTCAAACATTGATGCCTGAGGGCCTTGCCACGGCCCTGGCGTTGCCGGGGCTGTGGTGGTTGATTGCGGCGACGCTGCTGGCGGGTCTGGTTTATGGGTTCGCGGGGTTCGGGTCGGCGTTGATCTTCATGCCGCTGGCGACAATTTTTCTGGCCCCGTCGGTGGCGATCGGGGCCTTTTCCATGTCGGTGCTGGCGTCGTTGCTGACGGTGGTGCCGGGCGCGTGGAAGGTGGCGGACCGCAAGGCGGTTCTGGGGATGGTTGCCGCCGCTGTCGTGGCCACGCCGTTTGGTGTCTACCTGCTGCGCGTGGCGGAGGTGGGGGTGATCCGCGCGGCGGTGTCGGTGGTGGTGCTGGCAACGCTGATGGCGTTGATTGCGGGATGGCGATATCGGCTGCGCCCTGCGTGGCCGGCACGGGCCGCGATCGGCGCGCTGTCGGGTCTGCTGGGGGGTGCCACTGGGCTGAACGGGCCGCCCGTGATCTTGTTCAATCTGGGCGCGGATCAGCCTGTTGCGGTGACACGCGGCAACCTGACCGTGTTTCTGACGGCCAGTACGCTGTCGTTTCTGCCGCAGCTTTGGGTGCAGGGGATGCTGCCGCCAATGGCCCTGTGGCTGGGGGCGATCTTGTTGCTGCCCTTTGCGATTGGGACACGGGCGGGGGGCATGATCTTTCACCCCGATTACGCGGGATTTTACCGCCCCGTCGCCTATGTCATTATCGGGGGGGCGGGTCTTGCCGGTCTGCCGGTCTGGCGTTGAGAGGAGATATCCATGCGCATGAACGAGGTCAGTTTCGACGATAGCCGCCCGGTGGATGGCTACGGGCCCGGATTTTTTCGTGTCGGTGGCGCGATCATGGAGGGCGCGGTTTTGCTTCTGCCGTCTGGGCCTCGGACGTGGGGCGGGTATGGCGATACCGGGACGCTCTTGGAGCGTGCCGGAGAGATCGATGTGCTGCTGGTGGGGACGGGGCCGGAGATTGCCCATATCCCGGCAAGTCTGCGCGCCCTGATCGAGGCGGCGCAGGTGGGGGTGGAGGTGATGGCGTCGCCGACGGCATGCCGCACCTACAATGTGCTGCTGTCCGAGGGGCGGCGTGTCGGGGCGGCGATCCTGCCTGTGTGACGGGGCGTTCCCCGCGCTCAAGGCCCCCTGCGGGAGCGATCGCGCGGGAAATGGGGGGCTGTGGCGGGCGGATGTCCGATGTCTTGGGCGGCCATGCCGGGTGTCGCGGACGGGCGCCTCCGGCGGACATATTTGGAAAGCAAAGAGGGTGAGGGTGTGCCCGGTGCCGCCGCCACGCGGGCCGCGCTAGGGCTGGGTCAGGGGTTGGGTGGGCGTGAGGTCGCCCAAGATCAGCACGCGGAGTTCACGCTCCAGCTTGCGGCGCATGGTATCGGCGAAGCTTTGGTGGTTCACGGCGAATTCGACGAAGGCGCCGGGGCCGCGGATCACCTCGGTCAGGTAGTAATCTTCGATCCCGCGGGAGGCGCCGCCGATGGCGAGGCCGTTGATCGTGACGCCTTCTAGCGGGAAGTGTTCATAGGCCGCCGCGGGGGGGAACCCGTCGTTGTTCTGGCCGTCGCCCGAAATGTCGAGGGTCTGGAACAGGCAGGGCGGTGCGGATTGGAAACGGGAGGCGGCGAAGCCGAGGGCATAGCCAAGCGCGGTGGGGAAATCCGCATGGCCGCGCGTGCCGCGTGCGATGCGTTCGGCGATGCGGGTCAGATCGTCGGCGGTTTCGATCAGGGTCCAGTCGATCAGCACGTCTTGCTGGAACCGGCCCGACCATTCGAAGATGGAGAGCGCGACCGGACCGGGGCCGTTGAGAAACGCCTGCACGATGACGGGATCGATCAGGGCGGCGGCCAGACCCGATGTCTGCAGCTCATATTCCGCCGCATCGACGGAGGCCGAGACATCCAGCGCCAGTTGCAGTGCAAGACGGCAGGTGTCTTGCGCGCGGACGGGTGGCGCGGCTGCGACCGTGATGACGGCCGCAACCCAGAGCGACAAGAGGCGTCGGGCCGTCACCAATGGCCCGTGTTCGGCATGGAGGCCCACGGTTCGGCCGGGGCGAGGCGTTCGCCTTCCTGCAGCAACTCGATCGAGATGTTGTCGGGCGAGCGGACAAAGGCCATGTGGCCGTCACGGGGCGGGCGGTTGATGGTGACGCCGTTCTCCATCAGGTGCTGGCAAAGTTCGTAGATATTTCCGACGCGGTAGGCGATATGGCCGAAATGGCGACCGTCGGAGGGCAGACCGTCATCGCCGTCCCAGTTGTAGGTCAGCTCGATCGGGCATTCTTCTTGTCCGGGAGGGGCCATGAAGATCAGCGTGAAGCGACCGGCCTCGTTTTCGTAGCGCCGCGTTTCGCGCAGGCCGAGCAGCTGGTAGAAGGCAAGCGATGCCTCCAGATCCTTTACGCGGACCATCGTGTGCAGGTATTTCAACGTCATCTTGTGCGCCCTCCGGTTGGTGCTTGCTGCAGCCTAGCGTTTTCGGGGCCGTTGCACAGCCTCTATGGGCGGTAAATTTCGCGTGCCGTGGGGCGGACGGGGGTGGCGACCAGTGCCGTCCGGGACACCAGCGTAACGGTGACAAAGCTGACGTGGAGCAGAAGATACCACGACCCCAGCTTGGAGAAGCCGACCATTTCGAAGGCGCTTTGACCCGCGTAGGCCCATGTCTGGGTGAAGGTGCCGACGTTTTCCGCGACCCAGAGGAAGAACGCGGCAAGCAGGGCGGTCAGCGGCATCGGCAGCCAGCGCGGCACAGACCCGGCAAAGAACCACACCCGCGTGCGCCAGAACAGGAGCAACGTTGCCGCGAACAGCGCCAGCCGGATATCGGGCAGCCAGTGGTGGGTGAGGAAATTGACGTAGATCGCAACCGCCAGCACCACCGTCATCCAGAACGGGGGATAGGGCGCGTATTGCATGTGAAAGATCCGCAGGACGCGGGCGATGTAGCTGCCGACCGCCGCATACATGAAGCCCGAGAACAGCGGCACGCCGCCGATTTCCAGCATTCCCTGATCGGGGTAATCCCACGAGCCCATGTGCAGCTTGTAGACCTCCATCACGGTGCCGGTGAGGTGAAAGAGCGCGATGACCCGCGCCTCGGCCCATGTTTCCAGCTTGAGGCTGAGAAATGTGACCTGAACCGCGATGGCAAAGAGGAAAAGCGCGTCATAGCGGGTGAGCCACCAGTCGGGCGACCAGATCAGGCGCGAGCCGATGATGGCCAGCAACAACACGATGCCGAAGGCCGCCGCCCACCCCTGTTTGAGGACAAACATGAGAAATTCCGCCACGGCGGCCGGCAGCCGCGCGCGCGCCCAGTCGCCCATGCGCCGTTCCAGAAAAGCAACGCCTCGATCCGCCATGCGGCCCCTTTATCTTGCGGTCCGGCCCTCCGGTGATGCAAAATGTTGTAGATTGCGATTCCCCAGAAAGAAAGAGCCGTTCCCATGCCCTTGAGCCCCGCGCAACTGGCCGAAATCGAAGAGAGCCGACAGCACCCGCAGCCCACCTTGCGGGCGGTATCGCCCGGAATGGAGGCGCATCTGTACAAGGCCGCGCCGGTGCTGGACCACGGATTTGTACGCGTCATCGACTATATGGGCGATGACAGCGCCATCGTGCAGGCCGCGCGGGTCAGCTACGGGGCGGGCACCAAGCACGTGTCGAATGACGAAGGGCTGATCCGATACCTGATGCGGCACTGGCATTCGACCCCGTTCGAGATGTGCGAGATCAAGCTGCATGTGAAGCTGCCGGTGTTCGTGGCGCGCCAGTGGATCCGGCACCGGACGGCGAATGTGAACGAATATTCCGCGCGCTATTCGATCCTTGACCGGGAGTTCTATATCCCCGCGCCGGAACAACTGGCGGCGCAATCGACGGTGAACAATCAGGGCCGGGGGGCGGTGCTGGAGGGGGCGGAGGCGGCGCGCGTGCTGGAGATGCTGAAGACCGACGCAGGCCGCGCGTATGACCATTACGAGGAGATGCTGAGCCAGGACGGGCAGCAGGGGCTGGCGCGTGAATTGGCGCGGATGAACCTGCCCGCCAACATCTACACGCAATGGTATTGGAAGGTGGACCTGCACAACCTGTTCCATTTCCTGCGGCTGCGGGCGGACGCCCACGCGCAATACGAAATCCGGGTCTATGCGGATGCGATTGCCGCGATGGTCAAGGATTGGGTCCCGGCGGCCTATGCGGCGTTCGCGGATTACCGGATGGGTGGCGTGCAGTTGAGCGGCAAGGGCGTGGAGGTCTTGAAACGGCGTCTGGCGGGCGAGGCCGTGACACAGGAGACGTCAGGCATGAGCAAGGGGGAATGGCGGGAGTTCGA
>JAFMHK010000038.1 GCA_017854585.1 Paracoccaceae bacterium
GAAGGGACACGTCCGATTTACCCGCGCCCCAAGGCCGCCTTCGCGATCAGCAACATCCACGGAAGGCCGTGAAACAGCAGGTCGAAGATATCGATCGGGGCCGACAACTCCCCGGCAGCCAGCATCTTCAACTTTTCCCAGATGTGCGGCTCGGGCACGAACGGGGCGAGGCCAAGGGTCAGGCAGGCCAGAATCAGGATGCTGAAGGGAATGTGGTTCAGGGCGCGGCGGATCAGGGGCATGGGGCGGGGGATACTGTGGCGTCCTACGTCGCGGCCCGCGCCCATGTCAGGCGATGGCCGATTTGCCGCCCGCCCCACGCCATGGGTGATGTACTCAGGACAAGCTGGTTGCCCTCAAAGCGCATGTCGCGCACCTGCTTGCTTGGTGCCCAATTAGGGAACGACGACAGGGTGACATCGTGGATCACTTGGGCACCCTCAACGTGATAGCGGCCAGAATAGGAGATATGCGAGGTATGCGAGCGAATATTTTCCTCGTCCGTTCCGGCTTGTGTGTCTGGATCGACATGAGGTGTGCGGTCTGCGAACATGATGTGGACGTGCACGAACCCCTCATCTGTGTAGCAAATCCGCCCGACCGCGTCTGAGCCCATTGGATAGCTCACGTTTCCGAGATCGTCCGTCGTGATCCATTCCTGAAGCGCCCACGTGCCGACGAGATCTTTCATTTATTGATCCAGGAACGAGCGCAGCTTCCGCGACCGGCTGGGGTGCTTCAACTTCCGCAGCGCCTTCGCCTCGATCTGGCGGATCCGCTCTCGCGTCACGCTGAACTGCTGGCCCACTTCCTCAAGGGTGTGGTCGGTGTTCATGCCAATGCCAAAGCGCATGCGAAGCACGCGTTCCTCGCGCGGGGTGAGCGAGGCCAGAACACGGGTGGTGGTTTCCTTCAGGTTCTCCTGAATGGCACTGTCCAGCGGCAGGACGGCGTTCTTGTCCTCGATGAAATCGCCAAGCTGGCTGTCTTCCTCGTCGCCGATCGGCGTTTCCAGCGAAATCGGTTCCTTGGCGATCTTCATCACCTTGCGGACCTTTTCCAGCGGCATCTGGAGCTTTTCGGCCAGTTCCTCCGGCGTCGGCTCTCGGCCGATTTCATGCAGCATCTGGCGGCCGGTGCGGACCAGCTTGTTGATCGTCTCGATCATGTGCACGGGAATACGGATCGTGCGCGCCTGATCCGCGATGGAGCGGGTGATCGCCTGACGGATCCACCATGTCGCATAGGTGGAGAATTTGTAGCCGCGGCGGTATTCGAATTTATCGACGGCCTTCATCAGGCCGATGTTGCCTTCCTGAATGAGATCCAGAAACTGCAGGCCGCGATTGGTGTATTTCTTGGCGATGGAGATCACGAGGCGAAGGTTGGCCTCGACCATTTCCTTTTTCGCCTGACGCGCTTCTTTCTCGCCCTTCTGGACCTGCTGCACGATGCGACGGAATTCGGTGATGTCGACGCCGACGTACTGGCCGACTTGCGCCATGTCGCCGCGCAGTTCCTCGACCTTGTCGCGCGAGCGTTCCATCAGCGCCTGCCAGCCACGACCCGGCTTTTCGGCCATGCGTTCCACCCACGAGGGGTCAAGCTCGTAGCCGCGATAGTCGTCGATGAACTCACGGCGGTTGATGCGGGCCTGATCGGCCAGTTTCACCATGCTGGAGTCGATCGACATGATCCGGCGGTTAATGCCGTAAAGCTGGTCGATCAGCGCTTCGATCCGGTTGTTGTGCAGGTGAAGTTCGTTCACCAGCAGCACGATCTCGGAGCGGAGTTTCTGATACGCGGTCTCGGCTGTGGAAGAAAAGCTGCTGTCTTCGTTCAGGGTGGCCGAGATGCGCAGGTCCTGCATCTCTGCAAGTTTGGTGTAGTCATTCGCGATCACTTCGAGAGTTTCGAGAACGCCGGGCTTGAGCGCGGCCTCCATCGCGGCAAGGCTCATGTTGGCCTGCTCGTCCTCATCCTCGTCGTCGTCCGTGGCGATCGGATTGCCATCGGCATCCAATTCCTGTTGCGTCTCGCTTGTCTTTGGGGCGGTGCCGGGGGTCGCAGGCACGGCAAGGCCGGCCACGACGCTGGTGTCGTCATCTTCGCCCAATTGGCGGCCAAAGGTAGCATCAAGGTCGATAACATCGCGCAGCAGGATCTCTTCGGCCAGCAATTCGTCGCGCCAGATCGTGATGGCCTGAAACGTCAGCGGGCTTTCGCACAAGCCCGCGATCATGGTGTTTCGGCCCGCCTCGATGCGCTTGGCGATGGCAATCTCGCCCTCGCGCGACAGCAACTCGACGCTGCCCATCTCGCGCAGATACATGCGCACAGGATCGTCGGTGCGGTCCAGTTTCTCGGTTTCGGAGGTGGAAACGGCCATTTCGCGGGAGTTCGAGGTTTCGACCAGATCGGTCGCGCCCTTCTCCTCCTCCTCGGCCTCTTCATCTTCGATGATGTTGATGCCCATTTCCGACAGCATCGACATCACGTCTTCGATCTGTTCCGAACTGACCTGTTCGGGCGGCAACACGGTGTTGAGCTGGTCGTAGGTGATGTATCCGCGCGTTCTGGCCTCCGCGATCATCTTTTTGACGGCAGTCTGGCTCATATCCAGGCTCATCTCGGATTCGTCGCCATCTTGCTTGCGATCGTCGGTGTCTTTGGCCATTCGCGGTGTCCTTTCGGTCAGAACGCGCACCGTGGGTGATTCGCGATCTTGCTTGCAATCAATTTATCGCGAATCAGTGATTCGCATAGGCCGTCAGCGCCCTTTCTTCTCCCACACACGGCCATCAATCAAGTCACGCAACTGACGTGACAATGCGGCTGTGTCCTCAGATGCATCAGCGCCACCGGGTGCTTGCGGGTGTTCTGCCTGTTGGCGGGTATGAATGGCATGGTTCAAACGCCAAGACAGGTGTGCATCCCCTTCGGTGTCGGAAAGATCCTGCAAGGCTTCGGTCATTTCATGTTCGATGCCGCGCCGTGCAGACAGCTTGGCAAATTCCTCTGTCAGGCATTGGCTGGCCTTCACCAGATCGTCGGGGGTGCGAATACAAGGCGCAATTCGCACATGGCCAAGCGCCAACAGGTTTTCAAGGGTTTGCGTCAAATGTGCCGTTTCCAGCGCCAACTCCATGGCGGCCCTGTCGCGCGCATCGGTTCTCTGCAGCAAGGACAAGAGCCGGGCCTGATCGGGGTCGCGGGGCGACAGCCGGTCCAGTTTTGAGTCGAACTGGTCGATTAAGGCGGGACACTGGCAAAGCGTGGCCAAGATCAACGCGACCCGCAGATCGGAAGATGACAAGGTGCCTGACCCGATGGCGGATGCGCGGGTGCCAGCCAATGCCGCGACCGGGACCTCGCCAAATCCGCGACGTCGGGGCCCACCGCCTGCGGTGCGGCGCTGCGGCGCGAACAGCTGCCAGCGCAGATCGTTCAGGGCCTGACCATAATGGCGTTTCAGGCTTGGGTCGGGGATGCGTGTTATGGCGGTGCGCAATGTCTTGTCGAGTGCGGCGCGCCGTTCGGGGCTATCGAATACGCGCCCCTCGGTCTCGCGCCGCCACAGCAGATTGACCATGGGTTGTGCCTGATCCAGCAGGGTCTGCATCGCGTCGGGGCCCTTTGCGCGGATCAGGTCGTCGGGATCCTGACCTTCCGGCAACAGCGCAAAGCGTAGGGATTTGCCGGATTCCAGCAGCGGCATGGCCAGATCAATCAGGCGCATGGCGGCGCGCAGGCCGGCGGTATCACCGTCCAACGCGATAATCGGTTCATCGGTGATCCGCCACAAAAGACGCAGCTGATCTTCGGTGATGGCGGTTCCAAGGGGGGCGACGGTGGCCCCGAACCCGGCCCGGACCAACGCGATCACGTCCATGTATCCTTCGGCCACGATAAGCGGCTGACCCTTGCCCGCCGCCTCGCGGGCCGGACCATGATTGTAAAGCGCGCGCCCCTTGCCGAACAGGTCGGTTTCGCGGCTGTTGAGGTATTTTGCCTGCGCGTCCGCAGCCATGGCGCGCCCGCCGAACCCGATGCAGCGGCCACGCGCATCACGAATGGGAAACATGATCCGGTCGCGAAAGGCGTCATAGGGCGCACGGCCATCGTCGGGTTTGCGGGCGATATCGGCGGCCACGATCTTGTCGGCAGAAAACCCCTTGGTGATCATGGCCTGAAACGCGGTGTCCTGCCCGGCGGGCGCAAACCCGATCTCGAACCGGTCCAACGCCGCATCGTCAAGGCCGCGGCGGGCCAGATATGCACGCGCATCCGCCGCTGCGGTCGTCTTGAGCTGCAGGCGGAACCATCCAACCGCGGCTTCGGTCACCTTGGCCAGATCGGTTCGCTCATCGGCCTTTTCCTGCGCGCGCGGATCGCGTTCCGGCATCGGCACTCCGGCCTCACTCGCCAGAATTTCCACGGCTTCTATGAAGCTGACGTTTTCGGTTTGCTGGATGAATCCGATGGCGTCGCCTTTGGCCTGACAGCCAAAGCAGTAGTAGAATCCCTTGCGGTCATCGACGTGGAAACTGGCGGTCTTTTCCTGATGGAACGGGCAAGGCGCCCACATGTCGCCCTTGGCTTGATTGGATTTTCTATTGTCCCACATGACCTTGCGCCCGACCACCTGACTGAGCGAGGTGCGAGTGCGCAATTCATCAAGAAAACCGGGCGGAAGGCTCATGGGGTGAATATCGGCCTCGGTCGTGGCGAAGTCCAGCGATGGCGTGATGACATCGTGAATTCGGCGGGTCCGCATATTTTCACCTGTTTGCCCAAAGCCTGCCACGTTTTTCCGCTACGCCATAATGGGTTGGAGGTGAAAACGCGCATATGAGACAAGCAACACGGGGATTGAAAAGGCGGATTGGCTGTTTCGCGAAGTCCCAAAATGGTGCGGTGACACCGGGGCGGGTCGTGCTGGCGTGCGGCTTCATCGCGGTTGCGGTCGCTTTGACGGCCTATTTCATGGGCGATGGCGAATCGATTGCGGTCGCGCGTGCACAAGGGCCGTCACGGGCCGAGCTTGCCTTTGCCGAACACCATGATGGCGCGTCGATTGAAGACATGGCAACGGCCATGTTGGTCGACAATTACGATCAGGACTGGAAGTTGACGCGTGTTCGGTCGATCCAGCGGTTGGATGATGGAAGCCTGAACACGTCCTTGCGCAATTGGCGCCTGCGGTCGCCCCGCACCCACCCCAACAGCCAACAGCGTATCGATTTCGAGATTGAGGTGCGCGAACTCGAGATGGAGCGCCGGGGTCTGACGCCCCGGCTCTAGGCGTTCAGGCGCGCCCTTGCGGCCACCGCCGTCATCGCCTCGGTCAGTTCATGGACTGCGGTCTTGGCCATTGACCGAAAGACCATCACTTCGAACCGGTTCGGCCCCAGACGGGTAATGATGGCGGCCATATGCCCGATCATCGAGCGCGCGGTTTGTCCGCGTTTGAATGCCGTGCCCGACAGGTTCACCGGTGTCAGGCGGGCCAGAGCATCACGGCTGCGCGCGCCATCCAGATGCATGACGCACCACGCATCGGATTGATCGGTCAGGGCCGCATGGTCAAAAAGCGCGGCGTCAGGTTGGACCCCCACCAGAAATGCCTGATCCTGTCCGGTCCAGATGGCCCGGAGATCGCCCTTTCCGGTGGTTTTTCCGGGTGCGGGAAAACCGAGGCCATGCGCCGCCTCAAGTGCTGCGGATAAGGCGGGCGTCGCGCCTGCAAAAGGCTGCAGCGATGTGATCTGCAAATCGGTCAATTCGGTCAGGGTCATGCCACCGATATCCGCGGGAAGTTGCCCCGCCGCAGCGGATGTTCTGATCAGGTTAGCCACGGACGCGCCCCCCCTCGGGATCGAAGAATACCGGGTCACAGATTTCCACCTGCGCCTCAAGACCGCGTAGGTGATCGACCATCTTGATCGTGTCGCCCAAACGCTCGGGTCCATAGCGCACAAAGCCAAGACCAAGGTAGCTTTCCAGCGTCGGAGAATACCCGACGGACGTGATGTAGCCCTGATCGTTTTCTCGGACGGGCGGATCATCGTGGTCAAAAAGACGCCCCCCCGCGGTGATCTGTTTCACATCCCCGACTGGGCGCAGGCCGACAAGACGTTCGCGGGATGGCTCCAACAATCCGGGGCGATTGGCGGCGGCCTTGCCGATGCAGTCCTTCTTGTCGGAGATCATCCGGTGCATGCCGATGTCAAAGGCGGTGACCCGGCCATGGATTTCGGAATGGGTGATGAACCCCTTTTCGATCCGCAGGACGTTCAGCGCCTCCATCCCGTAGGCCCCACCTCCCATGGCCTCGGCGCGCGCCACCAGATCGCGGAACAACGCATTGCCATAGCGCGCTGGCACGGCAATTTCGTAGGCATGTTCGCCCGAAAACGAGATGCGGAACAGCCGACCGGACACGCCCTGAAGGCTCACCGGTCCGCAGGCCATGAACGGCCATGTGTCGGCGCGCAGGGGGGTATCCAGCACGCTGTCCAGGAGATCGCGCGCCAGTGGCCCCGCCACCGCAAACTGCGCCCATTGTTCGGTCACCGAGATGAAGCGGACGTTCATGTGTGGCACAAGGCATTGGTGAACGAATTCAAGGTGCTTCATCACCTGCCCCGCGGCGGCGGTGGTGGTGGTCATTACGAAATGCGTGTCCGTCAGCCGCGCGGTCGTGCCGTCATCCATCACGTGCCCGTCTTCGCGCAGCATCAGACCGTAACGCACCCGCCCCGGTTTCAGCGTGGAGAAGGTGTTTGCATAGACGAGATCAAGAAACGCGCCCGCATCTGGCCCCTGAATATCGATCTTGCCCAACGTGGAAACATCGCAAATGCCGACCGCCCCACGGACCAAGCCAATCTCACGATCACAGGACTGCCGCCATGTTCTTTCGCCGGGGCGCGGGATGTAGGAAGGCCGATACCACAACCCCGCCTCGATCATCGGGGCACCGCGTTCCACGCTGGCTGCGTGCGACGTGGTGAATCGCTCCGGCGCGAACCCCTTGCCCTGCGCGCCCGCGCCCAACGCCCCCAGTGATACCGGGACATAGGGCGGGCGATAGGTTGTGGTTCCCGTCTCGGGGATGCCGCGCCCGGTGCTGTCGGCCAGCAGCGCCAGCGCGGCGATGTTGGAATTCTTGCCCTGATCGGGTGCCATGCCTTGGGTCGTGTAGCGCTTCATGTGCTCGACCGAGGCGAAGTTTTCCTGTGCGGCCTGTCTGATGTCCTTGGTGGTCACGTCATTGCCAAAGTCGAGCCATGCGCGGCCTTTGCCCTCGACATACCAAAGCGCCTGTGCATCTCCGGCCTGATCGCGCGCGGCGGGGGTCTTGATGGACGGCGCGCGCTTGCCAAGCGCGGCAAGCGCTGTCTTTGCGGCGGCAATCCCCCCGGTGAGGCAGGCGTGGGTGGAATAATGTCCGGCACAGGCCCCGGCCGGGGTCAGGCCCGGCACCGCGCCCTCGGCAGGGACAAATGCCTTGATGTCGGGGTTCCAGACCGGTCGTCCGTTCATATGGCAGGTCAGGCTCACATTGGGGTTCCAACCGCCGGACATGGCCAGACAATCGGTAATGATGGTGTCTGTGCCGCCGGCGGTGCGATAGGTGATTTCACGCACGCCCTGCCGCCCCTTGGTGCCGACCACTTGGGCGCCGTCGATCAAGCGATAATCGCCCTGTGCCGTCACGCCCGTGCGGCTGTCGATGACGGCCGCAACCCGCACGCCTGCCTGCTGCAAGATCACCGCGGTGCGATGCGCGTTATCGTTGGTGGCAAACAGGGTCACATTTTGCCCCGGCGTGGTTCCATAGAGGTTCAGATAGCTGTTTACGGCGCTGGCCATCAGGATGCCCGGCCTGTCGTTCATCGGAAAGGCAAGCGGGCGTTCCAACGCGCCCGCCGCAAGAACCGTTTGCCGCGCGTGGATCCGCCAGAAGCATTCCACCGGCAGATCGGATTGTGCTGGCACATGATGGCCCACGCGTTCCAATGCGCCGTACATGCCACCGTCATAGGCACCTGTCACGGTCGTACGCGTCATCATGCGCACGCGGCCCGTATCCTTGAGCGCGGCCAGCGTGTCTTGCACCCAGACGGCGGCGGGCAGGCCTGCGATGTCTTCGTCGTCGGCGATCAACCTGCCGCCGAAGCGCGGGTTTTCATCGGCCAAGATGACATCGGCCCCAGCTTGCGCCGCCGTGAGGGCCGCCATCAAGCCTGCGGGTCCCCCGCCGACCACCAACACATCGCAATGCGCATATGCGCGTTCGTATGTATCCGGGTCTGCCTTGCCCGACAGGCGGCCAAGGCCCGCAGCCCGGCGGATCGCGGGTTCATACAGCTTTTCCCAGAATTTTCGGGGCCACATGAATGTCTTGTAGTAGAACCCGGCGCTGAGAAAGGAGGGGAAAAGATCATTGATCGAAAGCAGGTCACGTTCCAGCGGGCCGATGTGGTTCTGACTGTTGGTCGTCAGCCCTTCGAACAGTTCTTGCATGGTGGCACGGGTGTTGGGCGTGCGATGCGCGCCTGTGCCGACCTCGATCAACGCGTTCGGTTCTTCCGATCCGGCGGTCAGCACGCCGCGCGGGCGGTGGTATTTGAACGATCTGCCAACCAGCTTGACGCCGCTGGCCATCAACGCAGAGGCGACGGTGTCACCCGCAAAGCCGGTATAGCCCTGCGCGTTGAAGGTGAACTTGACCGGGCGGCCCCGATCAACAAGCCCCTTGCCATCAACCCGCATGACGCGCGCCTTTCACATCCCGGGCCAGTTCGACGACCGTGACCGCGTGGGTCACGGTGTTGCGCGTCACAACCAGCCAAGCGCTGCATCCAAGTTCGTGAAACCACAGGTCGCGGGTTTCACCGGCGGGATTGTCGCGCAGATGCAGATAGCCGTCCCACGCCGCCGCCGGTGCATCCGCAGATGGGCGGTCCAGATAGGTCTCGTGGCCCTTATACGAGAATTCTCGCAGGTCGCGGTCGCCGCAGTGGGGGCAGGTCAGGCGCATCGGGTTTCCTAGTGCAAGTTGTGTTGAGAGCCTGTGCCCTCTTCATCCATGAGACCCCGCCCAGTTGCAAACCGGTCAAGCCGGAAGCCCGCGGCAGGGGCATGGTGCATGTCGGTGGCCATCAGGTGGGCAAAGGAATAGCCTGATCCCGGCACCGCCTTGAACCCACCGTAGCACCAGCCGCAGTTGAGGTAGAGCCCGTCGATATGGGTTTTGTCGATGATCGGCGATCCATCGGGCGACATATCCATGATCCCGCCCCATGAACGCAACATGCGGGCCTTTCCGATCATCGGCATCAGGGTCATCCCGGCTTCGACCACGTGCTCGGCCATAGGCAGGTTGCCACGTGCGGCGTAGGAGGCATAGAAATCCAGATCCCCCCCGAACACCAGCCCGCCCTTGTCGGACTGACTGATGTAGAAATGGCCCATCCCATAGGTGATGACGTTGTCGATGACCGGCTTCAGCCCCTCGGTCACGAAGGCCTGAAGGATGTGGGATTCGATAGGCAGGCGCATTCCCGCAAGGGCCGCGACCTGACCGGACCGGCCTGCCACGACAATCCCCACCTTCTTTGCGCGGATCGCCCCGCGCGTGGTCTGAACGCCGGTGACCTTGCCGTTTTCCACATCAATGCCGGTGACTTCGCATTTCTGCAGAAGGTCCACCCCGTATTGGTCAGCGCCCCGTGCATACCCCCACGCCACCGCATCGTGGCGCGCGGTGCCGCCCCGCGGATGATAAAGCGCCCCGTAGATCGGAAATCTGGTCTGATCATAATCAAGATAGGGAAGCTTTTTGCGCACCCCTTCGCGGTCCAGCAAGATCGCGTCGTCGCCCTGATTGATCATGGCGTTGCCGCGCCGGGCATAGGCGTCGCGCTGGCCGTCAGAATGGAACAGGTTCAGCACGCCACGTTGGCTGTGCATCACGTTGTAGTTCAGCTCCTGTTCCATCCCCTCCCACAGCTTGAGGGAATGCGAATAGAATTCCGAATTTCCGGGCAGCGCGTAATTCGCGCGCACGATGGTCGTGTTGCGGCCAACATTTCCGCCACCAAGATAGCCCTTTTCGAGCACCGCGATATTGCGCAGGCCATGCTCTTTCGCCAGATAGAATGCCGTGGCAAGACCGTGGCCGCCGCCGCCGATGATGACGATGTCATATTCGGGTTTGGGCGCCGGATCGCGCCAGGCAGGTTTCCAGCCCTTGTTGCCCATCAAACCCTGCGCCAGCACCTGCCAGCCCGAATAGCGCATCATAATCTCCCGGTCGGAATGCGCACGGGCAGCATGGCCGCGCGATGCCCTACTATGGGGCGGGGGAGGTCGGTAAGAAAAGCCCTAACGCGACAAAGCCAAGCGCTTGCGCGACCTTGTTACGACCCTTCGCCGACATCGCAGCCGGTGGGGCAGTATGTGGGGGCGCTGCCGTCATTGAAGGGCACAAGGCCGGCAAAACGCGGGCGGGTCACGGTGAAGTTCGTGAACTCGATACCTTCAAAGCCGAGGTCAAAGAACGGATCGTAGGGCAGGAAGGTTTCCACCAGCAAGATGCGATCGCCCACTGCCATCACGGGAAGCTGTTCTTCGAATTCTGGAAGGTTTGCGTTGAAAAGGCGCGCACGCCCGTCGGTGGCATAAGACCATCTGATCAAATATTGGTCGTCGCTCTGGCTGATCTCGGTGACGCGCATGGACGAGCCTGCGGTGTTCCGGGTGATGTGATCGAAGACATCCGCCAGCCCTTCAAGATCCGAACCGAAGATCGTATCCGTCTGGCGGCTAAGGACGTCGGCGATGGCATAGGTTGCCTTGAGCGAGGTATTGTAGGCGCGAAATGCGTCGAAGAATATGAAGCTGGCCACGAACAACCACGCCAGAATGGGCGTGATGATCAGCGTTTCCATCGCCACTGCGGCGTCAGTGTCTTTCAGGAAGCGGCGGACATATCTGCGCATGATTTTCTGGCCTCTCAATCCGGTTCGTTCACAAAGACCGACGCGGCAGTCATGTGGATGCCGCCGGTGTCATCGCGCGTCATGTTTAGGCCAAAACCGGAAAACGGCAGGATGCGATCCACAATCGCGCAGGCGCGGATCAACATCAGTTCGTTCTCCACGCCGGGATCGAACTGGTTGGCGGGGCTGACACTGCCTGCACGGTCCACACAAAGGCTCTCAACGGGTGGCAGGAGATAGTTGGTGGTATCGATCACCCGCAGATCCAGGATCAAGACTTCGTTGCAATTGCTGATCACCAAGGTGTTGGCGCAAATGTTTTCGCGGATTTCATCATGGGTGGTCGTCAGGTTCGAGGTCAGGCGCAACACCCGGACCGCACTGTCGAGCGAGCGTTCCAGCATGACCTGCCGCGTCAGGATCATCGAGGTTTCGAACACGGCTATGAACAAGATCATCACGACCGGAAAGACGATCACGAACTCGATCGTCGCCGTCGCGTCCTCGGATCGGGCGAAGTCCCTAATATTTTTGCGGATGCCCCACATGCCGATCACTGCACCAGACGCAGCTGGTTGATCGTGCGCGCGATCGATGCGAAAGCTTCGCTGATTTCAACACCCTGCACGTCATAATAATGTGCGGCTGTGGTGGCGCAGTAGCGCATCACTTCCTGCCCCCCTTGAGGGGCTTCGAACCCGATGGCAAACACGATGATGCCTTGCGCGCGGGCCGCATCGCAGCTGGCGCGCAGGTTTGTATCGGCAGAGTTCTGGTCGCCATACTGCTCGATCGCGCTGCGGATCTGATTGTAATAGGTGCTGTTTCCGGACCGGTCAGACGGTTCATCAAAGAAACGCTCGGCAATCGAGTTTTCGGTATAGGTCGCCCAGAGGTATTGCCAAGTCAGGGCAACCGAGTCGTTGCCCCCGTAGGGCCCGCTGGCCCAATATCCGTTCTCCCAAGTGTTTTGGTAAAAGACGAACCAGGAGTTCACGCCGGGATACCACACGGAATACCGATCATTGCCGGCATGGTAGTAAACGTTGGACGGACCACTGCGATATTGTGGGCGGACATCGTATTGGCGCGTGTTTTCACCATCTGTCATCATCACGATGATCTTCAGCGTCTCGTTGTCAGTGTAGAGCGCGGGCCGACCGGCGAAGTCCTCGTGGACAACCTCATCGCCCATCACGTTCGGGTCGCCTATCAATGCGGTCACTGCCGGTTGCGCTGCCGGGTCCAAAAGGCCAACCGCCCATTTCATACCAAGGTCGATCGCTGTCCAGCCTTCTGCGTTCAGGCTGTTGATGTGGTTGTGCAGGGCGGTTTCGTCGTGCTCCCACGGCAGGATCGCCGCATAATTGTTAGTCTGACAGTGGGGTGAGGAAAACATGCCCCAAGTCTGGTTGCGGTTGTCCAGATCGAAGTGGGATACCCGTTGGATCGGGACGCTTGGGTCCATGGCCGCCACAGCGAAGTCTGCGGTCGCAAACCGCGTGCAGCTGGATTCCGTATGCTCATTTGTCAGCGTGAAGACGCTTTCGATCGTGTCGCCCGCGTTGACGCGCCCATTGTAGGGAACAATGGAGATCGACACCAATTCATCACCGTCAGCCGTAGTGTTCGTATCAAGCACGGTCGTCACGAATTCCCGCGCCGCACTTCGCATGTTGGTGATCCGGTTGTTGCTCCCCATGGAGCCGGAAATATCGAGCACCATCGAGATCTCGATGTTGCGGACGCGTTCCTCGGCCGCGCCGAATGCGGGCGAGGTCAGGGTCCTGATGCCGAACATCTGCATGAAGACCGAGTTGATCTCCATTTCCGCCTGAGCCGACACCTGACGATAGTTCAGGCCCTCGTCCAATTCGACGTTCAGGCGGTAATTCTCCAACCCCGAGGTCTGGAAGTAGTTCTCGACAACTTGCCGAGGATCAATCGTCTGTGTCAGCGATGCGGCGGCAAGAACCGCGCGGTCCAGTGTATTCTGCAACTGCACCCGCTGTGTTTCGTAGCGCATGACATCGATCGCGATGCCGCCGATACCCAGCATCAAGACGAACATCATCAACCCAAAGATGGTGATTGTTCCATCCTCTTTGGCGATGAAAGCGCGCGGACCCTGACGGAACCGTGCCGGGAGGGCAGTCAGTGCGCGCTTGACGTTGTTCCTCATGTGCGATGCCTCCGAATCCGATTGAGGTGCATCATGACGACACATCTCTCCGAGAATTCTTGTGATGGCGAACCACGGCAAAAATGGGGCAAAGCAAGGGTCGAAACGCGGTGTTTTCAAAAAGGAAACAGTTCATTAACAGTCTGTTCATCTTTCTGTAGTCACGAGCTGATCGGTCCCAAAATCGAATGCCTGCTTGCGTCTTTTGCCGGCCTGTGGCCTGCTTGAGAGGCGCTCCGGGGAGGGACACACCATGAATGTAAGCACAACAGCGACCATCGAACCAAGCTTTCGCCAGTCAGTTGACATGATGTTCAATCGCGCTGCCGCATTGATGGATCTTCCGCCGGGGCTTGAGGAAAAGATCCGCGTCTGCAACTCCACCTACACCGTTCGTTTCGGCGTGCGGCTGCGGGGCGGCGTTCAGACGTTCACCGGCTATCGGGCCGTGCATTCCGAACACACCGAACCGGTCAAGGGCGGTATCCGCTATGCGCCGAACGTCCATCAAGATGAGGTTGAGGCGCTGGCCGCGCTGATGACGTACAAATGCGCATTGGTCGAGGCGCCGTTCGGCGGGTCGAAGGGCGGGTTGTGCATTGATCCGCGACACTACGATGCGGACGAACTTGAAAAGATCACGCGGCGCTTTGCCTATGAGTTGATCAAGCGCGACCTGATCAATCCAAGCCAGAACGTGCCAGCGCCCGACATGGGCACGGGTGAGCGAGAGATGGCGATCATTGCGGACCAATATGCCCGCATGAACACGACAGACATCAATGCGCGCGCTTGTGTGACTGGCAAGCCCCCCCACGCGGGCGGTATTCAGGGCCGGGTCGAAGCAACGGGGCGTGGTGTGCAATACGCACTGCAGGAATTCTTTCGCCACCCGGAAGATGTGGCCAAGGCTAATCTCTCGGGCAAACTGGATGGCAAGCGCGTCATCGTGCAGGGTCTGGGCAACGTGGGCTATCATGCGGCCCATTTCCTGAGCACCGAAGATGGGTGCAAGGTGACCCATGTGATCGAACGTGACGGTGCCATCGAGGATCAGAACGGCCTTGATATCGCCGTCTTGCGCGATTGGATCGCCAAGCATGGCGGTGTAAAGGATTGCCCGTTCGGCACCTACCACAAAGACGGTGTGGCGGTGCTGGAAGGGGAATGCGATATCTTGATCCCGGCCGCGTTGGAGGGGGTGATCAACATGGGCAATGCCGCGCGCATTCAGGCCCCTTTGATCATCGAGGCGGCGAATGGGCCGATCACGGCCGGTGCCGATGAAATCCTGCGCCACAAGGGGTGTGTGATCATTCCCGACCTGTATGCGAACGCCGGTGGTGTGACGGTATCCTATTTCGAATGGGTCAAGAACCTGTCGCACATTCGGTTCGGTCGCATGCAGCGGCGGCAAGAGGAATCGCGCCACCAGTTGCTGGTGGACGAGCTTGAACGCCTGTCTGCGGATACCGGCACGGGCTGGACGCTTAGCCCCAACTTCAAGCAGAAATACCTGCGCGGTGCGGGCGAGTTGGAATTGGTGCGATCGGGTCTGGATGACACCATGCGCGATGCGTACCAGTCCATGCGCGAGGTCTGGTGGAGCCGCGATGACGTCACCGACCTGCGCACGGCCGCATTTCTGGTTGCCATCGGCCGCGTTGCCGCAGCCTATCAAGCCAAGGGCATCTAGTATCCGTGGCCAGCCTCGCGTTCGACAAGCAAGATGGTGATCAGGTCAGCCACTGATTTCGCCTGCGACCCGGACGTGACGCCGCCCACCATGACCCTGCGCCCGGCCCGCCACCACAGGCCGGGCGCATAAACAGCCTGCCCCGCCGGCTGATAGAGCCGCACCAGAAAGCCGTTTGACGGCTTGAAGGCGAAAAATCCGCGATCGACACTTTCAACGTTTTCGATTCTGCAGATCACGCGCCCCCCGACTTCGCGCAGTTCGGTTCGGGTCAGTTCGATTGGGGTGGCTGTCGCCTCCCACAGCTTCCAGGCCAGCGTCATGGACCCCGCGCCCATCACGATGAGAAAGATCAGCCAAGCCAGATCGGCAGGTGGAAATCTTACCGCGACACTCAACAAGATGATGCCCAACAGCCCGATCGTCCCCGCGCCAAAGATACGGCGGCCTTGATGGGGGGTAATGACCCCGATCACCTCGTCTGCGTTGTGTCTGGCCATTATGTCACCCGTTGTTTCCCTGCACCCCATAGCCGGGCCTGCGGGTGTGGGCAACGGCGTCTAGAGATACCCGCGCCAGCGCAGCACCGTCAAAATCGCAACCAGCAACACCATTCCGCGAAATCCCAGCTCGGCAGCAAGCAGCGCGCGCCGGCGTGCAGTCCGCAAGCCTTCCGGTCGGTGGCTGAGATAGGCTTGAACCGTTTGGGCGGCAGACCGGGCGATTGCGGGGTCCGTTCGATGTGCGAGCTTGGGGTTATCCAACCGCTGTTCCAAAGCCAGCAAGCTAGCCGCGGCATCCCGCGCGGGGGCGGGCAACAAGCGACCCGCACGTAGGACGGTGGTGCGAAAACTGCGGCCCCGCACGCCCAACCGGGCGCTGATGGTGGCGCGAAGCGGGTCGGTCAAGGCCGTGTATTGTTCAGGTGTCATGAAAAAACGCCCCCAAGCGATTCGACAGGATTGATGTTAGGCAGCCTCGGGTCTGGTAACCAGCAAGTCGTGACGCTAGAGCTTGGGTCATGTTGAACACTGTCATCACGGGCAGCGATACCACGCTGCCGCCCCTGTTGATCGCGCATGGCCTTTATGGGTCTGCTCGGAACTGGGGCGTTATCGCCAAACGTCTGTCCGATACGCGCCGCGTGCTGGCGGTGGACATGCGCAACCACGGCCTGTCACCATCGAAAACCTCTCATACTTATCAAAACCTTGCGGATGATCTGGCGCAGGTGATCGCGGCCCATGGCGGCGTCGCGGATGTGGTCGGACACTCGATGGGGGGGAAGGCGGCGATGGTGTTGGCGCTGACGCGGGGGGAGCGGGTGCGGCGGGTGCTGGTGGGGGATATTGCGCCGGTGAGTTATGAACATTCGCAGCAACGGTTCATCGATGCGATGCGGATGGTGGATTTGTCGGCCGTGGCGACGCGGGGCGACGCGGACAGGCAACTGGCGGCAGCGGTGCCGGAGGATGGCGTCCGCGCCTTCTTGCTGCAATCGCTTGATATAAAAGAGAAAAAATGGCGCTTGAATCTGGATGTTCTGGAGGAATTCATGCCGCAGATCGTCGGTTGGCCCGCAATCGAGGGGCAGTTTGACGGCCCGGCGCTGTTCTTGTCCGGCGCGCAGTCCGATTACGTGCTTCCGGCGCACCGACCATACATCAAGTCGTTGTTTCCAAATGCAAAATTCGCGAAAATTCCGGGGGCGGGGCACTGGCTCCATGCCGATAAGCCGCGTGAATTCGAAGACACGATCCGCGCGTTCCTGAACGTGGCGTGAGCCTGCAATCGCCCTGAAACGGGCATGCACAACCGATGCACAACCGATGCACACCCCATGCAGATCGGCGTGACGGTGAGCCCGCGCACGGCCCGCGCGGATCACACCCCCCCATCAGCCGCGCGCCGAAACGCCATCGGGCGGCTTTGGGTCAGAACGTGTGCTGAATGGCGGCCAAGGTATCGACCACCGGAATGGCGTGGGTCTGGACATAGTCCTTGTGGGCGGGGCCATCGACATAACGGCGGAAGGCGGCCATGTCGGCAAAATCGGCCACAAGGGCCGCGTCATGGTGGTTCGGCCCGCTGCCGACATTGGTGCCGAGGGTGTAGGATTGCACCTCGGGCGCGCCGTCACACAAGCCCCGCACAGCGGCATACCACGCCGCCCTCTGATCCTCGGTCGCGGCGGGTTTGAATTTCACAAGAACGATATGGCGCATCATGGGGCAGGACCTGTCGTGCGGAGGTGGACCGAAACGTCGGGAGGAAACCGGAACGTGATCAACGCGCGGCCCGCATCACCCGCGCAACAAAAGAAGGCCGGATGTGGGGGGAGGTGTCAAGCGGAGGGGGATGGGGGGTGAGGTATGTGATACACCATGCTACTTGCGATCGAAATTTAATGTTGCCAATCGACAATGGCTGTGTTGAGAGAATAAGCGTCGGGCTGACCGTCGATTGAATCGAAAGCTCACTACGGAAACTAGGAGCCTTACGTTGTCTATGAGATCAAGCACCCTTCGATCACCACGCCCAATCGGCCAGTTGGAAGAGTTCCTTTGGACTTTTGCCACAGGGCGTACTGCCTTTGGGAGGAGTTGCTTCCGCAAGGCGATGCGGCGCCAAAGAAGCCGGCAAAAGGAGGATTTTGCTAAGGCCTTGTCCGAACTTGGTCCCGGTGACCTCTGTATCGACTTGGGCGCCAATGTTGGTGATGTGGCAAGCGAGATGGCTGAT
>JAFMHK010000005.1:0-10221 GCA_017854585.1 Paracoccaceae bacterium
CGACGGCCGTTGTCGAACAATGCATCGACGGATTCCTGCAGCATCCGCTTTTCGTTGCGGATGATGATATCAGGTGCACGCAATTCGATCAGCCGCTTGAGGCGGTTGTTGCGGTTGATGACCCGGCGATAAAGGTCGTTCAGGTCGGACGTGGCAAACCGGCCGCCATCCAGCGGGACCAGTGGGCGAAGTTCTGGCGGAATGACCGGCACCACCGTAAGGATCATCCACTCCGGGCGGTTCCCGGAATCAATGAAGTTCTCGACGATCTTCAACCGCTTGATGATTTTCTTGGGCTTCAGTTCACCGGTTGCAACCTTGAGGTCTTCGCGCAACTGCGCGGCTTCGGCCTCCAGATCGATATTGGCCAGCATCTCACGAATAGCCTCGGCACCGATGTTGGCTTGGAACGCATCCGCACCATAGGCATCTTGCGCGTCAAGGAATTCCTCTTCGCTCATCAACTGCCCGTAGGTCAGGTCCGTGAGGCCCGGCTCGATTACAACGTAGTTCTCGAAATACAGGATCCGCTCGAGATCACGCAGCGTCATGTCCAACATGAGGCCGATCCGGCTCGGAAGCGATTTCAGGAACCAGATGTGCGCAACGGGCGCGGCCAGTTCGATGTGGCCCATCCGCTCGCGGCGAACCTTTTGCAGCGTGACTTCCACACCGCATTTCTCGCAGACGACGCCGCGATACTTCATTCGCTTGTATTTGCCGCACAGGCATTCGTAATCCTTGATCGGGCCAAAGATACGCGCACAGAACAGGCCGTCACGCTCGGGCTTGAACGTGCGATAGTTGATGGTTTCCGGCTTCTTGATCTCACCGTAGGACCAGCTGAGAATACGCTCGGGGCTAGCCAGCGATACCTTGATCTCGTCGAATGCTTTCGGCGGGGTCAGCGGGTTGAACGGGTTGTTGGTAATTTCCTGGTTCATCTTGTTACCTCGAATATCGGGCGTGAAGGGAGGGGGTGGGTGCCAGATCCTGCAACTGGATCTGGCACAGGGGTTTGTGAAACCTCTGCGACGCCCGCTATTCCTCGTCCTCCGCATCCAGGAGTTCCATGTTGAGGCCCAGACCCCGGACCTCCTTGACCAGCACGTTGAAGCTTTCCGGCACGCCAGCCTCGAAATTATCTTCGCCCTTCACGATGGACTCGTACACTTTCGTCCGGCCAGCCACGTCATCCGACTTGACCGTCAGCATTTCCTGCAGGGTGTAGGCAGCGCCATAGGCCTCAAGCGCCCAGACTTCCATTTCACCGAAACGCTGACCGCCGAACTGCGCCTTGCCGCCCAGAGGCTGCTGCGTGACCAAGCTGTAGGGCCCGGTGGAACGTGCGTGGATCTTGTCATCGACAAGGTGGTGCAGCTTGAGCAGGTATTTCACCCCGACGGTGACCTGACGGGCGAATTTCTCGCCGGTACGGCCATCGAAAAGGTCCGACTGCCCCGAAGTGTCAAAGCCAGCGCGGGTCAGCGCATCGTTGACATCCAGTTCCTTCGCACCGTCGAAGACAGGCGTTGCGATCGGCACACCACGTGTGACGTTGGAAGCGGCTTCAACAACCTGTGCCTCGTCCATGTGGCCCATGGCGTCCCGATACACATCGTCGCCATAGGCGATTTTCAGTGCATCACGCACCGGTGTCATATCACCTGACCGGCGATATTCTTCCAGTGCTTCGTCGATCTTGATGCCAAGACCGCGCGCGGCCCAACCCATGTGGGTTTCAAGGATCTGACCAACGTTCATACGCGACGGCACACCGAGTGGGTTCAGGACGAAGTCCACGGCAGTACCGTCCGCAAGGAACGGCATGTCTTCAACCGGAACAACCTTGGAGATCACACCCTTGTTTCCGTGACGGCCGGCCATCTTGTCACCCGGCTGCAGCTTGCGCTTCACCGCGATGAAGACCTTGACCATCTTCATCACACCCGGCGGCAGGTCGTCGCCACGGCGGACTTTCTCCACCTTATCTTCGAAACGGTGGTCCAGCGTGCGTTTCTGCGCGCCAAACTGCTCGTTCAGGGCTTCAACGTGGGCTGCGTCCTTTTCATCGCCAAGGGCCAGTTGCCACCACTGCCCTCTGGACAGCGTTTCAAGAAGTTCCTCGGTAATCTCGGACCCGGCCTTGACGCCTTTCGGCCCCTTAACTGCCGCCTTGCCAAGGATCATGCCCTTCAGGCGCGCATAGGTGTTGCGCTCGAGGATGAGCAATTCGTCATCCCGGTCACGGGCCAGACGTTCCACTTCCTCACGCTCAATCTGCAGGGCGCGCTCATCCTTCTCCACACCATGGCGGTTGAAAACACGCACTTCCACGACCGTTCCGAAGTCACCCGGCGGCAGGCGCAGGGACGTGTCGCGTACATCCGATGCCTTTTCGCCAAAGATCGCGCGCAGCAGCTTTTCTTCCGGCGTCATCGGGCTTTCGCCCTTGGGGGTGATCTTGCCCACCAGAATGTCGCCCGGACCCACATCGGCACCGATGTAAACGATGCCTGCCTCGTCGAGGTTGCGGAGGGCTTCCTCGCCGACGTTGGGAATGTCGCGGGTGATTTCTTCCGGCCCAAGCTTGGTGTCTCGTGCCGCGACTTCGAACTCATCGATGTGGATCGACGTGAACACGTCCTCCTTCACGATGCGCTCCGAAATCAGGATCGAGTCCTCGTAGTTATAGCCATTCCACGGCATGAAGGCGACGACGACGTTCTTGCCAAGCGCCAGTTCCCCCATGTCGGTGGAGGGACCATCGGCAATGACTTCGCCCTTGGTGACAGTGTCACCCACCTTCACCAGCGGGCGCTGGTTGATGCAGGTGTTCTGGTTCGACCGCTGGAATTTACGCAGGCGGTAGATATCCACGCCCGCATCGCCCAACGCCAGATCATGGGTGGCCCGCACAACGATCCGCTGCGCATCAACCTGATCGATGATGCCGCTGCGTTTCGCCATGATTGCAGCACCGGAGTCTTTGGCGACGACACTTTCAATCCCGGTACCCACGAAAGGAGCGTCGGCCTGCAACAGCGGCACCGCCTGACGCTGCATGTTCGATCCCATCAAGGCCCGGTTTGCGTCATCGTTTTCCAGGAACGGGATCAGCGAAGCCGCAACTGACACCAACTGCTTTGGCGAAACGTCTATCAGGCTGACATTTTCGCGGGGCGCCAAGGTGTAGTCGCCGTTCTGCCGGGTCGAAACCAGATCGTTCGCAAACGAACCGTCCGCATTCATGTTCGCGTTGGCCTGCGCCACAGTGTGACGCATTTCCTCGGTTGCGGACATGTATTGCACTTCGTCCGTTACCTTGCCGTCCACCACCTTGCGATAGGGGGTTTCGATGAAGCCGTATTTATTCACGCGCGCATAGGTGGCAAGCGAGTTGATCAAGCCGATGTTCGGTCCTTCCGGCGTCTCGATCGGGCACATCCGACCGTAGTGGGTCGGATGAACGTCACGGACCTCGAAGCCCGCCCGTTCACGTGTCAGACCGCCCGGCCCAAGGGCCGACAGACGACGCTTGTGCGTCACTTCCGACAGGGGGTTCGTTTGGTCCATGAACTGCGACAACTGGCTGGAGCCGAAGAATTCACGCACCGCAGCAGCAGCGGGTTTCGCATTGATCAGGTCTTGCGGCATGACGGTGTCGATCTCGACACTGCTCATCCGCTCCTTGATCGCACGCTCCATCCGCAGAAGGCCGACGCGGTACTGGTTCTCCATCAACTCACCAACCGAGCGGACCCGGCGATTGCCAAGATGGTCGATATCGTCGATATCGCCCTTGCCATCGCGCAGTTCGACCAGTGCCTTGATACAAGACACGATATCTTCGCGACGCAGTGTCCGGATGGTGTCATCCGCATCCAGCGCCAGCCGCATGTTCATTTTGACGCGGCCAACGGCCGACAGGTCATAGCGCTCCGAATCGAAGAACAGCTGGTTGAACAGGGCGCTCGACGCCTCGACGGTCGGTGGCTCACCCGGACGCATGACACGATAGATATCCATCAGCGCGGTATCGCGGTTCAGGTTCTTGTCGATCGCAACGGTGTTGCGGATGTAGGGCCCGACATTGACGTTATCGATGTCCAGCACCGGAATATCGGTGATGCCTGCATCCATCAATTCCTTCAGGCTTCCGCCCGAAACTTCGCCTCCCTTGTCCAGTTCCCAAGTCAGCTCATCTCCGGCCTCGATATAGATCGCGCCGGTTTCTTCGTTGATGATGTCTTTGGCGACGAACCGGCCGACGATCTGGTTAAACGGCACCAGAAGGTCCTTTACGTTGCCTTCGTCGATCAACTGCTTTGCAGCGCGCGGAGTGATCTTCTTGCCGGCCTCGGCAACCACTTCGCCTGTCTTGGCATCGACCAGATCAAATGTCGGACGGGTGCCGCGCACGCGTTCGGGAAAGAAGGTGGTGACCCAGCCCTTTTTCTTCTTGTCCAGCTTGAAGTCGACGGTGTCGTAATAGGCATCCATGATGCCTTCCTGGTCCAGACCAAGCGCATAGAGCAGGGTCGTCACCGGCAATTTACGACGCCGATCGATACGGGCAAAGACGATGTCTTTGGCGTCGAACTCGAAGTCCAGCCACGAGCCACGGTAGGGAATGATGCGGCAAGCAAACAAAAGCTTGCCCGAGCTGTGCGTCTTGCCCTTGTCATGGTCAAAGAACACACCCGGGGAACGGTGCATCTGGCTGACGATGACGCGCTCGGTCCCGTTCACGACGAACGTGCCATTCGGCGTCATGAGGGGCATGTCCCCCATGAACACGTCTTGTTCTTTGATATCCTTGACCGATTTCGCGCCGGTATCTTCATCGATATCGAACACGATCAGACGCAGGGTGACCTTGAGCGGCGCGGCATAGGTCATGTCGCGCTGCTGGCACTCTTCCACGTCGTATTTCGGCTGCTCCAGTTCGTATTTCACGAACTCAAGCACGGCCGTTTCGTTGAAGTCCTTGATCGGAAAAACCGACTGGAACACACCCTTGATGCCTTCGCCGTCCATCGGCTGCGGCTGATCACCGGATTTCAAGAACAGATCGTAGGAGGACTTCTGAACCTCAATCAGGTTCGGCATCTCCAATACTTCGCGGATTTTGCCATAAAACTTGCGAATACGTTTTTGGCCTGCGTAGGTCTGAGCCATGCTCTCAAACACCTTTCCGTTGTCTCGCGCGATGCACATCGTTGGGGAACCGACGCACAGGACACTGAAACCAGACGCGGGGGACCCATTCGTGCCTACCGTCCCACCGGCAAGCTCCCGATCCCTGTTGCCGCCTTAGGGAAAGCCCGCATCGCAGGCTCTCGCTAAGACGCCGATGGCTGGGCCCCGCATTCCTGCCGGACCCAGCCTTCGATTTATTGTCGGGCAGCAATCGCCACCCCGCCGACCATTAGGCCAGCTCGACCTCGGCGCCAGCTGCTTCCAGCTTGGCTTTGACTTCGTCGGCTTCCGCCTTCGAAACGCCTTCTTTGATCTTGCCGCCGGCTTCCACCAGATCCTTGGCTTCTTTCAGGCCAAGACCGGTGATCGCGCGGACTTCCTTGATCACGTTGATCTTGGAGGCGCCGGCGTTCTTCAGAACGACGTCAAACTCGGTCTTCTCTTCTGCTGCGGCGCCACCGGCGTCGCCAGCGGGGCCTGCCATCATGACCGCGCCACCGGCGGCGGGCTCGATGCCATACTCATCCTTCAGGATGTTCTTCAGTTCTTGTGCTTCCAGCAGGGTCAGACCAACGATCTCTTCTGCCAGTTTTTTCAGATCAGCCATTTTCACGATTTCCGTATGTAAGGTTGGTTTCCAACGCCGCAAGGGGTGCCCTTGCTGCGGGTCTCATGGGTTGCCTACGCCGCCTCTGCCATTTCCTCGATGGTCGACAGGATGGAAGCGATGTTCGAAGCAGGTGCGCCAATGGCGCCGGCGATATTCGAACCGGGGGCGGCAATGCAGCCGACGATGGAGGCAATAAGCTCCTCGCGCGACGGCATCTTGGCCACGGCTTTAACACCTTCGGCATCCAGAACGTTCTCACCCATCGCACCACCAAGAATAACGAACTTGTCGTTTGCCTTGGCATATGCGTCCGCGGCCTTGGCAGCTGCCACAGGGTCGTCGGAATAGGAAAGAACGGTCATCCCCGTCAGCAGGTCAGCGATGCCAGCGGCAGGCGTTCCCTCGAGGGCGATCTTGGCGAGCTTGTTCTTGGCGACACGTACGGACCCACCCACGTCGCGAAGCTTCGCGCGCAGATCCTGCATCTCGGCAACCGTGAGGCCCTGGTAGTGTGCAACTACCACGACGCCAGAGCTTTCGAAGATCTGGCCGAGTTCCTCGACCACTTTCTCTTTCTGGGCTCTATCCACAGTTTCACTCCAATTTGGGGCATTGCCCCGGCTCATGTTTGGCAGGGTTACCCCCACCTCTTCGGGTCCAAGTCAGGGGCCCGAGTGCCAGATCACCCTTCGGGCGTTTGCCCTACGGAAATCCAAATCTCGTTTCCCCATCTCAGGAAGGAATTATTCAGGCGACTGCCTGAACCCTCCGTCTCGGACAGGACGGGGCCAAATACAAGGCCCCGCCTTTTGTTCCGGGTTTCCCCGCAACAAATCTCTTAGTTGCCAGTCGCGCTTTCGACACTGACCGAAATGCCAGGGCCCATGGTCGACGTCAGCGATACCTTTTTCAGGTATGCGCCTTTCGCACCTGTCGGCTTGGCTTTGGAGACGGCATCCACGAAGGCGCGGATGTTCTCAGCCAATTTGGCTGTGTCAAAGCTGACCTTGCCGACGCCAGCGTGAATTACGCCAGCTTTTTCAACGCGGAACTGGACCTGACCACCCTTGGCGGCGGCCACGGCCTCTTTGATGTCCATCGTCACGGTGCCGATCTTTGGGTTCGGCATCAGGTTGCGCGGTCCAAGAACCTTACCAAGACGGCCAACAATTGGCATCATGTCGGGGGTTGCGATGCAGCGATCAAATTCGATCGTGCCGCCCTGAACGATTTCCATCAGGTCCTCGGCGCCAACGATATCGGCTCCGGCTTCCTTGGCTTCATCAGCTTTGGGACCACGAGCAAATACGGCAACACGCACCGTCTTGCCGGTGCCGTTGGGCAGGTTCACCGTGCCGCGGACCATTTGGTCAGCGTGGCGCGGGTCAACACCCAGGTTCATTGCGATCTCGACGGTCTCATCGAACTTGGTCTTCGCATTGCTCTTGATCAGGTCGACTGCCTCTTCAACAGTGACATTCTCTTTGTCGGCGAAAGCTGCGCGGGCAGCCTGAAGACGTTTTCCCATCTTGCCCATGACTTAACCTTTCACCTCGATACCCATCGACTGGGCCGAACCCAGAACGATCTTCATTGCCGCTTCAACATCGTTGGCGCTCAGGTCGACCATCTTTGCCTCGGCAATCTCACGCAGCTGTTTGCTGGTGATGGTGGCCACGGTTTCGCGGCCGGGGGTCACAGCACCCTTCGGACGGTTGCGCTTGCCCACAGGCTTCAGACCGGCCGCCTTCTTCAGGTAATAAGACGCAGGCGGCGTCTTGATTTCCATCGTGAAGGATTTGTCCTGGTAATACGTGATCACGGTGGGGCACGGCGCGCCGGGCTCCATTTCCTGCGTCTTGGCGTTGAACGCCTTGCAGAATTCCATAATGTTGATCCCGCGCTGACCCAGTGCGGGGCCGACGGGCGGGCTCGGGTTGGCTTTGCCTGCAGGGATCTGCAGCTTCATTTTTCCAACAAGCTTCTTGGCCATTGGCCTTGTCCTTTCATTCCAACACCCGTGGGGCGCGTCCCCATAGGCTTTCGTTGCTGTGGTACGGTTTGCCGCTCGCGTGCGGCGCACCTCCCACACGGCCCGGATCTGACACGCAGATCAGGACCCTCTGCACACTCAGGTCTGCTTTGAAACCTGCGTGAATTCCAATTCGACGGGAGTCGCCCGCCCAAAGATCGACACAGACACTTTCAGGCGCTGGTTATCTTCATCGACCTCTTCGACCATGCCGTCGAAATCTTCGAACGGTCCGTCGCTGACTTTGACTTTCTCGCCGATTTCGAAGGTGATCGTATTGCGCGGTGCCGCCTCGCCTTCCTCGACACGATTCAGGATCGAGTTGACTTCCTCATCCTTCATCGGGCTTGGGCGGCCTTGCGGGCCCAGAAAACCGGTGACGCGGGGGATCGAGCTGATCGCGTGATAGGCGCGGTCGGTCAGGTCCATCCGCACCAGCACATAGCCGGGCATGAAGCGGCGCGGCACGGTCACTTTCTTACCGCGACGTACTTCGATCACTTCCTCTTCAGGAACCAGAACCTCTTCGATCTCGTCCTCAAGTCCCTTTTCAGCCACAGCTGTCCGGATCTGTTCGGCAATGCGCTTTTCGAAATTCGACAGCACGCTGACCGAATACCATCGTTTTGCCATGTCGTCCGCCTGTATCCGCCAAAGGCCCCGGAAGGCCAAATTTCAAAATAATTGCAATGCTTTACGCACCGCTACCCGAACAAAAACAGCGCGCATCACGAATCGACGCGCGCCATGTCGGTGGAGTTAGCGCCTGCCCTACCCCCCGGAACCCCGGAAATCAAGGGCTTGGCGCAGGAATTGCGCGTATCAGCCAAACATCGTCAGGATCAGTTCCAGACCCTGACGGATCGTCCAATCCACAAAGAAGAAGAAGATGGCCGCCAGAACCGCCATGACAAAGACCATTGCCGTGGTCAAGACCACCTCGCGCCGGGAGGGCCAGACAACCTTGGCGATTTCCGCACGGGATTGCTGGAGGAACTGGAACGGGTTGGGGATGGCCATTGGGGAGCGTCCGATCTGCGTCATTTCGGGGGACATATACGCACCACGGGCCATAGACGCAAGGCGGCGATGGCGGTTTCGGCGCGTCGCGGGGCATGCACAACCCATGCACAACCCATGCACATCCGATGCAGACGCCGCGCGCCCTGCACGACGGTGCCAACACGCGCGCGGCGGACAAGATTGCCTACTCGGTTTCAGCCGCCGGTTCGGGTTCGGGCGGAACGTCGAACGGGTCGACCGCTATCCCGGCCAGCCGCCAACGCCCATTGATGGGCTGATAGTAGAGGTCGAAGTTGATCTGGATCGGGCGGCTTGGAAAGAACCCCACAAGACGGAACAGACCACCATCGACGATGGCCGGGGCCTCGGCCATGATCGGTTCAAGAACGGTCAGCGGGCCAAGATCGAGGTTGCGGTCCCGCAGGCTTGTGAACGCAAGCGCCAAGGTCGCGGCGGAATAGTCGGCCGCGAAACTGGGCGCGCTCAGATCCCTGAGCACCGTGTAGTTGCCGGTGATGTTGGCGTGGTTCAATGCAACGAGCGTGGAGCGGAGCAAGATCCTGACGGCGGCCGCATCGGTTGCCGGGGTCTGGGCCGTGGCCCGCGCGGGCCAAAGCGTCGGCGCCGCCAAAAGGACGGCGACAAGGCACAGGCCGACCAGACGCCGGATCGGGCCCAGAGATGCCCGCAGCCACCCAACGACCCGCCCCGTGCCGGGGGGGCGATGACACACCCCCGGCCTGTCGTGACACACACCCATTACCGCTATCCCATGCGCTTCCATCATCCGCGCCGTTACCAGCCGAAGCGCAGACCAGCCCGCGCGCCGACTTCGCCGGACCCACTGACCGTCACGCCGCCATTCAGGCTGGTCTGGTTATTGATGCGACCCGTCAAGGTGGCTGCAAATGCATCCGATCCATCGAAGTGGCCCACGTTGAAGGTCATCGCGAAGTCCTCGTTCGCCTGCAACCACGAGCTTCCCGCAAGCGCCATGGCCATTGCGATACCATCACGGTTCTGGGCGATCTGACCCGTATTCGCGCCGATGCTACCCTGTAGCCCCGAAATGGCAGTCGCGTTGTCATTGATCGCGGTGGTGTTCAGACTGATGGCCGACGCGTTGTTGCCAATGTTCGTCGTGTTGTTGCCGATCGCGGTCAGGGTTGCGCCGCCATCTGCGGCAATATTGCCCGATGCATCGGTGGTCACAAGCTGCACCGGTCCGGTCTGGGCCGCAGTGCTGGCCGCCGATGTGACACCCGCAACCGTCAGGGTTTGTGTGGCCGACCCCAGCGCGATCTGGTTCGCGGCGGTTGTCGAAACATCAGCCCCCAACGCGACGCTGTTGTCG
>JAFMHK010000005.1:10907-154465 GCA_017854585.1 Paracoccaceae bacterium
CTGGCCGAGGGCCGTGGAATTGACACCAGTGGCACTTGAAAAACTGCCGAGGCCAGTTGAATTGCCACCAGTGGCCACTGAATTTATTCCGAGGGCCGTGGAGCCGATGGCTGCGGCGGTTGAACCATAGCCGACGGATGTGGACCCGTTGCCAGAGGCCACTGAATCAGACCCGACCGCCGTGGATTCAAGGCCAGCGGCGCTTGAGAAATCTCCCAACGCCGTCGAATCAATGCCAGCAGCGCTTGATTGTGCTCCGAGGGCAGTGGAATTGTCAGCAGTGGCGCTTGCAGCCGCACCGATCGCCGTAGAATCGAGGCCTAGGGCCTCTGATAAGCCTCCGATTGCCGTGGAATTGAAAAGGGCCGTTGAACTCTCGCCGACCGCCGTGGAGGTGGGCGTGAGGGCTGTAGCGCCGGCCCCAAGCTGTGTCTGCGCCAATGACATGGTCGTTCCGGTCAAAACAACCGGGATGCATAGCAACAAAGGACGGATCGGATTCATTAACTTTTCCCCAAAAATAATTTGAGGGACCGTAGGCTGCGAAACCGCCCGGGGAAAGGAAGCATCCCATATCCGGCAAGAAAGGGGGCGCGCACCCGAAATGATGGTAAATTGGGCACAGTCGCCAAGGTCGCGCGGAGCAAGGCCGGATCTGCAGCGCCGCAGACCATCCATGGCGGTGCGTTTCAGGGGAAAGGCCGGTCATGCGGGAAGGTTGGCAGGGGCGGAGAGACTCGAACTCACGACCGCTGGATTTGGAATCCAGTGCTCTACCAACTGAGCTACACCCCTAGGCCGAGGGTCGGAATAGGAGGAAACCCCGATCTTGGCAAGATGCGAATGACACCCCATGTCAGGATCGGACAGGGTTGTTCAACTTTTGCAGAAGGAAGCCATGTCATGCGTCGTCTTTTCTGGGCCATACCGCTTGTCATGCTGGCCATGCCCGCGCTTGCGGATTGCGATGAGCAGATCACACTGGATGTCGAATACCGGCTGCCGCCACTGGGCCAGCCGGTCGATGTCCGCGCCCTGTCGTGTGAGGGGCTGATCATGGTCTATACGATTCTGGATCAGGATACGGCCAGCGATGCGCATACCGAACTGCGCCTGCGCCAGCGTGTGCTGAACGTGTTTCGCAACGAGGGGTTGGCGCGCTGACGCGTCGCGCCGGGGTCTATTGCCCGTCGCCCCAAGGGCCATGCAGCCCGGTTTCGCCCGGCCGGTCGATCCGTTCGAACCCATGCGCGCCAAAGAAATCGCGCTGTGCCTGCAGCAGGTTGGCGGTGCCGCGCGCCTGACGGATGGTATCGAACCACGCCAGCGCCCCCGACAGCGCCAGCAGCGGCAGGCCACGCGCGGCGGCGGCCGCCACGACCCGGCGCAGGGCCGGAACATGCGCCTGCAGCAGCGCCGCGAAATCCGGCGCAAAGGCCAGCGGGCGGGCGGGATCATCGGCAAGCGCCGTGGCCATATCGTCCAGCATCGCCGACCGGATGATGCAGCCCGCGCGCCAGATCTGGGCGACCCGGTCCAACGGCAGGGCCCAGCCTTCTTCGGCGCTGGCGGTGGCCAGAAGGGTGAAGCCTTGGGAATAGGCCACGATCTTGCCCGCCAACAGCGCGCTTTCCAGATCCGCCTCTGACAGGGGGGGCATCTGGCCCGCCACGCCCCCGAAGAGGGCCTGCCCGGTGCTGCGCAGATCGGACCGCGCGGACATCACGCGGGCGGTAACGGCTGCCTCGACCGCCGAAAGTGGCGCGGCGCGTTCCTGCGCATCCATCACGGTCCAGCGGCCGGTGCCCTTCTGGCCCGCACGGTCCGCGATCACGTCCAGCATGGGCTTGGCCGTTTCGGGGTCGGTGGCGGCGGCGGTTCTGGCCGTAATCTCGATCAGGTAGGATTGCAGCGGCCCATCGTTCCACCGCGCGAAGGTGTCGGCCACCCGGCCCGCCGACGCCCCCTGCCCGTCACGCATCAGGCCATAGATTTCCGCGATCATCTGCATATCGGCGTATTCGATGCCGTTGTGGACCATCTTGACGTAATGGCCCGCGCCACCCGGCCCCAGATGCGCGACGCAGGCGGCACCGCGATAGTCGGCCGCAATCGCCGTCAGCACCGGTTCCAGCGCCGCATAGGCCTTGGCCGTGCCTCCGGCCATCATCGACGGCCCGTTGCGCGCACCCTCGGCCCCGCCAGACACGCCAAGACCAAGGAAATGGATCTGCCCCAGCGATTTTTCGCGGCGCGCGGTATCGCGCCAATCGGAATTGCCACCATCCACGATGATGTCACCGGCCGACAAAAGCGGTGCAAGGCTGGCGATCTGGTCATCGACCGGGTCACCCGCCGGCACCATCAGGATGATTTTGCGCGGCGTCGGCAGGGAGGTCACGAGGCCCGCAAGCGTGTCGGCGGGCGCAATCAGTGGCGCCAGATCACCGGCACCCGCGACAAAGCCATGCGTGGTGTCCACCGTGCGGTTGAAGACCGCGATGGGCACACCCCGGCTGGCGATATTCAGCGCGAGGTTCCGCCCCATGGTGCCAAGACCAATCAGGCCAATTTCCGGTATTTTCGTCATCTCGCGCCCCTGCTGATCCAACACACCCATCTGGACAGGGATGCGGGCAAAGGTCCAGTGCGCGGGTGCGGGTCATCTGCGCGCCAGCGCGCAGGCCCCGCCTTGCAGACAGAAAAAAGGCCGCCTGGTTGTCAGGCGGCCCGCATCTTGGGTGCTGGTATCAGAGGCGTTGTAGCGGGATCCGGATGCCGATGCTGAAGACCTGCGAGGTCATATCGAACGTCAGCGGCTGGACCGGAACACTGCCCGGACCGCCGGGGGTACCGATGGAGCCGCCGACCGCCTCACCGAAATCATAGTAACGCCACGACACGTCAAGCAGGATCGGACGTTCGCCGGGGTCGGTCAATTGCCAGGACGCGCCCACACCGAGGGACCAAGCGAATTCCGTTTCGCTGTTCGAGTCGAACACGCGCGTCGGAGTTCCAGCGGCAGGATTGACCCGGGTCCACGAGTCGACCGTGTTGCGCGCAAGGCCAATGCCCCCGACGATGTAGGGTTGGAAGCTCGCATTTGATCCACGTGCCTCAAAGGGCGCATAGAAGACATTCGCCATAACGGCGCGGGAATGGACCGAGCCGTCCGAGATGTCGGCGTGTTGATCATCAAATGCCGCAGGCGGCGAATCGCAGGGCGAGCCGTCCGAAGCCCCGACGCAAGGCCCGGAAAAGCCGATGTTCCCCGTTCCAAGCAAAGCGACGTCCGCGCGGAAGCCGTTTTGCCAGTCAAAGCCCAAGGCAACGCCCCCGAATGCCGCGTTGTCACCATCGAGGCCGAAATCGATCCGAGGATCGCCCGGATTTGGCGGCAACCAGTAGGCATCATCAAGCGACGGGATTGCGCCTCCCAGTTCGAGCCGCACATAGGGGCCGTAGGTGACGGAGGCTTGTGTGCTCATGATCGTGTCGAGCCCGCCCAGATCCTGAGCGTTGGCAGATGCGGGGACGTGAATGGCAACTGCACCAGCCATAAACGGCAAGAGGAACAGGCGGCGCAGGACAGGACTAGGCATGAGGCGGCTCCGGACAAGCAATGTCGATGCGCAAAAGTTAACAACGACGATCATCAATAGAAAGACCGAAACCGCCCGAAGGGACGGTTTCGGCTTTACGTGTTGCCGATTTTCAACCGTGGCCGGTCAAGACCGCGACACGAATGGCCTCGGCCTGAGCCGCGATGGCCGTTGCCTCGTCTTGCGACAGCGGCATTTCCAGAATGACGGACACCGCGTAGACAGTTTCCGGCGTGACGGGAATGGTCTTGTCCGACGCTATCCCGATCGCCACCGCCATCAGGGTTTCCCGGTCATTGCTGATGCCATAGGCGCTGAGGTCCAAGGAGCCGTCCAGCGCATCACGGAAGATCGCGAGGTTCTGCAGGGGTGAATCGAGGAGCATGACGTTGTCCCAGTTCTGAGACAGTTGCGCGATCATCTGTTCAAGCGACAAGTTGTAGAACGTCGCCATCCCTGCCAGTTGCGCCAGCGCCTCGGCATACGCGCGATCGAGCACATGGGCGGGTGAGCGCGCGACGTTCAGGCGGCCCAGTTCGACCTCGGGAATACCCTCGGCGGCCCATGGCGGACGCCCGGCGCTTCCTTCACCCTGACCGCCCGGACCACCCTGACCCTGACCGCCCTCGCCACTGCCGCCCTGACCGCCCTGACCTTGGCCGCCCTGACCCTGACCGGCGCCACCTTCGTGGCCTTCACCGCCGTCATGACCGCCACCGCCGGACCCGCCGTCGTGGCCGCCACCATCTTCGTGGTCGCCGCCATCGTCATGGCCGCCGGAACCGCCGCCGCCGGGACCGCCCGCGCCTTGACCGCTACCGCCTTGACCGCCAGAACCGCCGCCGCCACCGTGGCCATCGTCCTGCGCATATGCCGCTTGGGCACCCGCGATTAACGCGACTGGAACCGCCACCACACCGACAACGGCCAGCACCGCCAACCCGGACAAGCCACCAAGCAACATCTCTCGGGTCACGAATTTGTTCTGTACCAATCTCATCATTCTGATCTCCCTTGGGAACGTTTACCAGACGGGTTCCCCCTGCCGGCGCATGTCACGCCGGCAGGGGGAACTTGTGGTTCAACCGTGTCCGGCCAGAACCGCGATGCGGATTTCTTCGGCAGCGGCGGCCAGCGCGATCGCTTCTGCTTCACTCATGGGCATCTCGAAGATCACCGAAAGCGCGTAGGCTGTGTCGGCCGAGATCGGGACCGTCTTGTCCGAGGCCACACCAAGCGTCACCGCCATGATGGTGAACGCATCCGCCGTGATGCCGTATGCACTGAGGTCGATGGACCCATCCAGCGCATCCCGGAAGATGGCGAGGTTCTGAAGCGGCGAGTCGATCAGGACGACGTTGTCCCAGTTGAGCGACAGTTCGGTCACCATGTCCTCAAGCGACATGTTGTAGAAATCCGCCATCGACGCGATCGTCAGCATCGCCTCGTCATAGGCGCGATCAAGCACATGATCGGGGGACCGCGCCACGCTCAGACGACCAAGTTCGACTTCGGGAATACCCTCGGACGCCCAAGGCGGCATGCCGCCCCCCGCGCTGTCGGACGGGTTGCCCGCCTGTGGGCCGCGGCCATCTGAGTCGACACCCGGGCCACCTTGTCCGGCGCCTTGGCCGCCCTGATTGCCTTGGCCCATCTGCGCGCCTTGGCCACCCTGACCCTGACCGCCACCGGTGTTGCCCTGTGGGCCACGCGGTTCGCCGTCAGCATCATCATCGGCCCAAGCGATGTTCGATCCACCCGGGAACGGTGTCACCACGGCGCCAATGGCAAGTGCTGCGGTCAACGCGATCGCCGACGCCGACAGTGCGAGGCTTGCGGGTTTGATTGCTCTGAATTTCATCTTTTTCTCCTTACGGTGACGTATTCACAGCGCGGAAGATGGCGTGTTCTGGGAAGGCAGGAACTGACAAAAATCAATTAACATTGCCAATCTTTTTCGCTGCCTTCATTTCTTCGTTCCGGGTTGCAGTGACACAACGAAAAAGGCCGCCCGAAAGGGCGGCCTCTTGGTTGCTGGCCTGCGGAGCCGTGTGGCCCCATCAGGTCTTTTTACTCGATGATTTTCGACACCACGCCGGCGCCGACGGTGCGGCCACCTTCGCGGATCGCGAAGCGCAGGCCGTTTTCCATCGCGATCGGGGCGATCAGCTCAACGTCGAACTTCAGGTTGTCGCCCGGCATCACCATCTCGGTGCCCTCGGGAAGGTTCACCGTGCCGGTCACGTCCGTCGTGCGGAAGTAGAACTGCGGGCGGTAGTTGGCGAAGAACGGCGTGTGACGGCCACCCTCTTCCTTGGTCAGGATATACGCCTCGGCTTCGAACTTGGTGTGCGGCTTGACCGAACCGGGCTTGCACAGAACCTGACCGCGCTCAACGCCCTCACGGTCGATACCGCGCAGCAGAAGACCCACGTTGTCGCCAGCCTGACCCTGATCCAGCAGCTTGCGGAACATTTCAACGCCCGTGCAGGTCGTCTTCTGGTTCGCGCGGATGCCCACGATCTCCATCTCTTCGCCGACCTTGATGATCCCGCGCTCGATCCGGCCGGTCGCAACCGTGCCACGACCCGAGATCGAGAACACGTCTTCCACAGGCATCAGGAACGGCTGGTCAACAGCACGCGCAGGCGTCGGGATGTACGCGTCAACCGCCGCGATCAGCGCCTTGATCGACTCTTCGCCGATTTCGGGCTGCGTGCCGTTCATCGCGTGCAGCGCAGAGCCGCGGATGATCGGAATGTCGTCGCCGGGGTAGTCGTACTTGGACAGCAGCTCGCGGATCTCCATCTCGACCAGCTCAAGCAGCTCCTCGTCGTCGACCTGGTCGACCTTGTTCATGTAGACGACCATGTAGGGAATACCCACCTGGCGACCCAGCAGAATGTGCTCGCGCGTCTGCGGCATCGGGCCGTCGGCGGCGTTCACAACCAGAATCGCGCCGTCCATCTGCGCCGCACCGGTGATCATGTTTTTCACATAGTCCGCGTGGCCGGGGCAGTCGACGTGCGCATAGTGACGGGCCTCGGACTCGTACTCAACGTGCGCCGTCGAGATCGTGATCCCGCGCGCCTTCTCCTCGGGCGCGCCATCAATCTGGTCATACGCCTTGAAATCGCCGAAATACTTCGTAATCGCCGCGGTCAAGGTCGTCTTGCCGTGGTCAACGTGACCGATCGTGCCAATGTTAACGTGCGGCTTCGAACGCTCAAACTTTGCTTTTGCCATGATCTGGCGCCTCGTCTTCTGGGGGGCCCGAAAACCGGGCCCGGTTCAACGTCGCGCGCTCGTTACGAGGCGCGGAAGAAAAAATCAAGCAGGAGTTCAGGGAATGGAGGGACGGGGCGTGGTTGTCCCGACCGGCTGGATCAACACGGCACCCGGGGTGGTATTCGGGGGCGTATCGGGCGGCGTTCCCGGCGCGGCGTCCAGCGTGACATCCTCGGGCAGCGCGACCGCAGGCTCCACGGCGGCGGCAACCGCCTCGACGTTGGCCCGCGCATTGCGCGCCGCGTCAGGATCGATCGAGAACCATTCGGGGTTGTCCAGCATGAAGATCTGGATCCGCCGCGCCGCATTTCGCGCCAGCCGCTGCATCTGCTCTTCGCGCGTGAAGGCCAAGCCTGACCCGACCAGCATGGATTCGGGGCTGCTGCCTTCGAATATCAGGATCTGTTCGGGTTCTTCGTGCAATTTCATTTGCGCCTCGTCGTCCCAGATGTTTGCCGAAATCACCAGCACGGAGCGCGGCGTCAGCACGATGGGAATCCCCGGAGGGGCAAGCGCATAACCATCGATGTTGATGGCGATGTGATACAGCCGGTCACCTTCGTAGGCGCCGAACCGGCGGTCGATCTCGGCGGTCATGACCTCGACCCATTCCTCGGCGGTGGCGTTCCGCGATGGCGGGACCTGCTGCATGTTGTCGGCAACGACGATGTTATAGGCCAGCCGGAAATCGCCCATGTCGGGCAGGTCTTCTTCCAGCGGATCGGAATTTCCGCACGCGGCAAGCAAGACCAACAGGCCAAAGGAAGCGAAGCGGTTAAACAGGGTCATCGACATCTCCGGTCACTGAAAGCACGGGCTGGCATAGCGCAGGGCGGCGTATTGCGCAACGCAAGGGTGCTGGACCTGAGCGCCGTCGCGCTTATGTCACTGAGCGAAGGAGTGCCCCATGCGATTGCCCGTTGCAGCCCCCTTGCCCGACAGTCCGATGAGCATTCTGGCAAGCTATCGCGCCGCCCGGCGCAATATTCTGGAGATCATTCCGCGCGCGGCGTTGCACCAACCGATCTTGTCGGGCCGGACGGGTCCGCAACGCTGGCACATGGTGATGCACCCGCCGAGCATCAGGCGCATCTTGCTGGAGGCGGTTGACGCCTATCCGAAATCGGAGGCCACGAAGTCGATCCTGCGGCCGGCGATCGGGAACAGCCTGTTCATTGCCGAAGGCGGGGAATGGCGATGGCAACGCCGGGCGGTCGCGCCTGCGTTCTCGGCGCGCAACGTCGCGGCCCTGACCCCGGTGATGAGCCACGCGGCGGCGGCGGCGGTGGACCGGATCGGCGCGCAGGTGGGGCGCGCGGCCAACCTGTTGGATGAAATGACCGCCGCGACCTTTGACGTCATTTCAAACGTCACCTTCGGCACCGGCGGCGGTGTGGACCGCATCGGCGTGCAACGGGCGCTGGATGACTATATCGACACCGCCGCGCGGGTCAGTGTCTTGGACCTTCTGGGGGCGCCCGGATGGGTCCCGCGACCGGGGCGCGCCGCCGGGGCAAACCTGCTGACGGACATGCACAGGGCCGCCGACGCGGCCATCGAACGGCGCAGGCGCGATGGGCGGCGCAGCCCGCCCGACCTGCTTGATCTGTTGCTTGACGCCGCTGACCCCGAGACCGGACGCGAGATGACGACCGAGGAGTTGCGGGAAAACCTGCTGACGTTCATCGTTGCCGGGCATGAGACGACGGCCCTGACGCTGGCATGGGCGTTCTACCTGTGTGCATTCGACGAGAGCGTGCAAGACGCCGCGCGGGCCGAGGCGCAGGCCGTGCTGGGCGACAGGGTGGCCGAGGCGGGCGACGTGGCGCACCTGCCGCTGGTCCGGCGCATCGTGGATGAAACGCTGCGGCTGTATCCGGCCGGGGGGTTCTTGTCGCGGACCGCGCAGGCGACCGACCGACTGTCCACGGCGCAGATCAGGCCCGGCGACACGGTGACGGTTCCGGTCTATGGCCTGCACCGCCACCGCGCCTTGTGGGAGGAACCCGATGCCTTCCGTCCTGACCGCTGGTCCGGCGCCAAGGCGTTCGATCGGTATCAATACCTGCCATTCAGCGATGGGCCGCGGATCTGCATCGGGGCCAGTTTCGCGCTTCAGGAGGCGGTCGTGATTCTGGCCAGCGTGCTGGCGCGGTTCCGGTTCAGCGCCGTAAAAGGCCGCGACCCGAAACCCGTGATGATCCTGACGCTGCGCCCCGAAGGTGGCGTGTGGCTGGAGGTGGCGCGGGCCTGATCACTTGTTCGCGGCCCCGGCCACGGTGCTGTTCGGCGCGAATTGCGGATCGCCCGCGGTGGTCGTGTCGGCGCAGATGCCCTGCAACGCGGCCCACGATGCCGCGTCAAGGATCGGACGGCCCTGACCGATATCGGCGGCGCGGGCGGCGGTGATCCGCTGGAGGGTATCGGGGTGGCTGCTGAGGTGCTGGAAGACGCCCAGTTCCATGGACTGGCCCGACGCTTGCATGCGTTCGAAGAAGGTGGCCAAGGCACCCGGCGACACGCCCACGTTGCGCAACATGGTGATGGCATAGGCGTCTGCCGCTTCTTCTGCCGCGCGGGAATAGGAGCTGTCGAGCGCGGCGCGCGTGAGACCCGCGATAACGGAACCGCCGAACACATCGCCCATCGTCAGACCGATCAGGCCAAAAGAGCCCACTGACCGCAGCACCGCCCGCGTCCCATCGCGGTGGGCGACATGGCCGATTTCATGGGCCAGCACGGCGGCGACTTCCTCAGGGGTTTCGGCCGCGTCGATCAGGGCGGAATGGATCACGATATGCCCACCCGGAAGCGCAAAGGCATTCACCAACGGGTCCTGCACGACACGCACGGTCAACGGATAAGGAAGCGAGACCCCGGCCATCAGGCGGGATTCCATCTGGTCCAGCGCGACGGTGCCAGCCGTCGCCGTACACGTGACCGCGCCGCGTGCTGCAAAGATCTCGTCATAGACGATCTGGCCCAGCGCGACCTCTGAGGCGGGCGGAACATACATGGCCCCCCGATCCGCCATCACCGGAACAAGGCCGAACAAGATGCCAGCAAGAGCCCCGACAGCCGCCAGCCCCATGACGCCTACGCGGAACCAGCCGCCGCGCGAACCGCGCAGCGGCCGCAGATCGGGAATGGCGCGCAGGATTTCGCGCGCGGTCGCGGCCTCGCGGATGATCAGGCGGGCCGGGTGATCATCACTGCGCGCAAGCATCAGGGTATCGCTGGCGGCCTGATCGGGCAGGTTGCGCAATGCGTCAAGGCGCCAAACCTGCGTGGTCCGGGTTTCGGTGTTCGTCAGTTCCAGTTCAGGACCGACAACCGCAACGCTGACCCGCTGGGTCACGGGGCTGAGGCCATCGTACATATCGGCGTGGAACTTGGCGAACCGCGCGGCGAAATCGGGGTTGCGGGGGGCAGGGCCGCTCATCAGAAGGCCGCTCCGACATCAAGGGCGTCGGCAAATCCGCCGGCGTCGCGGCCATCGGCGCGCGCGCGTTGACGCACCGTTTGAAGCAGCGTGGGTTCGTGCAGTTCGAAGGTTTCGCCGATATGCTTGACGATCGGAAAGACGATGAAGACCTGCTGGCAGATGCCATAAAGCACAAAGACGGTCAGCCATGTGGCCACGGCAATAATGGCCGCGATCATCGGCGGTGGCGCCAGCAACATCGACGGGTCATAACTTCCGCTGAGGTAGATCAGGCCCAGCACGATGCCCAACACGACCGGCGACACGAAGGCGATGACCAAGGAGGTCAGGATGCGCCCGAAGATGTGGATGCGGATCAGACGCCCGGTGCCCGGGGCGATGTCGAATTCCATCCCGTCGCCAAGGGTTTTCATTGATGCCATGATGCGCACAGACCCAACCCGGTAGGATACCGCCGTCACCGCCGTCAACGGAATGGTCAGAATAAGGCCCATATAATACAGGTTCTGCCCGGTCATCACCGCAGCGACCGGAAGGCCGATAGAGGCCCACAGCATCAACAGGAACGGCAAGATCGCGCCGGACAGCATGGCCGCGCTGCCGAATTGCATGAACGGGGCATCGCCGAACCACGTGCGGTCCGTCAGGTATTTTTCCAGCTGAAAGGTCATCAGCGGCCACAAAAGGCCCACCGACAAGATCGTCAGCACCCAGTACATGCACGCGCGCCACGCATACCCCCATGCCCCGCCCGACATGCCCATGCGAATGCCGCGCCACCGTGTGCGCGACAGGATATAACGGCGGGCGCGGTAGCGGGCCATGAAGATGATCGGGACCAGCGCCAGTGGTGTGGTAGCCATCGCAAGGTTCAGGTAATCGGGGGCGCCTTCGGACAGGCCGATGACGAAATACATCGCCGCGCCGTTGAACAGCATCAGATAAAACGCCAGCACGATCACAGCCAGCAAGAAACCCGTCAATTTTTCCTGCGCCGTGCCGGTATATTCCAAGGGATTGCTGCCGATGCGGATCGACGACCAATACCAGCGGCGCAACCGTGTGGTTTGCCAAAACCGATAAAGCCCGACAGTGAGGACCGTCAAAAGGCCGGTTTTCAGGGCCAACTGAAACAGTTCACCCCGGTCGCCGCCGAAATCCGTTTTCAAGATGCTCATGCCGACCTTTAGTTGAACCGATTATCCCTGGGAAACCCGCGCGGGGCCATGCGGCCCGCGCTGGCGCGCTTGCTCATCCATTCGGTCAAATCGGCCTCGGTCCTTGTGCGCCCGGCTGGATCGGTCCAGCTGAGGCCATCGGACAGAGCAAAGGTGCGGGCGTCTGACAGGCCCCCATCCTTGTATTTTTGCAGGCGCACGCCCTTGCCGCGGCCCATCTCGGGCAGCTCATCAAGCATGAACACAAGAACCTTGCGATTATCCCCCACCACGGCGACCGCGTCGTCGCCGGGGGCCACGCTGGCGCAGACCTTGGCGGTCGCGCCATCACGCACGTTCAGCACCTGCCTACCGGATCGCGTCTGTGCAACCACCTCTGCCTCGGGCACCACGAAACCGTCGCCCGCCGAAGAGGCGACCATCAGTTTTGCGTCGGGGCGGTGAATGAACAGATCCACGATTTCGACCTCATTTGGCAAATCCACCATCAGGCGGACAGGTTCACCCATGCCACGTCCACCGGGCAAATTTGTGGCAGAAATCGTGTAGAAACGGCCATTGCTTCCGAAAATGAGAATCTTGTTGGTCGTTTCCGCGTGAATGACGAAGCGGCCTTCGTCGCCGTCCCGGAATTTCAACTCGGTCGTCAGGTCGATGTGGCCCTTCATGGCGCGGATCCAACCCATCTTGGAACAGACGACCGTGATCGGTTCACGGTCGATCATCGCCTCGAGCGGGACATCGGGAATTTCGCCTGCTTCGGCAAACTGCGTCCGGCGGACCCCGAACGGCTGCGATTTGCCGAACTTCTTGCGGACCTCGCGCAATTCGGTGGCAATCATGTTCCACTGGATCTCTTCGTTTTCCAGCAGATCCTCCAGCGTGGCACGTTCCTCCATCAGGGCGGTCTGCTCGCGCTGCAGTTCGATTTCTTCCAGCCGCCGCAGCGACCGCAGGCGCATGTTCAAGATCGCCTCGGTCTGAAGATCGGACAACTCACCATCGCCGGGGGGCGGCGACTGGTAATCCTTCTCGGACATGGCGCGCACGAAATCACGGCCCCAGTCTTCGCGCATCAGGGCGGGCTTGGGCGCGTCATCGTAACGGATGATGTCGATGACCCGGTCGAGGTTGAGAAAGGCGATGATCAGCCCCTCGAGCACTTCCAGACGGTGGTCGATCTTGTCCATCCGGTGCTGGCTGCGCCGGATCAGCACGTCGCGCCGGTGGTCAAGGAACGCGCGCAGCACCTCTTTCAGGGAACAGACCTTGGGGGTGCGCCCATCGATCAGCGTGTTCATGTTCAGGCTGAACCGGATCTCAAGATCCGAATTGCGGAACAGCATCCCCATCAGGATATCGGGATCGACGGTGCGGGCGCGCGGTTCCAGCACGATCCGGATATCGTCGGCGGATTCGTCCCGGACATCGGCCAGAATCGGGATTTTCTTGGTCTGGATCAGTTCCGCCAGCTTTTCGATCAGGCGTGATTTCGGCACCTGATAGGGAATTTCGGTGACGATGATCTGCCATTGACCGCGGCCTAGGTCCTCGATTTCCCACTTGGCGCGCAGGCGAAAGGCGCCGCGGCCCGTGCGATAGGCTTCGAGGATGTTCTCGCGCGGTTCAACGATCACGCCACCCGTGGGGAAATCGGGGCCGGGGACGTGTTCGATCAGGGTTTCGTCGCGCGCATTGGGTGACTTGATCAGATGCAGGCAGGCCGCGACCAGTTCGTCGATATTGTGCGGCGGAATGTTGGTGGCCATGCCGACGGCAATACCGGACGAGCCGTTGGCCAGCAGGTTCGGGAAGGCGGCGGGCAGCACGATGGGTTCTTGCAAGGTGCCGTCGTAGTTGTCGCGAAAATCAACCGCGTTCTCCGATAACCCCTCCAGCAGCGCCTCCGCCATGGCGGTCATCCGCGCCTCGGTATAGCGGCTGGCCGCGGGATTATCGCCGTCGATGTTGCCAAAATTGCCCTGACCATCGACCAGCGGATACCGGATGGTGAAATCCTGCGCCAAGCGCGCCATGGCGTCATAAATGGCCACGTCACCGTGGGGGTGATAGTTACCCATCACATCGCCGCTGATCTTTGCGGATTTGCGGAAACCGCCGTTTGCAGCCAGTTTCAGTTCACGCATGGCATACAGGATGCGCCGGTGGACGGGTTTCAGGCCGTCGCGCGCATCGGGCAGCGCGCGGTGCATGATGGTGGACAGCGCGTATTGCAAATACCGCGAGCCGATGGCGCGGCTCAGCGATTCCGATACGTTGCGATCCCCATCTTCGGGGGGTGTTTTCTGCTCGTTCATTGGGCGCAGGATACGCCGGGCGCGCGGGGTCGACAAGGAACCATGCAAGGCGCATGACGATTTTCCCCGCGATTTGCCTGTTTGCGAATCGCCAGCGCGGCTAACTTGTGTGACAGAGCAGTGACCGCCCACTTCAAGAGGCCAATACGTTGATGATCCGCCTGACCCTGATCTTGTGCGTCGTGCTTTATGCCGGGCTGGTGATCTATTCACAGGTCGCCACGCAAGATGTGGAGAGCGCGCCCAGCACCCCTGCCCCTGCTCCGGCCATCGTTCCGACAGAACCATCCACAAGCGCCGTCTCGACAGGTACTGACGGTTTGGTGACCCTGACCACGGCGGAGGGAGAGGTCATCGTCATCGACGCGGTCATCACCCCATCGGGGGTGGACGAAAACCGCACGGTCCAAGTGAATCCAGACACATCGGGCGCGGCGGTCACGCCATCGCCATCGGCCCTGCCAGACGCGGGGCCATTGCTGCGCGTCACGGGTAACAGCGTGAACTTGCGCGCCAGCCCGTCGACGGATGCGAACGTTCTGGCCGCACTTGTGCGCGACACGCAGGCCGTTTTGCTGGAGGAAGCGGCGAACGGCTGGCTGCGCATCCGGATCGTCGGATCGGGACTGGAAGGCTATATGTCCGGCGATTTTCTGGCGGCGGTCGCGGACTAGGGTCCCGATCCACGGAAATCCGTCGGCAAGCACGGGTTTTCCGTGGCTCTTGATGCAACGCTGGCTTAGGCAGTGCACGACATGACACGAACCATTCTGATCACCGGATGCTCCAGCGGCATCGGCTATGACGCGGCGCACACGCTGGCTGGGCGCGGGTGGCGGGTGCTGGCCACGTGCCGCAAGCCCGAAGATGTCGCGCGGCTGCAGGGCGAGGGGCTGGAAAGCTTTGTGCTGGATTGCGCCGACCCGGCCAGCATCGCGGCCGGATGGGACAAGGCGATGGGCCTGACGGGGGGGACGCTGGATGCGATCTTCAACAATGCAGGCCATGGGCTGCCCGGCGCGCTGGAGGATGTGCCCGTAGACGGGTTGCGCGAGATTTTCGAAACCAACGTGTTCGGTCTGCATGATCTGACCCGCCGCGCGGTCGCGGTGATGCGCGCGCAAGGCGGGCACGGCCGGATCGTGCAGCATTCATCGGGGTTTGGCCGCGTCGCGATGAGTTGGCGCGGCGCCTATGTCGCCACGAAATTCGCCGTTGAGGGGTTAAGCGACACCTACCGGCTTGAACTGCGCGATACGGATATCAAGGTATCGATCCTGAACACCGGGCCGATTACGACCAAATTCCGGGCGAATTCCGTCGCGCCGTTCGAAAAATGGATCGATTGGGAAAACTCGGCTTTGGTGGCGCGATATCGCAGCCACCTGTTGCGGCACCTGCACGAGGTGTCGAAACCCGCGCCGTCGCAGAAGGGGCCGGATGCCGTGACCGCGCGCGTCATCCATGCGATCGAAAGCCCACGGCCCCGTGCACGATACATCATCACCGTCGCCAGTCACGTGGCCGAGGCGGGGCGGCGGTTCTTGCCGCAATCGGCACAGGACTGGCTGTTGACGCGGTTCTAGCCAAACGAAACTTTCGCGCTAGGTCGCGTGGACCACAGCAACGAGGACAAGACATATGAACGACCCGCTTTTGATCATCGCACTTCTGGCGTGTTTCGGGGTGTTGATCATCCTGCTGCTTGGGATCAATTCATTCCGCAAGGGCGGCGCGACGTCCGGGCAGGAATCCAACAAATGGATGCGCTGGCGGATCGCGGCGCAATTCGTGGCGATTTTACTGATTCTGGCGTTCGTTTACGTGCGCCGGCAAACGGGGGCCTGAGGGTATGGTTGTTCTAAGCAAGATCTACACGAAAACCGGAGATGCGGGCGAAACCGCATTGGGTGACGGCAGCCGGGTGGCCAAGCATGCGGTGCGTGTGGCGGCCTATGGCACGGTCGATGAGTTGAACGCCGTGCTGGGTCTGGCGCGGCAACACGCCACCGGGGCGGTCGACGCGCAACTGGCCGCCATTCAGAATGACCTGTTCGATCTGGGTGCCGACCTGTGCACGCCGGGGCAGGACAAGGACGCCGAGCGGGAATACCCCGCATTGCGGATCGTGGCCGCGCAGGTGCTGCGGCTGGAGGCCGAGATCGACGCGATGAACGCGAAACTGACACCGCTGCGCAGCTTTATCCTGCCCGGTGGCAGCGCGCTGTCTGCCCACATGCACATGTGCCGCACCGTCGCACGCCGCGCAGAACGGATCAGCGTGGAACTGGCCACCATGGAAGCGGTGAATTCCGAAGGCGTGAAATACCTCAACCGGCTGTCGGACTGGTTCTTTGTCGCCGGACGGATCGCCAACAATGACGGCAAGGACGACGTGTTGTGGGTTCCGGGGGCAAACCGCTAGCTGCGCGGAAGGCTTCAGGCGGCGGCGGTGCCCTTGTGTGTATCCCCTCACCGCGTCAGCACCCATAATCGTGAATTGACGTTGGCAGTGCCTTGGCTAGGCTTATGCTCATGAGCCACACGAACCGCCCTGCCCTGCGCCCCTATAGCCGTGCCGAATATGTGTCGGACGCGGTTGTCCATATTTCGGGTCTGGCCGCAGCGCTGATCGGGGGGCCGATCCTGATTGCGATGGCCGCGATCTGGATTGGCGAGGCCGGCGTGACCACCGCAATGGTGATCTATGTAATCAGCCTTGTGCTGATGCTGCTGTGCTCGGCGCTTTACAACATGGTGCAGGTGCCCGCGTGGGGGGATCGCCTGCGCCGGATTGACCAATCAGCCATCTACGTGAAGATCGCGGGCACCTATACGCCATTCGTGGCCCTGACGGCGGCCAACGCGGGGTGGTTTCTGGCCGCCATTTGGGGCGTGGCCGTAACCGGTGCCGCCGTCATCTTGATGGCGCAGGGCCGGGTGCGGCTGATCAGCCTGACGCTGTATCTGGGCCTTGGCTGGGCCGGGGCCATCTGGGGCGGACCCTTGGTGTTCGGGCTGACCGGACCGGGGCTGACGCTGCTTGCGTCGGGCGGCATTCTGTACACGGCGGGGGTTGCGTTCCTGCTGTGGGAACGGCTGCCGTTCCACAACACGATCTGGCATATCTTCGTCCTGACGGCGACGGTTGTGTGCTACGCCGCCATCATGGTCGAACTTTGGGCGCGCATACCGGCCTGACGCGGCGTCCAAGGACAAGACCGCGTCGATTTTGACCTGTTTTCGTGTCACGGGACGGTCTAACACCAACAAGACGAAATTTTCGGGCGGTGCCACCTGCGCCGCCGCAACTTGAGGGAGACGCGAGCCATGAAGGTGCTGGTGCCGGTAAAGCGCGTGATCGACTATAACGTGAAAGTCCGCGTGAAGGCGGATGGATCGGGCGTCGATCTTGCCAATGTGAAGATGTCGATGAACCCCTTCGACGAGATCGCCGTGGAACAGGCGATCAGGTTGAAAGAGGCCGGCAAGGTCGATGAAGTGATCGTGGTTTCCGTCGGCGTCAAGCAGGCGCAGGAGACACTGCGCACCGGTCTGGCCATGGGGGCCGACCGCGCAATTCTGGTCATCGCCACCGAAGATGTGCACCAAGACATCGAACCGCTGGCCGTCGCAAAGATCCTGAAGGCCGTGATCGACGAAGAACAGCCCGGCCTTGTGCTGTGCGGCAAGCAGGCGATCGACAATGACATGAACGCGACGGGGCAGATGCTGTCGGCGCTCTTGGGCTGGAGCCAGGCGACATTCGCATCGGAACTGGACGTGGACGGCGAAAATGCCGTTGTGACCCGTGAAGTGGACGGCGGCCTGCAGACCATCAAGGTCAAGATGCCCACCGTGGTCACCGTGGACCTGCGCTTGAACGAGCCGCGCTATGCGTCACTGCCCAACATCATGAAGGCCAAGAAAAAGCCTTTGGATGAAAAGACGGCAGCCGAATACGGCGTGGACGTGACCCCGCGCCTGAGCGTGGTGAAAACGGTGGAGCCGTCGACCCGCAAGGCGGGTGTTATTGTCGGCTCGGTCGATGAGTTGTTGGCGAAACTGAAAGACGAAGCAGGGGTGATCTGATGGCGGTTCTTCTTCTTGCGGATGTTGCGGGCGGACAATTGTCCACCGATGCGGTGTCCAAGGCCCTTACGGCGGTGTCCGGTCTGGGTGACGTGCATGTGCTGGTCGCAGGCGAGGGTGGCGATGCGGCCGCAGCCGAGGCGGCAACGCTGACGGGTGTGTCCAAGGTGATTTTCGCAGGCGACCACGGGTTCTGTCACACGCTGGCCGAACCGGTGGCCGACCTGATCGTGTCGCTGGCGGGCGGGTATTCCCATGTGGTCGCGGCCTCGACCTCGGATGCGAAAAACGTGCTGCCGCGGGTCGCGGCCCTGTTGGACGTGATGATGATTTCCGATGTCATCGGCGTGGTTGACGCCGAAACGTTTGAACGCCCGATCTATGCCGGCAACGCCATCCAGACGGTGAAATCCAGCGACAGCGTCAAGGTGATGACGATCCGCACGGCGGGCTTCGATGCCGCCGCTGCGGGTGGGTCCGCCCCTGTGGAAACCTTGGGTACGGCGGCCAGCAGCGGCTTGTCGGAATGGGTGGAAGACAAGGTGGCCGCAAGCGACCGGCCGGAACTGACCAGCGCCGGGATCGTGGTGTCCGGCGGCCGTGGCGTGGGCAGTCAGGAACAATTCGCCATCATCGAAGGGCTGGCCGACAAACTGGGCGCGGCGGTGGGTGCATCCCGCGCGGCGGTCGACAGTGGCTATGCCCCGAACGACTGGCAGGTTGGCCAGACCGGCAAGGTTGTGGCACCGGACCTGTATGTGGCGGTCGGCATCTCGGGCGCGATCCAGCATCTGGCCGGCATGAAGGACAGCAAGGTCATCGTCGCGATCAACAAGGATGCGGATGCGCCCATCTTTCAGGTCGCGGACTATGGGCTGGTGGCGGACCTGTTCGACGCGGTGCCGGAATTGACCGGCAAGCTGTAGGGCCTCCGGTCCTCGCAAACAAACGACGGCCCCGCCCGGAAGAACCCGGTGCGGGGCCGTTGTAATTCAGCCCTGCAAGATCTTGGACAGCAGGCTGGCGGCTTTGGCATGAACCTCGGGGCCGGGCATGGTCCGGGCGGCGGCTTCCTCTCGTGCGGCAAAGAACATGCCTTGGGTCGGGGCCTTGCGCCACGTATCGGGCGGCAGCACCTGCGTAAAGGACGCGGCCTCCTTGGCAACGACATCCAGCATCGCGGATGTCACGAAAAGCGGATCACGCCCAAGGCCGGGGGTGTCCGGCGTATCTGCCGGGGCCCGGTTCGACATCCAAAGCAGGTGGACCGGCACGTTCATCCCCGCGATGATGCTGATCAGGCGGGCCTGCCAAGCCTGCTGCAACTCTTCTACCAGAATTGCAAAGCGGTCACGCGACAGGGTCGAAAGATGTGTCAGCAGATGGCGCGTGAAATGGAATTCGGTGAAATCCACATCGCGGTAGATGGTCCGCAAAATGGGGGCCGCCTTGACGAACCGGTCATTGCGGCGCGGATGCACGGAATAGAAGCGGTTGGTCATGTTCTGCGCCCCCGTGATCTGCAACACCACCGCTTGCGCACCCCGAACGATGGTTTTGATCCCGTCGTCTTCCGACAGAACATCAAGCCCGGCATTCATCACCCCCAGATTCACCGCCGGAACATCCAGAAGGTCGTTCAACTGGGCCGGAAACGGCGTATGAATGAAGCGACCATAGGTTTCCGAGCCCCCCAGACAGGCGATATAGGGGCCTTGCAGATCGACGGCCGGGCCACGAAACCGCAGCGCGGTGCCGTGATAGGACACAGTTTCATATTCGAGGGGCCCATGCCCCTTTTGAAGAAAGCTCATCAGCCAACACTCCCACCTTGTTACGACTCACCCGGCGCCAGACTGCGGCGAACCCCTTTCCAAAGGGCTAAACCGTCATTTTCATACGTTATTGCTGAAAATTACCCGGGTTGACGGGCGTCCGTGACGCAGCCCGAAACCGGGCCTTATGCCTTGTGCGGAGGGAGCGTGGGGGCCTATGGTGCGGCGCAGGACAACGCGGGCCAAGGGCGGGAAACGATGGAAATCAAGACAATCGGGATCGTCGGCGCGGGCCAGATGGGCAACGGAATCGCCCATGTCTGCGCATTGGCAGGCTATGACGTCCGCATCAGCGACATCAGCGCCGAGGCGCTGGAAAAGGCCATGGCCCTGATCGACCGTAATCTGGAACGGCAGGTCAGCCGCGAAAAGATCAGCGCCGAGACCAAGGCCGCGGCAATGGCGCGGATCACCACAACGATGACCTTGTCGGATCTGGGGCCCAGCGACCTGATCATCGAGGCTGCGACCGAGCGCGAGACCGTGAAGCAGGCAATCTTCGAAGACCTGCTGCCGCATCTGTCCCCCAACACCATCCTGACGTCCAACACCTCGTCCATCTCGATCACACGGCTGGCCAGCCGCACGGATCGGCCGGAAAAGTTCATGGGATTCCATTTCATGAATCCGGTTCCGGTGATGCAATTGGTGGAACTGATCCGGGGTATCGCCACGGACAAGGAAACCTTTGACGCCTGTCTGGCGGTGGTTGACCGGCTGGGCAAGACAGCGGCAACCGCCGAGGATTTCCCCGCCTTCATCGTCAACCGCATCTTGATGCCGATGATCAACGAGGCGGTGTATACGCTGTATGAAGGGGTTGGATCGGTCCGGTCGATAGACGAGTCACTGAAACTGGGCGCGAACCATCCGATGGGGCCGCTGGAACTGGCGGATTTCATCGGGCTGGATACCTGCCTTGCCATCATGAACGTGTTGCATGACGGGTTGGCGGACACGAAATATCGCCCCTGCCCATTGTTGACCAAATACGTCGAGGCTGGGTGGCTGGGCCGCAAGACCCAGCGTGGGTTCTATGACTATCGGGGCGATGTGCCGGTGCCGACCCGCTAGACGAAGTCTGGGTCATCCTTCAACGCAAGGGTCCGCGCACGCAGATCCGCGATGAACTGGCGGGGGTTCTGTATCGGACCTTCCCATTGGTCGGGCGTGATCGGGTTACCGATGATCGGTGCCTGCGGTTTGTCGAAGGAATGCACAACCTCGTGAATCAACAGCCCCTGCCGCAACAACGGTGAAATGCGGTTGGCGATCTGATACCAGCGCGAATTCGTCCCCTGAAAGTGGCATGGCACGATGGTGGCACCCGATTTGCGGATCATCTTGACGGTGAACAGGTTCCATTCGCCTTCGACCGCAGGGCCCATCATTGTTTCAGACGCCGCCACGGACCCCGACGGAAACAGGGCAATCAGCCCGTTCCGCGACAGATGTTCCATCGCCATGGCCCGCATTTCGACCATCTTCTTCTGGGCATCCTCTTCGTGAGGGAAAGGCACGGGGATCATGTAGCTTGATGCGCTTTCATCAATCCCGGTCAGCGATGACCGGGTCAGAATGCGATAGTCATTGCGCCGACGGCCAATCATATCCGCAAGGATCATTCCGTCGACCAGCCCATGGGGGTGGTTGGCCACGAAAACCACCGGCCCCTTGGTGGGAATACGGGCAAGTTGCGCGGCAGGGGTCTGCAGCTCGATCCCCATGACTTTCATTGTGGCGGGCCAGAACGCCTGCCCGGTGGGCGCACCCATCCTCTCGAACTGGCGGACGCGCAGAACGATGGTGAACTTGCCGGTCATCCATTCCAGAACGCGGATCGTGAAGCGCGCCAACGGATTCGAAAAGGTGTTCGCATAGGTCAGACTGGCGCGGTTATAGACCTGCTGCGGTGCTGTCGTCCGCGCCGATGGACGCCCGGTGGCAACGTTGTGGGAGGAAGAATCCGTCACGCGAGCTGTCCCCTTCGCGAACTCTGTGCTGCTACGGCGGGCCTCAGTTGCCCTCGCCGAACTTGTCAGCAACCAGTGCTTCGATGGCATCTGCAAGCACCCTTGCCTGGGCCCCGCTGGTTTCGACCTCAATAGAGGTTCCGATTGAAGCTGCCAACATCAAAAGCCCCATGATCGAGTCACCGGCGGCACTCAGCCCATCCTTATAGACGATCGCGTTGGCGTCATGTGCTTCGACAACTTCGACCAATTTGGCCGAGGCGCGGGCATGCAGGCCCTTGACGTTCGCGATCTCCAGACGGCGGCGGACGGGTGTTTCGATCGTCATTCAGGTGCTCCATCAAAGCTGTTGATGTATCGGCGACCAGCATCGGTGGCCCGTGCGACGGCGTCATCCACGCTGAGGTTCCGTGATTTGGCCAGCTTGATCAGCATGGGCAGGTTGACCCCGGTGATGATCTTGCGGTTTGACGGGCGGCAGGCCCGCAGCGACAGGTTCGACGGTGACCCACCATACATGTCGGTCACCACGACCACGCCAGTTCCATCATCGACGGCGTCGGCGGCATCGCAAATCTCGCGCTGACGCGCCGCGCGGTCATCTTCGGGGCCGATCGGGATGGCGACTGCCGCCGACAGCTTGCCAACGACATGCTCGGTCGCCTGCAACAGCTCCCGCGCGAGGCCCCCATGGGCGACGATGACAATCCCGATCAAAGGCACTTACCCTGACGTAGTTGGCGGGCCGATCATCCCGCGGCGTTCCAGTTCTCGATGACGCTTAGACACTTGCCACCCGCCTTCTGCAAGATGGCTGCTTAGTTTTTCGGCAACTGCGACTGATCTGTGCTGCCCCCCGGTGCAACCGAAGGCAACGGTCAGGTGCGCCTTGCCCTCGTCCCGGTAGGCGGGCAGCAGCGTTTCAATCAACTGCGTCACCTGCCCCGCAAAGGACGCATGGCGCGGATCCCCGGCAACATAATCCTGCACACGCGCATCGCGTCCATCCAGCGCGCGCAGGCTGGCCTCCCAATAAGGATTGCGAAGGAAACGACAGTCGAACACCAGATCGGCCCCCGTGGGCAGCCCCCGCTTGTAGGAGAACGACTGAACCGAAACCGACAACTGCTGGGCACCCGCAGGTGCGAACAGGCGCGTGATTTCAGCGCGCAGATCATGCGGGGTCATGGCAGATGTGTCGATCATGAAACTGGCACGTGCGCGCACCGGGGCCAGCAGATCGATTTCCGCCATGATCCCGGTCATCGGCGGATCGGCCGGGGCCATCGGATGACGCCGGCGGGTTTCGCTGAAGCGGCGTTCCAGCACCTTGATATCGCAATCAAGATACACAAGGTCCGACTGGATCCCCGGATCGTCAGCCAGCCTGTCGACCGCCGTGATCAGACCCTGCGCGCTGAAGTCGCGGTTGCGGGGGTCGGTGCCAAGCGCAAGGGGGCGCAACACAGGCCCCGCCTCCAGCAAACGCGGCAGCAGGCTGAGGGGCAGATTATCGATCGCCTCGAAGCCCAGATCCTCAAGTGCGCGGATGGCGGTTGAACGCCCCGCGCCGGACGGGCCGGAAACAAACACGACCCGCGCGGCGCTTTCATCGGCCGAGGGGGGGCTTGGGTCAGGCATCTTTGGTGACTGGGTCATAAGATGTGCAGGCTATCCGTTGATCATGCTTGGACAAGATAGGGTCAAACATCAGCGCGGCCATGGCGCAAAAGGATCATCAAGGCGGCAGGCAGGGCAGGCACATCTTTCCCCAAGGCAAGCGGCGCGGTCTGGCCGTTCCAGATGACCGTGCGCGCGGGCGGCAAGCGATCAGGTTCCGCCCGGGACAGATCAATGGCAATGCGCAGGGGGGCGGCGGCGCAGATCGGGCCGGGATGCAGCAGGCCAAGCCCGCGCGCCTCGATCAGGTTCGGCGATGTGGCGGGGACCTGCAGATGCAGGCCCGACGGCGTGGCCCGCACCGTGACGCCATCATCGGCGATCAGCGTTGCGCCCAGCGCAATCATCGCCAGGGCAAGCCCCGATTTCCCGCTGCCGGATGCCCCAAGGATCAGCGCGCCCTGCCCGTCCACCGCCAGCGCCGTGGCGCGGCAATGCAGGTCGCCGTCTGGCAATACGCTGCTCCATTGGATCAGTGAAACGGGATCAGGGCTCGGCATGGCCACAGCCTAAACCGGCAGACCCACGACAAACCGCGCGCCAAGCGGATCCGAGGCGACGTCCGCCTCGGTCGGACGGATGTTTTCCGCCCAGATGACACCGCCATGCGCCTCCACGATCTGTTTCGAGATCGCAAGACCCAGACCGGAATGATTGCCGAATTGCTGCACGGGACGTTCGGAATAGAAGCGGTTGAACACCTTGGTCAGCGCCTCTTCCGGGATGCCGGGGCCGGTGTCCTCCACCACGATCAACACGCGGTTCTCACGCTTTCGCGCCCAAAGCCGGACCGCATCACCATCTTCGCAAAACGAGATCGCATTGCTCAGAAGGTTCACGAAGACCTGCGCCAACCGCCCCTCAAGCCCGTTGACGGAAATGGCGTCGCGCGGCAGGTCGGTGATGAATTCGACACCTTTCTTCGCGGCCTCCTCGGAGTGGTACTGGGAGATGTTGGTGAGGGTGCGGACAAGGTCGAATTCCTCCTCCTCCTCCTTCACCAGTTCCGAATCCAGCCGGGAGGCGTTCGAGATATCGCTGACCAGACGGTCAAGCCGCTGAACGTCGTGCTCGATCACCTCAAGCAGGCGATTGCGTTGTTCATCGGTGCGCGCAACGCGCATCGTGCCCACCGCGGACCGCAGGCTGGCAAGGGGGTTCTTGATTTCGTGGCTGACATCGGCGGCGAACTGTTCGTTGCTGTCGATCCTGTCATAAAGCGCGCTGACCATGCCGCGCAGCGCACCAGACAACCGCCCGATCTCATCGGGGCGGCCTGTCAGGTCGGGGATACGCACCCGTGTCGGGCTCATCTTGCGGGCGTTCTTGTCACGCCCCAATTCGGCTGCCGCAGCCAGATCGGACAGCGGATTTGCGATGGTCGAGGCAAGAACAAGGCTCAGCCCGATGGACACCATCAGGGCCACAAAGAACATCTGCAACAACTGCTCGCGTTCGACCCGGACCAACTGATCAATTTCGCCCGCGGCGGTGGTCACGGCCACCACGCCCACGATGCCGCCAACGCCCTCGATGGGGGTCGCTGCGGTGAATGCGGTTCCTGTGGCACTGTTTCCGGGGCGCACAACCGTGGCGCCGGCCCGCGCCTCATCCACCAGCATGCGGGCCCAATCCGCGGGCGTCTGGGTGTTGGTGTTGGGTGGCGTCGGCGACAGGATACCCGATAGCCCCGTCCAGATCGCGTTCAGAAAATCCGTAATCAGCAGCGTTTCCGTCGCGCGGTCCTCGATCCCCTGCACCGGGCGGGTCGGACTGCGCGCAACGGTCTGGGTCGATGCGACAAGGGCGCCGGACGGGGCATAAACGAACACCTCGACGCCCTCGGTCAGGCCGATTCGCGCCAGAACCGCTTCGGGGTCGATCCCGTCATTGGTCAGCAGATTGGCGGGGGCATTCTGCGGCAGGCTTGCCTCGAATACATCCGCGATCAACTGCGCCTCGACGGCCAGACCCCGCTCACGTTGCACAACCAGACTGTCACGGAACGGGTTCAGCCACATCATGCCCGCCACCAGCACGACAATCGCGAGCAGGTTGAACAGGATGATCTTGCGCGCCAGCGGCGACCGGTTCAACGCAATCACGCCGCGCCGCTGCCGTGCCGCGCGCAGTTCGGTTTCGACCGACCCCTGCGGGCGGTCCCAGTCTTCACCCAATACGATATCCGCCCGGTCACGGGCACGGCGATTGGTCATGGAAAGGTCGGTGGGCACCGGCGCTTACTCTTCGTTGTAACGGTAACCGATACCGTAGAGCGTCTCGATAGCGGAGAAATCGTCATCAACCTGACGCATCTTCTTGCGCAGGCGCTTGATATGGCTGTCGATGGTGCGGTCGTCCACATAGACCTGTTCGTCATAGGCGACGTCCATCAGTTGATCGCGGCTTTTCACGAAACCGGGGCGCTGGGCCAGCGCCTGCAACAGCAGGAACTCGGTCACGGTCAGCGACACATCCCGGCCCTTCCACGTCACCGCATGGCGCAGCGGGTCCATCGACAATTCGCCCCGCACCAGGACCTGACTTTCCTCGGGAGAGTCGGTGGCATCGGAGGCAAGCGCCTCCTGACGGCGCAAGATCGAGCGGATACGCTCAACCAGCAGGCGCTGCGAAAACGGCTTGCGCACATAGTCGTCGGCCCCCATCCGCAGGCCCATCAACTCGTCGATCTCATCGTCTTTCGACGTCAGAAAGATGACCGGAACCTTGGATTTCTGGCGCAGACGCTGCAACAGGTCCATACCGTCCATACGCGGCATCTTGATATCCAGAACGGCCAATTCCGGCATCCGTCGGGTGAATGCTTCCAACGCAGATTGGCCGTCATTGTAAGTTTCAACTTCAAAACCTTCCGCCTCCAGAGTCATGGAGACCGAGGTCAGGATGTTCCGATCGTCATCGACGAGGGCGATCCTTGACATGTCTAGAATTCCTTGTGCTGCTCGATTTGCCTTATTTTTTTCATATTGTCCCGACTTTGCGGCACAGAATCAATCTCTAACTTGCGATTCGCCTATTGCGGCACACCCAACTGTGCCTTTTGGCACTTAAGCATGTGTGAATGGCGCAACAGCGCGCAAGCCCAAGGACCAGCGCGCGAATACCAGCCGGCGCGCACACTTCTTGCGTCTTGATTGCGCTAACTGTGCGAATGCGACCTGTTCAGTGCTAAAATCACCATGTTATAGGGCACCAACGGCCCTCGGATCGAGGGCCGGGAGAAAAGCCATTTCACGGGCGCAGGAGCTTGCTTAACATGACCATCGGACGCGTGAACCCCAGCCAGACGCTGGACCATCAGGGCATAACAAAGCTTGGCGCGGTCTATTATAACCTGCTGGAACCCGCCCTGATTCAGGCCGCGCTGACACGCGGCGAAGGCACATTGGGCAAAGGCGGCACGTTTCTGGTCAGCACCGGCAAATACACGGGCCGGTCCCCCAAGGACAAGTTCGTGGTCAAGACCGACGGCGTCGCCGACAGCATCTGGTGGGATAACAACGCCCCCATGACGCCCGACGCCTTTGACGTGCTGTATGCCGACATGCGGGCGCACATGGAGGGCGGCGACTATTTCGTGCAGGATCTTTATGCCGGTGCCGATGCGGACCACCGTCTGGATGTCCGCGTGGTGTCCGAACTGGCGTGGCACAACCTGTTCATCCGCCATCTGCTGCGTCGCCCCGACCGGGCTGAGCTTGATGACTTCGCGCCTGAATTCACCATCATCAACTGCCCCACCTTCAAGGCCGATCCCGCGCGCCATGGCTGCCGCACCGATACGGTGATCGTGTTGAACTTCGAGGCCAAGCTGATCTTGATCGGCGGCACGGAGTATGCGGGCGAAAACAAGAAATCGGTCTTTACGCTGCTGAACTACCTGTTGCCGGAAAAAGGCGTCATGCCGATGCATTGCTCGGCCAATCACGCCAAGGACGACCCAGCCGACAGCGCGGTCTTCTTCGGCCTGTCGGGAACGGGTAAAACCACCCTTTCCGCCGATCCGGGGCGGATCTTGATCGGCGATGACGAACATGGGTGGTCGGACACCGGCATCTTCAATTTCGAAGGCGGCTGCTATGCCAAGACGATCAACCTGCGCAAAGAGGCAGAGCCAGAGATTTACGCCACCACCAGCCATTTCGGCACCGTGATCGAGAACATGATGTTCGATCCCGAGACGCTGGAACTGGATTTCGACGATGACAGCCTGACCGCGAACATGCGTTGCGCCTATCCGCTGGACCAGATCTCGAATGCGTCGTCCACGGGGTTGGGTGGCCATCCCAAGAACATCATCATGCTAACCTGCGATGCATTCGGCGTATTGCCCCCGATTGCGCGCCTGTCACCGGCGCAGGCGATGTATCATTTCCTGTCTGGGTTCACGTCCAAGGTCGCTGGCACCGAACGCGGCGTAACGGAACCCGAGCCCACGTTCTCTACCTGCTTTGGCGCGCCCTTCATGCCGCGCCGACCCGAGGTCTATGGCAACCTGTTGCGCAAGAAGATCGCACAGCATGGGTCCACCTGCTGGCTGGTCAACACCGGCTGGACGGGCGGTGCTTATGGCACCGGATCGCGCATGCCGATCCGCGCGACACGCGCGTTGTTGACGGCGGCACTTGACGGATCGCTGAACGGGGTCGAATTCCGCCGCGATCCCAATTTCGGGTTTGAAGTGCCGGTCAAGGTCGATGGCGAGGCCGATCTGCTGCTTGACCCGCGCCGCACTTGGGACAGGGCCGACAGCTACGACCGTCAGGCCGCGCGACTGGTGCAGATGTTCGCCGACAACTTCGCGCAATACGTGCCGTTCATCGACGACGACGTAAAGGCCGCCGCGATCTGCTAACCCATGATGCCGCGGCGGACGAGGTTCGCCCCGGCGATCACCAGCACCATCAGGGTCGCCTTGCGAAAGGCCTCGGGGTTCAGACGGTCGCCCATCCAGAACCCCAACTGCATGCCGATGTAACCGGGAATGAGCAGCGCCGCGGAAAACGGCGCTGTTGCCGCGGTCAACACGCCGGATTGCAGATGCCCCGCAAACAGGCTGACCGATCCCAGACCGTAGATCACGCCCTGAACCAGCAATTGCTTGGCCTTGGGCGTGTTCAGCGCGATCAGATACAGCACCGTGGGTGGTCCCCATGTTCCCGTCAGCCCCCCCAGCGCACCGGAAAACAGGCCGACGATCCATTCGGATCGGTGCCGCCATTCAGGCGCGATGTGAAACCGGACGCCGGACAACTGGATCAGCGACAATGCCGTCACCGGAATGCCAAGGATCAGGTAAAAGGTCTGTGGCGTGACGAAGGTGATGAACTGCGCCGTGATCAAGATGGTTACGCAGATCACCAGAATATAGCGCCAGAATTCGCGGATCGCCTCCAGAATCGCGGCTCGGGGAAAACGCACCACCTGCAAAAGGTTGGACAACACGATGGGCAGCAAGAGGCCAGCAACAGCCAGCAACGGGTCCAGAAACATCGACAGGCCTGAGACCATGATCAGCGGCATCGCAAAGCCGACGGCCCCCTTGATGAAACCCGCGACCAGTGTGACGCCGAGGGCTGCGGCAAATGCCCAGAGCGGCATCAGGTTCAATGTGTCTTCAAACATCGTCTGTCCCCTTTGAGGGCCTTCTACGCGCAGGCCGCCCGCGCTGCACTGCAAAAATCATCGCGACATTTTCATCCATTATCTGGGCATATTTGGCATTTTTGTTGCGCTGCAGGTGCAAAGGCCCTAGATCACCCTCCAGGCCCGTGACCAAGACAGGAGACAGCGCAATGGCACATGATGGACAGGCGGTTCCGACAAATGAAAGCCTCGTGGTGCTGCCCGATCTGCTGGCTCTGACCGCCGCTGCCGTCGCCCCTGCCGAGGCGCTTCTTGCCCGTGCCTTGGACGTTGTGCGCGCGCAGGTGACCGCAGATGGTCGCGTCTCTGCCCGGCTGATCGAGGAAAACCAGACCGCTGCGCATGGCCTTGCATGGCTGGCCACATATGTCGAATCCCTGCGCCAGATGCAGGGCTGGGCCGCGCGGCTCCAGTCCGAGGGCGATTTCAACGAGGTTGAACAGCTTCTGCTGCAGATCGCATTCGGTGAATACCTGTCGCAGATCAGTGGCGGCATCCCGATGAGTCAGGGTGAAATCCTGCGAATGCAGGACATCGGCCTGACACCAGATGACCAGCGCGTCCTAATGGATCCCGCCATCAGCGCCCTTTGCCACGGCGGCAACACGCAAGCGGCCCGGATGCGACTGGTGGTCTTGATGCAAGAACAGTCGGCCAACATCACCGTCGGGGCATCGGGCCTTGATGACGAGTTGGAGATGATCCGCGAACAATTCCGCCGCTATGCGTTGGAAAAGGTCGAACCCTTCGCGCACGACTGGCACCTGAAGGACGAACTGATCCCGATGCAGGTCATCGAAGAGTTGGCCGAGATGGGCGTATTCGGCCTGACCATCCCCGAAGAATACGGCGGTCTGGGTCTGTCCAAGGCCTCCATGTGCGTGGTCTCCGAAGAATTGTCGCGCGGCTATATCGGTGTCGGGTCACTTGGCACCCGGTCGGAAATCGCCGCTGAATTGATCCTTGCGGGCGGCACCGAGGCGCAGAAGCAAAAGTGGCTGCCACAACTTGCCAGTGCCGAGACATTGCCGACCGCCGTCTTCACGGAGCCGAATACCGGGTCCGATCTGGGCGCGCTCAGGACCCGCGCGGTGAAGGATGGCGATGATTACCGCATTACTGGCAACAAGACGTGGATCACCCATGCCAGCCGCACCCATGTGATGACACTTCTGGCGCGGACCGACCCCACCACCACCGATTACCGCGGGTTGTCGATGTTTCTGGCCGAAAAAACGCCGGGCGATGATGCGAACCCCTTTCCGACCGAAGGGATGACCGGCGGCGAAATCGAGGTGCTGGGCTATCGCGGCATGAAGGAATACGAGCTGGGCTTCGACAATTTCCATGTGAAGGGTGAAAACCTTCTGGGCGGGGCCGAAGGAAAGGGCTTCAAGCAACTGATGGAAACGTTCGAGTCCGCCCGGATCCAGACCGCCGCGCGCGCCATCGGCGTGGCGCAATCGGCGCTGGATGTGTCGATGCAATACGCCGAGGATCGCAAACAGTTCGGAAAATCCCTGATCGCGTTCCCCCGTGTCGCGGGCAAGCTGGCGATGATGGCGGTGGAACTCATGGTGGCCCGGCAATTGACCTATTTCAGCGCGCGGGAAAAAGACGCCGGACGGCGTTGCGATCTTGAGGCCGGGATGGCGAAGCTGTTGGGCGCGCGCGTCGCGTGGGCGGCGGCGGACAACGGCCTGCAGATCCATGGCGGCAACGGCTTTGCCCTTGAATACAAGATCAGCCGCATCCTGTGCGATGCCCGCATCTTGAACATCTTCGAAGGTGCCGCCGAGATTCAGGCACAAGTGATCGCGCGGCGACTGCTGGGATAGATTGAGGCCGCGCAGATCAGCCCTCGTTCCCCAAAGACAGTCTGACACTCCTTCTTGAATTTGTCAGGTTCTTGCTAGGTTGCAGTGCGACCCCAATAGGAGCCGCACGCCATGCCCACGACCATCGTTCTGACGGGGATCACCGGATTCATCGCCAAGCGCATCGCCCTTGACCTGCTGGACGCCGGACATGCCGTGCGCGGGTCGCTGCGCGCGATGTCGCGCGCGGATGAGGTGCGTGATGCCCTGCGCGACAAACTGGGCGACCCCGGCGCGCTGGATCGGCTAAGCTTTGTGGAACTGGACCTGACCCGCGACGATGGCTGGACCGAGGCCCTGCAAGGCGCCGATGCGCTGATCCACACGGCCAGCCCATTCCCCATGGCACAACCGAAAAACCCGCAAGATATCGTGCGCCCCGCCGTCGACGGCACGCTGCGCGCGCTGCGGGCGGCGACGATGGCAGGTGTCAACCGCGTGGTGCTGACCTCATCCGTCGTGGCGATCATGCATAACGCTGCGGCGCGGACCCGCCCGATTACCGAAGCCGATTGGTCCGACCCCGCCGATCCTACCCTGTCCCCGTATGGCCTCTCCAAGACCGAGGCGGAAAAGGCCGCGTGGGCCTACGTGGCCGAACATCCGAAGACCGAACTGGTTGTGATCAACCCCGGTCTCGTCATCGGCCAGCCGATGGATAAGCACTACGGCACATCCTTGGGCCTGATGGAGCGGATGTTCAGCGGCAAAGATCCGATGCAGCCCGATATTTCGTTTCCGGTGGTGCACCTGAACGACGTCTCACGCCTGCATGTTCAGGGGGCCACGAATGCCGCCATGGTGGGGCACCGCCACATGACCGCGGATGCGATGATATCGATGCCGCACGTCGCGCGGCTGATGTCCCGTGCCTACCCCGATCGCAAGATTGCAACGCGCACCGCCCCCGGTTTCTTGCTCAAGATGCTGGCAATGTTCGATCCGACGGTGAAATCGATCATTCCGCAACTGGGCATCCGCTATCGCCTGGATAATTCGGCGACCCGCGTCCGCACCGGGATCAGCTTTGTTCCCGCCGACCAAGCGGTGCTGGAAACCGCCCGCTATCTGGCCAGCCGCTAGGCCCGCGCCAGAAGATCGACCAACCTTTGGCGCGCCGCCGGGAACGGGCGGTCGCCCATCGCGGGGGCCAGATGCTGGGTCAGGAAATGACCCGTGACACGCAGACCCGTTGCAACCTCGTGCGGGTCCGCAAGCCCGACGCCCCGTAATACGGGCGGCAACGGCAATAGCTTGTCCCGCCATTCGCCCGCCGCCGCCGTGCTGACCGCGCGGCCCGTTCGTGGGGAAACATATGTCAGGTCCTGCGTCACACCCGTGACGGCGCAGCGGCCAAGGTCCAGACCAAAGCCCATCTCCTCAAGCAGCGCCAATTCCCACGCCAGATACGCAGCACCCCACGCATCCGCCCCCAAACCGTCCAGCACTGCGATGGATCGGGCATAAAGCGCCGGGTGCGCCTCTCGCTCGGGAAGGCAAAAGGCAAGCGCGGCACAGACTGCGGACAGGCCCGCCAATGCCACGCGGTTGTCCATTACCTCGGCTGCGCGCCCATGTTTCAGATCCACCGTGAAGGCACCCATGTGATCCGCCAACCGGGCACGCCAAGTGGCATCCAGCTGGGCACCGGGTTGCAACAGCGGCGCCATGCGCCGTGACGCGCCGCCGCGCACCACGCCCGCATACCGGCCATGATCGGCCGTAAAGACCTCGATGATCGCGGCGCTTTCCCCGTGCCTGCGCACGGATAGCAAGACGCCATCTGCCCGCCATTCCATGCGGCGGACTATCCGCCGGCCTCGGGTGCTTGTCCATTGTTCCGTCGCATGGCAGGTTTCTTGTCATGTTTGCGCGAATGCCCCTGTCCGCCCGCCGATGGGCTGCCGTGATCGCGGCGGTCGCGGCGGTGTCACTTGTCGCGGATCTGGCGGATCGCAGCCTGCGTCTGGATCTTCCCCTGCGCATCGCCGCGTGGGAGGGGTTGCGCCACTTCACCATCCTGACCAGCCTGCTGATCACGGTCACCATGACCATCATCGCCCTGCGCCCCGCACTGCCGGATGCACCGTGGCTGGCGGCGCTGACGCTTGGTATCGTGTCGGTGGCCGGACTGGATCACACGCTGCTTGTCGCCTCATCGACCCCGACGGCCCTTGGCGGGTGGTCCGATCAGGGGCTGCACACGGCAGTGCCGGTCATGATGGGTTGCTGGTGGCTATGGCATGCCCCGAAACGGCGGCTGATCTGGGCCGACCTTCCGATTTTTGCGATGTGGCCTGCGGTTTATGCAACCTATGCGCTGGCGCGCGGGGCACAAGACGGCATCTACCCCTATCCATTCATCGACCCTGTCGCTCTTGGGTCGGCGCAAGTGGCCGCGAACCTCGCAGGCATCATCATCGCGTTTCTTCTGGGTGGCATCGTGATGGTTTCGGTCGGGCGGTTCGCCGACCGCTAGGCCAACCCGTCCTCCTCCAGCAGGGTCCGCCCCGCGCGATCTTCCACCTCAACCACCCACAGATCGGGGTCAAATCCGCGCTGACGCCCGATCGCGGCATCGACCTCGGACTCAACCCCTTCGGTCAGCACGATCCACTGCCGTTCGCCGCTGTCGAGATCAAAACTGCGCTGCCAGACGTGGGCCTGCCCATCAAGGGTATTGAGCTTGACCAGAACCGCGCCCGCGGTGGAATCGCCGCGCGCCGTGACAAAAGCCGGAATATCCGCCAGCCGCAGCCGTGTCAGATAGGCCTGCACCCAGAATTCCGCCGTCAGCCGCACCATGCGTTTACCTGCCCCTGACCCTGTCGCTCGCGATCAGTTACCGTCCTTGAATTCCAGACCCATTTCGGAATACCGCTCGGCGTCGTCCAGCCAGCCGGGGCGCACTTTGACCTGCAGGAACAGGTGCACACGGCGACCCAGAAACTCCTCCATCTCCTCGCGCGCAGCCTTGGAAACGGCCTTGATCGTCTCGCCCTTGTTGCCCAGCACGATGCCTTTGTGCCCGTCGCGCGTCACATAGATCAACTGATCGATCCGGGCCGAGCCATCCTTGCGTTCTTCCCAGCTTTCGGTTTCGACGGTCAGTTGGTAGGGCAATTCCTGATGCAGCCGCAGCGTCAGCTTTTCGCGCGTCATTTCGGCGGCGATCATCCGCATCGGCAGATCGGCAATCTGATCTTCGGGGTAAAGCCACGGGCCTTCCGGCATCTCACTTGCCAACCATTTGCGCAAGACGTCGACGCCATACCCCTTCTCGGCCGAGATCATGAACGTCTCGGCAAAGGGAAACGCCTCGTTCATCTTCTGCGTCAGTGCAAGCAGCACCGGCGCCTCGACCCGGTCGATCTTGTTGATGGCGAGGGCCACCTTGGTGGGGCCAGACTCGGGCGTGACGCCGCTCCTGACCTTCTCGCCCAGCCCGTCAAGAATGGCCTGCACGCCCTCGGTCAAACCGCGATGCGCCTCGATCAGCAAGACAACCAGATCGGCATCGGCCGCGCCGGACCATGCGGCGGCAACCATCGCGCGATCCAGTCGGCGGCGGGGCCGAAACAGACCGGGCGTGTCGACGAACACCAACTGCGCCTCGCCTTCCAACGCCACGCCCCGAATCCGCGCGCGCGTCGTCTGCACCTTGTGCGTGACGATCGAGACCTTGGCCCCCACCATGCGGTTGAGCAGCGTGGATTTTCCTGCGTTCGGCTCTCCGATCAGGGCCACGAAACCGGCGGATGTTGTCATTGCACAATCCTCATCATTCATCACCCAACACGGAAAGCCCCGGCTTTCCAAACATTTTCGCAAGCCAAACGCCTATCCCTTGTCGACCCGCTGCAGCAACGCCCTTGCCGCCGCCTGTTCGGCCTGCCGTTTGGCGCGCGCTTCGGCGCGGGCGGCCTCGCCGCTGGACAGGCGCGCCTCGATCACGAAGATCGGCGCGTGGTCCGGGCCGCTGCGGCCGACCTCGACATAGTCGGGCGGGGTCTGACCACGGGCCTGCGCCCATTCCTGCAACGCAGTCTTGGCATCGCGCGCATCCGTTTCCACGTTGGCGATCCGATCACCCCAAAGGCCAAGGATCACCTGCCGCGCCGCGTCATACCCGGCATCTTCGTAAACGGCGGCGATCACCGCCTCCATCGCGTCGCCCAGCAGGGCATCCTTGCGCCGTCCACCCGTCATCATCTCGGATTTGCCCAGCTTCAACACCGCACCCAGATCGATCCCGCGGGCGACATCGGCACAGGTTTCCTTGCGCACAAGGGCGTTATAGCGCGGGGCCAACGTGCCTTCGGGCGCATAAAGGTCATGCGCCAGCACCGCCTCGGCCATCACCAGACCCAGCACCCGGTCGCCCAGAAACTCAAGCCGCTGGTTGTCGGGCCGCGTTTCCGACGACAAGGACGAATGGGTCAACGCCCGGATCAACAGATCGGGCGCGGTGAACCCGTGACCCAGACGGTCACAAAAAGCCTGTAAGTCCTTGGACAGCTTCACTCGATCGCCCGAAAAAAGCGGTCGCTGCGCCAGGTCCAGAAATAGACCATCCGCGACCCGGCAGATGAAAAGATGACCCTGTCGGCACGGCCCAGAAGGTTTTCGAACGGCACGAACCCGACACCCCCGATGGATTGCGGGAAGCGGCTGTCGACCGAGTTGTCGCGGTTGTCACCCATCACAAAGAAATGCCCCTCGGGGACCGTGAATTCCGGGGTGTTGTCGGCGCGGCCGTTATCTTCGATGCTCAGGACCGAATGGCTGACACCGTTTGGCAGCGTTTCGGTGAACCGATCCTTCAGGCATTCGCCGCCATTGCCGACCGGCGCGTTGTTGCAGCGCGGCAGGTTTCCATACTGACCCTGTGGCTCGAACATCTCCGCAAAGGGGGCCTCTGGCTCCAGCACGGCTGCTTCGCCATTGATGTACAAGACACCGTTCTGCATCTGGATCCGGTCCCCCGGCAGGCCGATGACACGCTTGATGAAATCGGTGCCGTTGACCGGGTGGCGGAACACCACAACATCACCGCGTTCCGGTTCAACCCCGAAGATCCGGCCCGAAAACGGGCACATCGAGAACGGGCAGGAATAGCGCGAATATCCATAGGCCATCTTGTTCACGAACAAGAAATCCCCGATCAGCAGCGTGTCTTTCATCGACCCCGACGGGATCCAAAAGGGCTGGAAGAACAATGTGCGGAACACGCCCGCGATCAGCAGGGCATAGGCCACGGTCTTCACCGTTTCCAAAATGCCATCTTTCTTGGCGGCTATTGCCATGTCGATCCTGCCTCTCGTCTCAATTCCGGCGTGTCATGGGCCGCACGGGGGGCGGAGTCAAGCAAGCGGTCGGCGTGACACCGGTCCGACATTGGGCCGCATGTCAGCTTCGTCATCGGGCAGCGCCTCGATAACCACGAATGCCTGCGCCCATGGGTGATCATCGGTCAGCGTGACGTGGATGACCGCCGTATAACCCTCGGGCGTCATCTGTTCCAATCGTTCCTTGGCCCAACCCGTCAGTTGCATGACCGGTTGCCCGGTCTTGAGGTTGCTGACCGCCATGTCCTTCCAGGCGATCCCCATGCGAAGGCCCGTCCCCAGCGCCTTTGAACAGGCCTCCTTGGCGGCCCAGCGCTTGGCATATGTTCCTGCGGGGTGCTTCATCCGCTCGGCGCGGTTCTGCTCGGTGACGGTGAACACGCGATTGCGGAACCTGTCGCCAAACCGGTCAAGCACGCGCTCGATACGTTCAATATTCGCAAGGTCCGTGCCAACGCCCAAAATCATATCAGGCGCGCCACATCAACGGGCGGCTGGCAGGCACGGCGCGAAACCCGGCGCAGCCCCCCGAACGTGCCGCCATTACGGGCCACGGGCGCGGTCAAAAGGCATGTCGCCCGGCCCATGGCCATGGCGTTCAGCGCAGATGTGATCATGGGGGGCATCCTCGGGCCGGGCCGGTTCAGGCGCGCGCACTTTCCATCATCCGGCGCATTTCCGCAATGGCCGCCGGAAGGCCGACAAACACCGCCTCGCCAATCAGAAAATGGCCGATGTTCAACTCGGCCACCTCCGGCAACGCAGCGATCGGCGTGACGTTGTGATAGTTCAACCCGTGGCCCATATGCACCTCCAGCCCAAGATCGGCGGCCTGTTTCGCACCCGCAATCAGCCGGGACAGCTCGGCGTCACGGGCGGCGACATCGCCATCGGCATCGTAATCGCAATAGGCCCCGGTATGCAGTTCGACCACCGGCGCGCCAATCCGCGCGGCGGCGGCGATCTGTGCCGGGTCAGCCGCAATGAACAGCGACACCCGGATCCCCGCATCACGCAGCGGCCCGATGTAACGGGCCAACCGGCTTTCATCACCAGCCACCTCCAGCCCGCCTTCCGTTGTCCGTTCTTCCCGGCGCTCGGGGACGATACAGGCGGCATGGGGCATGTGGGACAGGGCAATCGCCTGCATCTCATCCGTTGCCGCCATCTCGAAATTCAGCGGGATGGTGATCGCCCCCATGATGGCGGCGATGTCGGCGTCACGGATATGGCGGCGGTCCTCACGCAGATGCGCGGTAATCCCGTCAGCGCCCGCCTGTTCGGCCATCACTGCGGCGCGCACCGGATCGGGCAACGCCCCGCCGCGCGCATTTCGCAACGTCGCGACGTGATCGATGTTTATTCCCAAGCGCTGCTTCACAATCATGCCCCTGCCCCTTTTGCTTGACCCCGAACCTAGGTCTTGTTTGCAGCGCCGCCAGCCTGTTCGCGCAACTTGGCGATTTTCTTGTGCATCCGGATCAGGCGGCGTTTCTGGTAGGCCCGGATGACCGAGACGCTCAAGTAGTAAGAGATGGTCGCCGCGATGATGCCGGGAATGATACCGCCAATCATCCACGGGAAGAACACGTCGCGATAAAACACCGACAACTCGACCCAATGGGCGCGCTCGGCCGTGAACATCGCAAGGAAATTGTGCCCCAGATCACCCGCCGCCCCGCCGAACTTTGAAAACAGGGACGCGTCCACCTGATTGCGTTGGGTCGACCCAAGCAGGAAATGCCCGGTCTGCAGCGACACGATGGCGATCGGCACGTAAGTCAACGGGTTGCCGATGAACGTCGCCAGCAACGCCGCCAGCATGTTGCCCCGCATCAGCTTGGCCATCACGGCGGCAACAAGGAAATGCAATCCGAAGAACGGGCTGAAAACTGTGAAAACGCCGGCCCAGATCCCGCGCGCAATCTGTTCGGGCGTTCCGGGCAGGCGGCGCAGCCGGTGCTTGACGTACTGGAACGCACGGGTCCAGCCGCCGCGCGGATAAACCCACTCGGACACGATCTGCAGCCACGGCCGCGCATCTCGTCGCTTGAAAACCAAGCGTCCCCCTCCAGTTCTTCGCCCGCGGTTGCACGGCAGGCGGACGTCCTGACGCGGCTAGCCCCTCGGGCAGCGCGACAGATCGCGAAACCTCTCCATCGTTGCCACATCGCTGTCGGCATCGATCGCGGTCATGACCGCATGCAGGTGTTCCGCATCACGGACATCCACATCAATCAGCAGTCGAAAGAAATCCGGTTTGCGATCAACGAAATGCAGATCAGAGATATTGGCGTTCTGCTCTCCGATCAATGTGCATATCCGGCCAAGCACACCATTATTATTACCGATGGTCACATCAACGGTCACGTTGTGCACCGCCGCGTGGCGTCCATCGGTCCAATGAAGGTCGATCCACCGGTCGGGTTGGTTGTCCAGATCGGCCAGCGCCGGGCAGGCAATAGCATGCACCACCGGACCCCGGCCCGGATAGGTGATGCCGACAATCCGTTCACCCGGCACCGCCTGACAGCACTGCGCGCGCTGAATGTCCGCGCCCGGCGGCAGGCCGATGACGGCCCGCACCGCATCGATCTCGGCGGTTTCGGCGGTGGCGACCAACTCGGGGTAAAGGGCGGCCACGACTGCGCGCGCGGACAATTCCGCGCTTCCGATCCGGGCCAGCACCTCGTCGGCATCCGGCAAACCCAAGGTGCGCGCCGCAGTGGCCAACGCCTTGTTGCTGGCCTTCTTGTCCAGTTGCTCGAACGCCACGCGGGCCAGTTCCCGGCCCAGCCGGATATAACGGCCACGATTCTCTTCCCGCAACGACCTGCGGATCGCGGCCTTTGCCCGGCCCGTGACGGCGATATCGATCCATGTCGCCTGCGGGGTCTGCCCTTCGGCGGTAATGATCTCGACCGACTGGCCGTTCCTCAGCCGCGTCCACAGCGGGACGCGGATACCGTCAACCTTGGCCCCGACACACGAATGCCCGATCCGCGTGTGAATCGAATAGGCCAGATCAATCGGCGTCGCCCCCTTGGGCAGCTTTACGACATCGCCCTTCGGGGTGAAGCAGAACACCTGATCGGAATACATCTCCAGTTTGACATGTTCGAGGAACTCGTCGTGATCCTCGGCCAACTCAATGCGTTCGTTCAATGTGTTCAGCCACTCGGCCGGGTCCACTGCAAACGGGTTCTGGGCGCGCACGCCATCACGGTATGACCAATGCGCCGCGACGCCGCTTTCGGCCACGTCATGCATCTGCCGGGTGCGGATCTGAACCTCGACCTGTTTCCCGTCACGACCCGAAACCGTCGTATGGATCGACCGATAGCCGTTGGATTTCGGTTGGCTGATATAGTCCTTGAACCGGCCGGGAACGGATTTCCACCGCTGATGGATGACACCCAGAACGCGGTAACAATCATCCTCGGTCTTGGTGATGACGCGAAAGCCATAGATGTCCGACAGCCGGGAAAAGGCCAGTTCCTTTTCCTGCATCTTGCGCCAGATCGAAAACGGCTTTTTCGCACGCCCGAACACCTCGGCCGTCAGACCATGCCGGTCCAGCACGGCCTCGATATCTTCGGTGATGCGGGGGATCACATCGCCAGATTCCCGTTGCAGCGTGATGAACCGCCGCAAGATCGAGTTGCGCGCATCCGGGTTCAGCACCCGAAATGACAGGTCTTCCAGTTCTTCGCGCATCCATTGCATACCCATCCGGCCAGCCAGCGGCGCATAGATATCCATGGTCTCATGGGCTTTTTGCGCCTGCTTTTCCGGGGCCATGTGGCGAATGGTGCGCATGTTGTGCAGGCGGTCGGCCAGCTTGACCAAGATGACCCGAAGGTCCTTGGACATGGCCATGAACAGCTTGCGGAAATTTTCGGCCTGTTTGCTTTCACGCCTGCTGAGTTGCAGGTTGGTCAGCTTGGTCACCCCATCGACCAACTCGGCCACGTCCGTGCCGAACCGCGCCGCGATGTCGGCATAGGTGCCCTTGGTATCTTCGATCGTGTCGTGCAACAGCGCGGTTGCGATCGTGGCGTCGTCCAGCCGCTGTTCGGTCAGTATCGCGGCAACCGCCACGGGATGCATGAAATAGGGCTCGCCGGAATGGCGGGTCTGCCCCTGATGCATCTCGCGCGCATAGTTGAAGGCGCCGCGAATCAGTGCTTCGTTGGTGCGTGGATTGTAATTGCGGACAAGGCTCAGCAGATCATCGGCATCGATCATCGTGGCATTTTGCCCGCTTATGACAGGGCCGAACGGCGTCTTACTTCTGCCCCTGCGCTTCCATCAAGGCGCGCAGCATCTGCTCTTCGCTCATGTCATCGTGCGCCGGACGGTCGGCTTCCACACCCTGCAACAGGGCCATGGCGTCCTCTTCCGGCTCATCCACCTCGATCTGGGTCTGATAGCTTTCGATCAGGCGTTCCCGCAGGTCTTCGGCACCTTGGGTTTCCTCTGCGATCTCACGCAGGGACACGACGGGGTTCTTGTCGTTGTCGCGGTCAATCGTCAGCGGGCTACCGGCCGTGATCTCGCGGGCACGATGTGCCGCCAACATCACCAGCTCAAACCGGTTCGGAACCTTGTCAACGCAGTCTTCAACCGTCACGCGGGCCATGCGGGATCTCCAATGGTGGAATCTAGAAACGCTTACATAAGGCCAACCAAAGGGCTTGACAACCGCCAACTAAATCGTGCGTCGCGCAAGCAGATGGATGCCGTCCTGCTCATCGCGCGGCAGGTCCGCCAGCATCTGCTGCACCGTCCGGCCAAGGCGCGGATGCCGCCACTGTGGCGCCACATCGGCAAGCGGGCGCAGAACAAAAGCCCGCTCCTGCAGACCCGGATGCGGCACGATCGGATCCGCAGCCCCTGGGATCAGCCGGTCCATCCGGTCGCGTGCGCGCAGGGCATCGTGCGTCGGACCGTCCGGCAACACCAGATCACCCAGCGCCAGCAAATCCAGATCGACAAGGCGCGGCGCCCAGCGGGCCACCCCCTCGCGATCCCGGCCAAGGATATCCTCGTGACGGTGCAACAACGCCATCAACTCACGCGGCGTGCCCGACCAACGGGCGGCAAGTGCGGCGTTCACGTAATCGGGGCCCGTGGCAGGCGCAAATGCGGGAGTGCGGTAGAACTCGCTGACGGCAAGAACGTCCAACTCCTGCCGCAGTTGGGCCACCGCAATCTCGATCGTTGTCGCGGCAGGGCCGGCAGCACTCGGCAAGTTCGCGCCCATCGCGATCAGCGCAAGTTGCTTACCTTCGTCAATGATGTATTGCTCAACCATCGCGTCGCCAGCCGTTCGCTTGCCCGTCATGCCGAGCAATCAGGCGAAAATCACCCACACTGGTGCCATTCAGTCGGAATATTTGCATGGCCCACCCAATCCTACAACAGTGTTGAGCTTGTAGGCCGAAATCGAATACCTAACTTCTGCCCCATGGGGTCAAGGAGTTGGCCCAAACAAGACGTGCCTTTCAAAAAAGTCAAAGGCGTTCACAGGATACTTACGATGTTTTATCGCGACGAGCGTCTGGCGCTCTTCATTGACGGATCGAACCTCTACGCCGCTGCCAAGGCGCTCGGTTTCGATATCGACTACAAGTTGCTTCGGCAGGAATTCATGCAGCGCGGCAAGTTGCTCCGCGCGTTCTACTATACCGCCCTGCTGGAGAACGACGAATATTCGCCGATCCGGCCACTGGTGGATTGGCTCCACTATAACGGCTTCAAAATGGTGACCAAACCGGCCAAGGAATTCACCGATAGCCAAGGCCGCCGCAAGGTGAAGGGCAACATGGACATCGAACTTGCCGTCGATGCCATGGAAATCGCGCCTTTCGTCGATCATATCGTGATCTTCTCGGGCGATGGTGACTTCCGCCCCCTGATCGAGGCGCTTCAGCGCAAGGGGTGCCGGGTATCGGTGGTCTCCACGCTGCGCAGTCAGCCGCCGATGGTCGCCGACGAACTGCGCCGACAGGCCGACAACTTCATCGAACTGGATGAATTGAAGGACGTCATCGGGCGCCCACCCCGTGAACCGCGGATCGATGCATCGACCTATGACAGCGACAGGGCCGAATAGCCGCGCCAGCGCTTTCCTTTAATGCCAAACGGGCCGCCCCCCACGAAAGGGCGGCCCGTTTTGTTTGCCCAACAGGGCGCGCGGCGGTCTGGCGGGATGTTCACCCGCCCTGCGCCGCGGCCCGCATGTTGATGTCGTTGTGAATGTCGATCACCTCGGCGGGCCATGTGCTTTTGATATAGGCCAAGGCTGCGATGATCTGATCATCGGTCATCACGTCGCCAAATCCCACCATCGCGCTCTGGTAATCGCCACCCACCATTGCCGCTGTGCCTGCGCGCGTCACCGCGAACAGGGCAGCGTCCGGATGGTGCCATGTATGGCCGGTTTCGTCATGTGGCGGCGCAGGCAACAACCCGTCCGGCCCCCGCGACCGCCAATCCGGCTGGCCACCAAGGTCCGCACCATGACACGCGGCGCAATGGACATCATACAGTGCCGCACCCTCGGCCACGACCGCCGCATCCTCATAGGGCAGGAAACCGGACGGCGGTGCAGAGTCGCCTTGGGCCAACACCGTCCAGCCGCCCGCCCCCGCTACAATCACCGCAGCCGCTGCAATCAACCATCCATATCGCATCTTGTATCCCGTTCCTCGTGCTCACATCGTCTTGGGCATTCCACCAAGGGGAAGGTCAAGCCCCGCGACAGGCCCCCCAAACCAGCGTGATCAGACCGGGCCGTCATATTCGCCGCGCGCAGGGTAATTCTTGTCGATCGCGAAATCGACTGCGCCCAGAAGTTCGCGGAAATGCGGCCGGACAAAGGGCATCGTCTGCACGCTCATGTAATACAACGTCTGGTCCGCATTGATCAGGAACAGGCCCGGCTCCGCGAATAACGCGGGCTCCTCGATCCCGATCGACGTCTTGCCCCGCCCAGTCGAGATGAAAAGGCCCCATTCGCGGGCCGTCGTCAGCGGCAGATCATGGCCGAACCGCAGCTGCGATGCGGCGATCTTCGTCTTCATCTGTGCCGCGCGCTCTGCCCCATCGCTTGAGATCGCCACGCTCGTCAGGCCCCGTTCCGCGAAATCGCCTGCCAGCTTTTCGAACTCGGTCAGGTAGGTTGCGCAGATCGGGCAATGCAGTCCGCGATAGAAACAGACGACCGTGCCGCGCGGGCTGTCCTCGGCCGACAGATCAAAATGACCGCCCCCCACAAGGGGCACGTTCAGATCGGGGGTTTTCTTGCGGGGCATCAACATGGCGCGTCTTTCCGGGCTTGAGATCAAGGTGCCCTAGTTGCGCCGGAACACGCTGATTTGGAAAGGTTGCCGGTTCCCCTTGGGCGTCACATGGTCGTGAGCCGCGCTTTCGACACGCGCGAACTGACCGGGCGCAAGCCCCTCCAGCGTGGCGGCCAGCGTATCGGCCGAATACCGCACCACCGGCAGACCCGAACATGTTTCCGGCCCGTCCAGCGCGAAACTGGCGATGATCGCGTGCCCCCCCGGCACCAGCGCCTCCAGCATCGCGCCGCCATAGCTTGCGCGATCCGCCGGGCGGGTCAGGAAATGAAAAACCGCCCGGTCATGCCACAACGCGACCGTGCGCTGTGGCTGCCAGCGGGTGATATCGGCCACGATCCAGCGCACCTTGCCCGCAGCCGCGCCCAACCGCGCGCGGCTGATATCCAAAGCCGCCTCCGACATGTCCAACACGCTCAGGTCGTCATATCCCGCCGCCAGCAACCCATCGACCAGACGCGATGCGCCGCCGCCCACATCCAGCACCGCATCATCAGGGCGCGTATAGGTGCGGATCAGGGCCAGCGACTGCACCGGGTCGGCTTCGAACCACGTCAGCGATGTTTCGCCCCGCGCGCGATAGACCCGGTTCCAATGCTCGGGCGTGGATGGCATAGCCCCCTCCTGCCGACGATTTTGCGCCTTGCACCGCGTTCGGGCAAGCGCGTTGTGCCGCGCCCTGCCCACTTTACGCCGCCGCCCATGCGCTTTACCTCTTGTGCAACCAAGGATCGCACCCATGACCAAACCGCCCCTGACCCTCTATCTGGCCGCGCCGCGCGGGTTCTGCGCCGGTGTCGATCGCGCGATCAAGATCGTGGAAATGGCGCTGCAGAAATGGGGCGCGCCCGTCTATGTCCGCCATGAAATCGTGCACAACAAGTTCGTCGTCGACGATCTGCGCGCCAAGGGCGCCGTATTTGTCGAGGAGCTTGACGATTGCCCCGATGACCGCCCCGTGATCTTTTCGGCCCATGGCGTCCCCAAGGCCGTCCCGGCCGAGGCCGCGCGCCGCAAGATGATCTATGTCGATGCCACCTGCCCACTGGTGTCCAAGGTCCATATCGAGGCGGCCCGCCACCACGACAATGGCCTGCAAATGGTGATGATCGGCCATGAAGGTCACCCCGAAACCGTCGGCACCATGGGGCAATTGCCCCCCGGCGAGGTGCTGTTGGTCGAAACCGCCGATGACGTGGCCCAGATCACCCCGCGCGACCCGGCAAAGCTGGCGTTCATCACCCAAACCACGCTGTCGGTCGATGATACCGCTGAAATCGTCTCCGCGCTGCAGGCCCGGTTTCCCGCCATCGTCGGTCCGCACAAGGAAGATATCTGCTACGCCACCACCAACCGGCAGGAAGCCGTGAAGGCGATGGCCCCCAAGGCAGACGCGATGCTGGTCGTGGGCGCGCCCAACTCCTCCAACTCCAGACGGCTGGTCGAGGTCGGCAGCCGCGCCGGTTGCCGCTATTCCCAGCTTGTGCAACGTGCGACCGATATCGACTGGCGCGCACTGGAAGGGATCGCCTCGATCGGCATCACCGCTGGCGCCTCGGCCCCCGAAGTGTTGATCGACGAAGTCATCGATGCCTTCCGCGCCCGCTATGACGTCAACATCGAGATGGTGGAAACCGCCGTCGAAAACGTGGAATTCAAGGTGCCCCGCGTCCTGCGCGAACCCGCCTGACGCGGCCCTTTTTCAGCCAACTTCAGATCAGGTTGATGGCCGCGCCATCACGAACCGTCGCCGCACGGATTGACACCTTCGGCATGGCCCGCCACCTTCTCACCTCAACAATAACGGACCTGCCCTGTGCTCTCGCTCCAGTTCCTCGTCACCGCGTTCATCGTTGTCATCGCGCCCGGCACCGGCGTCATCTACACGCTGGCGCTTGGCCTTGGGCAGGGTCGGCGTGCGTCGGTCTGGGCGGCACTTGGCTGCACCTTCGGGATCGTGCCGCACCTTCTGGCCGCGACGCTGGGGCTGGCCGCGGTCCTCCACACCAGCGCGGTCCTGTTCAACGTCGTGAAATTCGCGGGCGTCGCCTATCTGCTTTTCTTGGCCTATGGCGCATTGCGTCAGGGCGGGGCCCTTGCCGTCAGCCCCGCACGGACCAGCGACAGCGGCCTTGCCATCGCCCGGCGCGGCGCACTGATCAATATCCTGAACCCCAAGCTGTCGATCTTCTTTCTGGCGCTCTTGCCGCCGTTTCTGTCCGGCAATCCCGCCACCGCGACTGCGGAAATGGCGCTGATGGGGGCGGTGTTCATGGCCCTCACCTTCGTGGTTTTCGTCGTCTACGGTCTGTTTGCCGCCTTGGTCCGCGACTGGGTCCTTGCTTCCGAGCGCACCATGCAATGGCTCAACCGCAGCTTTGCGGCGATCTTTGCAGCCCTTGCCGCGCGTCTGGCCCTTGAAAGGGCCTAAGGAAAACCACGCTTTTCACGGCCCCGGAAATCGCTAGCCTTGGCGCATGTTCCAGCCATCGCTTGCCGCGCCCATAAGAAAGTTTCTGGCCCGCCGTCTGGGCGATGCGATCGCCTTGTTCGCCCGCCTTGTCACCGCCGTGCGTGCCATTTGGGACGGGATCGCGCCGACCGAGGTCCAGCGTATCTATTTTGCCAACCATTCCTCGAACGGCGACACCATCCTGATCTGGACCGTCCTGCCCCCCGCGATCCGGGCGCAGACCCGCCCGGTGGCCGCCGCCGATTACTGGCTGGCCTCGCCCCTGCGTCGGTTCGTCGGTGTCGATGTCCTGAACACCGTCCTGATCGACCGCCGCCCCGACCAGCGCGACCATGACCCGATGGAGCGGATCATCGCCGCAGTGGATGAAGGCGCATCGCTGATCATCTTTCCCGAAGGCAGGCGCAACACCACCGATGCCCCGCTGCTGCCGTTCAAATCCGGCATCTACAACATCGCGCGCAAACGCCCTCAGGTCGATCTGGTCCCGGTCTGGATCGAAAACCTCAACCACGTAATGCCCAAGGGCAAGGTGATCCCGATCCCGCTGTTGTGCACCGTTACCTTCGGCGCACCGGTCCGGGCAACCGATGGCGAAGATCGCCACGCCTTTCTGGCCCGCGCCCAAGACGCCCTGCTGGCCTTGCGACCAGAGGGGGCAAATGACTGATACCCAAATCGATTTCGCAATGTTGCTTGGCGGTATCGGCGGCGTCCTCGTTGTCGCCACGGCCACGGGCGCGATGCTCGCGCGGCGCCGCACATCCGGTGGCGCGACCCCGACGATCGAACACCTGAACGACAGGATCCACGCATGGTGGACCATCACCGCCCTGCTGGCGCTGTCTTTTCTGGCGGGCCGCACCGGGGTAATCATCCTGTTCGCGCTCTGCTCATTCGCGGCATTGCGCGAATTCATGACGCTCACGACCAAACGCACGGCCGATCACTGGGCCATCGCCACGGCCTTCTTCATTGTCTTGCCGGCGCAGTACTATTTCGTCTGGGTCGAATGGTATGCCGTCTATTCCATCTTCATTCCCGTCTATGCCTTCCTGCTTTTACCGATCATCGCGGTCGTGCAGGGCGACACCGACCGCTTCTTGATCCGTATCTCGGAAACCCAGTGGGCGCTGATGATCTCTGTCTATTGCGCATCCTACGTGCCCGCGCTGCTGACCCTACGCATCGATGGCTACGCGGGGCGCAATGTCCTTCTGATCGCGTTCCTGATCGTCGTGGTGCAACTCTCGGACGTGCTGCAAGACACGTGGGGCAAGATGATCGGCAAACACCCCGTGGCACCCCAGCTCTCCTCCTCCAGAACGTGGGAGGGGCTGGTCGGCGGCGTCGCCTCCGCCGCGCTGGTCGGCGCAGGGCTGTGGTGGATCACCCCCTTCACCATCTGGCAGGCCGCTGTGGTGTCGGTGGTCATCGCGCTGGCAGGTTTCTTCGGCGGGCTGGTCATGTCGGCCATCAAGCAAGATCGCGGCGTCAAAGATTGGGGCCACCTGATGGCGGGCCACGGCGGGTTCATCGACCGGCTTGATTCCGTCGTCTTCTCCGCGCCGCTGTTTTTCCACATTACCCGCTATTTCTGGTCGTCGGTCTGACGCGGGCGCACCAATGGCGCCCACCCGGCACCATCACACAGGCCACCCCGGCCTTCAGGCCGGTTCCCGCCACAAACGGTGACCCCACAAACCGGATTTCATCACGGCGTCAGCGCCATCTTTATTCCCGAAATATCCCCCCCAACGGGTCCCGTCCTTGCCAGTTGCGCGCGGCTTAGGCAAAAGCACGCCCATGAGACGCATTCCAACAGCCCCACTTGTCCTTGGCCTTTCCGGCCTGATCCCATTCCTATGGGGGGCGCTGACCCATGTTGTCGGTCCCTTGGCCGATTGGTCGGCGGCAGCATTGGGCGCACGGTTCACCGGGCAGATGATCCTGCAGGGCTACGGGATCGTCATTCTGGCCTTTATGTCCGGTGTGATCTGGGGCTTTGCCACGCGCGCGTCGGGCCGGTTTGCCGTGGCCGCCTATGTCGCCTCGGTGCTGCCCGCGCTCTGGGCATTCTTCATGGGAACCGGGCCCGCCGGACCCGCCCTGCAGGCCCTCGCCATCGGCTTTGCCGCCCTGATCGCGCTGGATGTTGTCTTCTGGCGGATGCGGTTGACGCCGCCATGGTGGCTGTCGCTTCGTCTTGTCCTGACCGCCATCGTGGTGGCCTGTGTGTCTGTGGGGGCCTATGCCTGAACTTTTCGCCTACACCGACGGCGCATGCTCGGGGAACCCCGGGCCCGGTGGCTGGGGTGCGCTCTTGATTGCGCGCGATGGCGACAAGGTCGTCAAGACCCGCGAACTCAAGGGTGGCGCACCGGACACCACCAACAACCGGATGGAACTTCTGGCCGCGATCAACGCGCTGGAGGCGTTGGAGCGCCCCTCCAAACTGACTGTCATTACCGACAGCGCCTATGTGAAGGGCGGCATCACCGCGTGGCTGCACAGCTGGAAGCGGAACAACTGGAAGACATCCACCCGCAAACCCGTCAAGAACGAAGACCTCTGGCGCAGGCTGGATGAAGCGAATGCCCGCCATGACGTGACGTGGAAATGGGTCAAGGGCCACGCTGGCCACCCCGAGAACGAGCGCGCCGATGAACTGGCGCGCGCTGGTATGGCGCCCTACAAATGACGACCGTCTTCGCACTCGATTATGCCGCCGCCCTCGTTTTTGCGCTGTCGGGCGCGCTGGTCGCCTCCCGCGCGCAGTTGGACCTTATCGGGTTTGCCTTTCTCGCCAGCCTGACCGCGTTGGGGGGCGGGACGGTGCGGGACCTGCTGCTGGACCGAAACCCGGTCTTCTGGATCGCCGACCCCACCCCGCTGGCCATCGCCTGCGGGGCGGCGGTGGTGGTATTTTTCACCGCCCATCTGCTTGAAAGCCGCATGACGGTGCTGACATGGTTGGACGCGCTGGCCCTGCCCATCGCCGTTGCCGCCGGTGTCCGTGCGGCAACCGACATGGATCAGACCGTGCCGATCATTCTGCTGATGGGGGTCGCCACAGGGTGTTTCGGCGGCCTGCTGCGCGATGTGGTCGCCAACGAAGTTCCGCTGTTGATCAAACCCGGCAAGCTTTACGTGACCGCCGCGCTGGCAGGGGCCGCCGCCGCCATCATCGCCGCGAAAATCTGGAGCGGAGAAGCCGCGCCGCTGATTGCCTGCCTTGTGACCACATTTGCGCTCAGGGCCGGATCGCTGGCGTTCGGATGGCGGTTGCCGATCTACAAACCGCGCGCGCCAAGGGGCTGATCGCCCCGGCTATCGCCGCCGCCGCGCGTCCTCGGCCCGCTTCTGCCGCCGCCGATAGGCAAGTTCCGTGGGGATCAGGATCAACGCCGCGCTCGCGCCGATGATCGCGTCCACACCCGGAGACCCAAAGCTCAGCCCGAACATCACGCGCAACATGAACAACGTGATCACAGCACCCAAGGCGATGATCACAGACGGGATAATCCCGTTGTGGGACCAGCCCCACCGCTCGAACACGACGCCGACGATACCGGCAATCATCAACGATCCGAAGAATGCGAAAAAGCCCATCCTAGTCCTTTCCCAGAACCGTGCCGGGGGGCAGGTCGGCCCCCCTCAAAAATGCCTCCGCCGACATGCGCCCCTTGCCTTCGGGCTGCACCTCGGTGATCTCTACCGCGCCCTGCCCACAAGCCACCGCAAGACCACTCAGAACCGTCCCCGGCGCACCGGACCCATCGGCCAGACGCGACCGCAGAAACTTTACCCGTCGCCCCGCAATCATGGCCCACGCCCCCGGAAAAGGCGAGAGGCCACGGATCAGCCGATCAACCTCGGTCGCAGGGCGCGTCCAGTCCACCCGCGCCTCCGACTTGTCGATCTTGGCGGCATAGGTCACGCCATCGGCGGGCTGCGCTTGGGGGGCAAGCGTGTCCAGCCGCGCCAACGCCTCCACAATCGTTTCAGCCCCCAACGCGCTCAGCCGGTCGTGCAGGTCTCCAGTGGTGTCCTCGGCGGCGATGCTCACGCGACGTTCCAGCAGGACCGGCCCGGTATCCAGACCCGCCTCCATCTGCATGATCCCCACGCCGGTTTCCGAATCGCCCGCCATGATCGCGCGGTGAATGGGCGCGGCACCGCGCCACCGGGGCAGCAGGCTGGCGTGGATGTTCAGGCACCCGTGCGCGGGCGCATCCAGCACCGCTTGCGGCAAGATCAGGCCATAGGCCACGACAACGCCGATATCCGCCGCCAGCGCCGCAAATGCGGCCTGCGCCTCGGGTGATTTCAGGCTGACGGGATGGCGCACCGGCAGGCCCAGTGCCTCGGCCCGCGCCTGCACCGGGCTGGGGCGGTCCTTCTTGCCCCTGCCGGCGGGGCGGGGCGGCTGGCAATAAACGGCGCAGATGTCATGGCCCGCTTCCACCAACGCATCCAGCACCGGCACCGAAAAATCAGGCGTGCCCATGAATACGATTCTCATGCGTGCACCGGCGGGCTGATCCGTCCCGCGCGCGCCCGAACCGGCGGTCACGCCCGTTTCCTCGCCTTTTTCAACAGCATGTCGCGTTTCATCCGGCTCAGCCGGTCGAAATACATCTTGCCGTCCAGATGGTCGATCTGGTGCTGCACGCTGGTCGCCCAAAGCCCGACGAAATCCTTGCGCACCGTGATGCCATGGTTGTCCATGTAGGTCACCATCACCGCGCGCGGACGGGTGATCGTGGCGCTTGAACCCGGCAGGTTCGGGCTGGCTTCCTCGTGATCGCGCGGCTCCACGCTTGCATGCAGGATTTTCGGGTTCGCCATGCGGATCGCCTTGCCGCGTTCATTGCTGGCGTCCACCACCGCAAGGCGCAGCATGACGCCGATCTGCGGCGCGGCCAGACCGACACCCGGCATCGCGTCCATTGTCTCGATCATGTCGTCCCAGATGGCGCGCACATCATCGGTGATCTCCTCCACCAGCGCGCAGGGCGTCCGCAACCGTCTATCCGGCCACATGACAAAGGGGCGGTTCATGCCGCAGCCTCGGTCCGGTCGATACACAGGATCCCGTCAAGATGGTCCAGTTCGTGCTGGGCGATCCGTGCGGCGGCCCCTTCCAGATCGGCGCTGTGCCGGATGCCCTTGGCGTCTTGCCATGCCAGCGTGATCGCCACCGGGCGGCGCACCAGACATGGCGTATCGGGGATGGACAGGCAGCCCTCCTCGCCCGCAGCCGCCACTGCGGATGCCACGATGATTTGCGGGTTCACACAGACCACCGGGCTTGGTGTGCCGTCTTTCCACGTCGCGTCCATGACGAACACACGCTCTGGCACACCCACCTGCGGCCCGGCCAGCCCGCGACCGGGGGCCGCATACATCATGTCCAACATGTTCTGCGCCAACCCGGCCAGACGCGCATCGAACAGCGTGACAGGCGCGCAGACCTCGCGCAGGATCGGGTCAGGATACAACCGGATCGACAGCCCGTTCATGCCTTTTCCCGCGCCAGTTCACGCTTCAGCTTGGTCATCTTGCGGGTGATCATCTGCCGCTTCAGCGGGCGCAGGTAGTCGATGAACAACTTGCCATCCAGATGATCGATCTCGTGCTGGACGCAGGTGGCCCAAAGCCCGCCGAACGTTTCCTCGTGCAGCTTGCCATCGCGGTCCAGCCAGCTGACCGTGACCTCGCTGGGGCGCTCGACATCGGCGTAGATATCAGGGATCGACAGGCAGCCCTCCTCGTAGGTCGACAACACATCGCTGACGGCGACAACCTCCGGGTTGAACATCGCCAGGGGCCGCGGCACGGCATTTTCGCCCTTTTCGCAATCCAGCACGATCAACCGCGTGCCCACCCCGATCTGTGGCGCGGCAAGCCCGATGCCGGGCGCGCCGTACATCGTTTCCAACATGTCATCAGCCAGACTGCGCAGATCATCGCTCAGGTCGGCGATGGGATCGGCGCGTTTCTTAAGGCGCGGGTCGGGGTGCAAAAGGATCGGACGTTTCATGCACGTTCAGATAGGCGAACAGGCGCGCGGTCGCAACGTCTCTTGCACATCCCGCAGCCGCCGCTAGGCTCCGATCCGTAAAAACCGGAGGCGTCATGCAGTTCGATAGACAGTTCGATAAAATCCTGCCCCTGCAGGACACACACAGCAATAAGTGGAAAAAAGCCAAGGCCGTTATTGGCATGGACATCGAAGGCGCGATCCCGATGTGGGTCGCCGACAGCGATTACCCCACCGCATCGTGCGTGACCGACGCCCTGCGCGCCGCCGTCGATTTCGGCGTGTTCAACTATGGCATGGACCGCGATGGCTACGCCGAGGCCGTCCGCTGGTGGCTGGAAACCCGCCATGACTGGTCCATCGACCCCGATTGGATCGTCACCACCCAAGGTCTCGGCCATGCCATCGCGCTGTGCATCGACGTCTGGACCGAGCGGGGCGAGGGCGTCGCCTATTTCTCGCCAGTCTACCACGAGTTCCGCCTCAAGACCGAACGCGCCGGACGCACGCCCGTCGAACTGCCGTTGGCGCTGGTCGATGGCAGATACGAACTTGACCTCGATGCCGCAGATGCCGCGATCACGCCGGAAACCAAGGTTCTCCTGTTCTGCTCGCCGCAGAACCCCTCGGGGCGGATGTGGACGGCGGACGAAATTCGGCAGGTCGCCGACTTCGCCGCGCGCCATGACCTGATCCTCGTGTCCGACGAAGTGCACTGCGACCTTGTCTTTGACGGGGCCAAGCACATCCCCACCGACGTGGCCGCCCCCGAACACCGCGACCGGACGATCACGCTCTTTGCCGCCTCCAAGACGTTCAATCTTGCCGGTCTGCGCATCGGCCAGATGATCATCCCCGATGCGGACCTGCGCGCCAAGGCCGCGGGGCGTCTGACCGCCTTGAACTACGACCCCACAAGCCTTGGGGTCACGGGTACCATGGCGGCCTTTTCGCCTGCCGGGAACGTGTGGCTTGGGGAACAGATGGTGCATCTGGCCCGCAACCGGGACATCTTTGACACCGGCATCAACGCGATCCCCGGCCTGCACTCCATGCGGCTCGAGGCGACTTACCTGCCTTGGGTGGATTTCTCCGGCACCGGCATGGACGCAGATGAAATTGCCCGTCGCGTGATGCACGAGGCCAAGGTCGGCCCCGCCCCCGGACATTGGTTCGGCACCGGCGGCGAGATGCACAACCGCTTCAACCTCGCCGCTCCGCGCAGCGTGATCGAAGATACCGTCGCCCGGTTGCAAGCGGCCTTTGCCGATTTGCAGTAACGCCAAAAATCGGCGGCGCGCCGGGGTCCATCTTTTGTGACCTTGGCGCGCCTACACCGCGTAATGCACCCCGGTGAACCCGGCCCGCATCGCGGCAACCTTGGCGGCCACATCCTCGCCGCGCAGCCCCCGCGCCATCAACGCCGCCAACGCGCCCGCGTGCTCTGGACCGACGCCGCGCCGGACGATCTCGGGCGAACCCAACCGCAACCCGTTCATGTCGCCCGGCACCGCTGCCACCGGCAATCCGATTCCGCTGGCCAGAAAACCGGCCTTGCGCAAAGTCTTTGACGCCGCCTGCCCACCGCCAAACGCGGCGGCATGCAGGGCAAACTGATGCGACCGGGTCACGCCCCGGCCCGTGCGAAACACCGGCAGCCCCTCTGCCTCCAGCGCCTCGGCCAGCGCGGATGCCGTCGCGACCATGGCCGCCGCATAGGCCGCCCCGTGTTCGCGCCAATCCAGCAACGTCACCCCCAGCGCCGCAGATTTCGCCGCATCGAAATTCGCCGTCATGCCCGGAAATGCAATCGCGTCCAGCCGCTTGGCAATGTCGGCGTCGTTGCTGACGATCAGCCCGCCAGCCGGCCCGCCCAGCGACTTGTAGGTGCTCATCGTCATCAGATGCGCTCCCTCGTTCAATGGGTTCTTCCACGTGCGGCCCGCGATCATCCCGCATTGGTGCGCCGCATCGAACAACACCTTCGCGCCAACCTCGTCGGCAATCGCCCGCACCTCGGCCACCGGATGCTCGAACAGGTTCAGACTGCCGCCCACGGTGATCAACCGGGGGCGTTCCGCCTTCGCCAGCGCACGCAATGCCGCCAGATCCACCGTGAACCCGTCCGCGTCCACCGGCGCGGGCACGGTGCGCAACCCGAACATCCCGGCACACCCATCGGCATGGTGCGTCACATGCCCGCCGATCTCTCCTGGCGGCGCGATGATCGTGTCACCGGGGCGGCAGGTCGCCATGAATCCATACAGGTTCGCCATCGCGCCCGATGCCACGCGGATCTCCGCAAACCGGGCATCGAATATCTCTGCCGCCAGTTCCGCCGTGATCACCTCGATCTCTTCGATCGCCTCCAGACCCATCTCGTATTTGTCACCGGGGTAGCCCAGCGATGGGCGCGACCCGATGCCGGATGCCAAAAGGGCCTCGGCCCGTGGGTTCATCACATTGGCGGCCGGGTTCAGGTTGAAACACTGGCGGTCGTGGATCTCGCGGTTCGCCTCAGCCAACGCTTCGATCCGTGCCGCCAACACCTCTGATGTCTGGCCCGCCGTCAGGTTGGCAATTCTCTGCACCAGTGCTTCGCAATCTGCGGGCACCCAATCTCTCGGTTCCAATGTCATGGCGGGTCCTTCCTTGAACGACCCGCCCAGATTGCCCGTCTCGACCAAAACCGCAAACCAGATTATCACAACATCACATTAGAAAAACTGAGGGTAGAGAATGGCCATCACCCCGCAGCGTCCCAAGGGCCCGCCCCTCAACGCTCTCCGCGCATTCGAGGCCGCCGCCCGTCTTGGCGGCTTCGCCCCCGCGGCCGAAGAACTCGGCGTGACCCCCGGCGCCATTTCCCAGCATATCAAGACGCTGGAAGATTGGGCTGGCACGCCCCTTTTCACCCGCCGCTCGCAAGGCGTGCGTCTGACCCGTGCGGGCACCGACCTGCTGCCGGGCCTGACATTTGCCTTCGATCAGTTGGGCGATGCCGTCCGCCACCTCCGCAGCACCCGGCCCCAGCCCGTCGTGCAGGTGGCGGCCCTGCCTTCGGTCGCGCAACTTTGGCTGTCCCCGCGCCTGCCCGCCTTGCGCGCGGTCCTGCCCGGTGTGGTCCTGTCGGTTACCGCGCTGGAACGCCCGCCCAACCTGACGCGGGAATTGTTCGACCTCAGCGTTTTCCTTCGTCCCCCGGCCGAGGTGCCATCCGGAATTGTTCTTGCGCCCGACAGCATCTTTCCCGTCTGCGCGCCCGCACTGGCGGCTGGCCTCAGATCACCCGCCGACCTCGCGCACGTCCCGCTTTTGCATGATGAAACTTGGGGCGAAGATTGGTCGCACTGGGCGCGCGCCGCTGGCGTCCGCTTGCCCAATGTCACCGATGGTCCGCGCTTCTCGCTTTACGCCCTTGCGCTGGATGCCGCGCGTCAAGGTGCGGGCGTCCTGATGGGCCACGCCTGTCTGGTAGCCGATGCGCTGGCGCGCGGCGATCTGGTTTGCCCTTTTCCGGGTGACACTGCGACCGGGCTGGCACTGGTCCTTGACCGGCCTTCCGCGTCCGGCACCGATGACCGGCTGGCACCGCTGATCGCGGCCTTGGCACACCCCTTGCCCTGATCGCATCTCGCAGTCGCGATATGCATGGGGTGTGCATCGGTTGTGCATGGATTGTGCATACCCGGTTTTACAGCTTTCCCACCTTGCCGCGGCGCAGCACTTGCACCCGTCCGCGCAATATCCTACCCAAGTGGCAATCTGAAACGAAACATCCTTGCGTCGAAAGGTCGTCCATGAGCTTCCGCCTTCAACCTGCGCCCGTCGCCCGCCCGAACCGCTGCCAGCTGTTCGGACCCGGCTCCAATACCAAGCTTTTCGCAAAGATGGCGGCCTCGGCGGCAGACGTGATCAACCTTGATCTGGAAGACAGCGTCGCCCCCGATGACAAACCGCAAGCGCGCGCCAACATTATTCAGGCAATTGGCGATATCGATTGGGGCAACAAGACGCTCAGCGTGCGTATCAACGGCCTTGATACCCCGTATTGGTATCGCGATGTCGTTGATCTGCTTGAGAAATCAGGGGACCGGCTCGATCAGATCATGATCCCCAAGGTGGGGTGTGCATCCGATGTCTACGCCGTCGATGCGCTCGTCACTGCGATTGAAACCGCGATGGGCAGGACGCGGAAGATCAGCTTCGAGGTAATCATCGAATCAGCCGCTGGGCTTGCCCATGTCGAAGAAATTGCCGCCAGCTCCCCCCGGCTTCAGGCCATGTCGCTGGGCGCCGCCGATTTCGCGGCCAGCATGGGCATGCAGACCACCGGCATCGGCGGAACGCAGGAAAATTACTATATGCTGCATGGCGATAGCCGCCATTACAGCGATCCGTGGCACTGGGCACAAACCGCCATCGTCGCCGCCTGCCGCACCCACGGCGTCCTCCCCGTCGATGGCCCGTTCGGCGACTTTTCCGATGATGACGGCTACCGCGCCCAGGCCCGCCGTTCGGCCACCTTGGGCATGGTCGGAAAATGGGCCATTCACCCCAAGCAGATCGCCCTCGCCAACGAGGTTTTCACCCCCTCCGACGCAGCCGTGACCGAAGCCCGCGAGATTCTGGCCGCGATGGCTGAGGCGACAAAAAATGGCTCTGGTGCAACGGTTTACAAGGGGCGACTGGTCGATATCGCGTCGATCAAACAGGCCGAGGTGATCGTGAAACAGGCAGAATTGTTCGCAACGCCGTAAGGGACGCGAGCTTGCCGCCATTGCGCCGCAAGCGGGCGCTTTGCGCGGCTGCCGACCCTTGCCGCCGGATCACTTTGATCGCGCCGCCCGCAGTTGCACGTCTTGCCGAGTTGCATCCGAACGCACGCGCCGTCATATATCATTGCGATAAGGCTTGAGAGGACGTGACGCGCATGAACTACCTCGACTTCGAAAAACCGCTTGCAGAAATCGAAGGCAAGGCCGAGGAATTGCGCGCCCTCGCCCGAAAAAACGAAGACATGGATGTCGAGGATGAGGCCAAGGCCCTTGACAAAAAAGCGGCCGACATGCTGCGCGATATCTACAAGGCCTTGACCCCATGGCGGAAATGCCAGGTCGCGCGCCACCCGGACCGCCCCCACTGCAAAGACTACATCGAAGCGCTGTTCACGGAGTACACCCCGCTTGCAGGTGATCGGAACTTTGCCGATGACCACGCGGTAATGGGGGGATTGGCGCGGTTCAACGACCGCGCGGTGATGGTGATCGGCCACGAAAAAGGCAACGACACAAAAACCCGCATCGAACGCAATTTCGGGATGGCCCGGCCAGAAGGCTATCGCAAGGCCGTCCGCCTGATGGAAATGGCGGATCGGTTCAATCTGCCCGTCATCACCCTTGTCGACACCCCCGGTGCATATCCCGGAAAGGGCGCGGAAGAACGCGGCCAATCCGAGGCGATTGCGCGCTCAACCCAGAAATGCCTTCAGATCGGGGTACCCCTGATCTCGATCATCATCGGCGAGGGCGGATCGGGCGGGGCCGTGGCCTTTGCGACGGGTGATCGGCTCGCGATGCTGGAACATTCGGTCTATTCGGTCATCAGCCCCGAAGGCTGCGCATCCATCCTGTGGAAGGATCCCGAGAAAATGCGCGAAGCAGCCGAGGCCTTGCGCCTGACCGCGCAGGATCTTCACAAGCTGGGCGTGGCCGACTTGGTCATCAAGGAACCTGCGGGCGGCGCACAGCGTGACCGCGCCGGAACCGTCAAAGAAGTGGGAAAGGCCATCGCGGCCATGCTTGCCCAGTTGGACGGCACGGATGGTAAGAAGCTGGTCGCTGGCCGCCGCAAGAAATACCTCGACATGGGGTCCAAGGGGCTGGCGGCCTGACAAATGCAACGACGAGGCTTTCTTTTCGTAGGTTTGGCCGCGTGGACACTGCCATGGGCCGCTATTGCGCAGGACTGGACGATTGGTGTGATGACCCCGGCAACCGACTTAGAATGGACTTATCTTGCCGATACGGTCATGGGCGGCGTATCGCAGGGGCAAGCTACCGTATCTGATGGCGCAGTGCGTCTGACGGGCACCGTCAGCACCGCGAACCGGGGCGGGTTCATTCAAGCCCGCACGTCCTTGCCTGACGGTCTGCCCGCAACAGCCACCGCCTTGCGGCTCAGGGTGCGCGGTAACGGACAGCAATATTTCATTCACCTGCGGACCACCGGAACCCGACTGCCGTGGCAATACTATCAGGCGGGGTTCACCGCAGGGTCCGATTGGGCCGAAGTCACGCTGCCCCTGTCCGCATTCGTTCCGTCAGGTCGGATGATGCGCGCGGTGCCAAATCCGGAAGATGTGCGGTCCATCGGGTTGGTTGCCTATGGGCGCGACCATCAGGCCGATGTGTCACTTGCCGCGATCGGAACCACCTGACGCCGTCTTGCGCAGCCGTCTGAAACCAAGCCAGATCAGACCCCCACCAAGCGCCGCGATGGGAATTGCAAAGGCCATGACCTCAGGATCGTGAAATATACGCCAAAGCGGGGGGCATTCCGCATTGCTGCCAAAAGCGCATGCCATCGCGCTCAGCCAGACAAGCCCGAACAGCAGACCAGCACATATGACAAAACCAAGAACCAACAGAACAATTCCGCCGGTTCTTGCCATCTACCACATGGTCCGCTCAGCGCGCCGGGTCCATTCTGCGTCATAACTGGTGCCGTCAAAGGCGCCATCGGTCATCTCGGACAAGATGTCGCCGACACTCGGCAGACCCGCGCTTTCGTCGCCCGCCGTCCACAACCGCGACCGGATCAGAGCTCTGGCGCACTGTGTGTAGATCTCTGCGATTTGTATGATGATCACGCTCCGTGGCTGCAGTTCGCGACGCGCGAAACGGGCGCATATCCCGGCATCTGCAGTGATCCGCGCGTGTCCATTCACCCGCACCACATTCGCAGACCCCGGCACCATGAACATCAGGCTGACCCGGCCATCGGCCACGATATTGCGCAGGCTATCCAAGCGATTGTTGCCCCGCCAGTCGGGCATGGCCAACGTGTTTGGATCAAGCTCGACCACCACCGGACCATCATCGCCGCGCGGGCTGCCATCGGTTCCCTCTGGGCCGACCGTGGACAAGACGCAAAACCGCGAGTCCATGATCCAACGCCGGTAAAGCGGTGTCATCTGATGCGCGACCTTATCAGTCGCGGCCGCAGATGGCTTGGCATCATAGAGCGCCTCAAGCGCCGCGATATCGGTCACGAACGTCGTCATCGCGGCGCAAAACCCGCCTCGACAAGCAGCGCATCGCTGCTTGTCTCAATATCCCGCTCCAACCGTTCCATGAACGCGTCCTTGCCCAGTCCCGGCTCGATCCGGGGCAGGAACTCAACAACCGCCACGCCCGGTTTCCGCGTGATGCCGCGCTTGGGCCAGAATACCCCCACATTGGTCGCAACAGGCACACAAGCCTGCCCAAGCTGGTCATAAAGCGCGCTGGTTCCGATCTTGTATGGCCTTTTTTCGCCGGGCGCGACGCGCGTCCCCTGAGGGTAGATGATCAACTGTCCACCATCCCGGCGACCCGATTTGACATCCTCCAGCATCTTTTTGATTGCCGCTCCGCGCTTGCCGCGGTCGACCGGAATACACCCAATTCGCAACCCGTATTGGCCAATGATCGGTGCATACATCAAGATCCGCTTCATGATGAACTTGCCACGGGGCATGGCATTGTAGATCGCAAGGATATCCAGAAAACTCTGGTGCTTGGCGGCCACCATCACATCATCGGTGGGTGGTGTGCCGCGGACCTCGATCCGCAGGCCGACGATCCAGTTCAAGCTCCAGATCACCCAACGGGAATAGGCATGGCACCCCGCATGAGCCCCAGCCGGGCTGATCAGCACCCAAGGCAGGTAAACAACCCCAACGACCAACATCGCGATATACATCTGAACGTTGAAGATTAGCGATCGAATCATTTGCATCATTGCAGCCCTTTCAGCGTGCGTAGCGCCGCAAAGCGTGTCGCCAGATACGCGATGATGGCCGCCAGAACAGGGACCACAAGCGGCCAAAGCCAACTCCAACCGGCAAAACCCAAGCCCGTCAGGAACGCGCCTTCATCGGCGGCACGCGGCAACAGCGCCACGGCCACGGTGGCCACGACAGCCCCCACCGTCGCGCCCATCAACGCCCGCAAGGTAAAGCGACGCACGAACGCGCGGGCGATATAACGGTCAAGCGCACCCACGAGGCGCAGAACACGGATGACCTGTTCGTTCGCCGCCAAGGCCGATTGAGCCGCCAGAATGATCATCGCCGCCGTGGCACTCAGGATCAGGGCCAGCGACACCCAGCCAAGCAAACGCAGCCGCGTCGCCGCCTCGACCAACGGACGCCGCCAGCGGGTATGATCGTCCAGCACAGCACCCGGCGCCTCGGCAGACAGGCGCTGTCTCAGCCCCTCGGCGTCATAGCCTTCCGAGGTTTCGATAACCTCGATCAAGCGCGGAATCGGCAGGCTTTCGACCGGCAGATCGGGTCCGAACCACGGCGTGAGCAAGGCACGCTGTTCTTCATCGGACAGCGCACGGGCACTATCGACACCGGGCGTTTGTTCCAGCACCGTCAGCACGGCCCACGTCTGCGCCTCCAGCTCCGCCACCGGGGCAGAGATACGGATGGTTGATGACCGCGCCAAAGCGTCTGACCATCGGTCGGCCAACCGGCCCGCCGCCAGTGAGAGGGCCAGCGCAAATACCGCAAGGAAAGCCATCGCCGCCGCCGTGAAAACCGTCAGCCGCGCGGAATAACCGGTGGGCGGCACCACACGGTCTGCCTGCGTGTCGCCGCGCAACATATCCAGCACGCGGCTCATAAATCAGCCCCCGCAGCCTGCAATCGGCCACCACCAATCCGCAACACGCGCGCTGGCACTTGCTGTTTCGCCGCCCGGATCAGACCAAGGTCATGAGTCGCGATCAAGATGGTCTTTCCCAATCGGTTGAGTTCGACCAGCAAGGTCAGCAGCCGAAGCGACATGTCCCAGTCGACGTTCCCCGTGGGTTCATCTGCAAGGATCACTGCGGGGTCCATGATGATGGCACGCGCCAGTGCGGCACGCTGCCGCTCTCCACCCGACAATTCAGGGGGTTTGGCATTTGCGCGAGACGACAAGCCGACCCATCCGATCAACTCAGACAGATTTGCCTGCTGGTCTGTTCCGTCCCGGCCCGTGACGGTCAAGGGAAGGGCAATATTTTCGGTGACCGGCAAGTGATCGAGGAACTGACAATCCTGATGCACCACGCCGATCTTCTGTCGGGCGGCGGCGATGTCATCGCGTGTCATGGTCGTTGCATCCTTGCCAAACAGCGTGACATTCCCCCCCGTTGGAAGCAATTCCGCATAGCAAAGCTTGAGAAACGTGGTCTTGCCGGCCCCGGACGGCCCGGTCAGAAAATGAAATGAACCGGGCGCCAATTGGAGGGACATGTCCGCCAATAGGGGCTGTTGGCCATAGCCGTAGGCGGCATTTCGCAGCTCGATCACACCGGCGCCCTTTCCTTTGCGTGCCATCGTCATGCAACAGGACAGGGACGGTTGCAATCAAACGAAGCGGGAATGCTTGGAAAGCGGTCGCTGCGTTGCTACAAAAGGCCGATGAAACAACGCCATGAGGTCAAATCGACCAAAAGGCGGAAAAGAGGTGATATGCGGCTGACTTGTCCCAATTGCGGCGCGCGCTATGAGGTGGACGACGCAATGATCTCGTCAGAGGGACGAGATGTGCAGTGTTCGAACTGCTCAACCACCTGGTTTCAGCCCGGACGCCGCACCGATCAGACTGCGCAGCGGCAAGCAGGCGACACTGCGAAAACCGCACCGCCGCCGGTAGCCCCCCCCGCAGCGACCGAGGCCCCGATCCGCCGCGAGATCGATCCCGCCATGCGTGAAATCCTGCGCGAGGAAGCGGAGCGCGAGGCGAGACTGCGGCGTGCCCCGTCTGAAGCGGTCGAGACCCAAGAAGAGATGCCGCTGACCGAAGCCCCTGACGCGGAAAACCGTGCCCGCCGCCGCGCCGAATTGGACGATGCCGCTGACGCCTTTTCGGACGCAGCGGAAGTGGCGGCAAGCCGGCCGCGTCGCGATTTGCTACCCGATATCGAGGAAATCAATTCGACGCTGCGCGCAACGTCAGATCGCGCCGCATCCGAGGCCGAGGCCAGCGATGTGGAAACCATCGATGAGACGCCGCGTCGTCGTCGCGGCGTGCGCATGGGGTTTGGTCTGGTGCTGATTTTCGCGACCGCCATTGTTGCGATCTACGCAAATGCAACAAGCCTTGCCCAGATGGTTCCTGCCCTTGCGGGCCCGATCGACGCACTGGTTGAACAGTTGAACGCCGCGCGCCTCTTCCTTGACGATATCGCGCAGGGATTGGCCTCGGGCGGCTCCGGCGACACTCAGAACTGATCAAGCAGACGGCGGAGATAATCAAGTTCGACGTCAGGCCGGTCCTGTTCGGCCGAACGGCGGCGCAGTTCGTCCAGCAATTCGCGTGACCGACGGAACGCCTCCTCACGGTCTTCGAACCCTTCGTCAGAATTGAACGCACCGGAATTTCCAGCCTGCCGACCAAGGGGGTCCTGCAACGGCCGATCTTCTTGCATGTTGCCATCAGCCTGACCTTGGCCCGGATCGTCGCCCTGCTCCTGCGCCAGTGCACGGCCAAGTTCGACCATGCCTTCGCGCAACGCTTCCATGGCTTGTGACTGCTGGTCCAGCGCTTCGGCCAAATCGCCACGCTCCAACGCACGGGCGGCATCATCCATGGCGCGCTCGGCATCATCCAGACGGCTGCGTGCCTCGTCGCCGCCCTCGGTTCCGGCACCCGGCAGGTTCCGGGCCTGTTCCTCCAGCATCTGGCGCAGGTCTTCTTGCCGTTCCGCAAGACTGCGTCCGTCATTATCGCCGCCTTGACCCTCACCCTGATTCTGGCCCGGTTGTTGGCCGGGCTGATTGCCCTGCTGGCCCGGGTTGCCGCCTTGTTGTGGCGGGCCGTCGCCCGGCGGGCCTTGCTGACCGTCCTGCCCCTGTTGGCCCTGCTGCTGCTGACCTTGCTCCCCCTGCTGGCCCTGCTGGGGGCGTCCCGGGTTGAATTGATCCTGCAGTTCAGAAAAACTTTCGTCGCTCAACTCCTGCTGATCGCGCAAGGTATCTTGCAGGCCCTCCATCGCCTCTTGGCCGGGGGTGCGGGGGCCATCGCCACCCTCGCCTTGGGTGATCTGCATGTTTTCCATCATCTGGCGCAGGGCATCCAGCAACTCTTGGGCTTCGGCCATGCGGCCTTGCTGCATCAACTCTTCGATCCGGCGCAACATCTCGTCCAGATCGGCTTGGCTCAGTTCCATGGTCTCGCCCGATTGATCACGCTCATCGGTGCCGCTCGGATCTGCATTCTGGGCCAACTGCTGCATGTACTGGTCCATCGCGTCGCGCAGTTCCTGCATCAACTCCGCGATTTCCTCATCGCTCGCGCCCTGTCGCATTGCCTCGGCCAGCCGATCCTGTGCCCGGCGCAAACGCTCCAGCGCGTCGGCAAGATCGCCCTCTTCCAACTCGATCGCGGCGCTCCACAATATCTCGGCCACCTGATCACGCGTCTCAAGCGAGATCAGGTCAACCGCGCTTTCCAGCCGTCGGATCGCGGTACGCACCTGCAAATACACCCCATCATCGTCGAACAGGTCTTCGGGTCGGTTGCTGATCGCACGCAACAATTGCGCAGCACGGGGCGCGTTCTCGCGGCTCCACAGGAGGTCGCGGCGCATCTCGATCAGGGCGTTCGCCAGCGGGTCGAAGAAGCGGCGCCCGGGCAGGCGGTCGATCTCTTCCAGTATCGTCCCGATCTGCCCTGCATCATCCACGACCGTCAGGCTCAGGGTCACCGGCAGATTTGCGAACGGGTGCTGCGAAAGGTCCTCGACCAGAACCTCGGAAAACGCCTCACGCGACCCCCGGAACGGCAGCGGAAGATCCAGCACAAGCGGCTCCGCCGGTTCAGGCTCCACCGCCAAACCATAGCGGCGATCGGCAGCTTCAGGGTTCAACCGCAATGTCGCCGCGCCCGACACCACGCCATAATCGTCCTCAGCGGCATAGGTGAACTGCATCTGGCCCGGCGGCACGCCTTCCATCTCGCCCTCCAACGCGACAGTCGGCGGCGCGTCGGCAATTGCGACGATCTCCCAACTGCGACCGCCTGCGCCCGCTATGCTCAGCGCGCCGGACTGATCAAGCGTGATGTCCTGCGAAGGCATCGTTGGATCGACATCCACGGGTTCGGCTTCCACCGACTGTGACAGGCTCAGGTCGCCGACCGTGCCATAAAACCGGATGGTGATGCGCGATCCTTGGGGGGCTGAAAAGCTCTCGGTCGCGATATCGTTCAGGTAGAGCGATGGCAGCCCGGTATAAAGCGGCGGCTCAACCCACCCTTCCCAACTTGGGCCACTGGCAATGGCCTGTCCCGGCCCGCCGATTGCAACGTCGCCAACATCACCCACGCGCCAGATCGCCCCGAACAAAAGCGCCATGACCAAGGCCGTGGCAGCCACATAGCGCAGCGCATAAGGGTCGCGTTCAGACAGCCGCAGGTCAGGGCCGGGCGCATGCGCCAGAGCCGCACGCTCGGCCATGCGTGCAACATGCGCCGCCCAGACAGATTGCGTGGCGGGGTCATCTGCCCCAACTGCGGGCGTATCCAGCAACGCGCCAATCGGGCGGCCCGGCATTGTCCGGTCAAGCCGGTCCAGCGCCTCGCTACGTGTGGGGATCACGAACCGCCGCGCGCCATGAACCAATGCCCAGACAAGCGCCGAGGCCAATACGGCGACCACGCCCCACAACTGCAGCCGCGTCAGCGCATCGGCCAAGCCAAACGCAAACAGCGCCAGACCCACGAACAGGATCGACCACAGTGGCCAGAATGCCCGCGTCACGCGTTCCGCTATCATGCCCAGACGCGTAAGCCGCAGGGGCCAGATCAACCGCGACAGCGCGGCATTGATGGTGGATGGCTTCTCGATCATGATCCCTTTCGCGGGCGGTGCGGCGCCACGGATGGCACTATAGCCACTCAGGAACAGTATCGCGATTGATGATCTCGTCAAATGTCGGACGTCGGCGAATGACGGCAAATTGATCGCCCTTGACCAATACCTCGGGGATCAGGGGGCGCGTGTTGTACTCGCTCGCCATGACCGCGCCATAGGCGCCCGCCGACCGGAACGCGACCAGATCACCGGCGGCCACGGGCGGCAAATTGCGCTGTTTCGCAAACGTATCGCCGGATTCGCAGACCGGGCCGACAACATCATAAGGGGTCTGCACAACCCCCGGCGCAGGTTCGACAACCGGGATGATGTCATGCCATGCGCCATAAATCGCTGGGCGGAGCAGATCGTTCATCGCTGCATCCAGAATCAGGAAATCACGACCTTCGCCATGCTTGACATAGATCGTGCTCGCAACCAGCAGGCCCGCGTTGCCGGAAATCAGCCGCCCCGGTTCGATTTCAACCTCCACGTCCAGCTCTGCGACGCTTCGCTTGATCAAGTCACCATATTCGATGGGCAGGGGTGGCGCGGTGTTTGACCGCTCGTAAGGAATGCCCAGACCGCCACCCAGATCAAGCCGCCTGATGGAATGTCCATCCGCACGCAGCTGATGGGTCAACTCCACGACCTTTGCATAGGCCAACTCGAACGGAGCAAGATCGGTCAACTGGCTGCCGATATGCACGTCGATACCGACCACCTCCAACCCCGGCAGGCGGGCGGCCATGGCATACACCTCGCGCGCACGCGAAATGGGGATACCAAATTTATCGTCGTATTTCCCGGTCGAGATCTTTTCGTGGGTCTTTGCATCGACATCAGGGTTGATGCGAACGGTGATCGGTGCGGATTTACCCATGCTTGTAGCGACAGCCGACAACATCTGTAACTCGGGTTCGGATTCCACGTTGAACTGCCGGATCCCCCCCGCCAGAGCCATGCGCATTTCCTCTGCCGTTTTGCCGACGCCTGAAAACACAATCCGTTCGCCGGGCACGCCAGCCGCGACAGCCCGCGCATATTCGCCGCCCGACACCACATCCATCCCCGCCCCAAGTGACGCCAGATGCGCAATCACCGCTTGGTTGGAATTGGACTTCATCGCGAAGCACACAAGATTTTCGACGCCCTCAAGCGCGTCCTTCAGCACCGTGTAATGACGGGTCAGCGTGGCCGTGGAATAGACGTAGAAAGGGGTTCCGACTGCGGCAGCAATATCGGGCAGAGGCACGTCCTCGGCATACAAAATGCCGTCACGATAGAGAAAATGATCCATGGCCTGTCCTTCGTCCGCGCCGGGGGCAGGTAGCATTCTTCTTGCCCTTTTCAAAGGGCCTAAACCAGCGCTAGGTTGCCCCAAAGGGAGACGACAATGACAACTGCCAAGACCGCGATTATCGAAGCCCACGGTGGGCCGGAACAGTTCCGTATCGTTGACCAACAGATCGGCGAGCCCGGTCCCGGTGAAATTCGCATCCGCCACAAGGCGATCGGGCTGAATTTCATCGACGTCTATCAGCGCGCGGGGCTTTACCCGATGACACTTCCACATGCATTGGGCATGGAGGCCGCAGGCATCATCGAGGCCGTTGGTGACGGCGTGACCCACCTGAAAGTCGGCGACCGCGCCGCCTATGCCGCCACGCCGCCCGGCGCATACACCGAGGCGCGGGTCATGCCAGCCACGCAGGTTTGCCCCCTTCCCGACGCGATTTCGTTCGACGAAGGCGCGGCCATGATGCTGAAAGGTCTGACCACGCAATATCTTTTCCGCCGCACCACCCCGATTGCCAAGGGCGACACGGTCTTGTTCCACGCGGCCGCGGGCGGCGTGGGCCTGATTGCTTGCCAATGGGCGAAAAGCGAGGGGATCACCCTGATCGGCACCGCCGGCACGGATGAAAAGTGCCAGTTGGCGCTTGATCACGGGGCGACCCATTGCATCAACTACCGCACCGAGGATTGGGTGGCCCGCGTCAAGGAATTGACTGGCGGCAAGGGCGTGGATGTGGTGATGGACGCCGTTGGTGCGGACACATTCGAAGGTTCACTCGATAGCTTGCGCCCGCTTGGTTTCATGATTTCGTTTGGCAACGCGTCTGGCCCCGTGCCGCCGTTTTCGGTTGGGCTGCTTGCGCAGAAGGGTAGCCTGAAAATCACGCGCCCGACATTGTTCACCCACATCGCAGATCATGCGACATGCCAGAAAATGGCACGGGATCTGTTTGAAAAGGTCGAAGTCGGCACAGTCAAGTTGCGGATTGATCAGAGGTTCCCACTGGCGGATGTCGCCGAAGCGCACCGGGCGCTTGAGGCGCGGAAAACGACAGGCTCAACAATCCTGACCTTGTAGGGCTTACGCCTGCGACGGGCGGCTGCGGAGATAGAATGCCAACGGCAATCCGCAGCTGACCCCGATGCAGAATGTTGCGGGTATCACGGTCAGCATCCACCAATCGCGGCGTGTCACGACCTGAGCGATGGCCCAGACCGTTAGCGCAATTGCTGCAATGGTCAGATCCCACACCAGCCCGCTTGTCGCGTTGTTCACGTGCCAGGCATCCACCATCGACATCAGCGACCATGTGTTTTCCCGGAACCATGCAATGAAATAATACATGGGCACGATCGCCCCGATGATTGCGAGGGAAAGATAGATAAAGCGCATGAGGAACCTCTGTGTTTTCAGCAATAAACCAAGCTAGCCCCGCCTGCGGCCTTGGCTAGCCTGCGACACCATGATGTTGCGTCACAATTGACCCGTGGCGCATAGTCGCGCTACCCCTCGCCGGAGATTTTTCGTCCGCCCCCAGCAAAACGAGCGGTCGACAGACAAAGGGACCAAGCATGGCCGAGATTGAACGCGAAGCGATGGAATATGATGTGGTAATCGTGGGTGCGGGGCCTGCGGGCTTGTCTGCCGCGATCCGCCTGAAACAGCTGGATGCCGATTTGAGCGTCGTCGTGCTGGAAAAAGGGTCCGAGGTCGGTGCGCATATCCTTTCCGGCGCCGTGCTGGACCCGGTGGGCCTGAACGCGTTGATACCCGATTGGAAGGCAAAGGGCGCGCCAATCAATGTTCCCGTGCGGGACGATAATTTCTATATGCTCGGCGAAGGCGGTGGCATTCGCATTCCAAACACGCTGATGCCGCCGTTGATGAACAATCATGGCAATTACATCGTCTCCATGGGCAACGTCTGCCGTTGGATGGCCGAACAGGCCGAGGAACTGGGGGTAGAGATCTTCCCCGGCATGGCCTGTTCGGAAATGGTTTATGGCGAAAACGGTGAGGTCAAGGGCGTGGTCGCGGGCGAGTTCGGCAAAAACGCCGATGGCACCCCGTCCGACGCTTATGAACCCGGCATGGAACTGCATGGAAAATACGTGTTTCTCGGTGAAGGCGTGCGCGGGTCACTGACCAAGGAGGTCATGGAAAAATACGACCTTAGCGCAGGTAAGGATCCGCAGAAATTCGGCCTCGGAATGAAGGAAATCTGGGAGATCGACCCGGAAAAGCACCGCGAAGGCAGCGTGACCCACACGATGGGTTGGCCACTTGGCAAGAATGCCGGCGGCGGATCTTTCATCTATCATCTTGAGAACAATCAGGTTTACGTGGGTTTCGTCGTTCACCTAAACTATGAGAACCCGTATCTCTCCCCCTACATGGAATTCCAGAGGTTCAAGCATCACCCGATGGTGGCCGAACTGCTGAAGGGCGGCAAACGCGTGGCTTACGGCGCGCGCGCCATTTCCGAAGGCGGTTGGCAGTCCATGCCCAAGGCCGTGGCCCCCGGTGTGGCGCTGCTTGGGTGTGGCGTTGGGCTTGTGAACGTGCCGCGCATCAAGGGCAACCACAACGCGATGCTATCGGGAATGGAGGCTGCGGAAGCGGCCCATACCGCCATCAAGGACGGTCGCGCCGGTGATGCCTTGGTTGCCTATGACGCGGCCCTGCGGAGCGGGCCGATCTCCAAGGACCTCAAGCGGGTGCGCAACGTGAAACCCCTGTGGTCGCGCTATGGCCTTCTGGGCGGGCTGGTCTTGGGCGGCATGGACATGTGGACAGCCAACATCACTGGCTGGAACCCGTTCGGCACGTTGAAGCACGGCAAGTCCGATGCCGAGGCCACAGGCAAGGCCGCGAAGTTCAAGCCGATCGACTATCCGAAACCGGATGGCAAGCTGTCCTTCGACCGTTTGACCAACGTCAGCTTCTCGATGACCAACCACGAGGAAAGCCAGCCTGCGCATCTGAAGCTGAAGGATCCTTCGGTGCCGATTTCCGTCAACCTGCCGCAATATGCCGAACCCGCGACCCGCTATTGTCCCGCCGGTGTCTATGAAGTCGTGGAAGAGGCCGGCAACGACCCGCGCTTTGTCATCAACTTTCAGAACTGCGTGCACTGCAAGACCTGCGATATCAAGGATCCGTCGCAAAACATCGTCTGGACGGTTCCGCAGGGTGGCGATGGGCCGAATTATCCAAACATGTGATCAACTCTACATCAGTTGACGTGTTTACGGGGCGTCCGGTGGGCGCCCCGCATTGCCTTGGCGCAAGACGTCTCCTAGGTTCGTGACAACCACTTTGGGAGACATCACATGACCCGCTGCCTGCGTGCCGGTTTACTTGCCCTGATCTTGTCAGGTGGCAGCCTGACATCCGGTGTTGCACAAGAGGTGCAGGGCGGGCTTGCCGGCGCCTATCTTGCCGCCCGTGCGGCCGTTCTGGAAGGCCACCACCGCGAGGCAGCGCTTTATTTCGACCGTGCGCTCGAACGCGACCCAGAGAACCAGACACTGATCGGCAACGCCATGTTCGCCCATGCCGCATTGGGTGATTGGGTCCGCGCGGTCGAGATTGCCGCAATGGTTCCCGATGATGCTGACGGGCGGGGCGTCGTCGACCTTGTCAATCTCGTCGACCTGATGCGCAGCGATAACCTTGCCGCCGCCTTGGCCCAGATCGAGGCCGGTCATGGGGCAGGTCCGTTGATTGATGGGCTGGCACTTGGTTGGCTTCACCTTGGCGAAGGCAACATGAGCCGCGCAACCGAGGCGTTCGAGGCCGTCGCCGCAGACCCCGTGCTGGCCGGTATGGCGTGGTATCATCTGGGCTTGGCGCGCGCCGCCGTGGGCGATTTCGAAGGGGCCGAAGCGATCTTCTCTGGCGAGGCGGTCGGCCCCCTGCAGGCAACGGAACGCAGCGTGCGGGCCCATGCGGAAATTCTGGTCCAGTTGGATCGCGCCGACGCCGCGCTGGAACTGCTGGATATATCCACAGCACTCATTCCCGATCCCGCGCTACTTGCGCTGCGCGAACAGATCGCTGCCGGCGAAACCGGGGCCTATGATTTCGTCGTCAGCCCGCGCGAAGGTCTGGCCGAGGTGTTTCATACGATCGCCCGTGGGCTTGGAACCGAAAGCGGGGCCAGCCTGACGCTGCTTTATGCACGGGCCGCTCATGTGATCGACCCCGACCACACCGAAGCGGTAATGTACGCCGGTGAAATCCTGCTGCAAGGCGAACAGTACGACTTGGCGGCGGATACCTTCGCATCGGTCCCCCCTACAAACCGCCAATACCCCGAGGCGCAGATGGGCTTGGCTGATGCGTTGGCCGCGCAAGATCGCGTGCCCGAGGCGGTCGACGTGCTGCGCTCCGTCGCCGATGCCAACCCGTCACTGGCGACGATTCAGGCGGCGCTGGGCGACATGCTGCGCCGCAACGACCAATGCGCCGAGGCGATTGACGCCTACACCGCCGCGCTGGACTTGGTCGACACCAGCCAGCCGCGCTATTGGTTCGTCTACTACACCCGCGCGATCTGCAATCATGAACTGGATAACTGGGATCCTGCCGAAGCTGATTTCCGCCGCGCATTGGAATTGAACCCGGACCAGCCCAACGTGTTGAACTACCTTGGCTATTCCCTTGTAGAGCAGCGGCGCAACTTCGACGAGGCCTTGGGCATGATCCAACGCGCCGTGGCAGCGCGCCCGGATAGCGGGTTCATCGTGGATTCGCTTGGCTGGGTCTACTATCGGCTGGGCCGCTATGAAGAGGCGGTGGAACCGATGGAACGCGCTGTCGAACTTGAACCAAACGATCCCGTCATCAACGACCATCTGGGCGATGTCTACTGGATGGTCGGACGCCGCCGCGAGGCTGAATTCCAATGGCATCGCGCCCTGTCCTTCAACCCCGAGGAGGACGAAGCCGCGCGTATCCGCCGCAAGCTGGATGTGGGTCTGGATATCGTGCTTGCCGAGGAATCACAGGCCGAAGGTACACAGTGACACCAGCCATACACGCGGTCGCACCGGCCAAGGTCAATCTGGCGCTTCATGTCACCGGCAGGCGGCCCGATGGCTACCATTTGCTCGACTCGCTCGTCGTCTTCACCCGGTTTGGCGATGATGTCACCATAACCGGGGCGGACACACTCGCGTTGTCGGTGTCTGGGCCATGCGCGGCGGGCGTGCCGACCGACCACAAGAATCTTGTTCTGCGCGCCGCCACTTTGTTGAGCGGGACGCGCGGCGCCGCCATCCACCTTGTCAAGAACCTGCCGCACGCCGCGGGCATTGGTGGCGGTTCATCCGATGCGGCAACCGCATTGTTGGCACTGGCCGATCACTGGTCACTGCCTTTGCCACCCACACAGCAGATACTGACGCTTGGGGCGGATGTGCCGGTTTGCCTGCGTGGCAGGCCGACACGTATGCGCGGCATCGGCGAGGACCTCTCGGATGTTCCGCCCCTGCCGGACCTTTGGGTCGTGCTGGCAAATCCCGGTGTGCCAGTGCCGACATCAGCGGTATTTCAGGCGTTGCAAAGCGTCGACAACCCACCGATGTCCCCGCCCGACTGGTCAGCCGGAGACGCCGCAGGCCTGCTCAACTGGCTTCGCCGAACCCGCAATGATCTAGAGGGGCCTGCCCGCGCCATGGTGCCGGACATCGGTCGTGCCATCGACATGCTGAACGCCGCGTCCGGTTGTGCCTTTGCCAGAATGAGCGGCTCGGGCGGCACCTGTTTCGGATTGTTTACCGCCGAAAGCACAGCACAGGATGCTGCAAAGGCAATCTTGCAGGCAGAACCGACATGGTGGGTGCAGGCAACCAGCCTTCAGTGAACAACCCGGTCAGTTGATCCGGGCCACCACGTAATCCGCCAGATCCGCCAGCATGTCACGTAACGGATGGTCAGGCAGCACATCCAACGCGGTTCGGGCTTGTGCAGCATAGGCCAACGCCTCGACCCGCGTGGACTCCAACGTGCCGTGGCTGATCAACAGCGCCTTGGCGCGCTCAAGATCGCCGTCTTGCTGGTCACCCTTTGCGATGGTCCGCACCCAGAACGCCCGTTCTTCGGCAGTGGCGTTTGCCACCGCACGGATCACCGGAAGTGTCAGTTTGCGCTCGCGGAAATCATCGCCGGTGTTCTTGCCTATCTCTCCGCTGATGCCGCCCCAATCCAGCAGGTCATCGACCATCTGGAAGCTGACACCGAGGCAATCCCCATAAGTCGCCAGCGCACGTACCTGCGCATCGTCCACGCCGGCGATAACACCACCAACTTCGCAGGCGGCCTCGAACAACGCTGCTGTCTTGCCACGGATCACCTGCAGGTAGATCGCCTCGGTCGTGGCAAGGTTCATCGCGGCAGTCAGCTGTAGAACTTCGCCTTCGGCAATCGTGGCTGCCGCGTTCGAAAGAATGTCCAGCACGGTCAGGCTGCCGGTCTCTACCATTAACTGAAATGACCGCGCGAAAAGGTAGTCGCCAACCAACACGCTGCTCTTGTTATCCCACAGAAGGTTGGCCGTTGGCCGCCCGCGCCGCTTTGCGCTTTCGTCGACCACATCGTCATGCAGCAAGGTGGCCGTGTGAATGAACTCGACCGTTGCGGCCAGTTTCTGGTGCGCGTCGCCCTGATAGCCGCACATCCGTGCAGCGGCCAAGGTCAACATCGGCCTGATCCGCTTGCCCCCGGCCTCAACCAGATGCGCGGTCACCTCGGGGATACGGGGCGCGTGCTCAGATGCCATTCGCTCCCGGATCAACGCGTTCACCGCATCCAGATCATCGGCCAGGTGCAAACGCAGCCGGTCATGGGGTTTTGTCGCCGCATCGTCCAGGCTCATACCGGCCATATTCCTTCTCTCGACAAGCAGTGCGTGCATGCCTAAATGCAACCCATGCAAGAAATTCTCCGCAGCACCGACCCAACCGTCATCGCGTTCGCCTCGGCGCTCCTGTCGGGTGAGGATATAGAAGTCTTCGAGATGGACGTCCACATGAGCGTGCTTGAAGGCTCCATTGGCATATTGCCGCGCCGCTTGATGGTCCGCCGCGAAGATCTGTTTCGCGCCCGGATCACGCTGCGCGACAACGATCTGCCCGTTAGTGAGTGACATGGGCTTTGCGCCCGACGACCTGACCTGCGACGCGTTTCTGGGCGGGCGCGTGCACGCATGGCAACCGCGCCAAGGCTACCGCGCCGCGATGGACCCCGTTTTTCTGGCTGCCGCCTGCCCCGCCAAACCCGGTCAAACCGTTCTGGAATTGGGCTGTGGCGCGGGGGTTGCCAGCCTGTGTCTTGCTGCACGTGTGCCGGAATTGGCGATCATTGGCGTCGAACGGCAAGCCGCCTACGCCGAACTTGCCCGGCGTAACGGGTTGGAGGTTGTGACCGCCGACCTGACAGACCTACCCACCGACCTGCGAACACGCAGCTTTGATCATGTTATCATCAACCCCCCATACTATCCGTCCGGTGGCGGCACGCCCGCCGATGACGCGGGGCGCGAGGCCGCCTTGAGAGAGGACACGCCATTGTCCGGTTGGTTGGGCACGGCGCGCGCAAGGCTTGCACCCAAGGGATGGCTGACCCTGATTCAGGCTGCCGACCGACTGCCGGACATCATCGCGGCACTTGATGGATTCGGTAGTATCACCGTCCTGCCGCTTGCCCCGCGTGCCGCACGCCCGGCCAACCGCCTGATCCTGCGCGCCCGCAAATCCGGGCGGGCACCATTCGTCTTGCTGCCGCCGTTTCTTATACATGAAGGCGCGCAACACCAGATCGATGGCGACGATCATTCCGCCGCCGCGCGCGAAATCTTGCGTGATGGCAGGCCCGTCAACTGGTGATTGCCGCCTACTCGGGCAAATTTGAAATATCCGGACGACAAGAATGCGTGACTTGTAAGCAAACCTGTGATGCACTTGTCATGTTGCCGTCACAAACCACAGGAGGAACTCATATGTCGCTTGGTGCCCACCTTCAGGAGCTCAAGAAAAAGCACGAAACGCTTGAACAGCGGGTTGAGCAAGCACAGCGCAGTCCCGGTGTCGATGATCTGGCAGTGCGCGAGTTGAAGAAGAAGAAGCTGCGCCTGAAGGAGGAGATCAGCCGTTTGACAAGCTGACGTTTCCGAGCCGCGTCCAGCACGCCCTCAAGTATCAACATCTCGCGCGGGAACAAACGTACGTCCCGCGCGATATGCTTCAAGATTTTCCGCCTCACGCATCAGCCACGTTCGAAACGCACGTACTTTTGGTCGTGTTTCAGTGCCCTCCGGACAGACAAACCGATATTGCGCCTCGGTTGTCAGCGCGATGTCATACGGCATGACCAAACGGCCTTCACGCAAATCACGCTCTGCAAGTGAAATGCGCCCCAACACAACCCCACCACCAGCCGATGCAGCGTCCAGCGCGTGATCCGCCTGACTGAACCGTGCGCCCGTTTCAGGCATTGGTGCCAAGCCAGCCGCCTGAAACCATGCGGGCCATGTCACTTGGGGCCGCATGAACCGCAAGTCATCTTGATGCAGCAATGGCGCGCCATACAAATCGGACGGTGTTGGAAATCGAACCGCCAATTCCGGCGTCATCATCGGGGTCAGCCATTCGGCAATCATCACCTCGGAAAACAGTCCCGGCTCTTCTTTCGGCTGGCCGAACCGGATCGCCACATCGACATCATCCCGATCAAGATCCAGCAGCCTCAGCGTCGCGACAAAACGTAACTCGACCTCCGGGTTGGCCTGCGCGTATGCGAATAGGCGCGGTGCCAGCCACTTTGCGGTAAACGCCGGCCCCGCCGTTATGGTCAGGCTGGTCTGGTCCACCACCCGTCTCGCCGCCCGCCATGCCGATTGCAGCATTGCAAATCCATCTGCGGTGCCCGGCGCCAGAAGTCGGCCAGCTTCGGTCAGTTCGACCGCCCGGTTCAACCGGCGGAACAGCGGGGTGCCCAAATGTTCCTCAATGGATTTTATCTGAAAACTGAGCGCCGCAGCTGTCACATTCAATTCGACCGCTGCCCTGGCAAAGGACATATGGCGTGCAGCCGCATCAAATGCACGCAGGGCCGTGAGCGGAGGTAGACGGTCAGACATACAGTTAAGTATATCTTATCTGAAGGCTTGAAAAGTCTCGTTTGTGAAATTGTCGGAACAAGCGCATCCATGGACCCAACAGATAGCAACCCCGATCCAAGGAAATCTCGTCATGTTCACAATCACCGCCAACCAAGCTGCCAAAGACGCCTTGAACGATGCTCATGCGCTGCGCGGTCAGGCCCTGCGGTCATTCATCTCCGGCCTCTTTGATCCCAAAACGCAATCGGCCGGGCACATGATGCACCCGGCCGAGTAAGGCAAGATTAACTGAATGCCTCAGGTCATATACTGACCACCATTGGCCGAGATGGTCGAACCGGTGATGAAACCCGCGCTATCAGCGGTCAGAAATGCCACCGCGCGCGCGATTTCTTCTGCTTCACCCAGACGGCCCACGGGGATCTGCGGCAAGATCACCTCGTTCATCACCTTTTCCGGGATCGTGCTCATCATCTCGGTATTGATATAGCCGGGCGCCACCACATTCACGGTGATGCCGGCGCGGGCCCCCTCTTGGGCCAGTGCCTTGGTAAACCCGATATCACCGGCCTTTGACGCGGCATAGTTCGCCTGCGCAAACTGGCCCTTTTGTCCATTGATCGAACTGATGGTAACGATCCGGCCGAACTTGCGGTCGCGCATTCCTGACCAGACATTGTGCGTCATGTTGAACACGCCGGTCAGGTTCGTGTCGATCACCTGATGCCACTGCTCTGGCGTCATCTTGTGAAACGGCGCATCACGCGTGATGCCGGCGTTGTTGACCAGAATGTCGACCGGACCAAGGTCGGCCTCAACCTGAGCGACACCAGCCTTGCAGGCTTCATAGTCGCCAACCGACCACTTGTAGGTCTTGATTCCGGTTTCGGCCGTGAATGCGGCGGCCGCTTCGTCATTGCCGCCGTATGTCGCCGCGACCGAACAACCATCAGCCTTAAGTTTCTTGGCAATCGCCGCGCCAATGCCGCGCGATCCTCCCGTTACAATTGCAACACGTCCCATGTCCGTCTCCTCCGGCGTTATGGATGGCCCGGCATTCCCGGTGCCTTGGTATTGGATAAGGCGGCGCTTGGGCACGCCGCCTCGATCTGGGTCAGGGGCGCTCAACGCACAGGGCAACGCCCATGCCGCCGCCAATGCACAAGGTGGCCAGACCGCGCTTTGCATCGCGGCGCTTCATTTCGAACAGCAAGGTGTTCAAGACCCGGCAGCCGGATGCACCAATCGGGTGACCAATAGCGATTGCGCCCCCGTTGACGTTAACGATGGCCGGATCCCATCCCATTTCCTTGTTCACGGCACAGGCTTGGGCGGCAAACGCCTCGTTCGCCTCCACGAGATCCAGGTCGCCCACAGACCAGCCCGCCTTTTCCAGAGCTTTCCGGCTCGCGTAAATCGGACCGACACCCATGATCGAGGGGTCCAACCCAGCAGTGGCATAGCTTGCAATCCGGGCCAGTGGCTCGATACCGCGGCGCTCGGCTTCATCCGCGCTCATCAACAAGGTCGCGGCGGCACCGTCGTTCAAGCCGGACGCATTGGCGGCCGTAACGGACCCATCCTTGGTGAAGGCAGGGCGCAGCTTGGCCATCGCCTCCATCGTGGCGCCGTGGCGGATGTACTCATCCTTGTCGACGGTGACGTCTCCCTTCCGGGTTTTCAGCGTATAGGCCACAATCTCGTCGGCGAACTTGCCCGCTTTTTGCGCAGCTTCCGCCTTGTTCTGGCTGGCAACGGCAAACTCGTCCTGCATCTCACGGCTGATTTGCCATTTCTCCGCCACGTTCTCGGCGGTCTGGCCCATGTGATAGCCGTTGAAGGCATCCCACAATCCATCGCGAATCATCGTGTCGATATAGGACATGTCGCCCATTTTCTGTCCCGGACGCAGGTTGGCCGCGTGAGGGCTCATCGACATGTTTTCCTGACCGCCCGCAACGACAATGCTGGCGTCGCCAAGCATGACGTGCTGCGCGCCAAGCGCCACAGCCCGCAGACCCGAACCGCAGACCTGATTGATGCTCCACGCTGCCGACTCTTTGGGCAGGCCCGCATTGATATGCGCCTGACGCGCGGGGTTCTGGCCCTGTGCGGCGGTCAGCACCTGACCAAGAATCGTTTCGGACACCTCAGACTTGTCGATTCCGGCGCGCGCAACGACTTCTTCGATCACGGCACGGCCAAGTTCATGCGCGGGGGTGTTGGCGAAAGACCCCAGAAAACTCCCCACGGGTGTACGCGCTGCAGAGGCGATGACGACGTTTGTCATGGTAATCCCTTTCCATCATTACGCCGCAGACCGGACATCACGACCGGGGCGGCAAAGGCATATTGAAGCGCTGGATAGGACCACCGCCCGTTCAGCTCAACAGACACGGTGTCTCAGGGGTTGTAAAGTCAGCCACAATACCGTCCGCGTGCAATTCCATCGCCCTGCTCGCGCGATGGGCCTCGGATCTATGCGCGACGGGCCACCGGGTCGGTTCGCCAAGGTGGCTTGACGGTCGGGGCTGCGTGGAAATAGCCCTGCTGACAATCGATCCCCATCCGCGTCAGCCACGCGGCCTCCGCCGCTGTTTCGACCGCCTCGGCAACGACCAGCATGTCGAAATGCCGACCAAGCGACAAAAGCGCCTCCATAAGAACCTGATTGTCGGGGTCATCCTCGATTCCGCGGGAAAACTGTCCGTCGATCTTCACGATATCGAAACAGAAATTCTTGAGGTGCCGGAACGCGGTGTAGCCTGCGCCGAAATCATCCAAGGCGAACGTTATGCCCTTGTCTTGCAGTTCTTCCATGAAGATGGCGACAATCTCGGGCATCATCATGGCCGAGCTTTCCGTAATCTCAAGGATCAGCCGCTCCACCACGTAAGGGTGCTGGCGCGTGAATTTCCTGAGGATGTTCATCCACCGCGGATAGCCGACCGACCGGGCGGACATGTTGATCGACAGCCGCAGCGATGGGTTCGCCTTCAACGTGCGCAGCCCCAATTGCAGCGATGCGCAATCAATCTGGCGACCAATATCCTGATCCTCCACGGCGTTTATGAAATCCCGCGCGGGGATTACCCGCCCAGTCTCATCAATCAGCCGGATCAATCCTTCGTAGAAGGCCGGCCGCCCGTTTGCGCTTTGCACCACGGGCTGAAAGGCCAACACCACATCGCCGCGCGCCAGCGATTGTTCAACCATCGCCAGCGTGCCCCGCGCCCGCGTGGTCATCGCCACATCCAGCGGGCTTTCCAACCCAGGTTCCATAACATCGTGCTTTGCCCGCCGCATGGTCCCCTCCGGCTGCTTGACCCTTGCCTTGATGGGGCCTGAAACCTTAATGATCCCTCAATTTTCACATTTTGTTCTAATTGAACGGATCTCGACCATGACTGACCCGCTTGACCATACAAGCCGCTGTACCTGGTGCGGAGAAGAGCCGATTTACGTCGCCTATCATGACGATGAATGGGGCGTTCCCGAATACGACAGCCGCGCCCTGTGGGAAAAACTGGTGCTCGACGGGTTTCAGGCGGGGCTTAGCTGGATCACCATCCTGAAAAAGCGAGACAACTTTCGCGCCGCCTTTGAAGGGTTCGACCCGAATCGCATCGCGGAATGGGGCGAGGACGACATCGGTCGCTTGCTGGCCGACCCGGGCATCATCCGGCATCGCGGCAAGATCGCGGCCACCATAACCAATGCGCGCGCATGGCAACGTATCGAACAGCGGCAGGGTTTCGATGCGTTTCTATGGGATTATGTGGATGGCAAGCCCGTTCAGAACCGCTTTGCGTCCACCGCCGAAGTCCCGGCATTCACACCGCTGTCCACGCAAATCTCGAAAGACCTGAAAAAAGCGGGGTTCAAGTTTTGTGGCCCCACCATCGTTTATGCCGCCATGCAGGCCATGGGCTTGGTCAACGACCATCTCACCGGCTGTCCGCGCCATGCCGAGGTCGCAAGACTGGCCAGATAGGGCGGCCCAATGGCGTATCTTGCTATTCCTCTGATCCGATCAACGCCGCGATCAACGTGATCGCATCGGAACTATCCCACTCCGCTTCACCTCGCAGGCGTGCAATTTCCTGCCCCTCGCGGTTCAAGATGACCGTCATCGGCAGGCCCAGAATTCCCATCTCGCGCGCGATCTGCTGGTTGATGTCCCGATAAAGGGTCAACTCGGTGATCCCCTCGTCGTCGAAGAACCGGCGCATCGCTTGTGGGGAATTGCGGCCGGTGGCCAACGTGACGACCGCGAAATCATCGCCACCGAACTGGCGCTGCAATGCATCAAGACCGGGCATTTCGTGCCGACAGGGCACACACCATGTGGCCCAGAAATTCAGCAAGACGTATCGCCCTTCGTAATCCGCCAGCGTCGCCTCCGTCTCGGCCATCGTCAGGTAGGGCAATGACGACGCGCGAACTGGTTCCTCGTGCACGGTCAAGCCTTCCATCTCGCCAACCGCCAACGCCGACAGGTCCTGTGCCGCAGCACCATTTGCACCCAGCCCAATCGCAAGGTAGATCACAAAAGAACGCAAAGACCGGATCATGACAGGGTCCCTTTCAGGGTGTGGATTATGACAAACGACCAATCAAATGCCATGTGGGGCGGACGCTTCGCTGCCGGGCCGGACGCGATCATGGAGGCGATCAACGCCTCGATCGGATTCGACAAGCGACTGGCGCGGCAGGATATCGAAGGCTCCCGCGCCCACGCGGCGATGCTGGCCCAACAGGGTATACTGACCAATAAGGACGCGGACGCGATCCGGGAAGGCCTCCTCACGGTGTTGTCAGAGATCGAAGGGGGAAACTTCCAGTTTTCCACCGCGCTGGAAGACATCCACATGAACGTCGAGGCGCGATTGAAAGAGATCGTCGGCGAACCCGCCGGTCGCCTGCACACCGCGCGGTCGCGCAACGATCAGGTCGCGACCGATTTCAAACTTTGGGTCCGCGACCAGATGGACGCCGCCATCACCGGGATCGAGGCGCTGATGCGTGCGCTGGTCACCCAAGCCGATGCCGGGGCCGACTGGGTGATGCCCGGCTTCACCCATCTGCAAACCGCGCAACCCGTGACGTGGGGCCACCATATGCTTGCCTATGTCGAGATGCTGGGGCGCGACAAATCCCGTTTCGCAGATGCACGGACGCGGATGAACGAAAATCCGCTTGGCGCGGCTGCACTTGCTGGCACGTCCTTTCCCATCGATCGCCACATGACGGCCACCGCGCTTGGGTTCGACCGCCCCGCCGCGAATTCGCTCGATGCCGTTTCGGATCGGGATTTCGCGTTGGATTATCTGGCTGCCGCCACCATCTGCGCGATGCACCTGTCGCGCTTCGCTGAGGAACTGGTCATCTGGTCCTCGGCCCAGTTCCGGTTCGTGACCTTGTCAGACCGCTTCTCCACCGGCTCCTCGATCATGCCGCAAAAGAAGAACCCGGACGCGGCGGAACTGATCCGTGCCAAGATCGGGCGGATTCTGGGCGCAAACGTCGCGCTGCTGATGGTGATGAAGGGCCTTCCGCTGACCTATTCCAAGGACATGCAGGAAGATAAGGAGCAGGTCTTTGATGCCGCCGACAACCTGATGCTTGCGCTGGCGGCAATGACCGGAATGGTCGCGGACATGACCGCCAACCGCGCCACTCTGGAGGCGGCGGCTTCATCCGGCTTCTCGACTGCCACCGATCTGGCCGACTGGCTGGTGCGCGAACTGGACATGCCGTTCCGCGATGCGCATCATGTGACCGGCACGCTTGTGAAACTGGCCGAGGATCAGGGCATTGACCTGCCAGACCTCACGCTGACCCAGATGCAGGCCGTGCATGGCAAGATCACCGAGTCCGTGTTCGATGTGTTGGGTGTACATAATTCCGTCGCTTCGCGTATGTCTTACGGGGGTACGGCACCTGCACAGGTCAGGGCTCAGGTAGCCCGTTGGAAAGAGGTGTTGGGATGAGAAATCTGATCTTGCTTGGCACGTTGGCAGTCGTTCTGGCTGCTTGCGGTGTTGATGGCGAACCCACACCGCCCGAACCGCAACCCGAACCCGGCATCACCATCACCGGCACGGCCCAGATCGGCATGGCGAACAGCAACTAGACGGCGCAGCATCATCTCCCATTGAACACCTGCGTTGTGGGCCCTAACGTCATTCGACGTATCATTTCTTGCACTCATCCACGCGGAACTGCCCAACATGGAAAAATTCCCAATGACACCCGGCGGCTACAAAGCCCTGGATGCCGAATTGAAGAACCTCAGAACGGTGGAACGCCCCGCGATCATTCAGGCAATTGCCGAAGCGCGTGAACATGGCGACCTGTCCGAGAACGCGGAATACCATTCCGCCCGTGAAAAGCATTCCTTCATCGAAGGCCGCATCAAGGAGCTTGAGGGAATGCTTGGCCTTGCCCAAGTGATTGACCCCTCCAAGCTGTCCGGCCCGATCAAGTTCGGGGCTACCGTGAAGTTGGTGGATGAAGACACCGATGAGGAAAAGACCTACCAATTGGTCGGTGAGACCGAGGCCGACATCGAGAAAGGCCTCCTCAACATCAAATCCCCATTGGCCCGCGCCTTGATCGGCAAGGATGAAGGTGACAGTGTCGAAGTGAAGACGCCGGGCGGCAGCAAGGATTACGAAATCGTCAAGATTTCCTATATTTGACGCCTCCACCAAACCGACGATTCAGGACAGGCGCAGCATGGCAGACGACAAGCAGGCCTCCCCATTGCAGCTCGGCCTTTACGCCCGTGAAGCGTCGGTGCCGCGTCTGACGGCTGTTGAAATCGTTGCGATTGCGCTGTCGCTGATCTGGTTGATCGGGGTCATGTTGTTTTTCTGGGGCGCTGATGTCGATGGCGGGGGCAACTCGTTGGAATGGATCATGACGCTTTTGGCGATTGTCATGCCCATCGCGCTGATCTGGGTTGCCGCATCGACCGCCCGCACCGCCAAGGTGATGCGGGAAGAGGCGGCGCGCCTGCAGTCCTCCATCGATGCGATGCGCGCGGCCTATGTTGATCAACAACAGCGCGCGGCATCCGAGATCAAGCCCTCGGTCGCGGCCAAGCTGGAAGAGATCGCGGCCGCGCAGAAGGCCACCGAAACACAGCTTGCGACCTTCACGTCCTTGCGCGTGCAACAATCCGCCCAACGCGCCGCCGTTGCGTCCCCCGCGCCCTCGCTTGAACAACCGCAGCCCGGATTGGCCCTCAACCCCGACAGCTTCATCGAGAAAGAGCCGATTTCGGTGGCGGATTTCATCAAGGCGCTGAACTTTCCTGAAAACGAGCATGACAAGGAAGGGTTTCGCACCCTGCGCCGTGCGTTGGAAGATCGGGCGACGCAACGTCTGATCCGCGCCAGCCAAGACGCGCTGACCTTGCTCAGCCAAGATGGCATCTACATGGACGACCTGCGTCCCGATCGTGCCCGGTCGGAAATCTGGCGCAAGTTCGCAGCCGGCGAACGCGGGCGCGCAATCGCGGCGCTTGGCGGGATCCATGATCGGTCATCGCTGGTGTTGGCCGCAGGCAGGATGAAGCAAGATCCGGTGTTCCGTGATGCCGCCCACCATTTCTTGCGCCATTTCGACAAGACCTTCATGGAGTTCGAAAAGCACGCCAGCGACGAAGAGATTTCGCGCTTGGCCGATACGCGGACTGCGCGTGCCTTCATGCTGTTGGGGCGGGTCGCAGGAACCTTCGACTAGCCGCGACTAATTCGGCTGCGTGGCCAAGTCCGGTAATCCAGCCCTCCTCACGGTCGCCCTCGGCCAGCATCGTCATCAGCCGCTCACCCGGCAACCCGGCGAACGCCTGCGCCAGCACGCGCACCTGTGCCGCATCCATGATCTCGCCCGCGCGCTGCTGCGCCCTGACCTCGGCATCCAGCAACGCGGGGTAAATCTCTGTCAGGACAATCGGCGCTGTCGGGGCCTGAAACGGGGCCACCGACAGCGCATCGCCGAACCGTTGACGCAACCCGTGCAAGCGGGCAATGCCCAGCAGCGCCTGCGATCCAACGGAACCCGTTGTGAACAATTTCCAACATGGCTGCGCCCGCCTGATGAGATGTTCCACCTTTCGCCGCTCAGGCATGCCATGACCAACGCGCAGCGTTCCCTTTGCAGGCAGGCGATCCGTGGCGCGGTTGGTCGGACAACCCCAGAACGGGCCGACACCCGGCAGCAGCCCGTTCAATTCCTCGGCCACATCAAAGCGGTTGTTCGCGTTGCGATCATCATCGACGATGCGCCGGGCCAAGGCTGCCCACAGGTGCAGCGGATCATCGCTTCCACTGACCACCCGCGCAAATCCGCGCGGATAGCCGAAAGGAAAATCGAACCCGGCCAGCACCCGGCGGCGGTGCGTCAGCGCCTCGGCGAACAACGATGTCAGGGCGGCAATCGCGTGACTGCGGGTCCGGTGATAGGCGGTTGTCACCGTTCCATCGTGGGCGGTCGCGACAAAAATTGCATCCTTCGTCGGTTTCGCGGGCGATGGCGCAGACCGCGCCGACCAATCAACGACCACCACCGTGTCAAAGGTCATGCAAGCCATGCGTCCGCACGCGCCAGATCATCGGGGGTGTTGATGTTGAAGAAAGCGGGCGGGGTGCTGGCCGCGAATCGCGCCTCGACGGCGCCCGCCTCCAGCGCCCAATCCGTAACCTTGCGCGTTCCGCCAGCCAACGCCGCGCGCAAGGCACCGCGAAGCGTTACCGACCATAACCCCGTCGTCCCCTGCCAACCATCATCCGTGCGCGCCAGCACCACGGGCGCATCCACGGCGACCATCGTCTGCACCAGATCGGCGGGCAAGAAAGGCGTATCAACCGCGACGGTCAAAACCCGCGCGCTCCCCTGCGCTGCCGCCCATTCCATTGCCGACAGAATCCCCGCCAATGGCCCCATGCCATGAGCCACCACATCCGGCAGCACGGGCGCCTCCACACCAAATCGCGCGCCATCACCGTTCGCGTTCACTGCCAACACCGCCACCTGTGGGCCGATCCGATCCATCACATGCGCCAGCAGCGGCCGCCCAGCCAAGCGCACCAAGGCCTTGTCGCCACCCCCCATGCGTCGGGCCTGCCCTCCTGCCAACACAACACCGACAGGTCGCGCCATGCCGCGCCGTCCTTTTTGATGACGCGCATCACTAACGTTGAATTGCATCTTCTTTCTCCTGCGCCTAAGGCGGTCAGATCGAAACCGTAGGGACAGCCCATGGCCACTGCCAGCCCGAAATCGCTTTATTGGAAAGGCGTTCGCACCGCCGCGCCGTTCTTGTTGATGGTGACGCCCTTTGGATTGTTGTTTGGCGTTGTCGCGACCGAGGCGGGGCTTTCGCTTGCGCATACCATGGGCTTCTCCATCGTCGTGATCGCGGGCGCCGCGCAGTTCACTGCCCTGCAACTGATGACGGAACAGGCCCCCATCATCGTGATTCTGGCGTCGGCCCTTGCGGTCAACCTGCGCATGGCGATGTATTCCGCCGCATTGGCACCCTACCTTGGGCCTGCGCCGCTTTGGCAACGCGCGTTGATCGGCTATTTCAACGTCGATCAGACCTATGCCATGTCAATCATGGAGTACGAGGCAAAGCCGCAGCTGACGGTGGCCGCGCGGGTCGCCTATTTCCTTGGGATTGCCACCCCGATCTGCCCGGTCTGGTATGTCATGACTTATATCGGGGCTGTCGTCGGCAGCACGATACCGGACGCCTTCGCGCTTGATTTCGCGGTCCCGATCACCTTCCTTGCCATCGTTGCGCCCGCCTTCAAGACGCTGGCGCATGTCGCCGCCGCCTTTACGGCCATCGTGCTGGCCGTCACCCTGTCATGGATGCCCTACAACCTTTGGCTTCTGCTCGCAGGGCTTGCCGGCATGATCGTCGGCGCCGAGGTTGAACGCCGCGTCGGCCGCGCCCGGGTGCGCCCGACATGACCGGGTATTCCTCCGCCCAGATCTGGATGATCATTGCCGCGATGGGGATTGGCACCTTCGCCATCCGGTTCTCGTTTCTGGGTCTTCTGGGCAACCGGCAATTGCCCGACTGGCTGCTGCGCCACCTGCGCTACACCGCCGTGGCGATCCTGCCCGCGATGATCGCGCCGCTGGTCTTGTGGCCAAACGCGACAGGTGGTGAACCCGACGCCCCCCGCCTTGCCGCCGCCGCCATAGCCCTTGCCGTCGGCATCTGGGCCAAGAATGCGATCGCCGCCATTTTTGGTGGCATGATCACGCTTTACCTGCTCCAGTATCTGCTGGGCTAAACCGGCAACGCAGTTGTCTTGAAGACGGTCTTCAGGGCAAAGCTTGATTGCATCTGCGCCACGCCCGGCAGACGCGCCAGATGCTGCCGATGGATGCGCGCGAAATCCTCGCTGTCGCGCGCAACGACCTTCAGCAGGTAATCGGCACTGCCTGCCATCAGGTGACATTCCAGCACATCCGGCACCCGGGCTACCGCTTTCTCGAATGCATCCAGCAGTTCATCGGCCTGCCCGCTCAGTTTGATTTCCACGAAGACCGTCGTCACCCGACCGACGGCACGGGCATTCAACAAGGCAACGTAGTTGCGGATAACCCCCGCCACTTCCAATCGTTGAACCCGTCGGTGACAGGCCGAGGGCGACAGATGCACGCGCTCTGACAGCTCCGCGTTCGTCATCCGCCCGTCGCGCTGTAGCAAGCGCAGAATGCGGTGATCCATCTCGTCCAATTCTGCTTGTGACACGCTTTGTCCCGCCTAATGTCCATTATGTCGAAGGATATTGCGGAATATGCCCCCATCGCGCCAGATATTTCAAAGCAATTCCATATATACCGCGCGATACTTCCGCCCGGAAGAGGAGACACCCCTATGCACATTGGCTGCCCGACAGAAATCAAACCCCAAGAATTCCGTGTCGGCCTGACCCCCGCCGCCGCCCACGAGGCCGTGGCCCACGGCCATACCGTCACGGTGCAGGCCGGTGCCGGTATCGGCGCAGGCTTCGCCGACGCCGATTACACCGCTGCTGGCGCCCGTATCGCGGCGACAGCGCAGGATATTTTCGCAAGTGCCGACCTGATCGTAAAGGTGAAGGAACCGCAGGCAGGCGAACGCGCCATGTTGCGTGAAGGCCAGATCCTGTTCACTTATCTGCACCTTGCACCCGACCCGGACCAGACGCATGACCTGTTGAAGTCCGGCGCGACCTGCATCGCCTATGAGACAGTGACCGACCGCAGCGGCGGCTTGCCGCTGCTGGCCCCGATGTCGGAAGTTGCGGGCAAACTGGCCCCGCAGGTTGGCGCATGGACGCTGCAAAAGGCGAATGGCGGTCGTGGTGTCCTGATGGGGGGCGTGCCCGGTGTCGGTCCGGCCCGTGTGGTTGTGATTGGCGGCGGTGTCGTCGGCACCCACGCGGCGCGCGTTGCCGCCGGTATGGGTGCGGATGTGACCGTTCTTGACCGGTCCCTGCACCGTCTGCGGTATCTCGATGACGTCTTCGGCAGCCAGTTTCGCACATCATATGCCAGCGCGGGCAATACAGCGGAACTGGTTGCGCTGGCCGACATGGTCATTGGGGCCGTCCTGATCCCGGGTGCCGCTGCCCCCAAACTGGTCACGCGCGCGCAGCTGTCCACCATGAAACCCGGCGCCGCGATCGTCGATGTCGCCATCGATCAGGGCGGGTGTTTCGAAACGTCCAAGGCAACGACCCATCAGGACCCGATTTATGAGGTCGACGGCATCATGCATTATTGCGTCGCCAACATGCCGGGCGCCGTTGCCCGCACATCGACGATCGCACTTGGCAATGCCACCATGCCCTTCTTGATCGCATTGGCCGACAAGGGTTGGAAACAAGCCTGCGCAGACGATCCGCATTTGCTTGAGGGGCTGAATGTCCATGCTGGCCACTTGACCAACTACGCGGTCGGAAAAGCACTTGGCATCGACGTCTTGTCACCAACGCTGGCGCTCAAGCGATAGACTGCTGCAAGGTAACCAAGGCCCGCATGCGCGGGCCTTGGGCGTTTTCCGGCCCTGACCGGTTCACCGGGTCTGCAGCGCGTCCCGAATTTCGGTCAGCAATTCCTCTGCGGTCGGCCCCTTTGGTGCTTCGGGGGCTGCTGCTTCCTCCTTCACGGCGGCCGCTTTCAGCCTGTTGACCATCTTGACCAGCATGAAAACCACAAAGGCCACGATCAGAAAATTGATCACGGCCATGATGAAATTGCCGATGGCAAACACCGGCGCGCCCGCATCCGCCGCCGCCGTCAGCGATGGATAGGTTTCGCCGTTCAGCGCATAAAACCACCCTGAGAAATCGATGCCTCCGGTGAACAACGCGATAATCGGGTTGATCAGGTCACCGACCAACGAGGTCACGATGGCCGTAAAAGCCGCACCGATGATGATGCCAACCGCCATGTCCATGACATTGCCCTTGGCGATGAACTCCTTGAATTCGTTTATCATTTCAATAATCCCAATCTTTTCGCCTTGGATGGCGCCATTTGCGACGCCATGCTCGTGCGTCATTGCACGGCCCACGCACAAGAATACAGGTTTTGGCGGTTCTCCAAAAGGAAACTGTGCTTAGATATTCCCCGCAAACGCCAAGGATATTCAGATGTGCCCAATGCCCGAACTTTCTGATCACCCGATTACTGGGCGCTGGCCACCCATGAACCCGGCGGTCATCCAACTCTACTCATTTCCCACCTTCAACGGCGCCAAGATATCCATCGCGCTGGAGGAAATGGGCCTCCCCTACGAAGTGCACCGTGTGACATTGTCCCCGGCGGACCTGGAAAGCCCTGAGTTTCTGTCCCTGAACCCGAACGGCAAGGTCCCCGCAATCATCGATCCCGATGGCCCCGATGGTCTGCCGCTTGGCCTGTTCGAATCCGGCGCCATCCTGCTTTATCTGGCCGCGAAATCCGGCCAGCTTGGTGGCAAAACCGCCGCTGACAAGGCGCGTGTCACGCAATGGCTGATGTTCCAGATGGGCGCGCTTGGTCCGATGATTGGGCAGCTTGGCTATTTCACAAAATTCGCCGGCGCCGAAATTGAAGACCGCCGCCCCCGCGACCACTTTACCGCCGAGGTCAAACGTCTTCTCGCCGTGCTGGATGGCGCGTTGGAAGGGCAGGATTGGATCGCCGGCGATTATTCGATCGCCGATATCGCCATCGCTCCATGGCTTCGCGGGCTTGAACGCTATGGTGTGAAGGCGCTGCTCGGCTGGGATCAATACACCAACCTCGTGGCCTATCTTGATCGGTTTCTTGCAAGACCCGCCGTTCAGATCGGTCTGGTCACACCGCCACGCGAAGGTTAGCGGGCAATTTGGGGGCGCGCCGCACGACTGTGCGCGCCCCGGCCGGGTGATGGCTCAGCCGGGCAGCGCCCCGGTCAGGACATAGCGAAGCACATCCACGACCTGTCGCGGTTCCTCGGCCACGGCAAGAGCGGCGGCGTGGACCTCTTTCAGGGCGTGCTGATGTTCAGGCGGGTTCAGCACAATCAGGGATTTCCCAAGCGCCGCTGCCATGCCCGCATCAAACGCAGCGTTCCACTGCTTGTACTGCGTTCCAAACCGCACAACCACGACGTCGGCGTCGGCAATGCCCTTGCGGGTTCGGATGGCGTTCACCATCGCGCCCTTGTGGTCATGCCAATACTTGTTGGGCTCCGCGCCCAAGATCGCAACGCCGCAATCGTCGCTGGCGGCATGGTCCGTCACCGGCCCACTGAACGCGATGTCCAGTCCTTCGGCCCCCGCAATGATCTGTTCCCGCCAATCGGTATGGATTTCACCCGACAGATAAACGTTCAGTGTCATGCCTTTTCCCATCTTCATTCTTCAAATTTGGCCGCCGGTGGCCCCGGCGATCAGCCGCGCAGCACGCCGCCAGTTGCCTTGCCGACCTTGTCCACGATCTTGGCTCCGACCGCCTCGATCTCTTCTTCGGTCAGTGTCTTTTCGCGCGGTTGCATCCGGACCGACACCGCGATGGACTTGCGCCCCTCGCCAAGCGATCCGCCCACGAACTCATCAAAGACCCGCACATCGGTGATCAGGGTCTTGTCCGCCCCTGCCGCCGCATTGACCAGCGTCAGCGCCTCGACCTGTGCATCCACCACAAACGCGAAATCCCGATCCACGGCCTGCAAATCGCTCATCTGCAACGCGCCACGGTTCGCATCCGTGCTGCGCGGCAACGGAATTTCACCGGGCCACAAGGTAAAGGCCATCGCAGGCCCTTTCACGTCCATTGCGGCCAGCACTTTGGGGTGCAGTTCGCCATATACGCCAAGCACCTTCTTCGGCCCCAGACAGATCATCCCGTGCCGTCCCGGATGCCACCATTCCCGCGCCCCGCGCAGGATCTGCACCTTGGCGGGCGCACCCATTGCGGCCAACACGGCCTCGGCATCCGCCTTGACGTCGAAGACATCCACAGGCCGACGCGCGCCATGCGGGTCGCGCGGGGCGGACTGCCCGACCAACAGACCCGTCGCCAACATATGCTGCTCGCCGGGTTCGCCCCCATGAAACGCCGCCCCCAGCTCGAACAGAGCCAGATCCATCATGCCCCGCGCCTGATTGCGCGCCGCTGCCTGCAGCAATCCGGGCAATAACGCGGGCCGCATATGGCTCAACTCCGACGAAATCGGATTTTCCAGTCGCACATCGTCACCGCCGCCGCCAAACAGCGCGGCCGCCGCCTGATCAATGAAGCTGTAGGTGACACATTCATTATAACCCAACGCCGCAATCATCCGCCGCGCCACACGTTCGCGTTTCTGCATCGGTGTCAGGATCGGCTTGGGTACGCCCGGCTGCATGCGGCGCATCGGCTGCGGCTCCAGCTTGGTCAGGGACGCGACCCGCGCCACCTCTTCGACCAGATCCGACTCGCCGTGCACATCGCGCCGCCAGCTTGGCACCCACACTTCCAGCGTCTCGCCGCTGCCCGTGGCCGAGAACCCAAGCGCCGTCAGGATGCGCACCTGCTCCTCGCGGGGAATATCCATGCCAACAAGGCTGATCACCCGCGCCGGATTCAATGCATAGCTGCGCGACGTCTGAAGGGGTGCGCCGGCCTCGACGATCTCCGACGCCTCCCCTCCGCAGATTTCAAGAATCATCGCGGTTGCCGCCTCGAGCCCCGGCAGCGTGAATTCCGGGTCGACGCCACGTTCGAACCGATACCGCGCATCCGAATTTATCTTCAGATCACGCCCGGTAAAGGCCGTGCGGATAGGGTCCCAATAGGCGCTCTCAAGGAACACCGTGACGGTATCCTCGGTGCAACCCGTCGCATCGCCGCCCATGATACCGGCGATACTCTCGATACCGTTCGCGTCCGAAATCGCGATCTGCCCCTCGGCCAGCGTGTATTCCTTATCATCCAGCGCCAGCAAAACCTCTCCACCGGCGGCACGATGCACCCGCAGATCGCCTTGCATCTTGTCCACGTCGAACACGTGCAGCGGGCGGTTTTGATCATACGTGAAGAAGTTGGTCACATCGACCAACGCCGAGATCGGCCGCAAGCCGATCGCGCGCAGCCGATCCTGCAGCCACTGCGGGCTTGGACCGTTCTTCACGCCGCGAATGACGCGCCCGGCGAAATGCGGGCACGCGTCCAGCGTATCGGCGTCGATGCTGACGCCCACAGGGCTGGCAAAGCGCCCCTGCACCGGCACGATCTCGACGGGCTTGAGCGTGCCAAGCCCACGCGCCGCCAGATCCCGTGCAATGCCGTGCACGCCCAACGCGTCTTGCCGGTTCGGCGTAATCGCAATCTCGATGACGGGGTCCACCTTGGCCGGATCATGCGCCGCCAGCCAATCGATAAACCGCTGACCGACGTCGCCACTGGGCAGTTCGATGATGCCGTCGTGTTCTTCCGACAGCTCCAACTCCCGCTCGGACGCCATCATCCCGAAGCTTTCGATCCCACGGATCGTCCCGACCCCGATCGTGGTGTCGATGCCCGGCACGTAAACGCCCGGCTTGGCAACCACCACCGTGATCCCTGCGCGCGCGTTCGGCGCGCCACAGATGATCTGTTTCATGCCCTCGTCAGTGTCGACCTGACAAACGCGCAGCCGGTCCGCATCGGGATGTTGCTCGGCCGAGACGACCTTGCCGATGGTGAAATCGCCCAACCGCCCGGCGCGATCCTCCACGCCTTCCACCTCAAGGCCCAGATCGGTCAACGCCTCGGTAATCTCATCAAGGCTCGCCTGCGTTTCCAGATGATCCTTTAGCCAGGACAGGGTGAATTTCATCGCGCCATTTCCCTTCGCACTCGTGCGTTGCCGATTACCGCAGCTAACCGCCAAGGAAAACCCCAAGCGTCACATCAAGGCACCCAACACAGCGCGGTCGCGACATCAAAAGCACCCCAGCAGGCCGGGACGTTCCGCGCGATCACCCTGCGCCAGGGCGCTTGGTTGATATCAGATCAGTTCAGGTCTGCGCGCAGGGCCTGTTCGGGTTCGTCAAAGCACGCGCCAAGCAGCAGGGTGAACCCGGTTGGAAATGCAGGTCGGTCAAAGATGATCCGCGCGCGGCCCCACCGCTGAGACGTCACACCTTCGGCGGTCGTCAGGTTGGCCGAACAAATCGGCGCACCTTGCGACACCCAATATCCGTCATGGATCGCGCGGTTTTCAAAATTGCCGCCAAGACCGGGGAACAAGACCCGCGCCCGGTCGGCACCGACCAGTTGCGGCGCGGCGCCACCGGGAAACGACAAGACAGCGATATCGCCAATATCGACCTCGTAAATCACGCTGCCACTTGTGGTGGCCCATGTCTCATCGGCCTGTGCCGGCAGGCTCAGGGCAACCAACGCAGCAAACGCAGCAGTAAAAACGGGTTTAAACATGGCAGAAGTCCTTGGTGGTGAAGTCATCCGACCGTCAGCCTAGCGCATTTGCCGCACAGGCCGACGGCAATTGTGGACTGCGGATCAGGGTGGGGTGGCACATCGATCATCCGTACCGCCTGGAGATGTCGCACTCTCAGCCATTCCCTGACCCAATCACAGCGTTGGTCAGCCCCGGCATCGACAGCTACTACACCCCAGCATACAGCGTCGGAACCTCAAGCGCGCTGAACCCGTAATGCCGCAGCCAGCGCAAATCTGAATCGAAGAACGCGCGCAGATCGGGGATGCCGTATTTCAGCATCGCGATCCGGTCGATCCCCATGCCAAACGCAAATCCCTGCCATTCGTTCGGGTCGATCCCGCCAGCCTGCAACACCTTGGGGTGCACCATGCCGGACCCAAGAACCTCCAGCCAATCGTCGCCCTCGCCCACCTTCACGGTGCCATCGGCGAAGGAACACTGAATATCCACTTCCGCGCTCGGTTCGGTGAAGGGAAAATGCGAGGCGCGGAACCGGGTTTTCACCTTGGTGCCGAAATACGCGGTAAAGAACTCCTCCAGCACCCATTTCAGGTTCGCCATGGAGATATCGCGGTCAATCGCCAACCCCTCCACCTGATGGAACATCGGCGTGTGGGTCTGGTCATAATCCGCGCGGTAGACACGACCGGGGCAAATAATCCGGCACGGCGCGCCGTTGGCCTCCATGTGGCGGATCTGCACCGGGCTGGTGTGGGTGCGCAACACGTGCGGCGGACGGACATCGCCGGGGGCACGGTGCGTATAGAACGTATCCATCTCCGCCCGCGCCGGGTGATGGCCCGGAATGTTCAATGCATCGAAGTTGTACCAATCCGTCTCGATCTGGGGGCCTTCTGCCACCGCAAAGCCCATATCGGCAAAGATCGCCGTAACCTCCTCGGTCACTTGGCTTACAGGGTGGATCGTCCCGATCCGCCGATGCCGCGCGGGCAGGGTCACGTCCAGCCACTCGGCCCGCAACCGTGCATCCAGCGCCGCATCGCCCAACGCGACCTTCTTGGCAACCAAAGCGCTGTTTACTTCATCTTTCAGCGCGTTCAACGCCGGGCCCGCCACCTGGCGCTCGTCCGGGCTCATACCGCCCAGTTCGCGCATCTTCAGGGCAATCTCGCCCTTCTTGCCCAAAGCGGCAACGCGAAGCTCTTCCAGCGCAGCCTCAGTGCTCGCATCGCCAATCCGCCCAAGCCAGTTGGCCCTCAGTTCGTCCAACCCGTCCATACCCGCATCTCCGTCCAAATCCGCGTCTTGAGCTACCACAGGGGGGGCGGATTGCAAGGCAGGTAGGTTGACGTTCACACCGGGTCAGGTGCCATCCTTGCCCGCGAACATCGATTTACGGTTGCGCAGGGTCAGCGGGCGGCGTGTCCCGGTCATCTGCCCGTTGCGTGCCGTGATCGACAGGGGCGGCTCGGTCCGCTTGCGCTTTTCCATGACCACGATCGAATCATAGAACCGCACCCCTTCAAGTTCCCGCGCGATGGGATCAAAGGGAAAGCCCTCATCATCATCGGTGTACCATGAATGCATCGCATCAACCTTGGACTTGGCGAACTCGATGAAACTGCCGGGTTCACGGTGACCGCCACCGAACCCCGGCCAATAACTGGTGTGACAGTCCTCCACCACGTAAAGCCCATGATCCGCAAGGTGCGGCCAGAGATGGGTGAAACTGGTAATCTGATGCTGATTGATGTGGCTGCCGTCATCCAGAATAATGTCAAACGGTCCGTGTTTTTCGGCCAACCTTGCCAAGAAGGCCGGGTCCGCCTGATTGCCGATTTCAACGGTGGTGCCGGGGTCGGCCAACGCCGCGCAACTGGGGTCGATATCCACAAACGTCAGCCGCGCGCCTTCGCCGAAATACCCGCTCCACATCGGGATCGACCCGCCCTTGAAGACACCGATTTCCATGAACGACACCGGGCCCGCCCGCCTTGCCCCGAATTCGCGCTCGTAGACCTCGAAATAATGCGCCCACTTCATCAACATGCGATCATCGGTGCGCTTGAGGTAGTCTCGGAAGTAACTCATCAAAACCGCTCCTTTGCTGGCCCTGCCATATGACATTCGTCAGGCTCCGCGCGCAATGTCGCGGCTTGCATGCTTCGCCTCATCCCCCAAGGGAGGTCGGCGGCCAAACGCTGCAAATGCTTTTCAGCACAAAAAAATGCGCGCCCGGTAAGGCGCGCATCATGAGGCAGAATTGACTGCGATTGGCTTACAGAGCGGCCTTCGCCTGAGCGACGATTGCGCCAAAGGCTTCGGGCTCGTGCACGGCAAGATCTGCCAGAACCTTCCGGTCCACCTCGATCCCGGCAAGTGCCAGACCGTTGATGAAACGCGAATAGGTCAGGGCCTCATCGTGCATGCGGACGGCGGCGTTGATCCGCTGAATCCACAGTGCGCGGAACTGCCGCTTGCGATTCTTGCGGTCGCGTGTTGCGTATTGGTTCGCCTTGTCGACGGCTTGCGTCGCGGTGCGGAAATTGCGGCTGCGTGCGCCATAATAACCTTTGGCCGCATCGACGACCTTCTTGTGACGACGATGGGTGACGACACCACCTTTTGTACGGGACATATCCGGGCCTCCTTAGCGCGCGTAGGGCATGTAAGACTTGACGATCTTTGCATCGGGTGCGGACAACGTGGTCGTCCCCCGTGCATCGCGGATGAACTTGGTCGTCCGCTTGATCATCCCGTGCCGCTTGCCTGCTTGGCCGGCCTTCACCTTACCGGTGGCCGTCATCTTGAAGCGCTTCTTCGCGCTCGACTTGGTCTTCATTTTGGGCATTTCCGTCTCCTAACGTTGGGTCGGTTCAGGCGCGACTCGGCATGCCACTTTGGCCGGTCGCACCGATCAGAGCGCGCCACTTACCGTGCGACACGCCCCTTGGCAAGGGATCAGTTCAATATGCGGGCCGCCAAGGCGATAAAGGCATCGGGCACATCTTGCCACACCAACCCATCGCCCGACGCATGGGCATAACCAAACATCCCCAGCGCCACCAACAACGTGATGAAAGCGCCGATCGGCAGAAACCTGTCCACCCATGCCGACAACATCGCAACCAGCGAAAAAAGCGCCAACAACGTCGCAATGACGATCAAGATATCGGGCGGGACGATCATGGCCCCCTCTGCCTTGGCTGCCTACTCGGGATCAGTGGAATAGATCAGCCTTTCCGCACAGGGCGCAACCCTGAGAATATTGGTGGTGCCCTGCACGTTGAACGGCACGCCCGCAGTCACCACGATCTGTTCGTCCTCGGTGGCAAAGCCGCCTTCGCGCGCGGCCTTGGCCGCGCTGACGACCGCCATCTTGAATCGGTCCACCTTGCCGGTGACGAAACAAGTGGTGCCCCAAGTCAGGCACATTCGCCGCGCCACACTCAAGATCGGCGTCAGCGCGATGATCGGCACGCGGGGGCGTTCACGCGCCACCAGCGATGCCGTCGCACCACTTTGCGTAAAGCAGCAGATCGCCTTGATATCCGTGGTTTCGGCGATCTCGCGGGCGGCGGCAACGATACCGTCGGCCACCGTCGTCCGGTCCACGTGCCGCGAAGCGTCCAGCACTTCGCGATAGGTGGGGTCGTTTTCAACCTCAAGCGCAACATTGTGCATGGTCTGAACAGCCTCGATCGGGAAATGACCAGCAGCGCTCTCCGCGCTCAGCATCACCGCGTCAGCACCCTCGTAAAGGGCTGTCGCCACGTCAGACACTTCCGCGCGTGTCGGCATCGGGCTTTCGATCATCGATTCCAACATCTGTGTCGCGACAATCACGGGTTTTGCGGCGGCCCGGCATTTGCGCACCAGACGCTTCTGGATCGGCGGCACGTTCTGCACCGGCAACTCAACACCCAGATCACCCCGCGCCACCATGATCCCGTCCGAGGCCGCCAGAATGGCGTCAAATGCCTTTACGGCAGCGGGCTTCTCGATTTTCGACAAGATTGCGGCGCGGCCCTTGGCCAACGCACGGCCTTCCTCGACGTCTTCGGGGCGCTGCACGAACGACAGCGCCAACCAGTCAACGCCCAACTCGCACACGAACTCCAGATCGCGGCGGTCCTTTTCCGACAGCGCGGCAAGCGGAAGAACTACATCAGGCACGTTCACGCCCTTGCGGTTGGATATCGGCCCGCCCGTCACGACGACGCAATTGGCGAAATCGGCACCGCATTCCTTGACCTGCAACTTGACCTTGCCGTCGTTGACCAACAGGTGCGAACCGGGTTCCAGTGCCGCAAATATCTCCTTGTGAGGCAACTGCACGCGGGTGCGATTGCCCGGCGTATCGTCCAGATCGAACCGGAAGGCGGCACCGACCTCCAATTCGAAACCCTCGTCACCGGCAAACACGCCGCAGCGCAGTTTCGGGCCCTGCAAGTCCGCAAGGATGGCGATCGGGCTGTTCAGGTCCTTTTCGACCTGTCGGATGATGGCGTGGCGCGCGCGGATCTCTTCATGATCGCCGTGGCTCATATTCAGGCGGAACACGTCCGCCCCGGCCTCAAACAGCGCCCTGATCATCGTATAATCATTCGAGGCCGGTCCAAGGGTGGCCACGATTTTCACATTGCGCTCGCGTTTCATCTGTTGATCTCGTTCCTATGGTCGGTCCGGTTGACCCGGACTGTTTGCGCTCACATAAACCTTGCGGAAGCTATGGCGCAAAACGGACGCTAGGACAACTGCGCGAGATTGGCCAAGCCTTCAAAGGCCTTTATTGCGGACGTTGTAGGCTAATCGGAGTATTGGGCACGTGACACAGGCATTTGAGATTGAGGGGGCTGACCGGCCCGCCCGTTGGGTTGTCACCTGCGATCATGCGTCGAACCGCGTGCCTGCGGAGGTTTCGGGCGGCGATCTTGGCTTGCCTGCCGCAGATATGGGCCGCCACATCGCCTATGACGTCGGTGCGCTTGGCGTGGCGCGCGCGCTTTCGGTGGCGCTTGACGCACCCATGATTGCTTCGAATTTCTCGCGGCTGGTGATTGACCCGAACCGGGGAGAAGACGACCCCACCCTGCTGATGAAAATCTATGACGGGTCCATCATTCCGGCCAACCGCACCGCCGATCAGGCCGAGGTTGATCGGCGTCTGTCCCTGTTCCATCGGCCCTACCACACCGCTTTGGCCGGCCTTTTGGCGGCCAAGGCCGACCCGGTTATCGTTTCGATCCATTCGTTTACCCCGCAATTGCAGGGCCGCGCGCCGCGCCCTTGGCATGTGGGCGTGCTTTATGCCGAAGACACGCGGCTGGCATATCCATTGCTGGCCCGATTACGAGGTGAACCCGACCTGTGTGTCGGCGATAATGAGCCCTATTCCGGCCATTTGCCCGGCGATGCATTGGATCGCCATGGCGTTCAGCCGGGAAGGCCCCATATCTTGGTCGAGCTTCGCAATGACCTGATCGAAACCGCACCCGCGCAGATGGCATGGGGCAAGCGGCTGGCGCCATTGTTGCAAGCCGCCCTGAAACTATCGGAGGTTTAGAAATGGACGACCAGACCCGCATCGAACTTGAAGCCGCCGCCTTTCGCCGCCTCTTGCAGCATCTGGACGAACGCAAGGATGTGCAGAACATCGACATGATGAACCTGACGGGGTTCTGCCGGAATTGTCTGAGCCGCTGGTATGGTGAGGCTGCGGCTGCGCGCGGCATCGCGATGGACAAGGACGCAGCGCGCGAAGCCATCTACAAAATGCCCTACGCAGAGTGGCGGGAGAAATACCAGACCGAGGCCAGCGACGCCCAGAAGGCGGCATTCCAAACATCGGCCAAGCACTGATCCGCGCAAAGTAGGTTACAAAAAATTGCGGATTCGCGATTCTTTGTAACCTTTATTTTTGTGTTAAGCTGCTTCTGATTGCGCGTCGGACCGGATGAACGCCGGCTTGTCCGGCGTGCTCAGGTCGGGGGCATGGCGGTATCCGCCAAGCGTGAAATCCGTGATCGCCGCAGGGTCCGTCAAGCGGTTTTCGATAATGAACCGCGCCATCGCACCACGGGCTTTCTTGGCGAAGAAACTGACGATCTTGGGACCGCCCGGTTTATCCTCAAGAAACGTCGGCGTGATGATCCGCAGGCGCAAGGCCTTTTGATCAACGGCGGCGAAATATTCAATCGATGCGCAGTTGATCAGCGTATCGGCGTTCAAGGCGTCGGCTTCGACATTCAGCGTCTCGGCCAGCGTCGTGCCCCAATAATCATAAAGCGACCTGCCACGCGGGTTCTTCATCCGGCTGCCCATCTCCAGCCGGTAGGGCTGGATCGCGTCGAGTGGTTTCAACAGCCCGTAAAGCCCCGACAAGATCCGCAATCTGTCCTGCGCGAACCGCAGGTCATCGGGATCAAGGCTGGCCGCCTCAAGCCCGGCGTAGGTATCGCCCGCAAAGGCCAGCGCCGCGGGACGGGCATCATCCCTTGTGTCGGCAAAGCCCTGAAACCGCGCGCGGTTAAGTTTGGCCAGATCTTCCGAAATATCCATCAGCTTGCGCAGATCGCCCACGCTCAACTTTTTCGCCACGCTGGCCAGCGTATCGGCGTCGGCCTGAAACTGCGGCTGCGTCATGTCAATGTCGCGCGCTGTCCAATCAAGGCGTTTGGCCGGGGAAATCACGGTCAGCATGGGCAGTTCCTTTCGTTGGTATTGGGTGAACATGTTGGCCGCGCGGGCCTGTCGTCAAGTCGACGGCACCGCGTGGGGCCAAAAGACGGGTCACATGATCGGGTCGACAAAGCGGTTGGGTGCATCCTCGCCCCATCCCTAAACGCCCTCGCGCAGCACCTCAAGAAAAGCATCGCCAAAGCGTTCCGCACGCCGGTCGCCCAGCAACCGCGTCAGTCCACCCATATCGCCCGGCTGCACCTCGGCCAGTTTCGCCAATTGTGACGACGAACAGGTCATCGGCTTTTCCAAGCCGTTCGGCCCGCGCGACAAATCGGCCTGCACGGCCAGCAGACGATCATAGATTTCGCCCGATGACCGACCGGCAAGTTTGCGCCGCGCCGGATGGACGGGTTGGGGCCTGTCGCCCGTGATCACAGCCAGAAATGCCGCGCCATGACGTTCAAGCTTGGTCGCGCCGACGCCCGAAATCCGCGCCATCGCATCCAGCGTTCCGGGGCGGGTTTCGGCCATTTCGATCAAGGTGCGGTCGTTGAAGATGACATAGGCGGGAACGCGGGCGTCTTCGGCCAATGCGCGGCGTTTGGCCTTCAATGCAGACAACAGCGGCGCGTCGTCTTCCGACACCAGTTGTTTCACCGCAGGGCGGCGGGGCACCTTGGCCATGGTATCCTTGCGCAACGTAATCGACGCTTCGTCCTTCAAAATGGGCCGGGCGGCGTGGGTCATCCGCAACGCGCCGAACCGATCCGGGTCGGGGCGCACCAGATCGTGCGCCGCCATCTGCCGGAACACAGCCTGCCAGCCGCGTTTGTCGAATTCGGTGCCGATACCGAAGGTGGGCAGTTGGTCATGGCCGCGTTCGCGGACCTTTTCGGTGGCATTTCCAACAAGGATATCGATCAGGTGGCCCGCACCAAAATATTCCCCCGTTCGCAGGATCGCCGATAGCGCCTTGCGCACGGGTTGAGTGGCGTCAAAGGTCTCGGGCGGGGTTTCGCACAGGTCACAATTGCCGCATGGATCGGCGGTTTCGCCAAAATAACCCAACAAGACCTGACGGCGGCATCCCAGCGCCTCTGCCAAGCCCAGCAACGCATTCAGGCGGCCATGATCGGCGGTTTTCCGGTCGCCGGGGGCCAACCCTTCGTCAATCTGCTGGCGGCGAAACCGGATGTCGTCGGGGCCGAACAGGGTCATCGTATCGGCGGGCGCCCCATCGCGGCCCGCACGGCCGATTTCCTGATAATAGCCTTCGATGGATTTCGGCAGATCGGCGTGGGCCACCCAGCGGATATCGGGTTTGTCCACGCCCATCCCGAAGGCGATCGTGGCGACCACCACCAGACCATCCTCGCGGCTGAACCGGGTTTCGACGACGCGCCTGTCCTCGGCCTCCATCCCGCCATGATAATGGCAGGCGTTGTGGCCATCGGCGCGCAGGGCCTGCGCCAGCGTTTCGGTCTTGGCCCGTGTCCCACAGTAGACGATGCCGGACTGGCCTTTTCGCGCGGCGGCAAAGCTGAGGATTTGCTGGCGCGGCTGGTTCTTGACCTCGAACGCCAGTGTGAGGTTCGGGCGATCAAACCCACGCAGGAAGGTTTCGGGCGGCACCCCATCAAACAGACGCTGCGCGATTTCTTCCCGGGTTTCGGCGTCGGCGGTCGCGGTGAAGGCCGCAAGCGGCACGTCAAGGGTCCTTCGCAGCGCACCAATGCGCAGGTAGTCGGGGCGGAAATCGTGGCCCCATTGACTGACGCAATGCGCCTCATCCACCGCGATCAGGGAAACCCCGGCGCGTTTCAGCATGCGTTCGGTCCCGGATGACGCCAGCCGTTCGGGCGCGATATACAGCAACTTGAGGGTGCCCTGTTCCAGTGCATCCCAGACGGCATCGGTTTCCTCGGTGGTATTGCCCGATGTCAGCGCGCCCGCGCTTACCCCCGCCTCTTTCAGCCCGCGCACCTGATCGCGCATCAACGCAATCAGCGGAGAGATCACAACCGTCAGGCCATCGCGCATCAGAGCGGGCAGTTGAAAGCAAAGCGATTTGCCGCCCCCTGTGGGCATGATTGCAAGGGTGTTCTTGCCCTCGGCCACGGCGCGCACAATCTCCTCCTGCCCGGGGCGGAAGGATTTGAACCCGAAAACAGAGGAAAGAAGGGCGGAAGGGTCGGTCATGCCTGCGGGTTTTGTCTTTGACTGCTTGTTTTCATGACTGTCACATATTGCGATTTGCTTCACAACCCGCACCAAACCTGCGATTCTCGTTGGGGCATCTTGCGAATAACTTGCAACTGGCGCTTCGATGCCTACGTGTTACCTGCCCGATTGGGCCTATTTGTTCCTGACCAAGAAGGAGGGCGCGATATGACCATCGTTAAGTCCCTGATCACCGCAACCGCAATCGCTCTGACCGGTTCCGCCAGCGCCCAAGAGCCCGAGGTGACGCTGCGGTTTCAGCATTTCGTCAGCCCGCTGTCCGCAAATCCCACCTATTTCATGCAGCCCTGGGCCGATGCCATCGCGGAACAATCAGGCGGGCGCATCGCGGTCGAGCTTTATCCCGCGATGCAATTGGGCGGATCGGCGGCCAGCCAGTATGATCTGATCCGCGACGGCGCAATCGATGGCGGCTGGGTCATCCCCGGCTATCAGCCCGGTCGTTTCCCCGAGGCGGAGGCGTTGGAGTTGCCATTCATAACCACCAAATCGGCCGAGGAGGCCAGCCGCGCGGCGTGGGTCTTTACACAGGAATTCCTGATGGACGATTTCGCCGATGTGCACGTGATCGCGGCGCACATGCATGGCCCCGGTCTGGTGCATCTTCGGGGCGACGCGATTGATGAACTTGCCGATTTCGACGGCCTGCGCCTGCGCGGGCCATCGCGGGCCGCGACCTTGTTGCTGGAACGTCTGGGCGCCACGCCCATCGGCATGCCCGTGCCCGCCTTTCCCGAGGCGTTGGCCCGCGGGGTGGTGGATGGCGGTGTGATCACGTGGGAACAGGCCCCGTCCCTGCGACTGGATGAATTGGCCAACAGCCATACGGACGTGGCCGGAGATTACAGCCTTTATAACCTCTATTTCCTCTGGGCGATGAACCGCAGTGTCTATGATGGCCTGCCCGAAGACCTGCGCGCGGTGATTGACGCCAATTCCGGCATGATGGCCAGCGCTTGGGCGGGCCGGGCGCATGATATCGGCGATGCCGAGGGGCGGGAGGCGATGGCGGCGGCGGGCAACCAGATTGCCGAAATGTCGCCGGAACTGACCGCCGAAATCCGTGCCCTTGGGGATGAAGTGATCGCCGACTGGATTATCGAGGCAAATGGCCGGGGTCTGGATGGGGCGGCGCTGGTTGATGCGGCACGCGCCGCAGTGGCGGCCGAACTTATCCGGTAACACGACCCAAGGTCACGACCGTGCCGCCATAGCGGCGCTGATCCAGCAATTCACACCCCGCCGGCAAGATCGGCGGGGTGTTTTCTTCCCAGACGACGATGGCGCCGGGCGCAAGCCATCCGTTGCCAAGCGCCGAGGCCAGTGCCTTTTCGCCAAGGGCCTGCCCATAGGGTGGATCAAGGAAAACAAGCGTGAAGGCAGGTCCGCGCGCCGCGCCAAGATCGGTCGCATTGCGCCGGAAGACCTTGGTGATGCCCTGTGCCGCGCACAGCCCGATGTTTTCGCGCAAAAGCGCGCGGGCGGCGTTGCCGTCATCCACGAAGGTGCAATGTGCCGCGCCCCGCGAGAGAGCCTCAAGACCCAAGGCACCGGTCCCTGCAAACAAATCCAGCACACGCGCGCCGGTGACCGGATCGCCATAGGTGGGATTTTGCAGCAGGTTGAACAGGTTTTCACGCACCCTGTCCGTGGTGGGCCGCAGGTGGGCCGCCGCGTCGCCTTGCCCCACATCGGCCAGTTTCTTGCCGCGCCAGCGACCGGCAACAATTCTCATGTGTGTCTCATGACTTGAGCAATTCCTTGAGGTCAACACCGGTGTCGCCCACCATATCGCGGGCGGGGGATTTGCCCGCCTCCAACAAGCGTTTCCCGACCATGTAGGCGCGCGGATCATTCATGGCATCGACAGCCAGCAAGGTGTCGCCCAGATAATACCAATGGGACTGCGACTTGCCTTCCCCCCGGACGATCACGCGGTCATAGCCGGAATTCAGCCCCGCGATTTGTAGCTTTACATCGTACTGATCCGACCAGAACCACGGAAACGGGACATAATCCTGATCGGCACCCAGAACGTTGCGGGCGACCAGTTCGGCCTGATCGATCGCGTTTTGAACCGATTCCAGCCGCAGCCGCCCCCCTTTCCACGGAAACGACGCACAATCACCCGCAGCCCAGATCGCGGGATCGGAGGTGCGGCCATGACTGTCGGTCTTGATGCCATTGTCGATTTCGAGCCCGGCGGCCTGCGCCAGCGACGTGGCAGGGGCGATACCGATCCCGGCGATCACCATGTCAAAGCGGGCTTCCGTGCCATCCGACAGCACCGCACCAACGACCTGACCGTCAGCTCCCGTCAGGCGGGTCAGCCCCACACCTTCAAGGATCTGCACACCATTCTCGCGATGAAGCGCGCGGAAATAGTCGGATGTCTCAGGCGCGGCTACGCGTTGCAGGATGCGCGGGGCCATCTCGATCAGTGTGACCTCCATCCCCTTTTTGCGGCAGACGGCAGCCGCCTCCAGCCCGATATAGCCACCGCCGACGATCAAGACGCGGTTGCCCGCCGTAACCTGCGGGGCCATCGCATCCACATCCGCCAAGCCACGCACGACGTGAACGCCCCTGAGATCGCCCCCGATATCGGCAGGCAGACGACGGGGCACCGATCCGGTGGTCAGGATCAGCGCGTCATAGGGGATGGGTTGGCCGCCCGCGATCACATGCCTTGCCGCACGGTCGATGGTATCGACGCGGGTGTTCAACACCAGATCGATCGCATTGTCGGCATAGAAATGCGCAGGCCGCAGAAACAGCCGCTCAACCTCCATCTCGCCCAGCAGATAGGCCTTGGACAGGGGCGGGCGTTGATAGGGCGGGACGTGTTCTTCACCGAACAAGGTGATGCGCCCGGCGAAGCCTTCGGCGCGCAGTTTGGCCACTGCGGCCGCACCCGCCTGCCCTGCCCCGATAATAACGATGTTTTCCATGCGCGCCCCGTCTTCTGATTGGCCTTCACGGCATGCGCACCCTATATGGCAGCCGAGAGAGAAAACAACCGATGGAGACACCAACCATGACCATTTCCGTAGGCGATACGTTCCCGGACGCAACGCTTGTCACGATGACAGATAACGGCCCTTCGACCGTCAATCTGACCGCCTATATCGCAGGCCGTAAAGTGATTGTATTTGGCCTTCCGGGCGCCTTTACCGGGCCGTGCAGCACCGCGCATGTCCCCAGCTTCATCCGCACCGCCGACGCATTTCGCGAAAAAGGCGTGGAAGAGATTATCTGCGTATCGGTCAACGACCCATTCGTGCTGAAAGCATGGGGCGAGGCCACCGGCGCAACCGAAGCCGGCATCACCATGTTGGGCGATGCGGAGGGCATTCTGACCCACACGCTGAAAATGGAATTCACGGCGCCGCACATCGGCCTGATCGGTCGGTCAAACCGCTATGCCGTGGTGCTGGATAATGGCGTTGTCACCCATGCCAATGTCGACAAACCCGGCGTCTGCGATATTTCGCAGGGCGAACAGTTGCTTGAGACATTGTGATGACTGGCGGCCACGTGATTGCGAAAGGCGATACACTGCCTGACGCACAGTTCCAGATCATGGGTCCGGCTGGCCCCATCAGCGTCCGGCTGTCGGACAAGACAGCAGGACGCCGTGTGGTGATCGTTGCGGTACCCGGCGCATTCACGCCCACTTGCGACGCCAAGCACCTGCCCAGTTTCGTCCGGACCAAACCGCAATTCGACGCCAAGGGCATCGACGAGGTGATGTGCATTTCGGTCAACGATGCCCATGTGATGCGGCTTTGGGGTGAAACCACCGGGGCCACGGCGGCGGGGATTACCATGCTGGCCGATGGCGATGCGTCGTTCACCAAGGCGATTGGTCTGGCCTTCGACAACGCCGCGGTCGGATTTCACGATCGGTCCCGGCGCTATGCGATGGTGGTCGATGGCGGGGTTGTCACGCACCTGCATCTGGAAAAACCCGGCGAATGCGCAATCTCTACCGGCGAGGCGTTGCTGGAGGCGATCTGACCGCGAAAGACCTCAGCTGGCCATCTTGTCCATGCGGGTGGCCAGCGCAACATCAAGATCGGACAACCCGCCGGCGTCATGGGTTGTCAGTGTGATCTCTACCGTCTTGTAAACATTGAACCATTCAGGGTGATGGTTCAACTTTTCAGCAACCAGCGCCGCGCGGGTCATGAAACCGAACGCCTCGATGAAATTGCCAAAGACATAGGTCTTTGTGATCGCGTCGCGCCCTTCGGTCAGGGCCCAGCCATTTTCGAGCAATGGGGCCAGTGCGACGTTGCGCAGCGCGTCGGTCAGTTTCTCGGTCATTCCTGTTCCTCGATGTTTGCTTTGCGGAACGGGCCATATGCGGTGAGGATCTCGATCTCTTCATCCACCGCCGCGCGTTCCTGTTGCAGATAGTCTTCGATGGCCACGCGAAAGCTGTCGTTCCGGATCCAGTGCAGCGAATGGGTGGTCACGGGCAAGTAGCCGCGTGCCAGTTTGTGCGCGCCTTGGGCGCCCGCCTCGACCCGACCGAGGCCCCGCGCGATGGCGGCATCAATCGCCTGATAATAGCACAGTTCAAAATGGAGGCAGGGGTGGTCCTCCTCGCAGCCCCAATATCGACCGTAAAGCACGTCGCGCCCGATGAAGTTGAGGGCGCCCGCAACGGGCCGGTCACCGTCCGTCGCCAACACCAGCAACATGTCGTCGCGCAGCCGATCCTGCGCGATGTCGAAGAAACGCCGCGTCAGGTAGGGCTGGCCCCATTTGCGGGCCCCGGTATCTTGATAAAAGCGCCAGAACGCATCCCAATGATGGGGTTGGATGGCATCACCCGTCAGGGCCGTGATGTCACCGCCAAAACCCTGCGCCGTGGCGCGTTCCTTGCGGATATTCTTGCGCTTGCGCGAACTGAGGGACGCAAGGAAATCATCGAAGGTGGCGTAGCCGTCGTTTGTCCAGTGAAACTGCTGGCTGTGGCGATGCAGCAGGCCCATTCTTGCCCCCGCGAGGGCCTCCTGCTCGGTGCAGAAGGTGATGTGCAGCGATGACAGGTTGTTGTTGTCGGCGACCTGCACGGCCCCCTGCACCAAGGCGGCAAAACCCATGTCGGCATAGCCCGGCCGGGTCAGGAACCGGCGGCCCGTCGCGGGCGTGAACGGCACCGCCATCTGCAGCTTGGGGTAATAACGACCTCCAGCATTTTCAAATGCATGAGCCCAGTTGTGGTCGAAGATATATTCGCCCTGACTGTGCGCCTTGGCATACATCGGCGCGACGGCAATGACCTGACCATCAGCGCGCGCCACCAGATGTCGCGGTTGCCAGCCGGTGCCAGTGCCGACCGAACCACTGTCCTCCAGTGCGCGCAAGAAACGGTAGGTGGTGAAGGGATCCACCGGGCGCCCGCCATCCGCCGCCTCGGGACAGGCGCAGGCATCCCAGTCGGCGGGATCGATCGCATCCATAGTGCTGATCGCCATCACTTCAATTTGCCCGTCGTCACGCATGTCTTGCCCCGTTGTCTCTTGTCACAGGTGGGGCCTCAGGCGTGGGGGTCAAGCGCGGGCAGGTAGCCTTCGAAGGTGATGTTGTCGGCGATGCGGCGCGCCTCGACCTCGGATTGCGGGCTGCACACCGTCCAGCACAGGATGGGAACATCGCGCAACTTCAATTCCGCGACCCGTGGGCTGCCCAGATCCTGCCAATCATGACTGATGAAGCTGGCGCCGACTTTGTCGAAGGACCGAATGGCCCGCAACGAGGCGCAGGTTTCAGACGACAGGGTAGGCCATTGCGACGGGACAAATGCACAGGTCGTCAGGCCACGCGGCACGGACGGCGCAAGTTCCTGCATCGCGCGAACACTGTAGGGATTGAACGACATGACCGCGACAGGACCAACGTAATCCTTGAGGGCCGCCGCGACAGCGCGTTCAAGCCGGTCCCCGGCCTCTCCGATCCCGTCCGACTGGTCCTTGATTTCGATCAGAAGGGGGACCGCCGCGTTCACCGCCTCCAACACTTGGGACAGTGTGGGGATGCCTTCTGCACTACCGGTCAAGGCGATGTCGGCAAGGTCGCTGGCCGACCGGCCGCGCACGGGGCCGGTCGATGCCGTCATACGGTCAAGGGTGGCGTCATGAAACACCATCGCCTGACCATCAGCGCTTAGCTGGACGTCGATCTCGATGCCATAGCCTGCCTGAACTGCCCTGCGCACCGCCGCAAGTCCGTTTTCGGGAATCCCATTGGCCGCGTCATGAAGCGCGCGGTGGGCAAGCGGCGCGCCCAGAAAGGCGGCGGGCAGGTTCATGGTGCGATCTGGAAGATCCCCTCGATCTCCACCGCGACGCCAAGCGGCAGCGCCCCGGCACTGACCGCAGAGCGCGCGTGACGACCGGCATCACCCAGGACTTCGACCAGAAAATCGGAACAGCCATTCACGACCTTCGGCTGATCGGTGTAATCCGGCGCGGAGTTGACAAAGCCCGTCAGCTTGACGACCCGAACCAGTTTTTCGAGGTCGCCGCCGCATGCATTGCGGACCTGTGTCAGCAGGCTGATGGCACATTGCCGGGCAGCGGCCGCGCCCTCTTCGGTGGTCATATCAACACCAATCTTGCCGGTAATCAGCCCATCCGCGTTGGTCGAAACCTGGCCCGACACATAGACGACATCGCCCACGATCACGAAGGGCACGTAATTCGCCTGCGGTGCAGGGGCGTTCGGCAAGGTCACGCCAAGTTCGGCAAGGCGGGTTTCGATGGGTCCGGGCATGGTGGCGGCCTTTGTTAAGGGAAAAGTTGGCGGCAAGCTAACGACCCACGGCCCCAAGGGGAAGAGCGGATCAGCTTTCGCGGAAGGCCCGGTTGAAATATTCGGCTAGCGGTTCGAGCAGATAGGCGAGAGGGGTGCGGTCTTCGGTGCGAATGAACACCTCGACCGGCATGCCGGGCAGCAAGGTCCGGCCACCCAGCCTGTCGACCTCGCCCGTGTTCAGAACGATTTCGGCACGGTAGAAGCTGGCCCCGTTTGCCTGATCGACAAACGCATCGGCAGAGACCTGCGTCACGCGACCGGACAGGTCCGGGGTTGTCCGGCTGTCGAAGGCCGGGAAATGCAGCATCACGTCCTGCCCGACAAACACCTGATCGACGTTGATGGGCGCGATGCGCGCCCAGATCACCAATGGGCGGTCCTGCGGCACCAGATAAAGCACCGGGTCGGCCGGGCGGATCACGGTTTGCGGGCCAAAGACGGTCAGGCCGTAAACGATACCCGAAACAGGTGCGCGCAGGTCAAGCCGGCCGATCTGTCGGGTCAGGCTGCGCACCCGTTCGGCCAGTTCCTCTTCGGCGACGCGCACCTCGCGGAGTTGGGCAATCGCATCTTCGCGGCGTTGGATCGACAGCGACAGGATCGCGAGTTCAATCTCGGTTGTGCGGCCCTGCGCCTCGGCCGCGCTGGCCGACAATTCACCGAGCGTTCCGAGAATCTGCAAGTCCTCACGTTGCAGGGCCAGCACGGTGTTGGCTTGGGTCAATCCACGTTCAAGCAGGCCCTGCTGTGCGACAAGTTCGGCCCTGATCAACGTCGACTGGCCGCCAAGCGCCGATTGTTGCGCGGCAATCCCTTCGATCTGGTTGGCGATCTGCCCGCTGCGGCGGGTCAATTGCTGCACCTCCTGGTTCAGCGTATCGCGGCGCGCGGCGTGCAGGTTTCGCTGGCCTGCCAGAATATCGGCCAGTTCGGGTGAGGTTTCCGCCGCGTTCAACACATCGGCGGCGAATGTGATCGTCTCCGCGCCATCGCGCTCTGCCTCGAACCGGGCGCGGCGGGCGCGCAACTCGTTCAACTGGCCCTGTGCGACGGAAAGGGCCGATTGGGCATCCTGCGCGTCAAGCCGCATCAAGACATCGCCTTGCGCCACCAGGCTTCCTTCTTGCACCAAGAGGTCGGCGACCAAACCACCCTCGGCGTGCTGCACCGCCTGCCGGTTGCGGTCCACCTCGATCTGGCCGGTGGCGATGACCGCGCCCGCGATGGTGGAGGTCACCGCCCAGACACCGAAGCCCGCGATCAGGACACCCACCGCAAACATCCCAAGCACAATCGCCACGCGCGGAGACCACGCCTGTGTCTCAGGCGCGTTCATGCCGCACCAACGGCGCGACCGGCGATGCGGGTGACATCATCATGATTGACGAGAACACGTTTCAGCACCTCTTGGGTGGGGCCGAACATCTTGAGCATGCCCGCCTCAAGGACCAGCACCATGTCGCATTCGAGTATGGCCGCCGGACGATGCGCCATGATCAGAACCGACTGCCCCGCGGCCTTTGCGGCCGCAATCGCGTTGTTCAGCGCGGCGGTGCCGTCGTTGTCGAGATGTGCATTCGGTTCATCCAGCACCAGAAACACCGGGGCGCCGTAGAGCGCGCGAGCCAGTCCGATACGCTGAATCTGGCCGCCGGAAAGGCGCGCGCCACCGGCGGTGACATGCGTGTCGTAGCCTTGCGGCTGACGCAGGATCATCTCGTGTGCCGCAGCTTTCCGGGCTGCGTTCACCACGGCGGCGGGATCGGGATTTTCGGCCAGACGCGCAATGTTTTCCGCGATCGTGCCGTCAAACAGCGTCACGGTTTGGGGAAGATACCCTATCAAGCCGCCAAGCACGTCGGGGTCGTATTGATCAAGCGTGGCGGCATCCAACCTGATTTGCCCCCCGGCGGGCGGCCAGACGCCCGTCAGTGCGCGGGCCAATGTCGATTTCCCCGCACCTGACGCCCCGATGACCGCCACCGCCTGTCCCGGTTCCACCTTGAATGACAGATTGCGGAGCGTGGCCTGCATTTCGCCTGGCGGCACCACCGACAAACGGTACACATCGATCCGCGGGCTGGGGCGCGGAAGCGGCAGCCGGGCGGGGTCTGGCCGTTCCTGCACCAACAAGGTGTTCAGTCGCGCCCAGCCTTGCCGGGCCCGTGCAATCACGGCCCATTGGCCGATTGCCACCTCAATCGGCGCCAGCGCGCGGCCCATCAGGATTGACCCTGCAATCATCGCCCCCGCTGTCAGTTGACCCTGCAAGACCAGATACGCCCCAAGCCCCAGCATCGCCGACTGCAGCAATAGGCGCAGGGTCCGTGTCAACGTGCCGAACCCGCCCAAGCGGTCGGAGGAGCACATGGCATGCGCCAGTGCAGAGCGCCGTTGACGCCGCCAGCGGGCAAAGGCGGCGGCGTGCATGCCCAGACCGCGGATCAATTCCGCGTCGGTTTGAAGTTGCGAGGCCATTCGGTCAGCAATCATGGTGGCCTTACCGGCGCGCGCCAACGGGTCCTGCGACATCGCCTGATTGATCAACGCGATGGCCACAAGGGTCGCACCACCCGCAAGGGCAAGCCAGCCCAACCACGGATGGAAGACAAAAACCGCTGCCAGAAACAGGGGCGTGAAGGCCAGATCGAAAAGCGCGAGGAAGACGGGAGAGGCGAGCAGCCCCTGCACGGCCTGCAAATCCTGCAATCCGGTCTGCGCGCCGCCGCGTTTGCGGGCGCGGTTCAGGGCTGCGGCAAAAACCCGGCCATCCAGCGCATCTTGCATCCGCGCGCCGACCCGCGCCGCCACGCGTCCACGGGTAAAATCCAGCACACCCATCATCAGAAACAGGAACACTGCCAACAGCGACAGGGCCAACAGCGTTTCTTCGGACCGGCTGCCGAGCACACGATCATAGACGTGCAACATATAGATCGGCCCCGTCAGCATGAGGGCATTGGTGACCAAGCTAAACAGGGCGATGGACCACAACGGCCCCGCATTTCGACGACGCGCCGTGATCAGGTTTTCCGCCATGTCTTGGCTCAGCACAGGGGGCATCGGCGGTTTCCGTCTTTATCCAGTTGGTTTGCGGCCAATCGGGTTGACTCAGCACGAAGACTGACCCCTTAAACGGGCGTATTCTCAGGCAGCTGAATGGCTCGGCCCTTTCAAATCTGTCTGGCATGCCTATTGTGAAGATATCGTTATTGCCGCTGCCACGGATCCATCATGCCCCTTGAAGCCACTCTGAACCGGCTTGCCCTGTTGCTTTGCAGCCCGATGTTGGCGGTATTGGTGGCCTGTGGCCCAGCGGCCCTGCCACCGGGCGACACGATCGCCGATCCAAGCGAACGGCAGAACCGCGCGATCCACGAGCGCAGCGTGATGATTGACCGGGCCATTATCGGGCCTGCAGCCGATGTATACGGCAACACCATACCGCAGCCCGTGCGCAATGGCGTCCGGAACTTTGCTTCGAACCTTGGTGAACCAAGCAACGTGGTGAACAACCTGTTGCAGCTTCGTCTTGGCCAAGCCGTTGAAAACACACTGCGCTTTGCGGTGAATACCACGATCGGTCTGGGTGGCCTGCTGGATCCGGCCACGGCCATCGGCCTGCCGGAACAGGATACGGATTTCGGCGAAACGATGCATGTCTGGGGTGTTCCGGAAGGGGCATACGTCTATCTTCCGGTGATTGGCCCATCGACGTCGCGCGATACGGTGGGCATGCTGGTGGACGTTGCGATCAACCCGGTCCGCATCTTTGTGCCCACACCCGAACGCAACTATGCCAGCGGGGCCGCTGTGCTTGGCCGTCTCAACGATCGTTACGAATTCGACAGCACGATCGACAGCCTGTATTATGACAGCGCCGATAGCTATGCACAGCTGCAGTCCTACTATCTGCAGAACCGGCGGTTCCAGTTGCGTGGCGATACGGCGTTGGAGTATTCTGACCCCTACGGGGACGAAGCCGCAGACCCGACAGCAGTGCCTGCGGTGGACCCATATCTCGACCCCTACGAGGATCCCTATGTTCAATAAGCCGCAAGCATTCACGCGCCGCGCCATCCTGACGATGGGCACCGCGATCGCCATCTTGCCGTTCTTGCCCGGCCCGGCCGCGGCACTGACGCTGGCCACGGCCCGTGGCCTGATTGATCAGGTCGTTGCCGACGTGAACCGCGTGATCAATTCCGGTCGGTCCGAGGCGCAGATGATCGAGGATTTCGAAGGCATTCTGGTGCGCTATGCCGACATGCCGACGATTGCCCAGTCGGTGCTTGGCCCACCCGCCCGCAGTGCCAGCTCCGCACAAATGGCCGCCTTCACCGAGGCGTTCCAAGGCTATCTGTCGCGCAAATACGGCCGTCGCTTCCGCGAATTCATCGGCGGGCAGATCACCGTGACAGGTGGGCAGGAAGTAAGCCGTTATTTCGAGATCTATTCGACCGTCAATCTGGCCGGTGTAGCGCCGTTCGCGGTGAACTGGCGTGTCTGGGACCGCAGTGGCCAGACCAAGTTCATCGACATGTTGATCGAAGGCGTCAGCCTCGTGATCTCGGAACGTCAGGAAGTCGGCGCCATTCTGGACCGCCGGAATGGCGACATCGGTGCGTTGATCGGCGACCTTCGCAGCGCCGGATGATTTGAGCCGCCGGGTGCGTTGCAGCACACCCGGCCGGATGGATCAGTTGTTGCGCCCCAACAGCCCGCCCAGAACTTCCATCAGGATCTGTTCGGCAAGATCGGGTTGGCGCCCATTGGTCCGCGGCGGGTTCTGAACGATCATCGGCGCGGGGCGTGCTTCCGCCAATGGATCAATCATGGGCAGGGGGCGCGGCGGCAGATCACGGTGGATCCGCTCCATCGTTTGGCGCCAGATTTCGGCGGGCAACCCACCACCCGTGACACCCGACAGGGGCTGGTTGTCGTCATACCCCATCCAGACACCTGCCACATAATCGGCGGTGAACCCCACGAACCAAGCATCGCGCGCCGCCTGCGTGGTGCCTGTCTTGCCCGCGACAGGCCGGTCCGACAGGGCGGCGCGCGCACCGGTGCCGTTGGCGACGACCTCGGCCATCATGTAAGTCAGTTGCCGGGCGGCGTTTTCGGAAATCACACGTTCCTGTATACCGTCCATCTGTTCGAACAACGCCTCGCTATCGCCGACAAGGCGCAGCTCGGACAGACCAAAGGGCCGCACGGCGGACCCGCCGTTCAAGATACCGGCATAGGCACCCGTCATTTCGATCAGCGTGCTTTCCGATGCGCCCAGCGCCAAGGCGGGACCCGCGGCCAGATCGCTTTGGATGCCGAACTCGGACGCGACAGTGCGGACCAAATCGCGCCCGACCTCTTCCGACAGACGCACGGCGGCGGTATTGAGCGAGGCGCGAAGCGCATCGGTCAACGTCACTTCACCATAGAATTCACCACTGTAGTTGGTGGGCGAATAAGGGCCGGAGCCGGGCACGTTGATGGTGAGGGGGCCGTCAAGGATGACGTCATCGAACCGCCAGCCAAGTTCCAGCGCCGTCGCGTAAACGAAGGGTTTGAAGGCGCTGCCGGTCTGGCGCATGGCTTGGGTGGCGCGGTTGAACAGGCCCGCGCCCTGCGTGTCGCGGCCACCGACCATGGCCCGCACCGCGCCATCCGCACTCATCACCACAATGGCGGCCTGCGCTTCGGACCCATCGCGGACCTGATTGGCAAAGACGTCTTCGAGGGCGGCCTCGGCTGCGGCCTGCATGGCGGGGTCGAACGTGGTGCGAATGATCACATCCTCGGTGGTCTCGGATGTCAGGAACTCCGGTGCCTCGCGCATGATCCAATCGGCGAAATAGCCGCCGACATTCGCCTCGGCCGCGTCGGACAGGATGGCGGGGTTGGCCCGCGCGGTCTCGGCCTGCGCCGCAGTCAGAAACCCCTGTTCCTGCATAAGGTTCATCACGAGGTTCGCGCGGCGTTGGGCGCGCTCCAGATTGCGGGTGGGGGCATAGTAGGAAGGAGCGACCAACAACCCGGCCAGCATGGCGGATTGCTGTGGGTTCACCTCTGCGGCGGTGATGCCGAAATAGCGCTGCGCCGCTGCCTCGAAGCCGCGCGCACCGGCACCCAGATACGCACGGTTGAAGTAAATCGTCAGGATTTCTTCCTTGGAGTACCGGAGTTCCATCGCCAGACTGAAGGGAATTTCCTGAATCTTTCGCCACAGGGACGTGCGGCGGCAATCAGTCTCGTAATCCGATTCCGAGTCCCAGACATCGGGGTCATACCCCACGCCCAGACACATCAACTTGGCCACCTGTTGGGTAATGGTCGAACCGCCGTGCCCTTCCAGCGGGCCGCGCCCCTCGCTGAGATTGATGCGGATCGCACTGGCGATACCACGGGGGCTGACGCCCATATGACGGAAAAAGCGCCGGTCCTCGGTGGCGACGACGGCATTTACCAGATGCGGGCTGACGGTATCGGTATCGATCATTCCGCCGAACTGTTCACCGCGCCATGCGAAAACCTGACCATCGCGGTCAAGCATCGTGACGGACCCGCGCGCGCGGGCGTCGGACGCAGCCGCCACATCGGGCAACTGTTGATAATAATAAAAGGTGGCCCCCGCCAAGATCAGGGCCATGACAACGGCGCCACGCCAGATCAGGCCAAAGATGAGCCGAAAGATCATGCGGATCATCGCGGCAAACCATCCGACGATGCCGGACCTGCGCGGCTGCCTCGCCTTGCGTGCGCGACGTTGGCGTTTGGGCGCCGCCTTTGGCGTTGCGGCGCGACTACCGGCGCCGCCGCCCCGGCGTTCCGCAACAAGGGATCGCTGACCACTGCGGGGGGTGCGTGTGCCGCGACCGGATGAACTCATGATGAAGCTGCCTCTTATTTTTGGCCAACATAAGCAAAACCGAGTCGATTGGGGAGAGGGCTTGCCGCAGCGCCGCATATTTGCTTTGCCTATATATTGTGCAGGGGCGGTTTTTTGCGCAAAAAATTTGCACCTTCGCTTTTGGACGTCCCTAAAACACGCACCCCGCGTTGCCCTGCCCCCCCTGCTCCCGTGATTTGTCGACGTGACGTCCCCGGGGGGACAGCAACAACCGGAAGGGTGACAGACGTGAAACTCATCATCGCAGCAATCAAACCGTTCAAGCTGGAGGAAGTCCGCGAGGCGCTGACGTCCATTGGCGTGCGCGGCATGATGGTGACCGAGATCAAGGGCTTCGGCTCGCAATCCGGGCACACCGAAATCTATCGCGGCGCGGAATACGCCGTGAACTTCGTGCCGAAAATCAAACTGGAACTGGTCGTCGCCGACGGCATGGCCGACCAGGTGGTCGAAACCATCCAGACCACGGCCAAGACCGACAAGATCGGCGACGGCAAAATCTTCGTCCTCGACGTGAATTCCGCCGTGCGCGTGCGTACGGGCGAAACCAATGACGACGCGCTTTGATCAGCGCCGATCGTTCGACAACAAGGGTATGACACACATGAAAACGAAGTATCTTTTCCCGCTTGGCGCGGTGGCGGTTGCGGCCACCCTACCCTCGGTGGGTTTCGCGCAGGACGAGGCTGCGGTCGCCGTCGATAACGCATTCATCTTCAACACGCTGCTGTTCTTGATCGGCGGCTTCCTTGTGTTCTGGATGGCAGCAGGCTTTGCGATGCTTGAGGCGGGTCTTGTCCGCTCCAAGAACGTGACGATGCAGCTGACCAAGAACATGGCTTTGTTCGCAATTGCGTCCATCATGTACTGGATGGTCGGCTACGGCATCATGTACCCCGCCGAATGGCTGGTCGAGGGATGGCTGGGGCCGTTCTTTGCCTTTGCCGATCTTGGCGGCGACCCTGCGGTCGACGTGGGATATGCGACGGGTTCCGATTTCTTCTTTCAGCTGATGTTCTGTGCAACAACGGCGTCGATCGTGTCCGGCACTCTGGCGGAGCGTATCAAGCTCTGGCCCTTCCTGATCTTCGTTGTCGTGCTGACAGGGTTCATCTACCCAATCGAAGCATCCTGGCAGTGGGGCGGCGGCTGGTTGGCTGAAGCAGGCTTCTCGGACTTCGCCGGTTCGACGCTGGTGCACGCAGCCGGTGGTTTCGCGGCCCTTGCAGGCGCCATCATCCTTGGACCGCGCCTTGGCAAATTCGGCAAGGACGGCAAGGTCAACCCGATGCCCGGCTCCAATCTGGCGCTGGCAACCTTGGGCACGTTCGTTCTGTGGCTAGGCTGGTTCGGCTTCAACGGCGGCTCGCAGCTGGCGCTGGGCACCGAGGCAGATGCCAACGCTGTCGCGATCATCTTCGCCAACACCAACATGGCAGCGGCAGCCGGTGCAATCGCCGCACTGATCCTGACGCAGGTCTTGTATGGCAAGGTCGACCTTACCATGGTCCTGAACGGCGCGCTGGCCGGGCTGGTATCGATCACGGCAGGCCCGCTGGACCCATCGCTGTTCGGTGCGCTGTGGATTGGCGCGGTTGGCGGCATAATCGTGGTCTTGACCGTGCCGATGCTGGACAAGATGAAGATCGACGACGTGGTCGGCGCCATCCCCGTGCACCTTATTGCAGGTTTCTGGGGAACGCTGGCGGTTCCCTTCTACACCGAAGGCACCAACTTTGTGACACAGATCATGGGCTTTGCCGCAATCGGCGGGTTCGTCTTCGTGACCTCGTTGGTTGTCTGGGTCATCATCAAGTCGGTCATGGGCCTGCGTCCCAGCGAAGAGGACGAGATTGCCGGTCTGGACGTGTCGGAATTGGGCATGGAAGCCTACCCCGACTTCACCAAAGGCTAAGCAATTGCTTGCATCCCGGTTCGCCGGGAGACGGAGAAGGGCGCCCTTGCGGCGCCCTTTTTCATGGGAAATTCACAGCGGCAAGGGTTGCGCGCGATCAGACATGCGGCGGCCCCTGCTGTCGCGGCGGTGCCAAGCCCGCAGTAGGCACCCCGGATATCAAGACGACCACCCCTAGGGCATTGCCCATCATCAGGCAGTTCAGTGCCCCAGAACAGAAAAAGAGCGCTAAAGAGCGCCCTTTGACTTCAGATTTTACAACGGATCAGACTTCTTCGTCGATCCATTTTTGAAGCGCGGCCTTGGGTGCGGCACCAACCTTGTTCGAAACAACTTCGCCGTTCTTGAACATGAACAGCGCGGGAATCCCGCGGACACCCAGTTGCATGGGCGAATTCGGGTTGTCGTCCACGTTGACCTTCACGATCTTTACTCGACCGTCATATTCGGCGGAAAGTTCCTCCAGCGCTGGGCCGATCTGCTTGCACGGACCGCACCATTCCGCCCAGAAGTCCACGATAACGGGGATGTCGGATTGGCGCACTTCGGCGTCGAATGTCGCGTCGGTAACGGAAACGGTAGCCATGGGGCGCTCCTTGGGGCTGGAAAACTGGTTGGACTGGGAACCTAAGTAGACGGCAGTCTGCGGTCAAGGGATGGCGACCCTTTGCAACGCTGCCATGACGCTGTCGTGAGGCAACAACATCAGGCTGGCATCGCGCGACCACAAGATCGCAGTGTCTATCCGTCTGCCGGGATAAAGCAGGCCCAGCATTTCGGCATAGGCGCCAAGTTGACGTTTCAGACCTTCGGGCACTGCATCAGGTGACGCGGGCACCACCGCGTTGGTCTTGAAATCCACCGCCAGCACCGCGTCGTCAGTAACGACCAACCGATCGATCGCCCCGATAAGTTGACAATTCAGGGTGGGGCTGTGGGCAGTCAGCTCCACCTCCGCCAGCGCGGTTGGGGAGAAGACATGGGAGAGGCGCGGATTGGTCAGGACGCCGATCGCCTCGGCCAACAGGGGCGCGATTTCGGCATCGTCGGGCACCGGCCCATCAAGCCCCGCGATGCTGGGTGCCGCAGCGGGCCAAGCCGGGGCAGGCAGCGTCGGCAGATGTTCAAGCAACAGGTGCACCAAACGGCCCCGGCGCAACGCGGCTTCCTCGGACAGGCCGGCCCCCTCACCCGGCAGCGCCTTTGCACCGCCAAGGTCCGAGGGGCTTAGCGCCGGGCGGTCGCGGGCAACCTCGGGGGCAGGTGTCTCGGCCCATGGTGGCAGGACGGCACGCGATGGCGTGGCCGTATCGCGGCCCGCCTCCGTCATGGACCAATCGCCGGTTTCATGGCGCAACATCATCCCATCGGGCGTCGTGACAGACCGGGCGCCAAGTGCCTGCAAAGCAGCCTCGACCGTTCGGAACCAGCTTTTTTCCGGGGTATCCCCGATCTTGCCGGCGGCCGCGATGATCACCCATGTCTCAGCGCGCGTCAGCGCCACATACAGAAGGCGGTTCCGCTCTTCCTCATCCTTGCGTTTGCGCAGGTCGGCGGCCTCTTGCGCGGCCGGGGGCAGGTTGTCTGACTTGACCCCCCAGATCACCGGCCCCCCCTCTGGGTGCAACAGATCGGGGCCTGATCGGTTGCCTTCGGGCATCTTGGCATCGGGCAGGATCACGATGGGCGCCTCAAGCCCTTTGGCCCCGTGTACCGTCATCACCCGGATCTGATGGGTCAGGCCGCTTGGGTCGCGTTTGATGGTCACGTCATCGCTTTGCAGCCAGCCGACGAAACCCGTCAGGCTTGGCACTTCGGTCTGTTCATAGGCCAGCGCCTGAGCCAGCATCGCATCAATGCCATCTTCGGCCTCGGGACCAAGGCGGGCCAGCAAGCGCCGCCGCCCGTCATGACGGATCAGCACCCGTTCCAGCAGATCGTAGGGGCGCAGGAAATCGGCCTTGTTCCGCAGATCGGTCAACATGGCATGTGTATCGGCAAAATCCGCCGAACGTGCGCGGAGGGCCTGCCAGAGAAAGGCCCGTTCGGGGCGGTTGTGCGCCAGCGCGAACAACGCGTCCTCTGTCCATCCGAACAAGGGTGAGCGCAGGACCGCTGCCAACGACAGGTCATCCTCGGGCGTGGCCAGAAATGCCATCAGGGCGATCAGGTCCTTGACGGCAAGCTGGGCGGCGACGCGCATCCGGTCGGGTCCGGAAATGGGCAGTTGCCTTGCCTTGATCGCGGCAATGATCTCGTGAAACAGGTCTGATCGGCGCTGCACCAGGATAAGAATATCCTCGGGCCGCACACGCCGGCGTTCGCCCGAAACCACAATCTGCGTCCCATCGGACAGCATCGCGTCGACACGCTCGGCGACCATCTGGGCAAGTAAATTGTAATGGTGGTCGTGGGCACGCAGATCGACCGGATCGTGCCAATCCGGCGGCTCTTGATTTTCGGTCTTGGGGACATGGGGCCACAGGTCCACCCGGCCGGGCAGCGCATCAAAAAAGGCAAGGTGCCGGACATCACCGCCAAGGCCGGGACCACCAGCCCCTTCCGCGACCTTGTCCACCACCTGCAAGATCGCCGGAGCCGAACGGAACGACCAGATCAGTTCTTCGGATTGGAACGGCGCACCGATATCGGTCAGCCGGGTTTGGAAATGGTGGCGCATCCGGTCGAAGCCTTCGGGGTCCGCACCCTGAAAGGAGTAAATCGACTGTTTCTTGTCACCCACGACGAAGATGGTGCGCGCTACCTCATCGCGCGCGCCCTGCCCCGCTGCAAAATCCTCGGCCAGTTTTGCGACGATCTGCCATTGGATCGGGGCGGTGTCCTGCGCCTCGTCCACCAAGATGTGGTCGATCCCGCCATCCAGCCGGAACAAGACCCAAGGCGCCACGCCGGGCAGGTTCAGCAGATCACGCGTCTTGCGGATCAGATCATCGAAATCAAGCCAGCCCCGGCGCGCCTTGGCATCGGCGTAGGCTGGCAAGATATGGTCGGCAAAACGATGAAGCGCATTGGTTCGTTGTGCCGTTTCAAAGGCCAGCCGCAGGGGCCGCGCGGCCTCGACCCGCAGCATCAGATCATGCAGGCGAGGCAGGTCAGGGCCCATGGCGTCACGGATGCCCTTGTTGATGAACGCATCGATCTTGGCTGCAAAGGGGGCCTTGGTGCCGGTGCCAAAGAGCAGACAAGCCTCAAGCTCTTCAAGATCGGATAGGGTCACGGCGGTCCAATCCACCGCTTGGAACACATCGTAGGTTTTCTTCTGGTTCGCTTTCGCGGGGTCGAGCAACGGCACGATGCGTGCGCACATCAGCCCCTCATCACCCATGACCACGCGTGCGATCAGATCATCGGCGGTCATGTCCGGGGCAATGCCCAGCCAGCTGCAGATTTCTTCTCGGGTCTCAGTAGGGTCCAGCGCCTCGGCATTGCCCACGACGCTAAGCGCAAGGCGGGTCAGCTGATCTTCTTCCGACAGGTAATTCACCAGCCCGTCAACAACCGCCTCCGCAGCGGGATCGGCGGCCAATGCATCCAGCAGGTCGGAGACAAGGCGGATCCGCTGGCGGTCTTCGATTTCAGTAAATCCGGGCGTGACGCCCGCCTCCAGCGGGAAACGTCGCAGGACGGCCGCGCAGAAGGAATGGATTGTCTGGATCTTGAGGCCGCCGGGCGTCTCGATCGCGCGGGCAAAAAGCGTGCGCGCACGTGACAGCAGCGATGGGTCCAATGTCTGGGTCACGCCAAGACCATCCAGTTGTTGGCGAAGGCCTTGATCATCCAGCATGGCCCATTCGCCCAACCGCTTGAACAGGCGGTTCTGCATCTCGGATGCGGCGGCCTTGGTGTAGGTCAGGCACAAGATCCGTTCGGGCGGGACCTGATCCAGCAACAACCGCGCCACCCGGTCGGTCAGAACGCGGGTCTTGCCGCTGCCGGCATTGGCGCTGAGCCATGTGGAACTGCCGGGGTTGGCGGCGGTTACCTGTGCGCGGCTGGCGTCGTCCATTTCAATCATCGCGCCCCCCAACGTCTTGCGGCACCGGCAGATCGGCATCGGACCATTCACCGTGTCGGGCGAGGTGATCAAAGTCACCGTCGTAGCGGACGCCTTCCATCGCGCGGCGCGAAATATAGCCAGTGGACGGTTGGCGGAAATGGGTGATCAATTTGCGGAATTCATCCTCGATCCGGGCAAGGTCACTGGGCGTCGGTTCATGGACCAGTTCCCGAGGGTTGTTGCCCACACTGACATAGGCGATGCGCGCGGCATGGGCCGATCCAGCCTCGGAAAATGCGCCCTTGTCCGCCATCACGGCCTCCAGCCACAATTGCTTGGTGAAGGCGCGTTCCTGTTTGGCGCTGGGCACGGGCCCTGTCTTGTAGTCGTAAATTGCCACGCGCCCGTCGGGCAGGCGGTCGACCCGGTCGGCCTTGGCACGCAGCGTCAGGTCAAGGTCGGGCAGATGCCATTCCGCCATGGTTTCGCGCAACCACGGAGTGGCAAGATCGCGACGGGCCCGTTCCCCGTCAAGAAACCAGTCGGCGACCCGTTCAAGACGTGCGCGCCAGACCCGGCGGGCGGCGGGCCATGGCGCACCTTCGACCAGACGTTCATCCGCCAGTTGCAGCAACAGATCCCGGGCATTGGCAGGCAGCGCGTTGGCGGTGCCATCCACAAACCTGTTCAAGATATCGTGCAAGACTTCGCCCCGCAGGGCCGCATCGGGGCTGGGACGCAGCGGATCAAGCGCGCGCAATCGCAATACGCGCGCGGCATAGACCGCATATGGGTCACGGATCAGACGCTCGACATCGGTGATGGAAATGCGTTTGGGCCGCGCCGCCAGCGGTGGGCGGGGCGCCGGGCGCGGGGCGGAGGCAACGCGCGTCTCGGGCGTGGTCAGGGCGGCCGCCCGGTCCAGCCACATCTGGCCGCGGCCCATCATTGCATCAAGTTCTGCGGCGGCGCCGGTGCCGGACCCGCGGAGCAGGTTGGTCAGCCGGTTCAACCAGCGCGATGGCACCGTTTCTGTCTCGGCATCGCGGGTGGACCGGCAAAGCCACACCTCTTTTGCGGCCGCCGCCTGTTGGAAATCATGCGCCGAAAGGCCGATTTGCCGATCCGGCAGCCGCAGCCCGGCCTGATCGCGCATGGTGCGGTTCAACCACGGGTCGGCGGTGGGCAGCGCGGGCCAGGTTCCTTCGTTCAGACCCGCAAGGATCAGAAGGTCGGCACCTTGCACCCGCGCCTCCAAAGCGCCCCAGATCATGATGTTCGCATGCGGGCGCAAAGGGTTGCGGGCCTCTCGGTCCTGCAAAAGCGCGGTGAAAAGATCCGCGTAATCGCGCGCCGTCATGGGGCTGCCGGCATCGGCCTCGGCTGCAAGGGTCCGCATCAAGGCGGTGCATTCCGCCCCATCTTCGCCATCCCACAAGCGCGCGGGTTGACCGTTTGGTCCCGCCGCCAGAACATTCGCCAAGGCCAGATGTCCCGCAACGCGGGCCGCCAAGGGCTGTGCCCCGGCATCCCAATCCACCAAGAGAGCGTCGCACAGCCATGTCACCCACGCCATTGCATCGGGGTCCGTATCGCGCCGCGCCGCCCACGCGACCAGGGCCTTGCGCGATGGAACCGGGCCACCGCCGCGCAGCACCTGCAGTTCCAGATCACGGCTGCGCAACAGGTGGGGGCCGCGCGCATCGGAATCGGAATTACACAATGGATGCTTGAGCAGGACCAGCAGCGCCTCGGAGGTGACAACGTCGGTCATGGCGTCGGCCACATGCCGCAAGAACCGCCCCGGCGCGCTGAGCGACAGGGGTTGCCCGGCGCTGTCGTCGGGCAAGATGCCCCATCGGTCCAAGGCAGCAGTCACCTGTCGGGTCAGTACGCGATCAGGGCTGATCAAGGCCGCCGGCAGCCCTTGTTCAGCCGCCTCACGCAGACGCAGGGCAATGGCCGTCGCCTCGGCCTGCGGGTTTGGCGCCTCCAGCAAGGTCATGCCGGACAGGGCCGGGCCCAAATCGCCAAGTTTCGGTCCCTCTTCGCGCCACTGATCGGTGACGGGCGCGGGACGCAGCGCAAGCGAGATCAAACGATTGCGTAATGGGTTGGGCGCGGTCACGTCGCCCCAGACCGGTATCTCGGCCGGGGATAAACCGACGCGCCGGGCAAAGGCCCCAAGGCGGAACTGGGGATGATCCTCTCCGGACAGACCCTGCGCGCGCCCGTCAAGAATACGGTCCCAGAGGGCGGCGGGCATCGCATCATCCAGCCCCGGCAGGATCACGGCCCCCTGCGGCAGCAGCGCCACGGCCGCCATGAATCGCGCGGTCGCCCCGCGCGACCCGGTGGACCCGGCAACAATCACCGGATGATCAGGCGGTGACAAACGCCATTGGTCGGCCAGATGATCGACCACACGCGTTTGCCGCGCCTCGGCCGTCAGGGGAACATCAAGGCCACCGAAATAAGTGGTGACGATCCCAAGGAATGCCTGCGTCCGGGCCCAGTGCTGCGAATGTTCTCCGACCTCCAAAGCGGCGATGATATCGGGTGTCACGCGCTCCTCGTGCATTTCACCCATCAGATCCGCGAGGCTATCGGCCAAGTCGAAGATCGCCGCGCGCGGGGCGAGTTCAGGTTGATGATGGATGAGGGCGCCAACCAGTTGCGCCAGTTGCAGCCGCAGGCGCAGCGGCGGAACAGAAGGTGGCAGGCCGATCAGGTCGGCCCTCTCGGCCAGAGCACCGATCGGCTTGATACGGGGCAGAAAGCTTGCGTTGCGCTGGGCATAAAGGCCGCGCAATCGCCTTGCCATGCGGGCGGTGCTGACGTGCACCTCGACCCGGCCCAGCGCCTCGGGCGGCTGACCAAGCAGGCGCGCGTCAAGGCCAGCCAGAAGGCTGCTGGCGAAGTCGGCGCCGGGCGGTGTTGCGAAGACACGGGCGCGGTCTGTCGGCTCAAACATCTGCGGCTCCAATCATCCCTTCGGCCAATGCGATGCCCTGTGGGTGGCCCACATCGGCCCATTGGCCCGGATACATGACGCCAAACAGTTTCCCCTCATCCATCAAGGTTTGCCACACCGCACGCAGCGAAAACACCCGGTCCGGCCAATCCGCGACGATGCGGGCATCAATGATCTGCGCGCCGGTATAAACCGCGCCGGTCTTGTCCCACGTCAGGCGCCCGTCCCGCTCCATCGCGAAATCACCGCCAGTCAGGCGGCCGACCGCACGCGTTTGGGGAACCATCAGAAGGGCGGCCCCCATGCAGGTCGGATCCCATGCGGACAGCAAGGTGTTCAGCGCATTGGGCCCGTGCCAGACCGTATCGGCGTTCAGGGTGAATACGGGCCCGGTGCCGAGGACCGTCAAAGCGTTCTTGAGACCGCCGCCAGAGTCGAGGATCTCGGGCGTTTCTTCCATGAAGTGGATGCCGCGCCCGGACAGGTGGGCAGCCATCTGATCGGCCCGGTAATGCCCGTTGACAAGCACCGGGTGGGCTATCGCTCCTTTGGCCTGTGCCAAGGCGTGGTCGATCAGCGCCAGCCCAGCCACCGATATCAGCGGCTTGGGCCGATCCGCCGTCAACGCGCCCATGCGCGTGCCGAACCCCGCAGCAAGGATCATGCATGGCAGGGTCATATCGCGCCGTCCGCCCATGGCGCGGTGCGGTCCAGAAGTTGCGCCACGGGGGCCGCGACCCCCGAAAGCGCGGGAGACGCCAGAACGCGGCGGATCGTATCGGATGTGCGCGGCAGGAACCGCAAGTACCGCGGCTTTCCCGACAATGAAAGACGGCGAAATACCCCCAGAATACGAAGATTGCGTTGCAGGGAAAGGACGTCGATCCGCGCAGTTGCCGCGCCCACCGTCGTCCCGGCCCGATCCGCAAAATCCGCTATGAGCGTTTGCCTGAGGTCGGCCGGAACATCGCGCCTGACATCATCGAGCAGCGAGGCAAGATCGTAACCGGCGGGCAGGCCTGCCGCATCCTGAAAATCCAGAAGCCCGACCTGTGCGTCACCGTGCCTATCTGGCAGCCACATCAGATTTTCAGCGTGGTAGTCGCGCAAGGCCGTAACCGGCGCGCCGCCTGCGTGGGTGGCCAAGGCCTCCGCAAGACCGGGCAAGATGGCCCCGCGCAGGTCATCGGCATCACCCAGCAGATCGAAGGTGAGGTTTGCCATTCCCGCCATCTGTGACGGGTTCAGCGCAACAAGACCGGGCGCGAGCGGAGCCCGCGCGATACGTTGCAGCAACGCCGCTGCGGCCGCATACGCGATATTGCGATCGGTCCCCTCCACCTGTGCCAACGTGACATCTCCCAGATCCTCCAGCAGCATAAGCCCGTTGGCCTGATCTGCAGCAAGGATCCGGGGCGCAGACAAGTTCAAGCCCTGCAGATAAGCGGCCATGGTCAGAAACGCCGCAAAACCCGCATGGTCCTGCGCAGGGGCAATCATCAGGATGGCGTGTTCCCGTGGCCCGGTCAGCCGCAGATAGCGCCGTGCCGAGGCATCACCGGCCAGCGGGGCCTGCGGTGCATCTGCCCATCCTGCTGCGGCCAGAAACGTGGCGATCTGGGTCATCAAGAAACCATCAGCGGCGCGACCCGCCGGGCAAGCGGCAGATCCACCTTTCCGCGCAGCGTAAGATGTCGTGTATCCTCGGCATCGGGGTCGGTCTCAAATACCAGCCACAGCGCATTAACGGGGATGTCATCGCCCAGACGCACCGGCCATTCAATCAAGCAAATCGCCGTTTCAAATGCGTGGTCCAAGCCTAATTCCCATGCCTCTTGCGCATCGGTCAGGCGATAGAGATCGGCGTGCCAGATTTCCACATCGCCCGCGTCATACGTCTGGACGAGAGTAAAGGTCGGCGAGGGAACGTCTTCGGTAGTGGTCAGGCGGGTCTGGATCAATCCGCGCGCGAAATGGGTCTTTCCACTGCCCAGATCGCCCGACAGCAGCAGGGTGTCACCGGCCCGCAAGACGCCGCCGATCCGGCGGGCCAATTCGGTCGTTGCCACGGCACTTTTCAGGGTGACTCGACCCAGAACGGGCAGATCCTGAGCAGGAATGGGTGGAGTGTGCGTCGTCATCGGTTCAAGTGTATCTGACCGGCCCGCGCCTGCAAGGCTCCGCTTGGTCAGTCGGCGTGACGGGTCAGGACGTCCAGAAGGGGTGCCGGACTGACCGCCGGTGCGTCGGTGGGCAGCGGGCGGAACCGGACCGACATGGCGCCACCGCGCAAAGGCGCAACATGCGCCGCGATCCGGGCACCGCTGAGCAGTTTCATCTCTCCCGCCCAGACAGATCGGTCACGGGTGCGATCTGAAAAACTCCTGATGTCCCCGAATACGCCGTCCGGCACGCAATCTGCCTGCCACTGACGGGTCGCTTCGGTCAACGAGATTTCACCCAGCGTTTCGCGCGGATCCGTGCCCCAAAGCGCCGCGTAGCGATCATTGGACATGACCAAGCGTTCATCATTGCTGAAGACGGCAAGCGCGTCTTCGCTATCGTCGAGAACAGCTTGGTAGAGGTCCAGATCAGACCGGAACTGCCGGGTCAGGGACACTTCGGAACTGATGTCTTCGAACATGAATGCCACCGCACCATCGTGATGAGGTCGGCCGATCACGCGGTAACTTTGGCCGGTTGGCAGCGTCCAGAGTTCTTGATAGGTGCCATCACGGGCACCTTGTTCCAGACGACTGATTTCATCCCGCCACGCCCTGTAGTTCTTGGGCTCTGGCATCCGCTGCCGTTCGCGCAATTGATCAAGGAACACCCCAAGACTAGGGCGGCCTGATAGAAACTCGGGCTCCAACGTCGACAAGGTCAGGAGCGCGGGGTTGAACAGCACGAGCTTGCGCGTCTTGTCAAAGATCGCCAACCCCACAGGCAAATGCGCGAATGTCTGCGACAGTGTCTGCACGAAATTCCGCAGGGCGGTTTCCGCTGTTACCAGCCGGTCGATCGGATGGGCCGAAAACAAGGTCGTGCCATCGATTTGGGGATGGGCCGTCACTTCGAAACACAGGGGCGCATCGCGGATGCCACCGGGCAGACTGCAACGCCTTGGCGTCCCGTCATCAGGTGGAGGGGTGAAGTGATCGGCAAAAACCCGCGGCAGGGGCCACCCCAGCGGCGCGTCACCTTCGGCCAACTGCTCGACCAGTTGGTAATAGGGGCTGTTTGCCCAGACCAACCGATGATCCGCGCTTTCGCGCCACATGGCGATTGGGGTGAGATCGACCGCGTTCCGCAGATCCAGGATTTCGCGTTGCATCGCCATCAATGCACTGCGTTGAACGGGCAAGCGGCTGCTGCTGTCATCGGTGGGTGTGACAGTGATGACAAGGCGGTCATGCTCGACCTCGCCAGATACGGCCAAGGCATCATCCCCAAGGTGCCCGACCTGCAAGAAGCTTTCACCCCGGGCTGCAAGTGCCGTCATGAGATCGGGCATCGTGGGCCCCAGAACCGACAGGCTATTGCTCAGATCATCCCATGCAGCCGCGCGGTTCAGCCCTTCGGGGAGGAAAACATCGTTCGCGTCAGCATCGCTGAGCAGATACCCCTCGCGGAATTCATAGCGCCGGATAACATCGTATCCGGCTGGCCCACGTGCCGTCCCCCGCCGCCCCGTGCATATCCACGCTGACGCGGCCAACGCCAGAAGCGCGGTCGCGAAACTTAGCCCCGCAAACAGCAGAACGAACCCCATACCATCAAGTTGCATCGTTCTGCGTCCCCGGCGTCACAATCCCATTAGTGTTGCAGGGCAAACGTTTAATGAAAGGTTAAGCACGAGAGGGACGCCGAAGCGGCGCCGAAAGAGGCGAGAGGGGTCAGGCCTTGATCTGCTGGTTCTCACCCAATGGGCCCATGGACTCGTCCCATGCAAGGGCCAGCACCTCACTCGGCCATGTCACCGTGACCAAGGCGCCGCTACGGGGCATCATATCTTCGACCGCCAGAAAAGGATCCGAGGCGTTCATGAACTCGACCTTTGCGCCCGCGCGTTCCAGCAGGGTCTTGGCAATGAACAGGCCCAGCCCCATCCCTTCGTAGCCGGGGCGCGGATCAGCCTCGGCGCGTGTGCGGCGGCGCAAGAACGGATCACCCAGTCGGCCCAGAAGATCCGGGGGGTACCCCGGCCCGTCGTCGGTAATGCGCAGGCGAATAGTGCCGCCCCCCCATTGGCCATCGACCCAAACATGGCCGTCCGCGAAATCCACAGCGTTCTGAACAAGGTTGCGCAAGCCATGGATGATTTCGGGCTTGCGGCGCACGATTGGCTGCGCGTCGTCCCCATCGGAAACGGGGCGGAAATCGAAATACACCTCAACGCCGCGTCCGGCATGCGGTTCCGCCGCCTCACGCACGACTGCCCCGAATGGCGCGCTGCGCAGGTGCAGGTCGTCCTTGCCCGCCTGCCCCATGGACCGCAGAATATCGCGACACCGGTCTGCTTGCTGGCGGATCAGCAGCGCGTCTTCTTTCAGATCGGGGCGATCTTCCAATTCCTCCACCAACTCGGTCGAGACAAGCTTGATCGTGGCCAACGGCGTGCCCAGTTCATGCGCCGCCGCCGCCACAACGCCACCCAGATCGGTCAATTTCTGTTCGCGTGCCAAGGCCATTTGCGTGGCCAGCAACGCCTGCGACATGGAATGCGTTTCCAGCGTCACACGTCGTGCATAGGCGGACAGGAACAAGATGCCGATCACGATGGATATCCAGAAACCCAGCACGAAGAGGTCAGGCAGCGCAAGAATAACGCCATCACTGGTCGCAAGCGGGATGTGGAAAAAGGCCAGCAGGCTGATCATCACCACCGCGATCCCCGCGAGGATCGCGGTCGAGCGGACCGTCAAGGCAGTGGCCGAAATGGTCACGGGCGCCAAGATCAACAGGGCGAACGGGTTGTTCAAACCGCCGGTCAGGAACAACAGAAAGCTGAGTTGAGAGAGATCGAACAGCAACGTCAGCATCGCGTCCCGGTCTGACAGGCGCTGGTTTTCGGGAAAGATGACCATCGCAATCAGGTTGGAGACGACAGCCGCCCCGATCGCCAGGAAACAAAGGCCCAATTCCACCCGCAATCCCAGATAGAGGCCCGCGATCACCACCGTGACCGTCTGCCCGAGGATCGCAAGCCAGCGCAGGACCAGAAGCGTGCGAAGGCGAACCCAATCGCTGCGGGTGTCCTGCAACACAAGGTTCAACGACGGATCAGGCAAATTGGCCATCAGGGGCTTTCTGTCACAGGCGCTGGGGCGTGAATTGAGAGACGGATACCTCTAAGTAAGCAATGTGTTCATCAGATGGAAACCCTTGTCATGACCCGCAGCTATGCCATTGCCTCTGTCGCCCTGATTGCCGCCTTGTTGGGGGGTGTCGGCCTGGCGGTCTGGCAAGGACGGAACGCGGCGGGCGATGACCGGTTCGCACAGTGCCGCAGCAGCGCGGTCGCGGGCGGGGCCGGCACCATCGGGGGGCCCTTTGAACTGGTAAGTGAAACCGGTGAAACGGTCACGGATGCCGATGTCATCACCGAGCCTACGCTGATCTATTTCGGCTATACATTCTGCCCCGACGTCTGTCCGCTGGATACCGTGCGCAACGCCGAGGCGGTCGATATTCTTGAGGCGCAGGGGCAAAGCGTGCTTCCGGTCTTCATCTCGATCGATCCGCGCCGCGATACGCCCGAGGTGCTGGATGCCTTTACCGCCAACGTGCATCCGCGCCTGCTCGGGCTGACGGGCAGCCCCGAACAAGTCGCCCGCGCCAGCCAAGCCTACCGGACCTTCTATCGCGCGCATGACGAGACGGATGACGAGTTCTATCTGGTTGATCATTCGACATTCACCTATCTGGTCTTGCCCGAGCACGGGTTCGTCGAATTCTACCGCCGCGAAACCTCGCCGGTGGATATGGCAGCGAGTATTTCTTGCTTCATCGACGCCGCGTCTTAATTGGTCTGTCGCGGAACGGAAATTGACGGCCCGAGTTGGTTACGTTTAGAACCGTTCAACGAAACAGCGACCAGAGGAGAGGGCGCGCATGTCCCAGGACAGAACATTGCGGGAAATTGGTCCCGACGCGTCGCTGCTGCTGGTCGATGACGATGAACCGTTTCTGCGCCGTCTGGAGCGCGCGATGGAAAAACGCGGCTTCGCCGTCGAGGCGGCCGGATCGGTCGCGGCAGGCAAAGCCATCGCCACGGCGCGGCCACCGGCCTATGCGGTTGTCGACCTGCGGCTGGAAGATGGCAACGGTCTGGACGTCGTCGAAGCACTGCGCGCAAAGCGCCCCGACGCGCGGATTGTGGTGTTGACCGGGTATGGCGCGATTGCGACGGCCGTCGCTGCCGTCAAGATCGGCGCGACCGACTATCTGTCCAAACCTGCGGACGCCAATGATATCACCGCGGCGTTGCTGGCTGAATCCGAAGAAATGCCACCCCCGCCCGAAAACCCCATGAGCGCCGACCGGGTGCGATGGGAACACATTCAACGGGTGTATGAATTGTGCGACCGTAACGTCAGCGAAACCGCCCGCCGATTGAATATGCATCGCCGGACATTGCAGCGAATCCTCGCCAAGCGCTCTCCGCGCTGATATCGCGCAGTCGATCTTCTTTGCCTGACCCGGGAGTCTACCCCATGTTTTTGCGTGCCTCTTTGATGCTTGCCGCCGCCTTGATGATGGCCGGGTGTGTATCCACCCCCAACGATGTGGATGCGCCACCTATCCTGACGCTTGACAGCCGTGGCATGGTCGAAGGCTCCACCGGACTGCGGGTCGATTTCGGACGCGCGCGGCAAGGCACCGTTGCGGCGGTATCGCGTATCTTGGGCGAAAGCCCGGTCGAGATTTCGCAAAATCCCGAATGCGGCGCGGGTCCGATGACCTTCGCCCGATTTGAAGACGGTCTGACGTTGAATTTCATGAACGGAAGTTTCGTCGGCTGGACCACATCCGACCCGTTCCTGCCGGTCGTCGACGGTTATCGCCCCGGCCAGCCGCGCAACCAGATGGCGGGCGCAAGTTTTCAGGTCACGACGTTGGGCACGGAGTTCTCGCGCACCGACATCTACGGGATCATGAACGATGAAACCGACACGATTGAGCTGATCTGGGCGGGAACGACCTGTTTCTTCCGCTAGGCCAAGCGCGAAACCACATGGGTGGGATGCAACGGCGCGGTTAAAAGATCGCGCCATCGCGTGTGTGTGTTGCGCCGGTGATATCCGAAAATGGATCGTCCATGACCCTATCAGGGGGTCAGGACAGGCTGTAGCGCTTGAGCACCTTGTCGACCACGTGACCATCGCCCATCACATGCCCCGACCGTGTGCCATAAGTCTCGAAGCCGCGACTTTGGTAATACGTAAGCCCACCGGCATTATCGGCGCGGATATTCGCGTTGATCCAGCCGAAGCCCAGTCGCCGCGCGGCACGTTCAGTCGCACGGAACAACGCGGAACCAATGCCCATGCCTTGCGCACCCGGCACCACGAAGGTGGCAATATTCGCTGCGTCCGATGGTAGGTGATCGGCGGGTTCAATCCACTGAAACCCCAAGATCGCGCCGTCTTCGCCTTCGGCCACATGCCACGCGCTATGACCCGGTGAACGGCGCATCCATTCACGGATGTCATCGGCCGTCACCATTTCCGTCAGCGCGGTTGTTCCGCCGATGGCAATGATACGGCCAAGCAGATCGGCCATGCCGCGCGCATCAAGGTCGTGGGCGACCCGGATAATCACAAGGTTGCAGACAACGCGTCATGGCGCGCTGTAAAATCATTGCGGACGTCCGATGGCGGGCGCAGCCGCAGGGTCAACCCGGCCGTGTGCGCGGGCGCGGGGCGCCCAAAGAAACGATCGGCCTCGGCCTCGGAAAAACCGGCAAGCTGCGTTGCCTCAAGCCATGCCGAAATCTTGTCGGCCTTCTTGATGGCGGCCTTGACCGCGACCGGTAGGATCGCAGGCAGCCCGAACCGCAGATGAATGGCCGCCGTCAGACGTTCATCCAGCGCACCATAGCCCGGACCGACCGCCGCCTTTACCGGGGAAATCATGTCACCGATCACGTATTCCGGTGCATCATGCAGCAGTGCCGCCAACCGCCACTTCATCGGCGCGGCCGGTTTCAGCCGGGTATAAATTTCTTCGACCAGCAAGGAATGTTCGGCCACTGAATAAGCGAATTCACCACGTGTCTGTCCGTTCCAACGGGCCACGAAGGCCAAACCGTGGGCGATATCCTCAATCTCGATATCCACCGGCGTGGGGTCCAGCAGGTCAAGCCTGCGGCCCGACAGCATCCGTTGCCAGGCGCGAGGGGGAGCTTTGGGCATGAAACATTTCCCGATCTGTAACTAGACCAAGGCTTAGCGATCGTCAGCGCAGGGGGCCAGCCCCCGCGCGGGTCCACCGCGCTTTGGAGCACATGTATGGGCAAGAGGTGTTCCGGAATCGCCAACGATTGGAATTGCAATTGCGAGGCTGATCGATTTTTGCAGACACCCTCGCGCGTTCTTTTGCCACCAAAAACGCCTGGGGCGCATCGCGATGCGCAATCCCACCCTTGGCACCGCGCGTCTGCGGCGGGCGGTGGCATTGCCGGGTGGCGACCTGCCTGCTATGTGCCCTTCAAAGACAGGAAGAATTCGCTCAAGGAGACGCGCGTGACCGATTACATCGTCAAGGATATCGCTCTGGCCAATTATGGCCGCAAAGAACTGGACATTGCCGAAACCGAGATGCCCGGACTGATGGCGCTACGCGAGGAATATGGCGCATCCAAGCCGCTGAAGGGTTCCCGGATCGTGGGGTCATTGCATATGACGATCCAGACCGCCGTTCTGATTGAGACATTGGTCGAATTGGGTGCCGATGTCCGTTGGGCATCGTGCAACATCTTTTCGACCCAAGACCATGCCGCCGCCGCGATTGCCGCTGCGGGGGTCCCCGTGTTTGCCATCAAGGGGCAGACGCTGGTGGAACACTGGGATTATCTGGACCGCTCCTTCATGTTCCCGGACGGCGCGAACATGATCCTTGATGATGGCGGCGACGCGACCTTGTACGTGCTTCTGGGTGCGCGGGTCGAGGCGGGGGAAACCGACCTGCTGGCCGTGCCGACATCCGAGGAAGAAGAGGCGATCTTTGCCCAGATCAAGAAGCGGATGGCCGCAACGCCTGGTTGGTTCACCAAGACCAAAGCTGCGATAAAGGGCGTGTCCGAGGAAACCACCACGGGCGTTCATCGTCTGTACGATCTGCAAAAGAAGGGCGAGTTGCCTTTCCCGGCAATCAACGTGAACGATTCAGTCACCAAGTCGAAATTTGACAACAAATACGGCTGTAAGGAATCGCTGGTCGATGGCATCCGCCGCGCGACCGATACGATGATGGCCGGAAAGGTTGCCGTGGTCTGTGGGTATGGCGATGTGGGCAAAGGGTCTGCCGCGTCCCTGCGCGGTGCCGGTGCCCGCGTGAAGGTGACCGAAGTTGACCCGATCTGCGCCCTGCAGGCCGCCATGGACGGGTTCGAGGTTGTCTTGCTGGAGGATGAGGTTGCCCGCGCTGACATCTTCATCACGACGACCGGCAACAAGGATGTCATCCGCATCGAGCACATTCGCGAGATGAAGGACATGGCGATCGTTGGCAACATCGGCCATTTCGACAACGAAATTCAGGTTGCAGCCCTGAAGAACCACAAATGGACGAACATCAAGGAACAGGTAGACATGATCGAGATGCCAAGCGGCGCTCGCATCATCTTGCTGTCCGAGGGGCGGTTGTTGAACCTTGGGAACGCGACCGGCCACCCGTCCTTCGTGATGTCGGCGTCCTTCACCAATCAGGTGCTGGCGCAGATCGAACTGTGGACCAAGGGTGAGGACTACAAGAACGAGGTCTACGTTCTGCCCAAACTTCTGGACGAGAAGGTTGCGCGCCTGCATCTGAAAAAGATTGGCGTGAAACTGACCGAATTGAAGAAGGATCAGGCCGATTACATCGGTGTGACGCAAGAAGGCCCGTTCAAGCCTGAACACTACCGTTACTAGGTGAATACCACGATGCGCGTTATCATTTATGGAGTGGGCGCCGTCGGCGGCGTGGTTGGCGGGGCCTTGGTTGCCGCCGGCCATGAGGTGATCGGGATCGCACGCGGGGGGCAACTGGCAGCCCTGCGTGCGGGGCCCTTGACGGTTCGTCATCCCGGCGGTGTCATTACCGCCGATCTGCCTTGCGTGGCGGGGCCGGACGAAATTGCATTCCGTCCCGACGATCTGATTCTTCTGACAATGAAAACGCAAGATACCGCCGCCGCATTGCATGCCCTGCGCGCCACCGGCGTCTACGATCAGCCTATTTTTTGTCTGCAGAACGGTATTGCAAACGAACGGCTGGCGCTGCGCCTGTTTCCCAACGTGCACGGTGTGACGGTGATGATGCCCGCCGGATTTCTTGACCCCGGAGAGGTACTTTGCCACGGTTTGCCGATGTTGGGGATGTTCGACATCGGGCGATACCCCGGCGGGTCCGATGGGGCGGATGAAGCCTTGGCCACCCTTTTTGACAGCGGACAGATGCGTGGGTTCGTCCACGATGACGTCATGGCAAGCAAGCGCGGCAAACTTCTGCTGAACCTTGGCAACATCCTTGAAGCGGCGCTGGGCCGGGGGGTGGACGCCGGCCCGTTACGCAGCCGCGCGCGCACTGAGGCCGAAGCCGTTCTTGCCGCTGCCGGATGGGATTGGCAGGATGTGGGCATGGATGACCCCCGACGGACCAGCCTGATGCAAATCGGGGATATTGCAGGCGTCGCCCGATTTGGCGGGTCGACCACGCAAAGCCTTATGCGTGGCACCGGGGCCGTCGAAACGGATTACCTGAACGGCGAGATTACCCTGCTGGGCCGGTTGCATGGCGTACCGACACCGGTGAACACCTATCTGACCGCACTCTCCGCAGAGCTTGCCGCCACCGGAGCAGAGGCGGGAAGCCGAACTCTGGATGACTTGGTTGCCGGTCTGGCCCATTGGGAACGCGATCGGCAAGTCCAGCGACCCTGACGGCCAAACATCATCTTGAATTACCGCGATAGACCCGTCGTCTCGTGGCGAAGCGGCTGGAATCGTTGTTGGGAACGATCTGGCCGTGATCAAAAAACGCTGCCTGACCAAGATCATGACGGCCGCCGACGACGCGGATGGACAGGCCAATTTCTTCACGTTTTCCGCAAAAGACCCCACCGCCGTGGGCGACATGCGGGCCCAGATGCCTGATGGCCACCGGGTCAACGGCGTGCAAGTCCAAGCTTTCCCCTTTATTTTTCATTTCTTGCGCGCCAATCTTTGCACGCAATACGAAAACCCCAAAACGAACAGAGGAGATTTTCATGGGCAAGCGAGATGACCTGATCGCGGTTTACGCGGATGATCTGCGCAAGAAGTGCGGTATGGAACCGGACATGGCGCTGTTGACCAAGGTCACGATTGGCTGCGGACCAGCGATCTATGATGCCGATGCAAGCACCGTTGCAGGAAGCCAGCCGGCGGAGTTGGAGACGGTAAAGAAGAACTTCCTGATGAAGAAACTGGGATTGGCCGATAGCCCTGCGCTGACGGACGCGATCAATAGCGTGATCGAAACCTACGGCAAATCCGAGCGCAACAAGTATCGCGCGGTGGTCTATTATATGCTGACCAAGCATTTCAAAAAAGAGAGCGTTTACGGCTAAGTCATGCGCGACGGCAATTGGACAAGGCCCGCGCGTGTTGCGGCCTTGTCGTTTTTAGCTAATTTCTAAGGGCAATTGCTTTGCTTGCGCGTCCGGTTGGCGATAAGTCTGTTGGTGCCCGGCCAGGACGGTGGGCCCTTATACTGAACACGTGCGGAGCGAGGTGTGCCGCGTGGGTGAAGGAGGGTCCCGGGGGGTCGGGGCCCTCCTTTTTTGGCTCGCTTGTAAAGTGCGTCGTCGATTTGACTGGCGCGATCGTTGTCAGACCGTCAGCCCACCGAGCGCACAGATGGTCCGCCATTCCGCCTCGGTCACGGGTTGCACCGACAGCCGTGAATTCTTGACCAAAACCATGTCAGACAGGCGTTCGTCGGCTTTGATCTGATCCAGCGTGACAGGTGACGGCAAAAGGGAAAGCGCCTTGATGTCCACGCATTCCCACCGAATGTCATCCGCCTTGCTGTCGGGATGGGCGGTGGCAATGACCTCGACAATGCCGACACAGGCTTTTTCGGATTGTGAGTGGTAGAAGAACCCCCTGTCCCCAAGCGACATCTCGCGCATGAAATTCCGGGCCTGATAGTTCCGCACGCCATCCCATTCCTCGCCTGCATCACCCTTGGCAACCTGCTGATCCCAGGACCAGGTGGAAGGCTCGGATTTGAACAGCCAGTAGCGCATGGGATTACTCCGGTTTCAGGGGACGTGACAAAAGGGTATCAAGCACGGCGTGGAAGTCGGCACGGCCATCGGCCAAGGCGGCAACAGCATCGGAAATGGGGGTATCCAGATCGGCACGGCTGGCCAGTTCCCGCGCGGTGTGCACGCCTTCGACGGTCATCGATGCGACGTCCAGATTGCCCCGTGCCAGACCAAAACCAAACCGGAAGTTGCGTGATTTCTCTGAGGTGCAGGTCAGGATAAGATCGCCCAGACCCGAGAGGCCCGTCAGCGTTTCGGGCTGTGCGCCCAAGGCTGTTGCAACGCGGGTCATTTCGGCAAACCCACGGGCCATCAGCGCGGCCCGCGCGCTATCGCCCAGACCGCCCCCGATGACCGCACCGGCGGCTATGGCAACCACGTTCTTGAGCGCGCCGCCCAGTTCCGCACCAAGCACGTCCGTGGTGGTATAAAGCCGCAAGTTCGGTGTCGCGAGCTGCCCTTGCAGCGCCTTGGCACGATCGGCATCAGCGCACGCAAGGGTCAGGGCCGTCGGCAACCCGGCTGCGATGTCGACCGCAAAGCTGGGACCGGTCAGTTGCGCGACCGTCGCGTTGCGACATATGCGAGCTATCAGGGCGGTTGGTCCAAGTCCGGTGGACCGATCGATGCCCTTGGCGCAGGACACAAGGGTCGCAGCACTTGGTTCAGCGATCTTCAGTACCGTCATAAGCTGTTGTGTCGGCACCGCAAGCAAACACAGGTCTGCCCTCAAGTCGGAAAGTCTGGCCGTCACCGTGACCATATCAGGTAACGGCGCGCCGGGCAGTCGGCGCGCATTTTCGCGGCTGACCTCCATAGCCTCGGCCCCCTCGCGCGCCCACAGGGTGACCGGGTGGCCAGCCCGTCCAAGGGCAATGGCCAACGCCGTGCCAAATGCACCTGCACCAAGGATATCGACGGGAACCATCATGCCTTTGCGCCCTTCTTTCCCGAACCAAGAAGCGCTGGCGCGGTCTGATCCAGAGGCCAGCGCGGACGCGCGGCCAGTGTCATGTCATCGGCAACGCCCAGACGAAACAACTCAAGCCCAGCAAAGGCGATCATCGCGGCGTTATCGGTACAAAGCGCCAACGGTGGCGCAAGAAATGGTGTATCCCCCGCCACCTCCTTGAGCGCGGCGCGCAAGGTCTGATTGGCGGCGACACCGCCCGCGACCGCAAAGGCGGTCAGGTCACCTTGATCAGCCAGCGCACGGCGCGATTTTTCGGCCAGCACATCCGCGACTGCCGCCTGAAACGACGCGCAAAGATCGGCGCGGTCTTGTTCGGTCAGCCCACCCTTTTCCGATATCAGCGCATCACGTGCACGCAGGACGGCGGTTTTCAGACCCGAGAACGACAGGTCGCAACCCGGCCTGTCCAACAAGGGGCGCGGCAAAGCAAACCGCCTTGGGTCGCCGTTTCGGGCCGCGCTTTCCACCGATGGTCCACCCGGTTGCGGCAAACCAAGAATTCGCGCGGTCTTGTCAAATGCCTCGCCCGGGGCATCGTCGATGGTGCCGCCAAGGCGCGTGAAATCCTGCGGACCATCGACCCGCAGAAACTGGCAATGCCCACCCGACACCAGCAACACCAAGTACGGAAAGCCAATTCCATCGGTCAGGCGCGGCGTCAGCGCGTGTCCGGCAAGGTGGTTCACCCCGATCAACCGAATGCCAAGGCCAAGCGCCAGCCCCTTGGCCGCCATCACCCCCGACAGCACGCCTCCGATAAGGCCGGGGCCGGACGTGACGGCAATGGCATTGATCTGCGCAAGGGAAACATTGGCCTGCTGCAACGCAGCCTCGACCATCAGATCCAGCTTTTCGGCGTGGGCGCGGGCGGCGATCTCGGGGACCACACCGCCGAATGCGGCATGCAGGTCAGTCTGCCCTGATACGACCGAAGACAGGATGTGGATGCCGTCTTGGTCTTCACGCAAGATCGCGGCAGCAGTGTCGTCACAGCTGCTTTCGAGGCCGAGGATCGTAAGGGGTATCGTTGTCACTGACATGAATGGCAGGTAACACTGCACCCCATGCCTGACAATCCTGCGCCCTTGATCTTGTTGACCCGCCCCCGCGCGCAGTCGGAACGTTTCGCAACCGCCATAGGCGATATGGCCGACGTGCTGATCATGCCCTTGATGGACATCGTCCCGACGGGGACCCGGCCAGCGCTGGATGACGCGGATGGGCTGATCTTCACCTCGGAAAATGGCGTGCACATGTTTGCCGCGCTCAGCCCGCGGCGCGATCTGCCCGCGTGGTGCGTGGGCGACCGCACGGCAGAGGTGGCGGCGGCTTTGGGAATGACGGCACATTCTGCGGCGGGCACGGCAGACGACCTGCTGACGATGCTGGCTGCCATCAGGCCGACGGGCCGCATCCTTCATCTGCACGGTCTGCATACGCGCGGCGACGTCGCGGCGCGCCTGCGCGATATCGGCATCAACGCCGAGGGCGTCGCAGTCTACGATCAGCGCCGGATCAGCCCCGCCCCGGATCTTGGCGAGGTGCTGACGGAAGGGCGGTTGGTCATCGTTCCATTGTTTTCCCCTCGCTCCGCCCGGATCTTTGCAGAGGAAGCGGGCAAGACCCCAAGGCCGTCGATCCGGTTGGTATGCCTGAGCAATGCAGTATGCCAATCGTTGCCGGATGAATGGCGATCTTGCGCAACCATCTCGGCGCATGCTGACGCAAATGCGATGGTTCAAGCGATCCGCGACGAACTTTCCCTCTAGCCGCGGGTTGAGGCAAATGTAACGCTGGTCTACGGTTGGAAATGCCTGCCCGCGTGGGCACGGCAAGTCATTCAATGATGGTAAACAAAGGACGCACGTGGTGGCAAGACGCAGCTCGAAACAGCCCAATCCTGCAGAAACCGTCGCAGACGAGGCGATCGACGCCGCCCAAGTGATGCCGCACGGGACAGCCGACACCTCAGAAGAATCGGTCAGTGACACGAGCGTTGAGACCGTGGAAGAAGCGATGGTTGACGCATCTTCCGAAGTAAGTGCCGCCGATGTACCAGCAGAAGTTCCATCAACCGAAGACATCGCGGATCCGGCGACGCAAACCGAGACGGACGGGAGCCTGACCGATACGCCTGCTCTGGCCGAGACACCTGCCGAACCCGCGCGGATCGAAACGCGAACAATCGTCGAACGGACCGGGCCGGGCTTTGTGCCATTGGTTCTGGGCGGGCTGGTTTCCGCCGGAATCGGGTTTGGCGCGGCCTATTTCGGCGTTCTGTCGGTCCCGCAGGCGGACACCAGCGGACTGAGCGCTACGCTGGAAAATCAGCAAGACACGATTACCGCGCTGGAAGCGCAGATTAGCGAACTGAGCAGCGTCGCTCCGCCCCAAGCGGAAACGGTTGATCTATCGCCCCTTATCGACGGGCTGAGTGGCCTGTCATCAAGATTGGATGAGACCGCAACAGCTCTTGACGACGTAACGGCACGCGTCGCGGAATTGGAGGCGCGTCCCCTGTTCTCAGACAGCGGCAATGCCGACAGCGATGCGATGGCCGCAGCCGTCGCCACACTTCAAAGTCAGTTGCAGAACAGTCAGACCGCCAATGAGACGATGGCGACAGAGCTTCAGCAGCTGGCCACACAGGCGCAGGAAAGCATCGCAGCCGCCGAGGCGCGAGCGCGCCAAAGCGTAGAGACCGCGATGGCGCAGGCCGCCCTCAGTCAACTGCGCATCGCGGTTGCGGTCGGCGATCCTTTTTCCGGCGCCTTGGCCGATGTGGCGGAAACCGCCGGTATCGGCGTGCCCGAAGCCTTGGCCGCCACAGCGGAAACCGGGGTGCCGACATTGGAACAGATCGAAGCGGCGTTTCCGGCCGCAGCCCGTGCCGCCCTGCCCGTTGCGATGCGCGAAACCGCTGGCGAGGGCACGATGGACCGCCTTGGCGCGTTCTTGATGGGGCAAATCGGTGGCAGGTCAATCGAGGCCCGCGACGGCGACGACCCCGATGCGATCTTGTCACGCGTAGGCGCGGCCGTTGATGTCGGTGATCTGAATGCAGCATTGACCGAGGTTCAGGCCCTGCCCGAAGCCGCGCAGGCCGAGATGGCCGATTGGGTCGCCCTTGTGCAGGCCCGCGCGACCGCCACAGATGCGTTGGCCGCGTTTGCCGCCGCCCTTGACCAAGCCGAATAGGGGGCGCAACGCATGCTCTGGTCCTTGTTGAAAATCATCTTCTTCGTGGCGATCGTCGTGGCGTTGACCCTTGGCGCGGGCTATTTGCTTGAGATGGGCGACGTCGCCGTGTTGCGCGCAGGCGGTCGGGAATTCGTGCTTACGCCTCTCTTGGCAGTCATTGGCGCATTGGTCTTGTTGCTGGGCGTCTGGCTGCTGCTTCGGCTGGCGGGCTTGATGGTCGCGACCTTGCGGTTTCTGAACGGAGATGAAACCGCGATTTCGCGTTATTTCAATCGGCGCGGTGAAAAGAAGGGGTATGAAGCCCTGTCCGAGGGGATGCTGGCGCTGGCTGCGGGCGAAGGCCGTCTGGCGATCCGCAAGGCGGAACGTGCCGAAAAGCTGCTGAACCGCCCCGAGATAACCAATCTGATCGTCGCCCAAGGTGCGGAAATGGTCGGAGACCGGACCCTGGCCACCAAGACCTTCAAGGCACTGGTGCACGACGATCGCACCCGGTTTGTCGGAATACGTGGCCTGATGAAACAAAAGCTGGAAGAAGGTGACACCGAAACAGCCCTGAAGCTGGCCGAAAAGGCGCTGACCCTGCGGCCTCGGAATGAAGACGTGCAAGACACGTTGCTGCAATTGCAGGCCCGCCACGAAGATTGGGCCGGCGCACGGCAAACCCTGAGCGCCAAACTGAAGTCCGGCAACCTTCCACGTGACGTTCACAAACGACGCGACGCGGTGTTGGCGCTGGCTCATGCACGTGATGCGTTGGCTGCAGGCCGGGTCGAAGAAGCCCGTCGCGACGCCAGCGAAGCAAACCGGCTTTCTCCCGATCTGGTGCCTGCCGCCGTCATGGCCGCCCGGATGGAGATTGAGGCCGGCAAGCCAAAGGTCGCGGCAAAAACCCTGACAAAGGCATGGGAAGGGCAGCCCCACCCGGATCTGGCCGCCGCCTTTGCAGCCATCGAACCAAACGAAACGCCGCAGGCGCGGGTCAAGCGGTTCCGCCCGCTGCTGACCCGTCATGTAGGCAGTGCCGAAACGCGGCTGTTGGAGGCGGAATTGCAGATTGCCGCCGAAGATTTCAAGGCCGCGCGCAAGGCGCTGGGCGATCTGGCCGAAACGCACCCGAATGCCCGATCGCTGACCATCATGGCGGCAATTGAACGCGGCGAGGGCGCAGAGGACCGTATCGTGCGCGCGTGGCTGGCCAAGGCAGTCACCGCTTCGCGTGGTCCACAGTGGATTTGCGGCAAGTGCGGACATGTCCATGCGGATTGGCGGCCGCTTTGCAGCAACTGCGACAGCTTTGACACACTGGCCTGGACCGAGGCCCCGCAAAGCGATGCAGCGCTCAGCGGTCCGACACAGATGTTGCCTTTGATCGTTGGCGCGCTGGAGGACCGCAGCACTGACCACGCGGCCACGGATGCGGTGGATGCGGAAGTTGTGGACGACACCACCGACGACGTGACCCCGGCACCACCAGACACGTCTCGAATTTAGGGACTACCCTTGGCGCGCAAGCCTTGCTATGAGCGCGCCCGTGGCCGATGTAGCTCAGATGGTAGAGCAACGCATTCGTAATGCGTGGGTCGGGGGTTCGAGTCCCTTCATCGGCACCACTTTTGCACCCACAACAAACCCACAGATGGCCACGAGAGCATCGCAGGCCAGAATTTGGCGATGTATTTCTGTCAGGCAGATGCGAACGCTCAACCGCTAGGGGGCGGCGGCTATCGGCCGTACCTTTTTCGAACACCCCGGAATCGCCATCACCAAGCCGCCGGGAAACCTCTGCCGTTCGGCGTGCGCGCCGATGTGACCCCTTCAGTCGTCTGGGCAATCGAGCGTGCATAAGAAATGGGCGCAAATGGTCGAATCCGGGCGTGCCGTGCGTGAAGACCAAGAAAGTCGCCAGTATTCAACGCCTTCAATTTACGGGGAGAAGCCGAAGGCCCATGCTTTTACCAACGACAAGCGGAGGGGACCATGGCCGGAGACGTTCGGATCGCACAACGCAAGGTGCGACTGCGTGATCCACATGACTGCACGGATTCAGCGGATGAGCTGACGGTGTATCACGCAGTTTTCGATACGTTGGTGAAACGGATGAACCAAGGGTTCGTGCCCTATCTGGCACGTCACTGGTCGGTCAGCGATGATGCCCGGACATGGCAGTTCGATCTTCAACCCGACCATGTGTTCCATGATGGAACCGCATGCGATGCGGCGGCGGTTGTGAAATCACTCAAACGCATGGCGCGGCCGGACAAGGGATATACCCTTGGTGCGCCGGGCGTATGGGCACAATATCTTGCCACGGCCCAAATCACGGCGCTGAATTCGCGGACGGTGGAATTGCGGTTGGACGAGCCGTTGGCCGACCTGCTGGATATTCTTGAACAGGCTTTCATCGTGGCCCCCGCCGCCATCGCCCGGCTCGATAGAGGCGATACAACCAACCCGATCGGGTCCGGTCCCTACCGTGTCACTACGGCGAATGACCACGAGGTTACCGCGACTCGGGTCGCGGACCACTTTGCGCCCGGCCCCCACGCCACCGTGACATGGATCAGCGAGCCCAGTGCCATTATGCGACAGCAGCGCTTGGTTGATGGCACTGTGCACGTCGCCAATGACCTTGCCC
>JAFMHK010000039.1 GCA_017854585.1 Paracoccaceae bacterium
TGCTCTTGGCATACCCGTCACAGAGGCCGTCGGATAAGTCTGTCCGGGGAAAGGGAACCACGTTCAAACCCTGATTTATGCAACAAAGCCGCATGAGGCCGGTTTTGTTGGATTCTGGAGTGGTAACGCTGGAGCCGGGATTCACCTCCTCATAATCTGGAGGGTCCCAGCCAGGGGTGAGACAGACTACCCACTCTCGCTCAAGTTGAGTCGACGATCCTGTAGTAGCTGGCACGGCTTATCCCGAGTTATTCTTGTATCTTCTCACGGGGGACGCCAGCGGGCTTGAGGGTTAGGACGTTACCGGCTTGAATCTCGGCTGTCGGCTTACGTCCATTGCCGCGACCAATTCAGCGTGATCAAACTCACCTCCGATCACCCGGCAACTTTGGGAGTTAAGGCCGTCGTGGCCGGGATGACCTCGGTCACCGCCCCGTCACGGGTGAACACGGTGTCGCGGTTCCACCACACGACGCTGACGGCAACGCCTACGAGGATGATCGTGTCCCAAGGCTGTGCGTCGGGCCAGAACGGGTTGATGAGCTGCCAGTGGAAAAACATCGGCCACAGAAGACTGCCCTGCGCGCTGTTGAAGATCGGCGTGACCAGCACCGCGAGCGTCACGTTCCCGATGAAGAAGGGCAGGAAGTTCCAATCTGCATATACGGTGCTTGACAACAGGAACGCCGGACCGTGCCAAATGCCCCAAGTGACGCCGATGATCAGGCCCGCCCAGATTGGGGCCATGTGCCGCTGCAACAGGGGCTGCATCACCCCGCGCCAGCCAAACTCCTCCATCGGGCCCAACATCAGCATCATGAACAGGACCGCCACGACCGGGCCCATTCCTTCGGGTGGCAACGGCGCCAGAACCGGGCCGCCCTTGATCAGCGAGCCCGCGACGAACACCAGCGGCAGGAAAAGCAGGATAAAGGCAGCCCAGCCCACCGAACACCGCCACAACAAGAGCCGAGTTAGGAAGGCGCGGATGCCAGACATGCCTGAATACAGAAACAGAACGACGAAAGCCGCGATAGCCGGCGACCATGTCGCCAGGAAAAAGAACGGATGCGCGCCGCTGATCTCGCCAAATGTCGCAGCCGCCATTTCGGGGGCGAGAATGTAGATCCCGATCAGCCCCCAGGTGATGAAGAATGTGATACCGAGAAATGAGATGAGTGCTAGCGACGATAGCCTTAATTTGTCTGTCGAGTTTGCATCGATCTGCATAGGAAGGGCTCCGAAGACACGAAAGGTCCAATCAACCATTTTCGCGCGGAGGGGCGGGCGCGGTGTTGATGGGGGTCAATACGATCGAAACTAATAGGTAAGCTGCCTGCCAATCTGCCCATCGCTTGCGTTGAGCCACGGCAATGCGCGCCCTTCCTTCCACCGTTCGCGGCCCTGTTCTTCTCGACAGAGATCGCGGCTTCGCCGGTGGTCATGTGTTGGGGTCGCTGGTCGGCAACCGAAACGCGCAGCGCGCCCGACGGACATGCGGCGATGACGTCGAGGATTGCGTTTCGGGTGCCGTTCTTTGGTCGAATCCAAGGGAAAGGTTTCGATCGAAAACGGCGGCTGCGCGCCTGGCATTGGGCGGCGCAGGCGCACAGCACGGGAGTATAGCCGACCGTGACCGACATGCCACCGAGCTTGCCGAATTAGTCCAGCGGTTTTGTTCCGAAGGCGGCGGTGATCTTGGGGCTATCGGTAATGGCATTGCCCTTCGGATTTGCCGAGAACCTCAAGAGGGCGCGTTTGATGTGCCACGGCGCGGCAGCCAGACCCAGAAGCTGAGCAAGATTGCCGAGGCGGAAATCAGCGACATCACGGTTCCGGGGAAGAAGTTCACGTAGCCCGGCACGTCGACGAAAAGCAGATAGCCGACATCCGCCAGGCCGCCGACCATCGCCGTCACCCAGATTGCCGTCATGTTGCCGCGCCAGATGAAGGCCGCGCCCACGATGGTAACGACGCCGATCCAAAGAAGGTTGAAGCCGTGCTGGTTCAGCACTCCCGCGACCGCCGGATGATACTCGGCGACCAAAAGCGTGGGGTCGACGGCGTCGGCGATGGCTGCAAAGCCCAGTGACGGGCCCTGCGCAATGGTCATGACGCCAGCCAGCATATGAATGAGGCCCCAGATCACCCAGAGAACGGCGGCGATTTTCAAGGCGGTGGCCTGTGGTCTGTTCATTTGGAAATCCTTTTGCTTCGTAGTCCTGGACAGCGATTAGGGCATCCGGTCAAATCCGTGTCATGTCACGGCCTCAGCGCCGGAGGGCGTTATGAGCCGGCAAAGCACGTCATTCAGCGCCGCGATATCGTCAGGACGCGTCAGCCGCTCGGTCTTGTCGTCCCAAGCGTGAGGCCATCTGCCGATCCCAAATGTCCCGCGCAGGTCCGCGCCGAAATGCGGGGCGAGCATCTGCTGGCTGGCCAGCACGTTGGCCCCTGCGCGCGGGCCGGGGGATGCGGCAAGCATCACCACCGGCTTGCCCTGCCAAAGCTTCATATCGATCCGGCTCATCCAGTCGAAGATGTTTTTCCACGCGGCGGTGACAAAGCCGTTGTGTTCGGGAAAGCAGACGAGCAGCGCATCAGCCGCGCCAATCTTGCCAAGGAACTTTCGGGCTTCGTTTGGGATACCACCCTCGTTTTCGCGGTCGATCGAGTAGATCGGCATTTCGAAATCGTTGAGGTCAAGAAATTCGATTTCTGCTTCTGGCAGTATATCGGACTTCAGGTGCCCAGCGGCGTGCTCGACCAAGGCGCGATTAATGGAGTTGCGGCTGTTACCAGCCGCGAACGCGAGTATTTTCATGGGGTTGCCCCTTTTGTCGGTGCTCACGTTGCACGTGTCGTGATCTGCATACGCATGCTCAGGCGCGGCCAAGATAGGGAGGTATCTGTGCGCGGTAGATGTAGAGGACAGCAGCGCAGAGCAGACCAAGACCGATTGCCGGAACAGCCGAAGGACCAAGAATGAACCAGTGGGCCAGAACTGCGCCGACCATTGTGGCGCCAAGCAAAGCTGCCCCCACAACCTGGCGACCTGGGATCCAAAGCAGAACAACGCCGACGATCTCGACGATGCCCGTGAGATATCGGAACCATTGGCCCAGACCGATCGTATCATAGGTTGCGACCATCATCTCGACGCCCGCTAGCTTGGCACCACCGGCTCCGATGAATGCGAGTGTCAAAAGGGCGCTTAGACCAAGTGAGACGTATTTCATTGCTTTTGCTTTCGTGTTTCATGACTAAACGTTTGGCTACTAGATCCCATCAAGACGAGGCGCGCGCCATATATCCAATTGCGCAGTTTGTGCGCGTTTATGCAGCATTGGGCTGACCTATCGGTGGCTGGCCTGAACAGGCACTCAGTCCAGCTCTGACATCCGGGCGCTGGCAGGCGTGCCGAGGGGCTGATCGAACAGTCGGCCCCGACGCTTGCCCCCAAGATCCTCCGGCCGCTCGTCGATAAGGGCTCGGTGTGGTGCATCCGGCCAAGGGCCTGCGGGTGTGAAACGCCAGCGGGTTTCGGCTGCATCGAGGTCAATACGACCCGGCGAAGGGTTTCCACCTGCATCCGGGACGCGCAGCCGAAGAGCGAGCGACCGGTGATCGCGCGAGCTGCCCAGATCGAAGGCGTCGATCGCGCCCGCCATGCTGTCGGCAACGAAAAGCATGTTGGCCTCGGCGAATTCAAGCACAGGGGCGGATTGCAGGTCTTGGGCAAGGCCGGAAGTGAGCGCCAGCACGGACAGGGACGTGGTGAGGGTTCGGATAGGTATGAAAAATCCACTTAATGGGGATGGGACGCTAAGGTGCGTTGTGGGCTCGCTGAATAGCTTCGTGCAGTCGTCGACCCAGCATTAGCGGGCACCACGTACCGAAATGCGCGCCCTATGCGCGTTGTTGCGACACCGGCTTGGTGCTATCAAACGCCATGGAATACTGGACCGAACTTCGTACCGCGCTGATGGTTGCGCGCCTTGGCACTGTCAGCGCCGCCGCCGAGGCGCTCGGCGTGCATCGTGCGACCGTGAACCGGCACGTAGAAATACTGGAAGGGGCGTTCGGCGCGCCGCTGTTCCAGCGGCACGCGCGAGGCTATGCGCTGACAGACACTGGCCAAAAATTGCTGGAGGTCGCGGGGCGAGCCGATGAGATGTTCGCCGATCTTGCAGGTCGCGCACGCGGGAAGGCCGGGCAACTCTCTGGATCGCTCATTGTCACGGCGCTGGCCGAGGTCGCGCCGTTGGTGATGCCTGCGGTGCGCGGGTTCCATTTCGCCCACCCGCAGATCGCGCTGGAATTCGTGACGGGCGCGCAACTTGCGCGGCTGGAACACGGCGAGGCACATGTGGCGATCCGCGCCGGGACAAAGCCCGAGGAGCTTGACTATGTCGTGACGCTGTTCCGCCGGGTGCGCTTCGGGCTTTATGCCAGCAAAGGCTACATCAGCAGCGCCGGCCACCCTGACCCTGATCGGCTGGACGGGCATCGTTTCATCGGTTCGGTCGGTGTGGCCCGGCCGATGCCCTATGCCGACTGGATGAATGCGAACGTGGCAGCCGAGGCGCTGGCCCTGCAAACCACAGATCAGCAGGTGCTGCATAGCGCAGTTTCCGAAGGGCTCGGCCTCGGGTTCCTCGCGGAGCATGATGCTTTCGTCCGGAGCGATCTCGTGGAGGTCATCCCGCCCGCCGATGCGTGTTCTGCCGCCCTTTGGATCGTCACCCATGTCGATCTGCACCGCACGATGAAAGTGCAGGCGTTCCTTCAGCACCTGAAGGCGAACCGATAAGGCGATGCGCCCGCGCGATCCGTCACGCCGCAGCGGTGAACCCCAGATAGTTCAGTATCGTGACGACTATCCAAAACGGGGCAAAGACGATGCCGACATTGCGTCCGTTCCTTGAGATTCTCGGGTGATGACCCAAGCCGGGGATGCCAGCATGATTGGCATTCACCAACGCAAACAGGGCCGCCATGATCCCGAACACGAAGTGCAGGGCGTGGCGATCTGCCAAAGGCAGTGTCAGCCCGTAGGCCACGCCCGCAGCCACCGCGATGAAAGCGAGTGCGCCCTGGCGTTGTTCGAACAGCATCAGGAAGATGTAATCCGCCGCGGCGGGGGCCTTGTCTGCAGGCGCTGCACCAAGTGCGGCGTCAAGCATGGCGATCTCGTCATCATGGGTCAGGGCCTTTGACGGGCGCGGCAATCCGGGCGCAAAAAAGGGTAGAACCCAGTTCACCACCCAGCGTGCCCACAGCGGGCGGTAGATTTCGACGGCGTGAACGAGAGCTGGGGCGAGGCAGAGAAGCAGCCCAACGGTGGAAATAAGAGAGGTCGACATGATGCGTGGCCCTTTTGAGCTAGAGGGTATTCGGGTCTGGTGCCCAACGGTTTTGTGGACATGGGGCAGAGATATCGCGTGGTCGACGCGCCACGTCGGGCAGCGAATGGTTTCTCGTTTGCTTATTCTATTGCTTGGTCGAATGACCCTTTGCCGCCAGCCCAGATAGGCAGATTTTCCGTGTCATCGAGCCACGCTTGTTCGGCCGCAGTATTTTCCCGCCCAAACTCCGGGTTTCTCTGTGGGTATCGACCGAACTTCTTCAGAACCTGGCGATGTTGGTCGATGGCTGGCTTGTTGCGGTCTTCGAACAGCTTGAAATTCGGATAAGCCGCGATCGACAGGTCGACCAATTCTACAGCGCGGTCCAGATCCGCCACGTCTTCCGAATGTGCCAAGGCCCATGGCAACAGATAGAGAATAGCCGCTGGCAGCGTCTGCGTTTCCGCCTGCAACTCTGCTCCGAGCATCTCGCGAACGAGCTTCCTGGCAATCGGGTCATATGAAAAGGCCTCCGAAGTGCCGCGAAAACATGAGCGCGACAATTGATCTGCCAGCAGAACCTTTGCGGCCTTACCCTCAATGCTGTCCCAGTCTGAACCGATCAAAGTTGGTGGATCGGCCTTCAATTCGCGCACAACTTGGGCAAAGGGCTGGCACAAATCGTCGAGGGCGGTTCCGCTCATGAACCAGATCGACATTAAGGGCGCGACGTATTCATCGGTGCACAGACGGTTCCGGATCTCAGGGTCTGCGGTGTCGCATCCGCACATGTAATTGAGAACGCTGCGCGGGGACCGGGGATTTTCAATGGCCTCGGTAACCGCCCTAAGGTGCCGAAAGGCGTCAGGCGCCAGTGGTGCGGGTGGCATCGTCTTTTCCTTCTTGTCGGTTGGGGCGGACGGGCCGATTTTCCGACGACGGCGGCGGCTGTCTCCTCGGGATCGGCCGCCACTTTCTGGTAGGTCGCAGGCGGGATGGCGCCATCCCGCCTGCTGGTTTCCGATGTCGGGGGGCCCTATGGGCGGTTGGCTGAACTCCCGACATCAGGGCCTTCAGTTGGCGTCAAAGCCAGTAAACATGCCATTGGTGTTGGCTAGGCCCTCGGTCGGGACAGGCTGGATCACGTCCCAATGCTCCACGATCATGCCGTCATCCATCCGGAACAGGTCGTAGAAAGCGTGCGTCTGGCCGCTCCATTCGCCCTCGCTCACCGTCAGGACAAAGTTACCCTCGCCCAGAACGGCGTGGATGTCGGTGTAGACGAACATGTTGCCTTGCGCCGTCAACTCCTCCACGGCTGCGACAATGCCCTCCAACCCGTCCGCGATCATCGGGTTGTGCTGTGCGTAGCTCTCGGCGCTGATGTAGTCGGTGATGCGCGCCGGGTCCCGGCCCATCAGCACATCCTCGATCAGCGCCACGGCCAAGGCCTTGTTAGCTTCGGTCCGGTCCAGATCGGTCACCTCGGTCGGGCCGTCGGTTTGCGTTCTGCCGCTGACGGTCTCAGTGACAAGCGGCGTCATGGCATCCCAGTGTTCGGCGACCCGTCCATTCTCATCCAACCGGATGATGTCGAACGATACCATCTCGTCGGCCCCGAACGGCGCGGCATTGCGCCAGATATTGTGCATGAAGACATAGTCGCCGTCCTGGAACATGCGGATGTTTTCAGCCGTCGTTCCGGCCTCCGCCAACACCGGCAGAAGTTCGATGAACGGCTCAAGCCCGGTGGGAATGAAGGGATTGTGCTGGATGTAGTCGGGGTTGGCCAGCTCACGCATGGTGTCGATGTCCCCTTGCAAGACGGCGCCCAGAAATGTGCCCACGATTTCCTTGTTGGACATGCTGTCCTGTGCAAATGCGCTGGTGGCAACGAGGGTGGCAGCGGTTGCGGCCAGGATGGTCTTGGTCATGGTTGATGTCCTTTTGGTTGGGAGTGTGATGGGTCGGTTGAACGCCAGCGGCGCTCAGGCGTCGGCACCGCCCAGAACGGTGTCGAGTTGCATTTCCTTCAGAAGCGCGTCTTGTCGCGGCTGGGTGAAAGCGTTCACCTCGTCCACGCCCCAGGTGATCCCGACGACCGTCCGCGTGGGCCGTTTTCCAGGTTCGGCATCGGCGAGGGCGAGATACGTGTCAATGACAAGCTGTGGATCGGGGGCCTGATCACTGGCGAGCATGTCGGCGAAACCCGAGACCATGGCCGTGGGCACGTATTTGAGATCGCCGTAGGTTTCGAGGACATGGTCATGCGCGGGGGGCTTGCCTGCCGCAAGCAGGTTCGAGGGAAACGGGCCCGGCTCGACCAAAGCCACGTCGACGCCGAAGGGGGAGACCTCGTAACGCAGGCTCTGGCTGTAGGCTTCCAGCGCGTGTTTCGTGGCGCAATAGGTGCCGAAGAAGGGCACCGAGACACGGCCTGCGATGGAGCTGGTGTTGACGATCAGGCCGCTGCCTGCCGCGCGCATCGACGGCAGCACTGCCTGCATCGCGCGGATGGCGCCGAAATAGTTGGTGTCCATCTGTTCCGCAGCCTGCGCGACGGAATAGGCCTCGGTCATGCCGATATACATGATGCCCGCGTTGTTGATCAGGATGTCGACGGAGCCCTCGGCGAGGATGCGGGCGAAGCCATCGGCAACCGAGGCGTCGCTGGTGACGTCCATCTCGGCGATGGCGATGCGGGGAGAGTAAGCCTCCAGCTCGGCCTTCCTGGCCGCGTTGCGTCCCTCGGCATCGCGCATCGTGCCCCAGACGCGGTCGCCGCGGTCGGCGAAGGCGCGCACCGCCGCTGCGCCGAAGCCGCTGCTGGCCCCGGTGATGACGACCGTTCTTCTGGTGTCTGTCATGGATCGTTCTCCTGCTTGCGTGTGGCGTTACCGACTGGTACGAATATCGACGACCCTCCGTCAAGACATAAAATACCGGCCGGTAACAAATGAGCAATGACGAACCGAAACTCGCGCGCGGCAGACCCCGCACGATGAACGCCGAAAAGGTGCTGGACGTCGCCATGACCGCCTATTGGCAGAGCGACCCAGCGGACGTCTCGGTCAACGCGATCTGTCAGATGGCGGGCATCTCCAAGCCCTCGCTCTACCGAGAGTTCGGAAGTGAGGACGGGTTGTCGCGCGCCGCTCTCGACCGCTACGCCGAACGGGTCCTCTCAGCGGTGTTTGCGATCCTGCACAGCGGAAAGGGGTTGCACGACACGCTCGCCGCCTTGACCGACTTCGCCGCTGCCGACCCGCGCATGGAAACCGGGTGCCTCTTCTACAAGATGCGCGCGGGCAAGCACCGCCTCGGGCCTACGACACGAGCGCGGGTGGAAGAAATCGATGCGACGGCGCAGGCCGCCTATGCGGCGTTCTTGCAATCGCGCTGCGATGCCGGCGATTGGCCGGACGGACTGTCGGCTGAGGCCGGGGCGAAGTACCTTGGAGAGCAGATCGCGCTGGCTATCACGCAGCGCGCCTCGGGCGAGGATCCGGAGCGTATCCGCGAAATGCTGAACTTGGCGCTATCAGTCTTCATCCGGCCATGACTGGGGCGCAGCGCGCCCTCATGCCCGACTATCTGCGGCTCATCGCGCTGTTCGGCATCGCTGTCGTTAACGTGCAGTACATCGCCTTCTCCACGTTGCACGGCCCCGCCGATCCTGTTGGCGAAACTGCACGCGACGCGATAACCGTTTGGCTCGTCAATGGGCTGGCGTTGCTCAAGACCTATGGGTTGTTCTCCTTCATGTTGGGCGTCGGCCTCGGGTTCCTGATGCGCGCGGCGGTGCGGCGGGGCCTGCCCTTCGGGCGCGTCTATCGCAACCGCATGATCGGGCTGCTGATCCTCGGTATCGCCCATGGTTGCTTGTTCTTTCCGGGCGATATCCTGACGATCTACGCAGTCACGGGCGGGGTCCTCTATCTGTTTCGGGACTGGCCGGTGCGACGCCTCGTGCGGGTCGGCGCGGCGCTTTTGGTCCTGCAAGTCATCATCGCGCCGCCACTGCTGCTTGCCGCGCCAGTGACCCCGCCTGACGTCGCCGCGCTGGAGCGCGAGATCCTGACAGAGGGCGGGTTCCTCGGGGCCGTCGTGTTCCGCAGCATCGGCTTTGCCTTGATCATGCCATCCTTTCTCGTGATCCAAGGGATCTCGGCGCTCGGCTGGTTCTGCCTCGGGCTCGCTGCAGTCAAGGCGGGCATGATAGACGATGCCGCCCATCCGCTCTGGCAGCGCGCACGGCGCTGGTGTCTTGTGCCGGGGGTCATACTGAGCCTGACTGCGGCGGCGCTTTGGCAATGGGGTCCGCCCGTGACCGGTGTCGTGCTGACCATCGTCACGGCTCCGGTTGCGACGCTCGGCTATCTGGGCCTGATCGCCGCACTCTCGCGCCCGCCGGGGCCGATGATGGCGAACGCGCTTGCCGCAGGGGGATCAAGCCTGAGCGTCTATCTCGGCCAGTCGATCATACTCTCGACAGTCTTCTCCGGCTATGGACTGGCTCTTTGGGGTGAGGTCGACAGGCTGACTGCCGTTGCCATTGCCGTAACCGTGACCTGGGCGCTGATCATGGCTCTGTTGATCTGGCGCAGGTGGTTCACACTCGGCCCACTCGAATGGCTCTTAAGGCGGATCACTTATGCAAGGCTGAATACCTGACACGGGCGTATCGGTGCTTGAGCGCTCAGGTTGACTACGTTTTTTTCGGTGAAGACCAGAGACGTCTTCGACAGCCCGGGTATCTTTTAGACGGCGCGCAGATCAGTAGGTTGAGCTTGCCAGAGGCCTGATCGTGACCTGCGTCCGCGCATATCGGATACGATGCCGTGTGTCGGCTTGAGACATAGACGGTTGAGGGCTTGTAGACGCCGCCAGATAATCAGCAGTGGTCAAAACGGTAGCGATCACGCTGTCATGCAGGATCAAATGCGCTTGCCGCCTTGATCAGAACACTCTGATTTTGCAGGGCACCAATATCTGTCCGGTTGATGTGGCAGGTCTTCCGATAAGCTCGAAGCCTTTGATGAGCATGGTTGTGACATCCTGCTCAACCATCCCAACATTGCCGGGAAGAAACGACCCGAATGGGTCCCAGTCAAAGCAACCGTATCTCACCTGATCGGCCCCACCCTCAAGTTCGCTATGCCATCTCACGACGCCTTCAAGCGAAATTGTCGAATTCACAAAAAGACCGGCCGGATGATCGGGCCTGAATAAGGCCAGCGCATTGGCCGCTTTTTCGGCAGAGTAGCCGGTCGCCATGATGTAGGAGGCAGGGACAGAGATTGAACGCTCTTTGTGCGCGGACAAAAACCCTTCAAGTCGCGCAGCGGTGTTATGGTCTGCCAGACGCCCACCGACAAACCGCAATGGCCCGCCCCAACCAAGTTCCGTTTCGCAACGGTCCAGAATTAATTTCGTCAGATCTCTGGCTGCAGCATAGTTGTCAGAAATCACAGATGGCGCATTCTTGCCGGGCAAATCCAGATTGATCGACTGAACGCCCGACGCTGCGCAAAAGGCGGAAATCCGGTCTGGGTCCGTTGCGCCGGTCGAGATCAGGCATTCTGCCTGATAGGAAATCAGTTCTTTGGCGGCCTCGAACTCAAGCTCAGGGTCACGCTGGGTACAGGTGACCACCGGAAAAAAGCCTCTTGCACGTGCCATGACTTCGAATTGTTCCGCGATCTTTCCGAAGTATCGATTGTCGTATTTCGGGACGATCATGCCGATGATGTTGGATCTCTCGCGTCTCAGGAGACTCGCCTGCACGTTGACCGAGTACCCCTGCTCTTCTGCCAGCTTCGTCACCCGCTCGGCCAAATTCTTGCTGATTCGGCGCTTCTCCCAAGTCCCGTTGAGGACGGAACTGACCGCACTTGGCGAGGCGTCAACGAGTTTGGCGAGATCATAGATCGTTGTTCTTTTGGAGTCTTTTTCCATTTTCTCGCCGGGACCTCAGCAGATCGATACAAAACCTTCCAAGCCAGATTGACACAGAACAATCGATGGAGCAAATTTGCTCAATCGATGGTGCACGTGAAATCGTCGGTTGCGCATACTTTGTGGTGCGTTGGGAGGAATTCAGTTTCGATCGATAACCACGCGAAGGGTCGGGTGGTTCGCGGTCCAGTGTCTTTTCCTCGACTGCCACACTCCGCATGAGCGGGCGCAGATAATTTTGGAGGAGAAGACAAATGAAGATCACCACATCCCTTGCGGCGGCTTCGGTGCTGGCCGCGAGCGTGTTCGCGACGGCTGCCGCCGCTCAGACCGTGGCATTCCTGATGCCCGATCAGGCATCCACACGCTACGAAGCGCATGATTGGCCCGGATTCCAAGCTGCAATGGGCGAGCTTTGCCCTGATTGCACGCTCATCTACCAGAACGGCAACGCCGATGTCGCCTTGCAACAACAACAGTTCAATTCCGTTATCGCCCAAGGGGCGACTGTTGTCGTTCTTGACCCGGTGGATTCCGCAGCAGCAGCCGGACTTGTCGAAATTGCCCACTCGCAGGGTGTGCAGGTCATCGCCTATGACAGACCTATCCCTGACTCGCCGGCAGACTTCTATGTCTCTTTCGACAACGAAGGCATCGGATACGCCATCGCACAATCATTGGTCGAACATCTGCAGGCTCAGGGTGTCCCCGAAGGCGCAGGCGTTCTTCAAATCAACGGCTCGCCCACAGATGCGGCGGCCGGTTTGATCCGTGATGGTGTCGATCGCGCGCTTGATGCTTCGCCTTATGTGACACTTTCCGAATTTGACACGCCGGACTGGGCCCCACCCCGGGCACAGGAATGGACCGCAGGCCAGATCACCCGCTTTGGCGGTGACATCATGGGGATCGTCGCGGCCAATGACGGCACCGGCGGCGGCGCAATCGCGGCGCTGATGGCGGCTGGCGCAGATCCGCTTCCGCCCGTTACTGGCAATGATGCGACAATTGCCGCGTTGCAGTTGATCATCGCCGGAGACCAGTACAACACGATTTCCAAGCCGTCTGAAATTGTGGCTGCCGCCGCTGCGGAGATTGTTGTCATGCTTCTCAATGGTGAGACACCTGAAGCCACGACAACACTCTATAACACGCCCTCACAACTGTTTGTCCCGGCCGTCGTGACGCAGGAAAACATCAAGGCGGAAATCTTTGATACCGGCATCCAATCGGCTGAAGAAGTCTGCACAGCCGAATACGCGGACGCTTGCGCCGCTCTCGGGATCGAATAGGAAAATTAGAAAGTGCGGCGCCGTGATCTTGGCGCCGCATCACTTGTTTTCGGGGAGGAGAACAGCATGACTCAAGAAAACGCCGGGCCAGAAAAAGGCGAGCTCATCTTGCGATTGCGGGGTGTTGGAAAGCAGTTCGGTGCCGTGACGGCCTTGGAGGACATCGAACTTGACGTCCATGCTGGCGAGGTTGTCGCACTGGTCGGCGACAACGGCGCGGGCAAATCCACGCTGGTCAAGGTTCTGGCCGGGGTGCATCAGCCGACGTCGGGCACCATCGAGTATTTTGGAAAGCAGGTGCTGCTGGATACGCCGGCCGCGGCGCTTGAAATGGGCATTGCGACGGTGTTTCAGGATCTGGCGTTGTGCGAAAACCTCGACGTTGTCGCCAATCTTTTTCTTGGGCACGAGATTTCGCCATGGCGCATGGACGAGGTGCAGATGGAGGTCCGGGCATGGACGCTCTTGCAGGAACTGGCGGCGCGCATCCCTTCGGTGCGCGAACCGATCGCCTCACTTTCAGGTGGTCAGAGACAGACGGTCGCCATCGCGCGGTCGCTGCTGCTGGATCCCCACATTATCATGCTGGATGAACCGACAGCCGCTTTGGGCGTCGCCCAAACGGCAGAGGTTCTCAATCTGATCGAACGGGTCCGCGATCGCGGCCATGGCGTCATTCTGATTTCGCACAACATGGAAGATGTGCGCGCGGTCGCAGATCGGATCGTCGTGCTGCGTCTTGGAAAGAACAACGGCGTCTTCACCGCAGAGACATCCCATCAGGAACTCGTTTCGGCGATCACCGGAGCCAGCGAAAACTCTGTGTCACGCCGCGCGGCACGAAAACTCGAGGAAGTGGGGGAAGACCAATGACTCAGAACACTCAAAAGTCGACACCACCCCCACAGCTCGACCGCGCAGATGCCCGGGTGCGTCACGACGCAGGTCTTGCAGGTGCTCTGCGTGGCTTTGTCGATCAGATCCGCTCTGGCGATCTCGGTATGTTGCCGGTTGTCCTTGGCTTGCTGCTGATCTCGATCGTGTTCAGCACGCTTAATCCGATTTTCCTCGCGCCGAACAACTTGGTAAACCTGCTCTTTGACGCGGCGGCGGTCGGCTTGATCGCGCTTGGCGTGGTTTGCGTCCTGCTGTTGGGCGAGATTGATCTGTCCATCGGCTCGATGAGCGGTCTTGCATCGGCGATGACTGGTGTGCTCTGGGTCAATTCGGGCGTGCCTTTGCCGATCACCATCATCGCCGTGATGCTGACCGGCGCGCTCGTGGGGCTTCTTTTCGGTTTCCTTCGCAACAAGTTCGAAATGCCGAGTTTCGTTGCAACTCTGGCTGGTCTGCTCGCGCTTCTCGGGCTCCAGCTCTATATTCTCGGGCCGACCGGGTCGATCAATATGCCCTTCAGCTCGCCGCTCGTCCGTTTCGGGCAGATCCTGATCATGCCGGCATGGGTTTCGTATTTCGTGGCGATCATTCCAGGCGCGTTGATTGTCTACGGGAGCATGCGCACCAACCAGCGTCGAAGTGCGGCAAATCTTTCTTCCGGCGGCATGAGCGTGGCAGTTGCAAAGGCCGCCATCCTGACCGTCGCTCTGATCTTCGCGGTGTTCTACCTCGAGCAGGGTCGCGGTGTGCCATGGATGTTCGGTGTCTTCGTCCTGTTCGTCGTATTTCTGAACTATGCTCTGACGCGCACGAAATGGGGCCGCTCGATGTTTGCCGTCGGCGGGAATGCCGAGGCCGCGCGCCGCTCGGGAATCAACGTTCAGCGAATTCGCCTCTCGGCTTTTGTCGTGTGCTCGACATTCGCCGCGTTGGGGGGCGTGTTCGCTGCGGCACGCCTTGCGTCGGCCAGCCAGCAGGCTGGCACCGGTGATGTGAACCTCAACGCAATCGCCGCGGCGGTAATCGGGGGAACTTCACTATTCGGCGGGCGCGGGTCCGCTTGGTCGGCCTTGCTGGGTGTGCTTGTGATCATGGCGATCTCCAACGGCCTGACGTTGCTCAACCTCAGTTCGTCACTCCGTTACATGATCACCGGGGCCGTTCTTGCGATCGCCGTCATCGTCGACTCGCTCGCCCGCCGCTCGCGTGCAAGCCACGGCCGCGCATAATCCATCGGAGAAGTTGAAATGGCAAAAACGATGGAAAACAAGACCGCGGCGATCACGGGTGCTGCATCAGGGATCGGGCTTGCGTGTGCGAGGATCCTGATCGAACAGGGCGCGCAGGTCGTGTTAATCGATCGGGCCGAGGATAGGTTGAGGGCGCTCTGCGCCGAATTGGGCGACCATGCCAAGCCCCTTGTGGTCGATCTGCTCGATGGGCCTCAGGTCTCGGCCATAATGCCCCGGATCGAGGACCTGGTCGGTCCGTTGGACATATTCCACGCAAATGCAGGCGCATATGTCGGCGGCGCCGTGGCCGAAGGTAACCCGGATGAATGGGACCGGATGCTGAACCTCAACATCAACGCGGCATTCCGGAGCGTTCAGGCCGTGTTGCCGCGTATGATTGAGCGCAGGACCGGCGACATCATCTTCACGAGTTCGGTTGCCGGCGTCGTTCCGGTCGTTTGGGAACCGATCTACACGGCGTCCAAGTTTGCGGTTCAGGCGTTTCTTCACACCGCACGCCGCCAGGTTTCGGAATACGGCATCCGCATGGGTGCCGTCCTCCCCGGGCCAGTCGTCACAGCATTGCTGGACGATTGGCCCAAAGAAAAGATGGAAGAGGCGCTTGCAAGCGGATCGCTTATGCAGCCCCGGGAGGTCGCGGAAGCTGTTCTTTTCATGCTCACACGACCGAGAGGTGTGGTGATCCGGGACATGGTGATCCTGCCAAACAGCGTCGATCTTTGACCGGCGGGAAGGGATATTCATCATGATCGCATCCGAAGCGACAAAAAGCTATGTCCTCGGCATCGATGTTGGAACAGGCAGCGCCCGCGCCGGAGTGTTCTCAATCGATGGCCGGATGCTCGGCACCGACAAGTACCCCACCAGAATACACCGCGAAGGTGGCACCATCGTCGAACAGTCCAGTGAAGATATCTGGCAGGCTGTCGTCAAATCCGCCCGCGGTGCTTTGGCGGCATCAGGTGCGCGGCCCGAAGACGTCAAGGGTATCGGCTTTGACGCCACCTGTTCTCTCGTTGTTCTTGGCGAAAACGGTGCACCCTTGCCGGTTGGCGACCCGCGCCATCCAGAGCGCAACATCATGGTCTGGATGGACCACCGCGCGTTGGACCAGGCCGAGCGGATCAATGCAAGCGGTCACCGGGTTCTCGACTACGTGGGTGGCCGTATTTCCCTCGAAATGGAGACACCCAAGCTGCTCTGGCTCAAGGAGAACCGGCCAGATGTCTTTGCCAAGGCATGGCAATTCATGGACCTTACCGACTTCCTGACTTGGCGCGCATCCGGAGATCTTGCCCGGTCGGTTTGCACGGTGACGTGTAAGTGGACCTATATCGCCCAAGAAGACAGTTGGGACGCCAGCTACTTTGAAACTGTGGGGCTCGGGGAGCTGGCCAAAGAGGGTTTCAAACGCATCGGAACGCATATCGTTGCGCCGGGATCCGCCCTTGGCGCGGGTCTGACACCGCAGGCTGCGGAGGAGCTTGGCCTGCTTCCCGGAACACCGGTGGCTGCGGGGCTGATCGATGCGCATGCGGGCGGAATAGGCTCGGTCGGGGCCAAGGGCGGCGGCGGGGCACAGGCAAATCTGGCTTACGTATTTGGGACGTCGTCCTGCACCATGACGTCCACCAAAGATCCGGTCTTTGTTCCGGGTGTCTGGGGGCCCTATTATTCTGCGATGGTGCCGGGCCTTTGGCTGAATGAAGGGGGCCAGTCAGCTGCAGGCGCAGCCATCGACCACCTTCTCGAATTCCATCCCCATGCGTCCGAAGCCCACGCAGAGGCCGCCCGCGACGAACAGTCATTGCCGACCTGGCTTGCTGCGCGCGCTGAGATGCGTCTGGGCGACAGTTCCGATGCGGGAATTCTGGCAGGAGACGTTCACGTTGTCCCAGAGTTCCTTGGCAACCGCGCACCGCATGCCGATCCACATACCCGCGCTGTCATCGCAGGGCTGGGCATGGAACGCGATCTCGACAGTCTGGTCGCACTTTATGTCGCGGGTCTTTGCGGGATTGGCTATGGATTGCGCCAGATCGTCGAGGCGCAGGCTGCGGCCGGGGCTCCGATCGACCGCATAGTGATCAGCGGCGGCGCGGGTCGCAGCGACATAATCCGGCAACTTCTGGCGGACGCCACGGGTGTGGAAATCGCGGCAACTTCTGCCGAGGAACCTGTCCTTCTGGGCGCTGCAATCCTTGGCAGCATCGCAGCAGGGGTTCATTCGGACATCCATCAAGCGATGGAACAGATGTCGACATT
>JAFMHK010000040.1 GCA_017854585.1 Paracoccaceae bacterium
GACGCGATCCTATACCCTTGGCGGGCCAAGCGGGGCAAGGGCGTGCGGCTTGTCCGCCGCTGGCAATGCATGTTAAGCGCTCGATAATCGCTCTTGCACAGGAACGTGACCCTTGACCGAACCGTTGCCGCGCATGGCCGATCTGACGCCGCAGGGCGCCGTTGAACGCATTCTTGCCATCGGCCAATGTCTGCCCGGAACTCCCGGTTGGATATGCTACCGCAAGCTCAAACGCCGCCTTGCCGATCGCAGTTTTCATATATTTGATCAACTCTTGTCCCGGCTCGGGCCGGATGACATCGCCATCGACCTTGGTGCGAACGTCGGAGAAATCACCACGCGAATGGCCGCCACCGGGGCAATGGTGCATGCATTTGAACCTGACCCCGAGACATTTGAACATCTGACTCTGAACACCCAGAATTTCCCCAATGTAATGTTGCACCAAGCCGCGGTCGGAGCGGAAGATGGTATTGTAACGCTTTTTCGACCACCTTCTTGGAAAGACGAAGAACGTCGGCGGAGCGCGTCCAAGGCGAATTCGATCCTGACAGGCTCGCGCACCGACGGATTTGATGCCGCCGGAGAGGTGACCTTGATCGACTTTGCCAAATTCTTGACGACGTTGCCGAAACCTGCGGCACTCATAAAGGTCGATATCGAGGGGGCGGAATGGGCGATGCTGGATGCCGTGCGCGCACGGGCGATGGATCGGTTCGATGCCATGTTCGTGGAAACCCATGAACGCTTCGATCTGTCGATCCTGCCGCATGCAAAGGCACTGCAAGCGGAGTTTGCGGGGCGCGACCACCCCTACATCAACCTATACTGGAAATAGCCAGACAGCATGGCACATCCGACCAGAACCCAACTGGAAAATATCGGTTACCGGCGCATACTGCGTGGCTACTGGTTGCGTGACCACGCGTATCTGCGACTGCTGTGGTCAAACTTCCACAAGGTCGATGATGGGCTTTTTCGCTCCAATCATCCCGGCCTGAAGGGTTTGAAACGGGCAAAGGCGCATGGTGTGCAGGCTGTCCTGTCACTGCGCAGCGGTGATGACAATACACCCAACATCATCGAACGTGATGCGGCGCGACGCCTGAACCTTCCCCTGCATTTCATCCGGTTGCGCACCGCGATCCTGCCGTCGCCCGGAACGTTGCTGGAACTGCTCGATCTGCTGCGCACCCTGCCCAAGCCGCTTCTGATCCACTGCAAGTCCGGGGCGGACCGCACGGGTTTCGCCGCAACGCTCTACCTTCATGTGATAAAGGGCGTTCCCCTGCCCGAGGCGCGCAAGCAACTGGCGCTGCGCTTTGCCCACAATCGTCTTGGCAAGGCGGGGATCATTCACAGCCTGCTGGATGCCTATGCCGCCGACCACGCGCGGACAGGGGATGATTTCGAAACGTGGGTCACCACGCGTTACGATCCCGCCGCGCTGAGCGCCGCGTTCAAAGGCTGATCTTCGGCCAATCGCGTGCTGCCTGCACCTCGGCCCTGCGCCCCCGCAACATCCGCATGCCAATCCGCAACTGCGACAAGATCCGCCGCCGTCGAAACGCCCGTCTTTCGGCCGCGCCGTACCCGGCGGACGCCACCGGCTTGCGCACCGCGTCGATCAACGAGGTGGTGGCCAAGGCGCGCGGCACGCCATAGTGATCGGCGATATCAAGCTGGACCGCCAGCGCCGGATCGGCCTGCCAACTGAGTAGCCGCGGTGTCGCACTGATCAAGGCATCTGAAGGCGCGCCCGCCGTGCGGGCCTGCGCCAGCATCTTGGCCGCGCCACTTGGCCAAGCCACATAGGCCGCTGACCCGGTCCGGTCCTGCCACAACCGCCGCATCGGCAGGTCATTGCGCAACGGCCCCATGGATTTCCGCCGCCCACGGGTTTCAAGGCTGATGTGATCGATTCCTGCAAGGGTCTGCACTTGCGCAAGAAATGCTGGCAACCCGGCGGCCAGAACCGCATCATCCTCCAACACCAGACACGGCGCGTTCAAGGCCACAACCTGCGTCCAAGCCGCCATGTGCGATGCACACAGCGCCATTTCCGTCACCCGCAAGGGACGCTCCCAGCGGTGCCAGACGGGATTAGCCTGGCCCGGCGCAAGCGTCTCGGGCGTAATTGCCTCGATCCGCTCCCACACAAACCCGAAATGGGCCATCTGGGCAGTCATGAACGCCATCCGGTCCGTCGCGGACGCCATATTGATGATCAGCGCGTGCATTCTTCTCTCAGAACTTGCCGTCGAAAATATCCATGTATTGGTCAAGGACACGGTCCTTGGTGAACTTCGCCTCCAAGGTCGCCGTCCCGCCCGCAATCAGCCGGGCGGCCAGATCATGATCGTTGCGAACGCGGCTTATGGCGTCGGCCAATCCCGCAACATCGTCAATCTCAACCAGCAAGGCGTCCACCTCGTCGGTCGCGAACCAGCTTGGCCCTTCGGACCGGGTCGAGATCGTCGGCACACCCGCCTTCCAGCTTTCAAGAATGACGTTGCCCAACGGTTCGTGGCGCGACGGCATTACGAACACATCGGACGCTGCCACAAAATGCATCGGCTCGTCCACCCAGCCCAGAAACCGGGTGCGCGCGGCCAGCCCCAACTCGGCGACCAGTGCGCGCAGTTCCGCCTCGCGGTCCCCCGTGCCCGCAAGCCAAAGCCATGCGCCCGGCACCTTTGCCGCCGCCCGGACCAAGACGTCGAAGCCTTTGCGCCCGACAAAGCGCCCCGATCCGGAAATCACGAACGCATCTTCCGGTGTCCCAAGGCTGGCCCGGTCAACGGCCACCGGATCAACCTCGCGCGCGAAATTCGAAACAACAATCGCCGGCTTGGTCCAACCCTTTTCGATGCAGGTGTCGACGATGCCCGGCGTATTGCCCACGATCAGGTCATTGTGCCTGAAATGCCGCAAATGACGGGGGTAATCCCCCAACCGCGTCAGCTTGACCGCCCCGGGGTAATTCGGGATCAATCGCGATGAGCGGGACATCCACGCCATGATCACATCGGGCTGCCACGCCCGGATCATGCGGTTCACCCGCCAAGTCATCAGCGGCGTGGACAACGACAGGCGGCGATAATTGTTCTCGATGATCGGGCCCAGATGCGCGATTTCGGACTTCCAGCTGCGATCGGGCCGGGTGACAAACCGCTGCTCCAATCCGCGCTCGGCAAAACCCTGAACCAAGTTCACGAAAAACCGCTCTGCCCCACCGTCCTTGCCAAAATGCATGTGAAGGATTTTCCGTGCACTCATTGCCCTGCCCCTTTCCAGTGTCGCCGCAATTGCCAGGCATACCGCGCCCGATACCACAGGTTGTGCAGGGCATGCCCTATGGCCGACCGGCCGGACCGGGCCGCGCGGCGCACGTCGCCGATGGTGCCGGTCGCGGCCTGCTGATCGCCCACGATGATCGGCGGCGGCATGACCAACGCAACGGTCAACCCGGTCTCCCAGATGAACTTCTGGTCCTCGTCGACAGGGCGAAAGAACGGAACGGCCCGCGCCACCAGCCGCGCCGCGCCATCGCGGGTCAGGCCATACCCGATCAGGCAGGTCGGCACCCTGTATGGCAGCCCGATCCGCCAGTCGCCCAAAGGCTCCTCGGCCACCAGCCGGGGCGCGTCATCGTACGAAAACAACTTCACCATGTCCCACATGTCCTGCTCTTCGCTCAAGAGCCGCAGCTTTGGAGCCAGCGTGTCGTCGGCGGCGAAATCATCCTCGAAGATGAAACCGCCCTCGGCCTCGCCCTCGGCAATCGCGCGCCAAGCGGCGATATGGCTGAGGTAGCAACCGATCTCGGGCCGCACCAACGGATACTTGGCGTCAACGGCATTGCGCCGTGCGTCATAGACTGCGGCAACCTCCGCCTCGGTCAGATCGCTGCCCTTCACACCGGCAATCCGATGCCACGCCAGACCCGCCGCATCCAGTTGGCGGGCACTGTTTTCCATTCGCCGTATATTTTCGGCAAGGTTGATGACATAACAGGGCCACATGCGACGTCCCGCTCCCGCCTGTTGAAACTCCGTCCCTCTACGCTTGCCGGGCCACGAAAACAAGCGCCGCCCCTTGCACGCGCCCCCCCGCCCATGACAAAGCCCCATCATGACCCAAGCGATCCCCGTCTATGTGATCAACCTGACCCGTCGCAGCGACCGGCTGGACCGGATTGCGGCCCATCTGGCGGATCGCGGCGTGGGCTTCATCCGTCAACCGGCCTGCGATGCGCAATCCGTCCCCGTGGCGACGATCGCTGCAACCGTGCGCGAATTCGGCCCGTTGGGCCAACTGGGGCTGGGCGACCGTGCCTGCACCGTCAGCCACACCCTCGCATGGGAGGCGTTCCTTTGCACCCATGCAACCCACGCCCTCTTTCTGGAGGATGACGTCTTTCTCGCCGCCGATATCGCCGAGACCCTCGCCAGCACCGCGTGGATCCCGGAAGGCCCAAACGCCATCAAGCTCGAAAAATTCAACGAGACCGCGTCGCGTATCTTGGTGGCGCCCAAGGTGGGTCAGACCCCGGCGGGCCGTGCGCTGCACCCGATGCGGTCGCGCCATGTCGGTGGTGGCGCCTATATCTTGACCCGCCGCGGCGCTGAAATCGCCCTTAGCCACAAGGGACGCTATCGCGTTCCGATCGATCACTTCCTGTTCAACGATACCGTGTCCCCGATCCGGCGGGCCCTTGCCCCTGCCATCGTGGTTCCCGCCATGGCCACACAGCGGGCCTATGGCTACAATTCCGACATTGCCCCCTTGGGCAAAGCCATCCGCCCCAAGGGGTGGCGGAAACGCCTGCGCGGTCTCCGCCGTGGTCTGGCCGAGGTCAATCAGACACCGCGCCAGTTGGCCCAATACCTGACCGGCCGGGCCCGGCTTGTGGACGTGTCGTTCCAAGAAACGCCCTGAACATCTTTGTTCGCCGAATATGGCCGCCGCCAGCGGCATCCGGCGGCGCTGCGCAACCGTGCCTGAAGGGTGGGCATACGACGCGGCGTCCTGCTCAAACGAAAACAGGCCCCGCGTGGGGGCCTGCTTCGTCACAAGGTTGATTGGACCTTATGCTGCTTTCGCAAGGTCGCGCAGCACGTATTGCAGCACGCCGCCATGTTCCACGTATTCCTTCTCGATCGCTGTATCGATCCGGCATTTCAGCATGATTTCCTTCACCGATCCGTCACCATAGGTGATGGTGCACGGCACCATGTCCTGCGGCTTCAGATCACCCGCCAGTCCGGCGATCGAGACCGTCTCATCGCCCTTCAGCTTCAGGCTTTTCCGGGTCTCGCCGCCGGTGAACTCAAACGGGATCACGCCCATACCCACCAAGTTCGACCGGTGGATACGCTCAAAGCTTTCGGCGACGACGGCCTTCACACCCAGCAGGCTGGTGCCCTTCGCGGCCCAGTCACGGCTGGATCCGGCACCGTATTGCTCACCGCCAAAGATGATCAGCGGCGTGCCTTCGGCCTGATACGCCATCGCGGCGTCAAAGATCGAGGTCTGCTCCCCATCTGGCCCAAGGGTATAACCGCCCTCGACCCCGTCCAGCATCTCGTTCTTGATGCGGATGTTGGCGAATGTGCCACGCATCATGACCTCGTGGTTACCGCGCCGGGCGCCATAGCTGTTGAACTCGCGTGGGGAAACCTGCCGCTCGATCAGGTACTTGCCGGCCGGAGTAGTTTCCTTGAACGACCCTGCAGGGCTGATGTGGTCGGTGGTGATCATGTCGCCCAGCATCGCCAGAATCTTGGCACCCTCGATATCGGTGATGATGCCGGGTTCCATGCCCATGCCGCGGAAATACGGCGGGTTCTGCACATAGGTCGACGTCGGCGGCCAATCGTAGGTCTCGCTATCGGTCACCTTCACGGCCTGCCACTTCTCGTCGCCCTTGAAGACGTCGGCATACTTCTCCTGAAACGCGGCGCGGGTCACGGTCGCTTCGACCAGTTCGGCAACCTCGCGGCTCGCCGGCCAGATGTCCTTCAGATAGACATCGCGGCCCTCCGGTGTTTGCCCCAGAGGCTCGGTCGTCAGGTCGATATCCATCGTCCCGGCCAGCGCGTAGGCCACCACCAGCGGCGGGCTGGCCAGATAGTTGGCGCGGACATCGGGCGAAATCCGCCCCTCGAAGTTCCGGTTGCCCGACAGAACGGCGGTTGCAACCAGATCACCCTCGGCAATCGCCGCGGAAATCTCGGGCTGCAATGGGCCCGAGTTGCCGATGCACGTGGTGCAACCATATCCAACAAGGTTGAAGCCGATAGCGTCCAGATCATCCTGCAACCCTGCCGCTTCCAGATAGGCAGACACGACTTGGCTTCCCGGCGCAAGCGAGGTCTTGACCCACGGCTTGCGGGTCAGACCCAGTTCATGCGCCTTCTTGGCGACAAGGCCCGCACCGATCATCACGTAAGGGTTCGACGTGTTGGTGCACGACGTGATCGAAGCGATCACGACCTTGCCCGACGTCATCGTATAATCTTCTCCCGCGACGGGCACCTGCTTGTCGATCGGACGCTTGAACGTTTCGGTCATCTGCTTGGCGAAATCGGCCTTTGCGTTCGTCAGTTGCACGTAATCCTGCGGACGTTTCGGGCCCGAGATGGCAGGCACGATGGTGCCCATGTCCAGATGCAACGTATCGGTATAGACTGGCGCGTAATCCGCACCGCGCCAGAACCCGTTTTCCTTGGCATACGCTTCGACCAACGCGATGGTGTCTTCCTCGCGGCCGGTGTTGCGCAGATAGCGCAGGGTTTCGCCGTCGATCGGGAAGAACCCGCAGGTCGCACCGTATTCGGGTGCCATGTTGGCAATCGTGGCGCGGTCGGCCAGCGGCAGATGGTCCAGCCCTGCCCCGTAGAATTCGACGAACTTGCCCACGACGCCGCGTGCGCGCAGCAATTCCACCACCTTCAGCACCAGATCGGTGCCGGTGGTCCCTTCCATCATCGCGCCGGTCAACTCGAAACCGACGACCTCGGGGATCAACATGGAAACCGGTTGGCCCAACATCGCGGCCTCGGCCTCGATGCCGCCCACGCCCCAGCCCAGAACTGCCGCGCCGTTGACCATCGTGGTGTGGCTGTCGGTGCCAACCAGCGTGTCGGGATAGGCCACAAGCTCGCCGTTCTGATCGGTGTCGGACCACACGGTCTTCGACAGGTATTCAAGGTTCACCTGATGGCAGATACCGGTGCCCGGCGGCACGACCCGGAAATTGTTGAACGCGTTCTGGCCCCATTTCAGAAAGGTATAGCGCTCCATGTTGCGCTCGTATTCGCGGTCCACGTTCATCTGGAACGCGCGCGGGTTGCCGAACTCGTCAATCATCACCGAATGATCGATCACCAGATCGACCGGGTTCAACGGGTTGATCTGCTCGGCATTGCCGCCAAGGCTAACCAGCGCGTCGCGCATCGCGGCCAGATCGACGACGGCGGGCACGCCGGTGAAGTCCTGCAACAGCACGCGCGCCGGGCGATAGGCGATTTCGCGGGGGTTCTGCCCACCGTTTGTCGCCCATTCGGAAAATGCCTTGATGTCATCCACGGTGACGGTCTTGCCGTCTTCGAACCGCAACATGTTCTCCAGCACCACCTTCAAGGCGGCAGGCAGTTTCGAGAAATCGCCCAGCCCGGCCGCTTCGGCCGCAGGGATGGAATAAATGGCATAAGACTTTGCGCCGACTGTCAGCGTCTTGCGCGTCTTGGAACTGTCATGGCCAACGGTGATGGGCATGGGGGCCTCCGTAAAATCCGGTCGAATGGGTTGATCTTGGCAACCGCCATGCCACCGGCATGCGAGTCGTTCAAGACCAGATCGCTCTCCTGCGACAATATTAGTATACAACGGCATACAACCGGGCGCGAGCAGAAAGATGGTCACCCCGGAAACACGAAACCAGAATTCTACGCCTCGTGTTTTGTTACAGGACCGTCCCTGCTTCCCCTCTGGACCGGTTTCAGCTAGCGCTAGACAGATGCAACTTGTGGTCGAAAATCTGGCCTGTGCCCGTGGGGCCGCGCAAATCCTGTCAGGTGTCGTGTTTTCCGTCGCCGCCGGAGACGCGTTGATCCTGCGTGGACCGAACGGCGCGGGCAAAACGACCTTGCTGCGCACCCTTGCGGGGCTGACGCCGCCATTGGAAGGGCACATCCGCACCGCCCCTGAGGCGATTGCCTATGCCGGGCATGCGGACGGGCTCAAGGCCTCTCTCACGGTGGCCGAAAACCTTTCTTTCTGGGCAAGGGTGTTTGGCGCCGATGACATCAGCGACGCCGTCGACGCCTTTGACCTCAATGATTTTCTTGATCGCAAGGCCGGAGAGCTTTCCGCCGGGCAAAAACGCCGCCTGTCGCTGGCCCGCCTTCTGGTGACCCGTCGCCCCGTCTGGTGCCTCGATGAACCGACCGTCTCGTTGGACACGGCCAACGTGGCGCGATTCGCAGCTGCCGTTCAGGCGCATCTGGCAGGCGGTGGCAGCGCCGTCATCGCCACCCACATCGATCTGGGACTGCCCGGTGCCCGCACCCTTGATATCACACCGTTCGTGGCCAAACGCATTCGCGCGGACGATCCGTTCGGGGACGAGGCTTTCAGATGATTGGCCTGTTGCTCCGTGATCTCAACCTCGCCGTCCGCGCCGGTGGCGGCTTTGGCCTCGGACTGGCCTTTTTCCTGATATTCGCGTCACTTGTGCCATTTGGCGTTGGCCCCGAAACAGGTGTGCTGCGGGTCATCGCGCCCGGCATCTTGTGGCTTGGGGCGCTGTTTGCCTGCCTTCTGTCGTTGGACCGAATCTTTCAACTCGATTGGGAGGACGGTTCGCTCGATCTGCTCGCCACCTCGCCGCTGCCGCTGGAAGGCGTGGCCGCGATCAAGGCGCTGGCCCACTGGATCACGACCGGATTGCCATTGGTGGCGCTGGCGCCGGTTCTGGGGCTGTTGCTCAACCTTCCCGGGCCCGCATTTGTCTGGCTGGTGGGGTCATTGGCTGTTGGCACGCCGGCGCTTTCAGCGATCGGGACGTTCGGCGCGGCGCTGACCGTGGGGATCAAGCGGGGCGGTTTGCTCCTGTCTTTGCTGGTGTTGCCGCTCTATGTGCCCACGCTGATCTTCGGGGCGCTGACGGTTGCGCGAGGGGCCGCAGGCGTTGACGCGATGACGCCGCTGGCGATGCTGGCGGGCATCACACTGGCCACATTGGCCACCTTGCCCTTTGCCGCGGCTGCCGCCCTCCGCGTCAATCTGCGCTAGGCCCGCGATGCAATGACGTATTGTGAGCGCCCCCAGCCCTTCCTAAGTTCGGTCCATGTCATCGCTCTGGGAATACGCGAACCCGCGCAAGTTCATGTCCACGTCCACCACCCTGCTTCCGTGGGTGTCGGCGATCGCGGGGCTGTGTCTTGTCGTCGGGTTGGTCTGGGGCTTCTTCTTTACACCCGATGACTTCCGGCAGGGGTCGACCGTCAAGATCATCTACCTGCATGTGCCTGCCGCCATCATGGCCATCAATGCATGGCTTATGATGCTGGTGGCCAGTCTTGTCTGGGTCATCCGGCGTCATCACGTCAGCGCCTTGGCTGCCAAGGCCGCCGCACCTGTGGGCATGATCTTCACCCTGATCGCCCTTTACACCGGCGCGGTCTGGGGCCAGCCGATGTGGGGATCGTGGTGGGAATGGGACCCCCGCCTGACCTCGTTCCTGATTCTCTTCCTCTTCTACCTTGGCTACATCGCCTTGTGGGAAGCGGTGGATAATCCCGATAGCGCGGCGGACCTGACATCGGTCCTGTGCCTTGTCGGGTCGGTGTTCGCGATCATCTCGCGCTATGCGCTGTTGTTCTGGAATCAGGGCCTGCATCAGGGCGCATCGCTGTCGCTGGACGCCGAGGAAAACGTGGCAGACGTGTTTTGGTATCCGCTCCTGATCTGCATCGCCGGATTCGGGTTCCTGTTTCTGGCGCTGGTGCTTTATCGCACCCAAACCGAGATCAGGGCGCGGCGCGTCAAGGCGTTGATCGCACAGGAGCGGATGACATGATGCCCGATCTTGGCCGCTATGCGACCGAAGTGCTGATGGCCTATGGCGGGTCCATCGCCCTGCTCATCGCGATTGTCGCCGCCTCGATCTGGAAGGCACGCCGCGTAAAGCGACGGCTCGAGGTGGTCGAAGCGCGGCGTGAGGAAAAACGGCCATGAAAATCAATTGGCTGATGATTGTGCCCTTGGCGATCATCGTGGGGCTGTTCGGTGTGTTCGGCTACCGGCTGGCGAATAATCAGGATGCGTTGCAGCAAGGTATCGATACCACCGCGATCCGCTCCGTGCAGGAGGGGCGCCCGGCACCGGCGCTGAATCTGACCGCGCTGGATGGCACCGCGTTGCTGACGCGTGCGGATCTTGAAGGCAACGGTCTGGTGATCGTGAACTATTTCGCCAGTTGGTGCCCGCCATGCCGCGCCGAACATCCGACACTGACCGCACTGGCGCAGGCAGGAAACCAGCTGTTTGGCGTAAATTACCGTGATCCGGCCCGTGACGCCTTGGGTTTCCTGAACGAATTGGGCAACCCCTATGCCCGTATCGGTCAGGACGCCGAGGCCCGCAACGGACGCGACTGGGGCGTTGTCGCCATGCCAGAGACCTTCTTCATCAACGACGATGGTATCGTGGTGCTGCATTTCCGGGGGCCAATTACACAACGCTCGCTGGAAAATCAGGTCATCCCGGCCCTTGCTGAGGCTGGCTATGCGCTGGAACCGATCGCCACGCCTGCCAACTGACCTTGCCCCGTTGGCAGGCGCACCCGGCGGCGGTCCGCAGCCGGGACCGGCCTCATCCGACCGGATTCAGTAGATATACCGGATCTGGTCGGTCCAGTAGCGTTCGATCCTCTTCAGCGAATGGTTGATCTGGTCAATCCCATCCGGCCCAAGCACGCCTTTGCCCTGCAACCCTTCGGCGTGGCGTTCGAACAGGCCCGACACCGTATCGCGGACCTGCCGCCCCTTTTCGGTCAGCCGCACACGCACCGAACGGCGATCGATCTCGCAACGCTGGTGATGCATGTACCCCATATCCACCAGCTTCTTCAGATTATAGCTGACGTTGGAGCCTTGGTAATATCCGCGCGACTTCAATTCGCCCGCCGTCACCTCGTTATCGCCAATGTTGAACAACAACAGGGCTTGCACGGCGTTGATATCCAGAATGTTGAGCCGTTCGAACTCATCCTTGATCACATCCAGCAGCAGGCGGTGCAAACGCTCCACCAGGGCAAGGGATTCAAGATAGCCTGACAAGAAACCATGTCGGGCCACATCCGCGAGGGGGGCGTTCATACTCATACTGTTCTCCGCATGTCTGCTTTTGACGATTCTTGGGGGAAAAGAACCAACAATCGGTTAAGCGGATTGCAGAAACCACCGGTGCGCTCAGCGGGGTTTGAATTCCGATGCCACCAGCGCCAGAAACGGTGCAACTTCCACCGGGGCCGGGGCTTGGCCCGACACCCATTGGTAAAGGTCCTGATCGGCCTCGGCCATCACGGTTTCAAACATATCAAGCGTGGCGTCATCCGCCGTGGCCAGATGCCGATCGGCCCAGCCGCCAAGGATCAGGTCCATTTCCTTGATCCCACGGTGCCACGCTCGCATCCGCAGACGTTTGATGCGCACCGCGCGCGGCTCGTTCCCGGCGTCCATCACAATGCCGCCTCCGCCAGCGCAAGGCGCAGGCGCTTTTCCAACCGGCCCGTGCGCTCGGCCAACTTGCTCTGCTCCGCTCTGATACTGCGTATTTCCAGCAAGATCGCGGCCGCGTCATCGGCGATCGGCGTTGGCGCCTCGGGCCCATCCAAGCCGTCGCCCTGCCCGTTGAGCAGCCACATGATGGACACGCCCAGCATCCCGGCCAGCATCTGCAAGCGGTTCGCACGCGGTTCGGACTGGTCGTTTTCCCACGCCCGGATGGTCTTTGTTTTCACGCCCAATCGCTTCGCCAGATCCTCCTGGGTCATATCGATTGCTTCACGGGCGCCGGCCATGCGATCCCCGAATGTTGCAGTGTCGGCGTCGTACCAACCTGCCCCAAGGATTGTGTCGTCGGTCATTCTATCCCTCCGTCATAATCGGTTTTCCGGCCGCCATCAGGCCCGAGGTGGCTTGATTGCCATGTCCCACGACCCTAATCATGGCGCCAAGTTGATGTAAACCAGACCACCCGACGCGGGCGGTCCTTTGCCTGCGGAGCAAGCCAAATGCCATTCCTGTCCGAGACCCTCGCCCGGGTAAAGCCCTCACCCACCATCGCCGTGTCAAACCTTGCGGCCGAGTTGAAGGCCGCCGGCAAGGATGTGATCGGCCTGGGCGCGGGCGAGCCCGATTTCGATACGCCCCAGAACATCAAGGACGCAGGTATCGCTGCAATCGTCGCAGGCAAGACGAAATATACCGCCCCCGATGGCATCATCGAACTGAAGCAGGCGATCTGCGCCAAGTTCAAGCGTGACAACGGGCTGGATTACACGCCCGCGCAAGTCAGCGTCGGCACCGGCGGCAAGCAGATCCTGTATAACGCCCTGATGGCAACGCTGAACCCCGGTGACGAGGTGGTGATCCCCGCCCCCTATTGGGTCAGCTACCCCGATATGGTGCTGCTGGCTGGCGGAACCCCCGTCATTGCCGAGGCGCAGGCCCAGACCGCCTATAAACTCACCCCTGAACAGCTGGAGGCGGCGATCACGCCCAAAACCAAGTGGTTCATCTTCAACAGCCCGTCCAACCCGACCGGCGCGGGCTATACAGCGGCAGAACTCAAGGGCCTGACCGATGTGTTGATGCGCCACCCCCACGTCTGGGTCATGACCGACGACATGTATGAACACCTTGTCTATGACGGGTTTGAATTTGCGACCCCCGCACAGGTGGAACCGGCGCTTTATGACCGGACGCTGACCTGTAATGGCGTGTCCAAGGCCTATGCCATGACCGGCTGGCGCATCGGTTATGCCGCAGGCCCCGAGCAGATCATCAAGGCGATGCGCAAGGTGCAAAGTCAAAGCACGTCCAACCCCTGCACGATCAGCCAATGGGCGGCGGTCGAGGCGCTGAACGGCACGCAGGACTACATCCCCGTCAACAACCAGACGTTCAAGCGTCGCCGCGATCTGGTGGTGGCGATGTTGAACGAGGCCAAGGGCATCACCTGCCCAACGCCTGAAGGCGCGTTTTACGTCTACCCCTCCATCGCGGGCTGCATCGGCAAGACAAGCCCGGCCGGCAAGGCGATCGCCACAGACGAAGATTTCGCCACCGCCCTGCTGGAGGAAACCGGCGTGGCCGTGGTGTTTGGCGGCGCGTTCGGCCTCAGCCCGAATTTCCGGGTCAGCTATGCAACCTCGGACGAGAACCTGAAGGAAGCTTGCACCCGGATACAACGCTTCTGCGCCGCGCTGACCTGAGCCTAAACATCAAGGCGGGCGCGGTTTTCACCTGCGCCCGCCGTTTCCTGACAACACGTGTGGCGGCAGATCGTGCGCCCCATGCCGCGCCTAATGCGCCGCCTTGATGAACGTGCCGTTGTTCAGTTCCTTGATCGCCCGCATCAGTTCGGCGCGCGTGTTCATCACGATCGGCCCGTGCCATGCGACCGGCTCCTTGATCGGCTGCCCCGACACAAGAAGAAACCGCACACCCGCCGGCCCTGCCGTCACCGTCACTTCGTCGCCCGTGCCAAAACGCACAAGCGTGCGGTTGCCGGTCATGTCGCGAATGTTCAACTCTTTGCCAGCCACCTCTTTCTCGACCCGCACGCCCACCGGGGCCGATGCATCGCGGAACGTTCCGCGCCCCGCAAACACATAGGCAAAGGTGTTGGCATAGGTATCGACCGGCAAAACCTTGCGGGTATTGGGCGGCACCGACACATCAAGGAACATCGGGTTGGCGGCCACGCCATCCACCGGGCCGCGCTTGCCCCAGAACTTGCCGGTCACAATCTTGACCCGCGTGCCGTCATCATCGGTGATCACGGGAATTTCGCTGCCCTTGATGTCCTGATACCGGGGGGCCGTCATCTTCAACGACGATGGCAGGTTCGCCCAAAGTTGGAACCCGTGCATCTGGCCCTTGGCGTTTCCCTTGGGCATTTCCTGATGCATGATCCCCGAACCGGCGGTCATCCACTGCACCGATCCTGGCCCCAGCAAACCACGGTTTCCAAGCGAGTCGCCGTGTTCCACCTTTCCCTCAAGCACATAGGTGATGGTCTCGATCCCGCGATGCGGGTGCCAAGGGAACCCCTTGATGTAATCCTTCACCCGGTCATTTCGGAAATCGTCCAACAGCAGGAAGGGATCGCTTTCGCGTGGGTCGCCAAACCCGAAGACGCGGTGCAGATGCACCCCTGCCCCCTCCATCGTGGGTTTGGCGCGGTGTGTGGATTTGACGGGGCGAAAGGTCATCGGTCTGGTTCCTGCGCATGGTGTCGGTTGATCGGTATCTAGGGAGCGCGCGGCAATTTGAAAATACAACGCCGCGCACAGGTGCTGTGCCCCGGCGGTGGTCTGGCGCACACACGCACGGCCAAGGGCGCGGTCGCCCGCAACCGGGCCGCCCGCGCGCGCGCCATTGTCCTGCGCCGTCAGGGGCCGATCAGCGGCGCCGCTATCCGCCCAAAGCCTCGGCCAACAGGTCGAATACCAATCTGATCCGGCGACTGGTGTGCAGTTCGCGGTGCGTGACCAGCCATATGGGCGCCCGGATCGGCTGAAACCCCGGTGGATCGATGCAGACAACGCCACCCGTTCGGTCAGCGACCGTTTTCATCATGAACCCCACACCCAGACCACGGCGCACCATTTCCCACGCGGTGCAGGTGTTCGCCGAGAGGATCGGAAAGTTGGCGACCGTCAGGTCCAACCCAAGCGGGCGCAGATAACCGATCATCCTGTCCGGCTGATCGACGCCGATGAAATCGGCGCGCGACAGATCGGCCAGCGTGGCGGGGTGCCCGTGCCGCGCGATCCACGCAGGCGACGCATAGCAATGCGCCGTCGTCTCGGCCATCTTGCGCGCCACCAGATCGGGCTGATCCGGGCGCACGTGGCGGATGGCAATATCCGCCTCACGTCGGCGCAGGTCGCTCAGCGTGTTGGACGAGATGACCTCGATTGTGACGGCGGGCGCTTGCGCACGCACCGTTTCGATCATGGCGGGCAACAGATAGGCCGCCACCGAATCCATGGCCGAGAGCCGGACAAGCCCGGCAATCGCCTGATTGTGCCCCGCCGCCGAAAGAGAGATGCGGGTCGCGGCCTCGCCCATCTCGCGCACATGTTCCAGCAGGTCCACCCCCGAAGGTGTCACCACCAACGCCTTGCCCACCCGGTCGAACAAGGTCAGACCCAGCGCCTCTTCCAACGCGGCCACCTGACGGCCAAGGGTTGGCTGCGCCTGCCCCAGCGCACGCGCCGCCGCCGAAAGCGACCCCTCCTCCACCGTCGCCAGAAAGGCCCGGATCTGGTTCCAGTCAAAATTGATCGCGCGCCAATCCATGCAAATTTGCATATCACAAGTCCACATTTATGCAATTTATTTGAATTTCAGGTCGGCCTAGACCACCATTCAACGCAAAAAAGGAGAGCTCCCATGTCAAACCCCGCCGCATTCTGGGACAAGATCGCGCCCGGCTATGCCCGCCGCAAGATCGGCAATCCCGACGCTTATCAGGCAACCCTTGCCCGAACCCGCAGCTACCTGACCCCGACGGATCGTGTTCTGGAAATCGGCGCGGGCACATCGTCGACCGCTCTGGAACTTGCCGCCAGCGTGGCACACATCACCGCCACCGATATCTCGACGGCGATGGTCGAGATCGGGCGCGAAAAGGCGCAAGCTGCCGCAGTCGACAACATCACCATCACCCAAGGCGGTGTGGGCGACGCCAGCCTGTCGGACGGCGCGCCGTTCGACGTGATCCTTGCCCACAACATCGTGCATCTCGTGCCCGACGTGCCCGGCGCATTGGCGCAGGTCCACAGCCTGCTGAAACCCGGCGGTCTTCTGATCTCAAAAACCCCCTGTATCGGGGAAAAACCCCTTATCCGGCCGCTCGTCGCGGTGATGCGCGCATTCGGCAAAGCGCCCGATGTTGTGCATCTGACTATCGCCGGACTGGAACGCCACCTTGCCGCAGAAGGGTTCGAAACCGTCGAACGCTTGGTCCAGACGGGCTTTGTCCCCACGCTTTACGTCGTGGCCCGGAGCACATAGCTTCATCGCGCAGGGGGCCTTGGGCCTTTGACACGGCGTCCGCCGCTTTCTACGGTGCGTCCAAATAAGGGCCACCCGATGTCAGAGCTTCCAGAATTCTATTTCCGCATTCGCGAGAACGGCGCGGCGGTTTTTCGTGTCGATGCGCAAAACCGCCAACGCCGGATCGAGATGACCGAGATCGCGGTGATCAACATCCGCAATGGCAACGTGAAGCCCCATGGCGACCATGTCCTGAGCGATGAGGAATCCGAGGTTATCGCGCAATGGATGGATGAGCGCCGCGCAGTGCTGGCGGATCGCGACATCGATGATATCCACCGCGCCATCGACTATCTCAACCTGACCACGCACTGGGTTCAAAGCCGCGCCGATGATACCGCGCTGGAGGAGGTCACCGACCGCCTGCTGCTGGCCATGCACGACCTGCGCAGCGTGCTGGTGCGCAAGAAAGCCGACCGGATCATGGCGGCAACGCCAGGCCTCACGGAACAAAAGTAGCGCTAGGCGGCCCAGACGGGGCCAAGGTCCGGGGGCGACCCTTCCAACGCAAAGCCCCTCCCGGTTTGATCCGGAAGGGGCTGGCTGGTATTGGCGTGGGCCCCCGTGACGGGGCAGCCCACGAAGTCGCACTGGTGGATCAGTTGTTTTCGAGCGACTCAGCGGCAAGTGCGGCGAAGATATCTGCGCCG
>JAFMHK010000063.1 GCA_017854585.1 Paracoccaceae bacterium
TGCCCGACTGGATCGACACCGAATGGCTGAAGCAGCTGGTGGCCGAACAGCTGGTCACGGTGCGCAACAAGCGCGGCTATGCCCACCCCGAATGGCAGAAGATGCGCGAACGCAACGAGGCGCTGGATACCCGGGTCTATGCAAGGGCGGCGGCCTGGATCTTGGGCGCAGATCGCTGGGACGAGGCCACATGGCGGCGGCTGGAGGCGCAGGCCGGGGTTGAGACGCGACCGGCAGCGCAGATTGCGGCCCCTGCAGAACCGACAGCACCCGCCGCGCCCAAGGCCGGAACACCGACAACGCCACGGCGGAAACGCCGGGCTTTCACACCGAACTTCATGAGGGACTGAGATGGATCTGGAACGGATGCGCGCGCTATTGGCCGCGCTGCAGGAGGCTCGCTACGCGGGTGTCCGATCGGTCAGCTACGACGGCAAGAGCATCAATTATGGTTCGGACGCGGAACTGGCGAACGCCATCAGCGATCTGGAAACCCGCATTGCCACCGCCACCTCCGGCGCGCCGCGCCGTCGGCGCTGGGGCACCGTGGCCTCGAAGGGTTTGTAATCCATGGCATTCGAGGCGTTCCGCCAGCGGCTGGGGTCGATCATCGGCGGGTTTGACGCGGCGCAGGCCCATCGCCGCCTGCGCGGGTTTCGTGCATCCCGCGCTCATGTGAACACGCTGATCGCGGCCTCGGGCGATACGATCACCGCCCGGGCACGCTGGCTGGTGCGCAACAATGGCTATGCGGCAAACGCGGTGGAAAGCTTCGCCAGCAATGTCGTTGGCGACGGCATCAAGCCCTCTTCGACCATCGCGGATGCCGCCAAAAAAGAAGAGTTACAGGTGCTGTGGCTCGCCTGGACCGACGATGCCGATGCCGAAGGTCTGACCGATTTCTACGGGCTGCAGCGCCGGGCCGCGCGCGAGGTGTTCCTTTCTGGCGAAGTGTTCCTCCGTATCCGGCCACGTCGCGCGGAAGACGGTCTGACGGTGCCGCTGCAACTGCAGATGCTGCCCGCAGAAATGCTGCCCTTGGATATGAACCGCACCCTGCACGGTGCCGGTCTGATCCGTCAGGGCATCGAGTTTGACGGCATCGGTCGCCGCGTCGCTTATCACTTCCTGCGCCGCCACCCGGGCGATCTGACCGATCCGGGGCTATCCGGCGAAACCGTCCGCGTCCCGGCGGCAGATGTGATCCACGTCCTCGACCCGGTCGAGGCTGGCCAGCTGCGCGGCGTGTCGCGGTTCGCCGCCGCCATCGTGAAACTGTTCACTCTGGACCTCTATGATGATGCCGAGTTGGAGCGGAAGAAGATCGCGGCGATGTTCGCGATGTTCATCACCTCGCCCGCGCCAGAAACCCCGCTGGAACCGACAGAGGAGGATCTGGAGGTCGAACCCGGCCAAGTGGTGCGGCTTGACCCCGGCGAGGATGTGTCAACGCCTGCGACGCCAGACTCCGGCGGCACCTATGAGCTGTTTCAGTACCGGACCTTGCTGCAGATCGCGGCGGCGCTGGGCGTGCCCTATGGCTATCTGACCGGCGACACGGCGAAGGGTAACTTCTCGAACACGCGCATCTCGCTGATCGAGTTCCGCCGCCGCATCTCGGCCTGGCAACATGGCGTGCTGGTCTATCAGCTCTGCCGCGCCGTCTGGGTGCGCTGGATGGACACTGCCGTGTTGTCCGGTGCGCTGGACCTGCCCGGCTACGATAGCCAGCGGCGACAATATCAGGCCTGCGCCTGGCCCCCGACGAAGTGGGACTGGATCGACCCGATGAAGGACGCCTCGGCCGAGATCCTGCAGATCGAAGCCGGGCTGAAATCGCGCACCCAAGCGCTGGCGGAGCGCGGCTACGACGCCGAGCAGGTGGATCGGGAGATCGCCGCTGAACGCAAACGCGAGGCGGCGCTGGGCCTGGACTTCCGGCGGCCGGGATCCCCGGCGCAGGGGCCGGGTGAAGGCACGGCGAAAGACGCGGATCAAGACAGCGCCAAGGACGACGAGGACGACGACACCGCCGACGAGAACCCCGAGCCTAAGGAGGGCGCATGATGCACCACGCACAAATCGCCCAGCGGGCCTTCAACACGCCCTTGATGGTCGACCCGGCCAAGGCGCTGGCCTTCCTGTCCGGGCTGGGGCCGCGCATCACCGGGCAAGAAATCACCTTTCAAGGTGTCGATCTGCCCTCTGAGCAGGTCAAACACGCTCCCCTTACTGCCCGGCCATCGCTGTTCGGTGATGATCTTGCCCAGCGCCATCAGCGCAACGGCAACCAGCCCTACGCAGTGATCGACGGCATTGCCGTGATCGAAATCGCGGGAACGCTGGTGCATCGCGGGGCGTGGATCGGGCAATCCTCGGGCCTTACGTCCTATGAAGGCATCGCATCTCAGCTGCAGGCCGCCGTATCGGATCCGGGCGTGCGCGGCATTGCCTTGGACATAGACAGCTTCGGCGGTGAGGTCGCGGGGGCCTTCGATCTGGCGGATCGCATCCGCGCCGCCCGGGCGCAGAAGCCGGTGCATGCCTTTGTGGCGGAACACGCGCTATCCGCTGGGTATGTTCTTGCCAGCCAGGCCGACCGGATCATCCTGCCCCGTACCGGAGCGGTGGGCAGCATCGGTGTGGTGGCGCTGCACACAGACATGAGTGGGGCGCTGGACCAGAAGGGCATCGCCGTCACGCTGATCCATGCGGGCGCACACAAAATCGACGCCAACCTATATCAGCCGCTGCCCGAGGCCGTGCACAACCAGATGCAGAGCGAGCTGGAGGTGGTCCGCTTCCTTTTCGCAGAAACCGTTGCTGCGGGGCGCGGGGGTCGGCTGACCCATGCAGCCGCGCTGGCTACCGAAGCGGCCGTATTCCGCGGTGCCGATGCCATCGCGGCAGGTCTGGCTGACGAACTGGCCGATCCCGTCACCGCTTTCCACGCCTTCGCCGCCGCACCCCGCGGCACAACCTCCCTCAGCAGAAAGGGTCCACAGATGACCACCGAGCCCACCGACATGCCAAACCCGTCACCGAATGACGATGCCAATTCTTCCGCAGCACCGGTCGCACCGAACACGTCGTCTCCGTCTGCTGCAGCCGCGATGTCAACGCCCGACACAAGCATGATCGCAGACGCCGTGCGCGCCGAAGCGGCAGAAGTGGCGCAGGTCTGCGCGCAGGCTGCCCGGCTAGGCGTGACCATCGATGCGGCTGATGCCGTCACAAAGGGCCTCAAACCCGAAGCCCTGCGCGCCCGCGTCCTCGCCGACCTGGCCGCCCGCAGTGATGCAGCTGCGATTATCGCAACCGCCCCGGCCGCAGCGGCCACAAAAGACAGCCCGATCATCGCCGCCGCCAAGAAGGCCGCGACCGACGCAAAGCGCTGAGCCAGCGCCCAAACCCCTAACACATGGAGACTGACCAATGCCCGTCCTGACGGAACCGCCCAGCATGGGCGATGTCCTCAAATATGAGGTCAACCCGAACTACACCCGCGAAGTCATCACCCTATTGATCGGCATGCCGTATCCGGTTGGCTCGGTGCTCGGCAAAATCACCGCCAGTGGCAAGTACAAGCTGGCGACCAGTGGTGGCGCAGACGGTGCGCAAACCGCCACGGCCGTCTTGCTCTATGCCGTCGACGCCACGCTTGCCGATGCCACCGGCATCGTTGTGACTCGCGGCCCCTCGATCGTGTCGCGTGCGGGCCTCGCCTACGACGCGACCGTCGATGACAGCGCGAAGATCATCACCAAGATCGGCCAACTTGCCGCCGTGGGCATCATCGCCCGCGACGGCGCCTGATCCCCCATTTCCTCCGGAGCACCCCATGACCCTCGTTCGCAATCCCTTTGACTCTGGCGGCTATTCGCTGGCCGAGATGACGCAGGCCATCAACATCCT
>JAFMHK010000041.1 GCA_017854585.1 Paracoccaceae bacterium
TCGTTCATCACGTCGTCGAATTTGAGCAGCTGTTTGCGAATGTCAAAGTTGCGGCCTTCGACCTTGGCCTGTGCCTTTTCCAGCGACTTGTTGACCCAAGGGTGAACGATGGCCTCGCCTTCCTTCATGCCAAGCGTCGACAGCATCTTGTCCAGCCGCTCGGATCCGAAAATCCGCATCAGGTCATCTTCCAGAGACAGGAAGAAACTGGATTTCCCCGGGTCGCCCTGACGCCCGGAACGGCCGCGCAACTGGTTGTCGATGCGGCGGGATTCGTGGCGTTCGGTTGCCAGCACGTAAAGGCCGCCGGCGTCTTTCACGGCCTGTTCATCGGCCTTGTGCGATTCTTCGATCTGGGCACGCATGGCGGCGTGATCGCCGTCAGGGTTGGCGGCGATGGCCTCCATGATCTTGAATTCGACGTTGCCGCCCAATTTGATGTCGGTGCCGCGCCCGGCCATGTTGGTAGCGATCGTGACGGCGCCCAGCTTGCCTGCATCGGCGACGATCTGCGCTTCTTGCTCGTGCTGACGCGCGTTCAAGATGTTGTGCGGCAGTTCAGCCTTGGTCAGCAATTGACCCAAGAACTCTGATTTCTCGATGGATGTCGTGCCAACAAGAACCGGTTGACCCTTTTCATGCGCCTCGCGGATCGTTTGTACGATGGCCTCGAATTTTTCGCGGCCGGTGCGATAGACGGCGTCGTCGTCATCGATACGCGCAATTGGGCGGTTGGTCGGAATTTCCACCACGCCAAGACCGTAAATCTCGGCGAATTCCTCGGCTTCGGTGGCGGCGGTGCCGGTCATGCCGCCCAGCTTGTCGTATAGGCGGAAATAGTTCTGGAACGTGACCGAAGCGAGGGTGACATTCTCGGGCTGGATCTTGCAGCCTTCCTTGGCCTCGATTGCCTGATGCAGACCGTCGGACAGACGGCGACCGGCCATCATGCGACCGGTGAATTCGTCAACCAGCACAACCTCGTTGTTGCGGACGATATATTCCTTGTCCTTGTGGAACACCTTGTGTGCACGCAGGGCGTTGGTCAGGTGGTGGACGATCGTGGTGCTTTCGGGGTCATACAGGCTTTGCCCCTCGGGCAGGATGCCTGCCTCGTGCAGACGATCTTCAAGAAAATCGTTGCCTTCGTCCGTGAACGATACGCCGCGGGTCTTTTCATCAAGGGTATAATGATCCTCGGTGACCTCGGGGATGATGGTGTTGATGGTCACGTAAAGGTCGCTGCGGTCCTCGGATGGGCCGGAAATGATCAGCGGCGTGCGCGCCTCGTCGATCAAGATGCTGTCGACTTCATCCACGATTGCGAAGTTATGGCCGCGTTGGGCCATATCCTTGAGCGATGCGCGCATGTTGTCGCGCAAGTAGTCGAACCCAAGCTCGTTGTTGGTGGCATAGGTGATGTCGGCGGAATATGCGTCGCGCTTTTCGGCGTCGGGCTGGCGCGGGTAGACGACGCCTGTGCTCATGCCAAGGGCCGCATAAACCTTGCTCATCCATTCGGCGTCACGCTTGGCGAGATAATCGTTCACGGTAACAACGTGCACGCCCTTGCCGGTCAGCGCATTCAGATATGCGGGGAAGGTCGCGACCAGGGTCTTGCCCTCACCGGTCTTCATTTCGGCGATATTACCCTTGTGCAGGAAGATGCCACCAATCAGCTGCACATCAAAGGCGCGCAGCCCCAGCGCGCGCTTTGCGGCCTCGCGGCAATTGGCGAAAGCTTCGGGCAGCAGATCGTCAAGTTCTTCGCCCGCCAGCGCGCGGTCGCGGAATTCGGCGGTTTTTGCCACAATCTCAGTGTCCGACAGCGCTTGAAAATCGGGTTCCAGCGCGTTGATGCGGTCAACCAGCGGGCGAACGGTTTTGACCAATCGGTCATTGGACGATCCGAAGACCTTTTTCGCGATAGAACCCAAGCCCAACATGCGTCTTAAACCTTTGTGTGCGGAGGCGGCGAAAGAACGCGCAGCCCACTATGCTCAATCATTCGTGTGGTGCATCCGGGTTGTTCGGCCCATCGCGGCGGTCTAGAACGACGACAAGATCGGCTCGGCCCCGATACGAAGCCCGTCAGGGACATAAGGGCCCGCCGGAAATGTGTCAACGCAGGCGGGCCCGCAAGGTGTGCGCCGCTGGAATGTAAAAAGGACTGTTCCCATGAAAAGACTATTGGCTGGTGCCGCGCTTTGCGCGATTTTGACCGCCCCTGCCTTTGCGCAGGACGAACCCAACGCCGAGACCGTCTTGGCCACGGTCAACGGAAACGCCATCACGCTTGGCCATTTGATTGCCATGGAACAGATGCTGCCCGCCGAGTATCGGCAGCTTCCCGATCAGGTCCTGTTCGAGGGAATGCTGGAACAACTGGTGCAGCAGCAAGTGCTGGCGGATGCCGCCGGTCAGAACCTGAGCACCCGGATGCAGTTGGGCCTTGATAACGAACGCCGAGCGTATCTTGCTGCGATGCTGATGGATGATGTCGCCATGGCGGAGGTCAGCGAGACCGAATTGCAGGCGGAATATGACGCGCAGTTCGGCTCTGCCGAGCCGGTGACCGAATTCAACGCCAGCCACATCCTTCTGGAAACCGAAGAAGATGCGCAGGCGATGATCACGGCCTTGGCTGAAGGCGCAGATTTCGCCGAATTGGCGCAAGAGCACTCGACCGGACCGTCGGGCCCAAATGGCGGGCAGCTTGGCTGGTTCAGCGCGGGCATGATGGTTCCCGAATTTGAACAGGCTGTCTTTGGTCTGGAGGTTGGGGGCGTTTCCGAGCCCGTGCAGACCCAGTTTGGATGGCACATCGTCCTGCTGAACGACACGCGTGAGCAACAGCCGCCAGCACTAGACGAGGTGCGTGCCGAGTTGGTGGACGGTATTCGCCGAGCCCGTGTCGATGCGCAGATGGAACTGCTGAGCGCGGCCGCTGATATTGAGCGCCCCGAACTGGACATCGACCCAAGCGCCATCCGCAACGGCGACCTTTTGGGTGATTGAACGCAAATGAACACGCCCGATAACGCCAAGCCAAAGAAAACCGCGCCACCGGTGTCGCCCTTGGCGCCGGCCCGCTTTCCCGACCTGCCCGTCATCGACGGGGTGCGCTTTGCAACCGCCGAGGCAGGCGTGCGCTACAAGAACCGCACGGATGTGATGTTGGCCGAGATTTGCGAAGGCGCATCCGTTGCGGGCGTGTTCACGCGGTCATCGACCCGGTCGGCCCCCGTTCTGGATTGTCAGGCAAAACTTGCTGCCCTGCAGGATGGGGCGGCGGGTGGCTTTGCGATCATCGTCAATTCCGGCAATTCCAACGCCTTCACCGGTAAGGCCGGTGTTCACACGGTGGAGATGGTGACGGGTGAAACGGCGCGGACCCTTGGCGTTCCGGTGGGCCATGTCTTTTCGGCCTCAACCGGCGTCATCGGAGAGCCGTTCCCACCAGAGCGGATCACCAACGCGCTTGCGGGGTTGGTCGCTGGCTTGTCGCCCGACGGTGTGGCGGCGGCGGCGCGGGCCATCATGACGACCGATACGTTTCCCAAAGGCGCGGTTGCCGATGTCGTTCTGGGGGGTGTGACGGTCAAGATTGCCGGGTTCGCCAAGGGGTCGGGCATGATCGCACCGGATATGGCGACGATGCTATCCTATGTGTTCACCGATGCCGCAGTTTCGCGCGATGTGCTGCAGGCCATGTTGGTGGATCAGACGACGCGCACCTTCAATGCAGTGACGGTAGACAGCGATACCTCCACCTCGGACAGCCTGATGCTGGTGGCGACCGGGCGTGCGGGCAACCCTGCGGTAGCCGATGCAAGCAGCGCTGATGGCCGCGCCTTTGCCGCCGCGTTGGAAGAAGTGTTGAAGGATCTTGCCCTGCAATTAGTGCGCGACGGCGAAGGCGCCACCAAGCTGGTCGAGGTGCGGGTGACTGGTGCCGCGTCTGACCGCGACGCCGAAAAGGTGGCTCGCGCGATCGCCGACTCACCCCTCGTGAAAACTGCCGTGGCCGGCGAAGACCCGAACTGGGGTCGCGTCGTGATGGCGGTCGGCAAGTCGGGCGCTGATGCCGACCGCGACAGGCTGAGCATCCGGTTTGGCGATATTCTGGTTGCCACGGATGGCTGGGTTTCGCCCAGCTATACCGAGGCTGAGGGGGCGGCCTACATGAAGCAGCAGGAGTTGGTGATTGCGGTGGATCTTGGCCTCGGCACCGGTGCCGCGACGGTTTGGACCTGTGACCTGACCCATGGCTATATCGAGATCAACGCGGACTATCGGTCTTGAGGTCCGATCTGGCAGAGCGTCGATGAAAGTCGTTCTGGTTGCGGCCGTGGCCCTCATCGACAAGGAGGGCCGCGTCTTGCTGGCGCAGCGGCCCGCAGGCAAGTCTATGGCGGGCCTGTGGGAGTTTCCGGGCGGCAAGGTCGAACCCGGTGAAACCCCCGAAATGGCGTTGATTCGGGAATTGCACGAGGAATTGGGCATCGAGACTTGGAAAAGCTGTCTTGCGCCGCTGACCTTCGCCAGCCACAGCTACGACGATTTTCACTTGTTAATGCCGCTGTTTGCCTGCCGCAAATGGGAAGGGATCGTGACTGGCCGCGAGGGTCAGGCGCTGGCATGGGCGCGGCCCGAAAAACTGCGCGATTACCCGATGCCCGCCGCCGATTTGCCCTTGATCCCGATCATCAGGGATTGGCTCTAGGCTGTGATCGTGTCGCTCCCCCCGACGTCCCAGAAACTTTTTTGTCGAAATGGCAAAATTTAACGTGAACTTGCGCAAACTTTGCCCCATCGTGGATGGATCAGTCGCTATTGGGGGATAGAACTGTGCTGACCACGATCACCGTCGGAAGTTGTGTGTCCATTCAGGGCATTCTCGTTAAGACCTTGGCGAACGGGCGCGTTGTCGTGCGCGTCGGCGAACAGATTTTCAGCGGCCGTCCAGTCGTCGCCTGATCAGGCGGCCTTGATGATGCCAGTATGGACCGACTGCTAGTCGATCCAGCCTTTCAGGTTTTCTTCCACGACCGTCGCCAACGCCCGGATATGCGCGTCATCGTCGTTGAGGCAGGGAATATACGTGAACTGTTCACCGCCCGCCTCCTCGAAGCTCTCGTGGATTTCCTCGTTGATCTCTTCCAGCGTTTCGATGCAGTCGGCGGAAAACGCGGGGGCGATCACGGCGATCTTCTTCTTGCCTGCTTCGGCCTGACGCGCGACCTCCTCCACGGTGTAGGGGGTCAGCCATTCTTCGGGGCCGAAACGTGATTGGAACGTGGTCATGATGTCCGCGTCATCCCAACCCAACCGCTCCTTCAGCAGACGCGTCGTTTTCTGACACTGGCAATGATAGGGGTCGCCCTCCATCAGGTAGCGTTTCGGCACGCCGTGGTAGGAACAGATCAAGATATCGGGGCGCTCTTCGATGGCCGCATAGGCCCGTTCGACCGATTGGGCCAGCGCCTCGATATAAAGCGGGTGTTCGTAATACGCCTCCACCGTGCGTACGGACGGCTGCCATTTCACATCCATCAGCGACCGAAAGAACTGATCGCAGGCGGTGGCCGACGTGGCCCCCGCATAATGCGGGTAAAGCGGGAAAAACAGAATCTTCTGGCACCCTTGCGCCAGCAGTGCGTCCACCTTGGACTTGGTTGAGGGGTTGCCGTAGCGCATGCAATAGTCAACGACCACCTTGTCGCCATAGCGTTCTTGCATGGCGGCAGCCATCTTGGCCGTCTGGTCCTTGGTGATGGTGGCCAGCGGGCTTTCGTCGGCCGCGTGGTTCCAGATGGATTTGTAGGCCGCGCCGGAACTGAACGGCCGCTTGGTCAGAATGACAAGCTGCAACAGCGGCTGCCAGATCCATGGCGAATAATCGATCACGCGCTTGTCCGAAAGAAACTCGTTCAGGTAGCGGCGCATCGACCAGTAATCATAGTTGTCGGGCGTGCCGAGGTTGGCCAACAGAACGCCCACCTTGCCGAACCGCACTGGCGGATGATCGGAGGGGGCGTGGTCCAACTTGGTCGCGGGTGTTTGCTGCATCATGTTCATCTGTGGCGTCACCTTAGTCATCCGAGCGGTCATGGACCGGAGAGGCGGTTTCGTCAAACTCGGTTGTGGCAAGTGCGTCGGCAAGGCGCGTCTTGGCACTGCCGGGGCGGAGCGGTTTGGGCTGGTTGTCGGCGGGTGCCCACCCGGTCAGAAAGATCAGATCGAAAGTCGCGCGGATGCGCGCATCCTCGGCTGGAAAGTGGTCTGCATAAACCGTGGCCATGCGATTGAACAGGGCACGAGGTGTCGGGTTGCGGTGACGCGCGGCAAGCGCGTTGCGTTCACCCATGTCGCGCAGATCTGCCATCAGGTCAAATGCGGTGCCATAGGTCACGGTCTTGCGCAAGGTGTCGGCCACCGGCAGGGCAAGCCCCGCGCGCTGCAGCAGCGCGCCCATGTCGCGCACCTCTGCCATCGGGGCCACGCGGGGGGACAGGCCGCCAAGCACCTCTGCCTCTGCCTCTGCCAAGGCGACCCGCAGTTCCACCAATGTTTCGCCGCCGAAACTGACCGACAGGAACAGGCCATCGGGTTGCAGGGCGCGGCGGCACTGCACCAGCTGACCAACCGGATCGTCGGCCCAGTGCAGGGTCATGGCGTGGATCACAAGGTCATGGGCGCCCGGCTGCAGGGTCAGGGTCGCATCGGGTGCGACGCAGGTGGCACCGGGAAACACTGGCGCCCAAAAATCGGGAAAAGCCGTCACGATCGCTGGCTTTGTAAAGACTCTGTTAACGTCGATGAGTCTTTCCTGAAGCTCGATCTGCGCCTCTGCATGAAGAAACCCTGCGCGGTCCAATCGTGCCCGTGCCCGCATGCGCGCAAGGGCCTTGGGGTCCGCCAACTGCGGTGTCTGGGGCGTTGGCAATTTCACCACGAGGATCCTGTTTGGATTATTCGATGCAACTTAGGGGGATGGAATGAGATTGCAAACCGCGATCCGTGCGGTGTTTCCGCCCGAATGCCTGTGCTGTGGTGATCGTGTGGAAACCGCGTTCGCCATATGTGGTGGCTGCTGGGCCGATACGCCCTTCATCCTCGGGGCCGCGTGCGGGCTCTGCGGCGTTCCGCTTCCCGGCAAGGCCGAGAGGGACGAGGTGTTGCGTTGCGACGACTGCCTGACAATCGCCCGACCGTGGGATGCCGGGTGCGCCGTGTTTGTCTATGCGGGCAATGCCAAGCGGCTGGTGTTGGGTCTGAAACATGGCGACCGGGCCGAGGTTGCGCGCGCTGCGGGCCCCTGGATGGCACGGGCGGGCGGCGATCTGCTGGCGGGTGACCCGCTGATCGTCCCGGTGCCGCTGCACTGGCGTCGGTTGTTGACGCGGCGGTTCAACCAATCTGCCTTGCTGGCCCATGCGCTTGCCCGTGAAACGGGCCGGACGTGCCTTCCCGACGCGTTGGTGAGGGTCAGGTCCACCGGCAGTCAGGACGGGCGGAACCATGCGGCGCGGTTTGCCAACCTTGAAGGCGCAATTCGCCCGCACCCGGCCCGTGGCAAGTGGCTTGCCGGTCGCAATGTCGTGCTGATCGATGATGTCATGACCTCTGGCGCAAGCTTTGCTGCGGCGACCGCGGCATGTATAGCTGCGGGGGCCGTGAACGTTCGCGTGATCGCTCTGGCGCGCGTTGCCAAGGATGCCTAACTAAGCAGTCATCCAAAAAAATAACGAGGGACATCAGCACCATGACCAACGTCGAAATCTATACCTCGCCGCTGTGTGGTTATTGCCATGCCGCAAAGCGTTTGCTGGCTGACAAGGGTATCGGCTATGCGGAATACAACGTCGCCAGCGATCCCGAAAAACGCCAAGAGATGCTGGGCCGAGCCAATGGCCGTCACACGGTTCCACAGATATTCATCGGGAGCGTGCATGTTGGCGGATACGACGACATGGCCAAGTTGGACCGTGACGGCAAGCTGGATGCTATGCTTGCGGCCTGAACCCCGCGACTACGTGCCTCTTTCACTGTGACCATCATTGGGGCTTTACTCTGCCCATGACCTCGCTTGATGACCCGCTCGCCATTGCACTGTTCAGTGAGATGTTCATGGCCGATCAGTTGGCCAGGAACAGGTTGGCGCGTGCGTTGCCCAAAGGAATGGAGCTGAGCCATTTCTCGGTGCTGAACCACCTTGCCCGTAGCGCCGAGGAACGGTCCCCCGCACAATTGGCGCGCATGTTTCACCTGACGCGCGGGGCGATGACAAACACCTTGAACAAGCTTGAGTGGGCAGGTCACGTGCACATCCGCCCCGATTGGGATGACGCCCGGCGCAAGTTCATCTCGATCAGTCCGTCGGGCCGCGCAGCGCGCGATGCCGCATTGCAGGCGATCGCCCCGATCCTGTCACAGACGGCCCGCGAAATTGGCCCGGACCGGGTGCGCGCCGCACTGGCCGTCATCCGCGAGATGCGGGTGCGGCTGGAAGACGAGGAAGACTAGGGTTTCGTTGCCGCAGTAACGTAATTCACGCTGAGGTCACGATCCGAAAGCGACCATGACCATGTGATCGGGTTGAAGACAAACCCCTTCCGGTCCACAGGGGTCAGACCGGCCCGCTCGATCAATGAAAAAAGTTCGTTTGGCGTGATGAACTTGTTCCATTCATGCGTGCCCTTCGGCAGCCAACGCATGACATATTCCGCCCCCACAATCGCCATTGCAAAGCTTTTGGGGTTGCGGTTGATCGTGGAACAGATGTGCAGCCCACCGGGTTTCAACAATTGCTGGCAGGCGGTCAGATAGGCCTGCGGGTCGGCGACATGTTCGACGACCTCCATGTTCAGGACGACGTCGAACTGTTCGCCTGCCGCTGCCATCGCTTCTGCGGTCGTGTGGCGGTAATCGATCGTCAGCCCTGATTCCTCAGCATGAACCTGTGCCACCGGAATGTTCCGTTCGGCGGCGTCTGCGCCGACCACATCGGCGCCCAACCGGGCCATCGGTTCCGCCAACAGCCCCCCACCACATCCGATATCAAGGATTCGCAGCCCGGCGAACGGCGCATCGGCGGTCAGGTCGCGCCCGAATTCGGCGGCAATCTGGCTGGTGATGTAATCAAGCCGGCACGGGTTCAGCATATGCAGTGGCTTGAACTTGCCGTTGGGGTCCCACCATTCGGCTGCCATCGCCTGAAATTTGGCTATCTCGTGGTCATCGACCGTGTTGGTTGCCGTGTTCATGGACATCCCCTTGCGTGTTTGTCACTCTGGCCCTGTTTCGGCCCCCGCATGGTCTATATAGGAACGTTATGGACAAGTTCTCTGGCCAAAAGCGCGCAGCTGCACATCTCTTTCCGCCGATCGACCCGTTTGATCAGCGGATGCTGGATGTGGGCGACGGCCATCACATCTACATGGAACAATGCGGCAACCCGAACGGTGCCCCCGTGGTGGTGCTGCATGGCGGACCGGGAGGCGGGTGCAGCCCGGCGATGCGGCGGTATTTCGATCCGGCGGATTGGCGGATTATCTTGTTTGATCAACGTGGATGTGGCCGGTCGCGGCCCCATGCGTCGATACGCAACAACACGACGTGGCATCTGGTGGCGGATATCGAGCGTATTCGAAATACGCTGGGGATCGAACGCTGGGCCGTATTCGGCGGCAGTTGGGGCGCAACGCTGGCGCTGGTCTATGCGCAAACCCACCCCCACGCTGCGGCCTATCTGGCGCTTCGCGGCGTGTTCTTGTCCACGCAACGCGAACTTGACTGGTTTTATGGCGGAGGTGCCGGGCAGTTCTGGCCCGAGCAATGGGCCAAATTCGAAAGCCTCGTCCCCGAGGAGGAACGCAGCGATCTGATTGCCGCGTATAACCGCCGCCTTTTCTCCGGCGACCTGATGGAGGAAACCCGGTTTGCCCGGTCTTGGGCATCATGGGAAAATGCGCTTGCGACCATGGACAGCGACGGTGGCAGCGGCGAAAGCCCTGCGGATTACGCCCGCGCCTTTGCCCGTCTGGAAAACCATTATTTCGTCAACAAAGGATTTCTGGAACACGACGGACAGATCCTGAACAATCTGCACCGCATCGCCCACATCCCCGGCGTGATCGTGCAAGGACGCTATGATATGATCTGCCCACCTATTTCGGCGCACAAGCTGGCCAACGGTTGGCCAAGCGGGCGTTTGCAGATGGTCAAGGCAGCGGGTCATGCACTGTCCGAACCCGGCATCAGTCAGGAACTGGTGAAGACGATGAAGGTTGTTGGCGAACGCCGCGCGAAATTCGGGCTTTAGGTGGGGCCTCAGGACAGGCCGAATTCGTCAAAGACCCGCGCATAGATTTCCCGCTTGAACGGCACGATAGCCGCCAAAAGATCGGTTGCCGTCATCCATTTCCAAGATGAAAACTCGATGTCCTTGTAGCGCAGATTGATGACGCTGTCGGACGCGGTCAGGGTCATGTGGAACCACATCTGTTCCTGCCCGCGATACTTCCCGTTCCAACGGGTGCCGATGACTGCGGCAGGCAGATCATACCGCACCCAGTCGGCGGTGTGCCCAATCAGACGGACATGATCGGACGCGACGCCGGTTTCTTCCAGCAACTCGCGATAGGCGGCTTCTTCGGGTGTTTCGCCCCGGTCGATCCCGCCTTGGGGCATCTGCAGCGCGGGCGTCGCCATGTCCGCGCGTTGTCCCGCAAATACCAGTCCGTCGGCGTTGCTAAGCACAACGCCGACGCAAGGTCGATACGGCAAGGCCGCAATCTGATCAGGGGTCATCTGACCCGCCAATCAGTTGCGCGACGGGCCAAGCGCGCTGAGGCCGGTCAGGATGTCGATGGCATAGGCCAGCTGATAATCCTCGTTCCGCAACTGAGCGGTCGCTTCGGCAGTCGCGCGCTCTTCCTCCAGCAACAGGCGTTGATCCTCGGTCAGGGTCGAGTTTTCGAACGCGCCCCGCAATGACGCCTCGTTGCGACGGGGATTTCCCTCGTCCTCTTCCGTTTCAATCGGATCGCGTTGTTCAACCAGAATATCCGGTGCGACCCCAAGGGCCTGGATAGAGCGGCCCGACGGCGTGTAATACAAAGACGTGGTCAGCCGCATCGCGCCATCGCCCGCCAAGGGCATGACCGACTGTACCGACCCTTTGCCGAAACTGTTGGTGCCCACGATCACCGCGCGGCGGTGATCTTGCAGGGCGCCAGCCACGATTTCGGACGCCGACGCGGACCCGCCATTGATCAGCACCACCATCGGCAGCCCCTCGATCAGATCACCGGGGGTTGCGTTGTAACGTTCACCATCTTCCGGTTGGCGCCCGCGCGTCGACACGATTTCACCCTGTTCAAGGAAGGCGTCGCTGACGCGGATCGCCTGACTTAGCAGGCCGCCGGGATTGTTGCGCAGATCCAGCACCACGCCGTTCAGGTTTTCAATTCCGCCCACTTCTTCGATCAGATCGTTCAGGCCGTCGCGCAAGTTGGGATAGGTTTGATCGTTGAAGGTGGAAACCCGCAAGATCCCGGTGTTCCCCTCCAACCGACTGCGCACAGCCGTCAGGCGGATCCGGTCGCGCACGATGGCGATATCAAACGGCTCCGGCTCGTCCTCGCGCACGATGGTGATGATGATTTCCGACCCGATAGGCCCACGCATCAGATCAACCGCCTGTTCCAGCGTCAGACCCAACAACGCCTCTCCGTCCACATGCGTGATGAAATCGCCGGCCTCGACGCCGGCCTCCATCGCGGGGGTGTCATCCATTGGCGTGATCACGCGCACGAAGCCGTCTTCTTGCGTCACCTCGATACCCAGCCCGCCAAATTCGCCGCGGGTCTGCACCTGCATCGAATCGAAATCGCGCGGCGGCAAATAGCTCGAATGCGGGTCAAGCGATGTCAGCATGCCGTTGATCGCCGCCTCGATCAGTGCCGCTTCGTCAACTTCTTCCACGTATTGGGAACGGATCCGCTCGAAAATGTCACCGAACAGATCAAGCTGTTCATAGACAGATGCGCTTTGCCCGCTTTCTTGTGCAATCAGCGGGCCGGTGACCTGAGTGGTGATCAACACCCCTCCCGCGATCCCGCCAATTGCTGCCATCACAAATCTCTTCATTTCCACCTGATCCTTGTCCTAATCGATGGTGAACCAATCGGTCGGGTCCACGGGCTCTCCGGCCTCTCTCAACTCTATATAAAGCGACTCTGTCCGCGGGATACCACCACCTTGGGCTGCAGGAACGATCAATTCTTCGCTTTCGACACGCGCACCGCCCATCAAGGCAAGCGGAGCGCCGATTGTCACGATCTCGCCTTGGGTCACGAACAGGTCGCTCACTCCTGCCAGAACCAGAAGATAGTCACCATCCGGCTCAAGGATAATGACATTTCCGTAATCCAGCAGCGGGCCTGCATAACGGACGCTTGCGGCCCAAGGTGCGGTCACCAATGCCCGGGGTCGGGTGGCAAGCACCAGACCGGGCCGGGCGACGCCTGCGGCATCAGCCTCGTTGAAGCCACGTAATGTGACCCCAAGCGCCGGAAACGGCAGGCTGCCGCGCGCATCGGTGAACCCGGCTGCCGTGGCATCTGTCAAACCGGCATGGTCGGTTTCGCGCAGGTTGGCGGCGAACCCGTCCAACGAGGTGGCGCTTGCCAGCAGGGCCGTCATGGCGGCCTGATCTTCGGAATAACGCTCGGGCAGAACCCGCCGGTCCGCAATCGCCTGTGACAGGATGCTGCGCGCGGTCTGCACACCATCCAGCGCATCGGACAATTGGTTGACCGCGCTTTCTTGCACCGCCCGCAATATCGCCACTTCTTGCAGCTGTTCGCGCAGGGCCAAGGCCTCGGCGGCGACCGCGGGCGTGACGTCGGCAAGAATCATCCCGGATCGCGCGGTGCCAATCGGCCCGGCGGGGTGCAGCATCAACAGCGGGGCGGGCGCACCTTCAATGGTTTGCAGCACGCCAAGAAGGCGCGCCAGCCGATCCCGCTCGGCCTCGAAGACCAACATGATGGTCCGCTCACGCAGGGCGGCGCGGCGGGTCCCTTCGCGCAGGGCCAACAGACCCTGTTCGTAGGCGCGCACGGTTTCTGTCAGCGCCTCCACCCGGTCGCGGGCACCATCCGCCTCAGACAGGGCGATGGCCGCGTTTTCCAGCATTTCGGCGGCCCGCGTGGCCGTCTCTATCGGATCGATGTCGGCCCGCGCTGCCCCGCTTGCAGCGATCAGAAATGCGCACAGAAGGGCGGCCTTATTCATGATATCAGGCTTTCGCCCGTCATTTCCGCAGGTTTCTGCAGCCCCATCAGCGCCAACAGGGTGGGCGCAATGTCTGCAAGGCGCCCATCGTGCAGCTGCGCGCCTTCCGGCCCGCCAACCATGATCACGGGCACCGGGTTCAGGGTGTGGGCCGTATGCGGCCCCCCCGTTTCCGGATCTATCATCATATCGCAATTGCCGTGATCCGCCGTAACGATCATGGCGCCACCGGCGGCTTTCAAGGCGTCAACCGCGCGGCCAAGCCCGGCATCCACGACCTCACAGGCCTTGATGGCGGCTGGAATATTGCCGGTATGGCCGACCATGTCGGGGTTGGCGTAATTCACCACAATCAGGTCATAGCCCGCGCCGATGACCTCAACCAGTCGGTCGGTCACCTCGGCAGCGCTCATCTCGGGCTGCAGGTCATAGGTCGCCACGTGCGGCGATTTCGCCATGTAGCGGTGTTCACCAATCTCGGGCTCTTCCTTGCCGCCGTTCAGGAAGAATGTGACATGCGGATATTTCTCGGTTTCGGCCAGACGAAACTGGCGCAGGCCGTGTTGCGCCACCCATGAACCCAACGTGTTGACGATGGTCTGTTTCGGGTAGGCCGCCTGCATATAGGCGTTATGGCTGGTGGAATAATCCACCATGCCTAACCGCACGGACAGGTCGGGGCGGGGTCCGCGCGCAAACCCGTCGAAATCGGGGTCGCCGATCGCGGCAAGAATTTCACGCGCCCGGTCGGCGCGAAAGTTCAGACAAAATAGCCCGTCGCCCGCCTTTGCCCCATCGTAATCGCCGATCACGGTTGCGGGAATGAATTCATCGGTCTTGCCATCTTCGTAGGCCGTGGTGACGGCTGCAAGGGCGGTTGCTGCGGTTGCGGTCCCCTTTCCCTCGATCATGGCACGATAAGCAGTTTCCACCCGATCCCAACGATTGTCCCGATCCATTGCGTAGTAGCGCCCGATCACGGTGCCGATCCGGGCCGTGTCCGGCAGGTCACCTGCAAACGCCGTCAGCAATGGCTTGGCCGTTGTTGGCCCCACATCGCGACCGTCCGTGATGGCGTGCACCACCACCGGAACACCCGCTGCGGCAATCAGGTTCACGGCCTCTTGGACGTGCCGAACATGGCCATGCACCCCGCCGTCCGAGATGACGCCCATCAGGTGGGCGGTTCCGCCGTTCTTCCGCAACGTGTCGATGAAGGACAATATGGCCGGGTTCCGCTGGAAACTGCCATCCTCGATCGCAAGATCGATCTGCCCCAGATCCATCGCCACGACGCGCCCGGCGCCAATGTTCGTGTGCCCGACTTCCGAGTTTCCCATCTGACCTGACGGCAGGCCGGCGTCACGTCCATAGGTGGTCAGCGTGGCGTGCGGGCAGGTTGCCATCAACCCGTCCATGGTCGGGGTATTGGCAAGCAGGGGGGCGTTACCCTCGCGATGCTGGCCGATGCCCCAGCCATCCAGAATGCACAAGACAACAGGGCGGGGGGAGGCGGTCATGGGCGGCATCCTTCTGTTGCAACTGTTCTAAGGGGCCATGCAGGGGGGTTCAAGGCTGGTGGCGGCTGCGTTGGCGGCGATGCGCTGCCGCATCGTGATCAAGGTGTTTCAATTGCTTTGGATTTATCGGTTTCTCGCCGCGTCGAATGCAGGCCGGTGACTTATTCCCGCCGTTTCCGGCCTCTATCCGCTGGTATCGCCAGCCACGATCCGGAGCGATGCGCCCATGCCCTACCGCGACAATCCACTTTACGATCAGCAGTGGCATTTCGATCTGGTCGGCGACATCGAAGCGGTCTGGATGGATTATAGCGGCGTGGGCGTGGTCGTCGCCGTCTACGACGATGGCGTCGAAGATACCCATGCCGATCTGGCAGGCAATTACGATCGCGCCCTCGAACTTGGATATGACGATGGCGACCCCAACAGCACCAGCGATTCCCATGGCACCGCAGTGGCTGGCATCATCGCCGGCGGTCACAACGATGTGGGCGGTATCGGGGTGGCTTGGGGGGTCACCCTTGTGGGTGTGGACTATCTTGTCGACCTGCAAGGCGGCATGAACAACCTTCAATCGATCCGCGACATGGCCAATTTCGACGTCATCAACAACAGTTGGGGCTACGGCGCCACATTCAACAGCGCGCTGGATATCTTCAACAGGTTCGGCTGGGTTGATGATACATACCGCGCGACGATCGACGTTGTCGCGCAAGGGCGCGGCGGGCTTGGGTCCATCATCGTCAAAGCGGCCGGCAACGACGGAACGACCTTGTTCTCAAGCGCGCAGAATGACGGGTTGAACACGGCGCACACCATCATCGCTGTTGCGGCCGCTGAGCCGGATGGCTGGGTGTCGAACTACTCGAACTGGGGGGTGAACCTTTTGGTTGCCGCCCCGGCCGCCGGGGTGACAACCGACCGCTCCGGCGCTGCGGGCTATCGGTCCGGGGACTATGTTTCCGGGTTCAACGGAACATCCGCCGCCACCCCCGTGGTGTCGGGTGTCGTGGCCCTTGTCCTTGATGCGAACGAAGCACTGGGGTGGCGCGATGTGCAGAACATCCTTGCCATCTCGGCCAGCCATACCGGGTCGGGTTTCGGGACCGCCGCCGCCGGATCTGAGGATGGCGCGTGGTTCGCCAATGGCGCGGAAAACTGGAACGGCGGCGGCCTGTCCTACAACGTAAGCTACGGTTTTGGCATGATCGATGCGTTTGCCGCCGTGCGCATGGCCGAGGTCTGGCTGACGCTCCATGATCAGGCGGCCGTATCCAGCAACGAGGTCGTTCTTACCGTGGACGACATCGGGCCAGCGCGCCCGATTTCCGACTTTGCAGCCGTGTCCGCGACAATCACCGTGACGGACGACATCATGGTCGAACATATCTACGTCACCGTCCAGATGACCCATTCCTATCTGGGTGACCTGACGATCTCGCTGGTGGCGCCCGATGGCGGCGAATTCCCTCTTTCTGCCGGGAACGGATCCAGCGCCGGTATCAACGGTTATACTTGGGGCGTCGCCGCCGCGCTGAACATGTCGTCTCAAGGTGACTGGACCTTGCTGATATCGGATGATTTCATCAATGATCAGGGCCAGCTGACTGACTGGCAACTGCACTTCCACGGCGCATTGCCCACATCGGATGACGTCTATCATTTCACTGATGATTTCCTCGAATATGCGGATGTAACGCCCGCCCGGGGCAACATCACTGATGTCGATGGTGGCGAAGACTGGGTCAACCTTGCGGCGGTAAGGGCCTCCTTGGCCGTATCCCTGTCACAAGGTGGCACGATAGCCGCAGACGGCGTCTTGTGGGCCACATTGGCCAATGGGCAGTCGATCGAGAACGCAGTGACCGGCGATGGCAACGACACGGTCGATGGGTCCGAGGGCGCGAACCATATCCTGACCCGACGCGGCGACGACCTTGCCAATGGTCATGGCGGTGCCGACCGGATCGAAGGGTTTGGCGGAAACGACACACTGCTCGGGGGCCATGGCGATGACGCCCTGTTCGGGGATGAAGGCGAGGATTCCCTTGTTGGCGGTTCTGGTCGTGACACGATTTTTGGTGATGCCGGGTTTG
>JAFMHK010000018.1 GCA_017854585.1 Paracoccaceae bacterium
CGGCCCATACCGGACCTTCATGATCTGCACAGCTAACGGCAGCTTCGAGCCCGAAGTGTAAAATGCTGCGGCTTGGATCAATGAAACAGATGCGTTGATAGCAGCCGTTGGCAAACATTGGTGTTTGCCTATGATATCGGCTCAAAGCTGGGGCGAAATTCGAATTGCTGGAACGCTACACATGCCCATAAAAATCCCGATGTGCTGCGACTGAATAAGCATAATCGAGCAACGTTGACCAACTGAATACTGGCATCTCGATTTCCCGTTGGATCGCACGCGCAAAGGGTTGGAAACCGGTGCATTCAAGGACCATTGCGCCCATTGACGGATGCGCGGCGGCAAAATTTTTGGCAACCGACACCAAATCGCGTTCGGCCTTGTCGTAGTCTGCGGTCGGGATGTCAGGCCGTAAATCCTTGGTCCACAGGCTGTCGAACTGAGGGCATTTTCCGTCGTCTTTTGCGCCTTCGACCACGTAGTTTGACCCCAGTTGCACCCGAACCGAGGTGAGGTGCCGATCATACAATTCATCGCTCTCAGCGACGAGAACACCAACAACCTTGTTTGCACCAATAAGCGCTTGAGCCATTGGCACCTGCAGCAGGCTTGATGAGAACACAGGGACGTTCACCGCGTTAGCGATTTCGGTCTGGAACCATGCAAAATAACCGCATTCCGCAGCAATGGCACGGCAGCCCATGCGCTCCAGTTTTCGCGCCGCTGCGAGCACTGGTTCAAGCAAAGCCTCTTTATCTTCGCCTCTGACCAGTTTCTTAATATCTACGCCTTCTGCGATTTCGTATTGGATAGGAAATGGAAAGGCGCTGGCGTTGCGCACATCACCCGGAAATCCGGGGTAGACATCATCCAGAATGATTATTCCCAACCCCATACCATAGCAGCAATGGTTCTTTCGGGCGTTGATACGCTTGATTGCCGGATCGCGAGCAGACATCGTCAGCCTCCCTGTCGTCTTTCACCGTCCCTCTTCTTAAAGCCGCAGAAACGTAAGGCTCTGGACTGTTAGCGACATTTCGAGAACTAATTGAACGTCCACTATTCCAGATGTTCCGTCATTGACCGTGTGTCATGAAATGGCAGCTTCGTCCGCACAGCGGACCCCGGAGCAACAAGCAGCGAACGGCCACCTCCCGCCCTCTCTGCTGAAGTTTTTTTATGTACTCCCAAGTCGTGGTTCTCGCCCGTAAGTGGCTGAATGCGGTCCTATTCCGAGAGTTCTCGATTGGAGTCTCCGTCGGCGACGGGGTCTTGTCATTGAAGAGCGCAGACCAACTCAGATCGGCGGAGCGGCACGTTCAGTAATCAACTGGCGGGCGGTGACCCTTTCGCGGTGGATCATATACAGACCCGCGCCGATGATGATCCCAATGCCGGTCAGGGTCAGCGCGTTGGGGAAATCGCGGAACACAAGATAGCCTAGCAAGGTTGCCACCGGCAGTTCCAGATATTGCAGTGGCGCCAGCGTGGCCGAGGGCGCCAGCGACAGCGCATAGGTCATCATCATATGGCTCAGGCTGGCGAAAAATCCGACCCCCAGAAGCCAGAGCCATGCAATCCCTTTGGGCCAGACGGGATCAAGCAGCTCAGACCCCGTGCCTTGGGCCAATAACATCACTGGCAGGCAAAGCAGACTGGCAATCAGGCCAGTGTGGAACTGAAGGGTCACGGGATGGACCCGCCGCGACAGACCTCGTGTCACAAGTATGTAGAAGGCGAACCCCACTGCAGTGCCCAACGGAAACAGCGCCACCGCGCCAAAGGCTGCGAAACTGGGCTGGATGACGAACAAGACACCCACAAAGCCCACAATCGCCGCCCCCACGCGGCGCGGGCCGACATCTTCGCCCAGGTAAAACTTGCCCACCAGAAGCACGATGAACGGGGCCACGAAAACGATTGCCAACGCATCCGCCAGTGGCATGACGCGGATCGCGGCGATGAAGCAAAAAGTCGAGCCCAGCAAAAGCACCGACCGAAATAGCAGCGCCAGCCATTGCCCCCGCGCCACCCGTAGCGAAAGCCCCATGATCCAGACAAACGGCGCCATCAGCGCGCATTGAACGACAAAGCGTGCGGCCGTGATCTGTCCCACCGGAACGCTACTCGATGCCAGCTTGGCCGCCACATCAAGCAGCGGGGCCGTCACGCAAAATCCCAGCATCAGCGCGATGCCAGCAAGGATGCGGTCGGTGGATGGGATGTCGGAGGCAGCACTGGTCATGAAGCCCGCATAAGATGCCACCCCGCGTGCGTCTATCCTTTTTGCGACCAATGGCTGCGCGAAAAAGGGGTCACCACACACCCGTCGCCCCAGAGACCGTGGACACAGAAATAATCCACTCCATCAATACTTCGGGGAGGCCTTTCCGAAGCCGGGTTCCGCCACGCCGTTCCGCGGCGCGATTGACGATCGCGCAATTCATATCAACGCAACGTCAACCCTTATCCGGGTGCTATCGGACCAATGCGAACCAGTCTCCAAGGCCAGTGAGCCTGATCCTTGCACCGCGCCGCGTTGACGCCACTGGGCAAGGGCGGCGGTGCGGTTGGCCTTGAGGTGAGGTCTGCTGGAAAGGTTGCGCTCGGTGTTGAAGTGGTTTGGGACTGACGCGTGAACGGAGGCGAACGGCTGCAAACTTCGCATCGCCTGAAACGCAGCATCGCCCGCTCTCGTCGTCGGAATGGAAGGTGCGAATTCTCTGCGCGATTGTTGAGCCAACGACCCGTTTCCTGTCGATCAGCGGCTCCGATTCTCTTCACGGCCGCGCCGTAGGAACGCAACCGGTCAGTTGCCATCACCTCGGGCGCCCATGCTTACGCATTGCTTTCCTGAAGAATTTCAATGCGACTTCCTTATCGCGGCGCTTGGTGACATAGCTTTCCAGCACCTCGCCCTTGTTATCGACGGCCTGCCAAAGGTCGTGGCGCTCACCGTTAATCTTCACAAAGACCTCGTCCAGATGCCGCCGTCAGCCAGATGATCTCAGGGCTGGTTTTGAAATATTTGAATAGGGATCGTTTCGTCATCCTGAAACGCTCCGAGGCCACCCTGCCCGGCTTAAGCCAGTTCCGTATGACAAAGCCGGCTCGGACTCTATCCCACGGATTCAGGCTTTCCTTGGCAGCGCGTCTTGTCCGTCTGATGCATCGGATTACCCTGCAAGACCTGCCAGAAAACCAAGCGGGATCATCGCAAGCAGTGTGATCATGATCAGTGCAACAGGACGGCCCGCATTGACCGAGCGTCGCGTGCCATCGGTTTCAGTGCGTGTTCCATAGTCGACGCGGTGGTGCTTCAACATGGCGGTGTCTGTAATCGGGTTCATGGGTTCTTCTCCTGTTTGATGAGACCAACCTGGCAGGTTGCGACATGCGGCGCTTGAGGCAAACCCTGTGAAACCCTTGTGAAAGTCCTGCAAACGCGCCGCGGCGTCCCGGTTTTCTTGCCTAGCCTGTCGTTTCGTCGTTAGTGGAGTGATGCGATACGAATTTTCCGACTATATCTTGGACACAGACACCCATTCGTTGTTGCGCGCTGGCGACGTGCAACGAATAGAACCGCAGGTTTTTGACCTGTTGCATCTGCTGTTGCAAAATCCCGGTGATCTGGTGACGAAAGATCAACTGATCGACACGGTCTGGGGCGGTCGCATCGTGTCTGAATCCGCGATCAGCGCCCGCATCGCCGCCGCACGCAAGGCGGTCGGAGACGATGGTAAGCGGCAGACGCTTATTCGCACAGTGGCGCGTCGCGGGTTGCAATTCGTAGCTCCCGTGCGCACCCACGCACCGACACACAACCCGGTAAAGGAGCCGCCCGTCGCCGCGCCACGCACAGGTGGTCTGAAGATCCGCTATGCGACCGCCACCGACGGCGCAAAGCTTGCGTATTCCGTTCACGGCACCGGAACACCGCTGCTGCGTTTGCTGCGATTTCCAACCCATCTTGAGCTTGACTGGAACGAGTCGATGGAACGGGCCTACATCGATGCCTACAGCGAGAATTGCATGCTGGTACGCTTTGATCAGCGTGGGTCCGGTCTGTCGGAACCGGAATTGACCACGATCGATCTCGATCAGCTGGCCGATGATATCGGGGCGGTTGCCGATGCCCTCGGGCTGGACCGGTTCGCACTGATGGGGACATCGGGCGAGTCCCACCAAGCGACATACTTTGCCGCAAAATATCCCGAACGCGTGTCACGCCTGATTATTCAGAATGGGTATGTGGACGGTCGCGTGCTGCGCAATGGCACGGCGGAACTGGACACTGCCGATGCGTTGCAGGCGCTTATGCGCGAAGGATGGGCGAAGACCACTTCAACATTCGTGGCGGCGGCAATTTCCGTCTACCAACCGAGCGCGCCGCAGGAAACGCTCAAGAAAATTGCGGAAATCTTCCAAGTCTCCTGCACGACCGAGGTGGCGCAGCTGTTTCGCGAGTTCCTCAATCATCATTCGGTTGCAGGCTATCTTGCCGATATCAGCGCGCCGACGCTGGTCATGCATTGCCGTGACGACTCGGTGCATCCATTGTCCGAGGCCCGCAAGATGACAAGCGGCATTCCGAACGCGGAACTTGTCGTGCTCGAAAGCCCAAACCACTATGTCATGAAGCATGAGGACGCTTGGGATCACCACCTGATCGTGTTGTTCGAGTTTCTGAACCGGCCGGATTGACCAGCGCGGTCGTTGACCGCCGCATCCTCCACCGAAAAGCGGCTGTTGCCATGCAGCGGCGGCTGTCCGCAAGGCCCGCAATTCGGACGCTGGGGAACGATGTCTCGCACCACCAAGCGACCCGCCTTTATTGCGCCCGCCACACCCGCACGTATGGTCGGACCAATGTTCTTGCCACCGACAACACCGCCGCGACCCCAACCCGGCAACTGGGGCAAGCCGTTGCCAACCTCATCCCGGCCAAGCGGATCGGGGATCACCCGCCACTGCCCGCGCCCCGCCGCTCAGGGCGCCATGACACGAACTGGTGTGCCATCGGCCCAGGCCCGGACGGCCTCGGCCGTTTCACGATACATGATTTCGTAGGTGCCAAGCGCGCCATAGCCGATATGCGGCGTCAAGATCAGGCGTCCGGCCGCGATCAGCGCCGCGTCGCGCAGCGGACTGGTGTCAGGCAGCGGCTCGGTCTCGAACACGTCCAGCGCCGCGCGTCCCGGTCGCCCGGCTTGCAGCGCCGCAATCAGCGCGGTCTGGTCGATGATCGGCCCCCGCGAGGTGTTGACCAAAAGCGCATCGTCCTTCATCGCGGCCAACTCGCGGGCCCCGATAAGGTTCCGCGTCCGCTCGGAAAGCACCAGATGAATTGAAACGGCATCTGACGCGCCAAGTAGATCGGTCAGGCTGTTGGCGCGCTCCACACCGACCTCGGCACACCGCGCATCGGTCAGGTTCTCACTCCAGGCGACAATTTTCATGCCGAACGGCCGCGCCAGATCAGCCAGCGCCGCCCCCAGCCGTCCCAGCCCCACGAGGCCCAGCGTCAGGCCGGCAAGGTCACGTCCGGCCTCGGCCTGCCATCCGCCCGCCTCTACGGCACGCACGTTCGGCAACAGGTTGCGCAGCCCCACAAGGATCAGTGTCATCGCCAGATGAGAGGTCGCCGTCGTCCGGCTGGCCGTGCCGCACACAGTGATGCCGCGCGCCGCCGCGGCCTCCATCGCGATGGCGCCGTTCCGCATCCCTGTCGTCACGATCAACCGCAGGTTCGGCAGCGCCGCGATCAGCTCGGCAGGCAGGGGCGTGCGTTCACGCATGACGCAAAGCACGTCAAAGGGCGTCAAGGTTGCCACAAGCTCAGCGGGCGGGATCGGCTTGCGAAAGACGGTGACATTGCCAACCAACGCGCCCCAGTCCGCAAACCGCCCGGCGTAATCAAGGTAGTCGTCAAGGACAGCGATCTTCATGTTTCGGTTTCTCCATTTTCCGGCATCTCGATGGTCAGCATCAATGCGCTCAGGCTCTTGCCATGCGGGTCGATCGACAGTGAACTGGCAACGCCACCCGACAGCGCGTTTTCGATGACGAAATTCAACGCCCGCAGTTGCGGCAGGCCATATCTTTTGACCGGGCCTGCGCCCAGCACGGAAAAGGCCGCCGCCACCCGTTCCACCGTCAGGTCACGCTCAAGCCGTTGCCACCCGCGATCGTCATAGGCGACCACCACGATATTGGAGGTGTTGCCCTTGTCGCCTGCGCGCGCGTGGGCCAGATCATGCACCCGCGTCATGGCGTGCCGCCCATGACCGTCACCTGCGGTCGGACAAGCGCGCGCGGGATCAAGACCGAACTGATCGCCATCACGTCACGCACGATTGGCACACTGCCACCGCCACCGCCTGTCGGGCCGTTCACATGCATGGCCCGCACCTCGAACCCGACCGCCTGCGCGGCCTTGCGGCTGGCGGTGCGTCCGGCAATGCGCAATCGCACCTCGTAGGGGGCAGCCGGGCCAGAGCCACCGCCATGCAAGCTGTCGCACCCGATCAGATCAACCCGCATCTCGTCATACACAAATCCGCGCCGCCGAAGCCGTTCCTTCACGACCTCGGCGGCCAGACGGGCGCGCTCCACCGCGCCGATGCCGGCATAACCGACCTGACCTTCACCGATGTATCCTTGGGCATGCGCCACCAACACCTTGAGCTTGTCCGGCGCCTGTCGCGCCCGGGCGCCCGTGACCCGCACCCGATCTGGCCCGCTTTCCAAAAGGTCGACCCCCGTCAGATCAAGCACGCAATCAGGCGTGATGTAGGCGGCGGGGTCATGCACTTCATAAAGCAGCTGTTCGGTCGCCGTGCGTCGGTCAAGCCGTCCGCCGGTGCCCGGAAGCTTTGTCAATGTCAACGCGCCGTCCCGCCCGATCTCGGCGATGGGGTTTCCGATATCAGCCATGTCGGGTACGTATTTCTCGGGCCTCAGCGGGTCGGCGAAACAGCCACCCGTCAGCTGTGCGGCGCACTCCAGAAGATGCCCCATTACCGTGCCCTGCGCCAACAATCCCGTATCCACCGGGGCCCAGCCAAAGGCATGCATCGCAGGCGCCAGAAACAAGGACGGGTCGGCCACCCGGCCCGTCAGCACGACCTCGGCCCCGGTTCGTAATCCCAGCAGCACGGCGTCGGCCCCAAGATAGGCGTTGGCCGAAACCATTTGTGGCAAGATCGTTTCGATCGGCGCGCCGGTTTCCATGACCGTCAAATCGGGGTGGACGCGGACAAGGTCGGTGACGTCGTCACCCGTTACCGCCGCGCAACGCAGGTTGCCGAGGCCAAGCATGCGCGCCGTCTCGACGGTTGCCTTTGCGGCTGCGGTCGGGTTGGCGCCCCCCATATTCGACACGATACGAATTCCATGACGGACGCAGGCTGGCAAAACCGCCTCCATCCGGTCGCGCAGATGAGGGTTGAAGCCTGCATCCGGGTCAGCGCGACGTGCCAGCACCTCGCGCGCGACCGTGCGTTCGGCAAGGCATTCGAACACAAGATAATCAACGGCACCAGCCTCGGCCATCGCCAACGCGGGCTCGATCCGGTCATCGGCAAACCCCGCGCCCGCACCGATCCGCAAAGCCGCTGTCATCCCCCCACGGCCTGCCCGGCCTCGGCGGATTTCGCCTTCGGCTTCGGGGTTTTCAGCCCATGACGCCGGGCCATCGCGAAACGACACAGCGCCGCAAAACGATACAGACCGTGCACGAACTTGCCGTAGGGCATCGTCAAGAACAAGCTGAAGACGACACCAAGATGCAGCGCCAACAAGATCCCAAGCAGCGGCGTCAGCGCCAGAACATGAAGCGCGAGTCCGGTCACGGCGGTCAGGAACAGCATCAGGGTGAATGCAACATCCATGCCAAGGCTCCCCTCATCTGCCATCTCGCGCAATCGCTTGCGCTTGGCGTTCAACAATCCTCCCGTCCCGATCGCCAGACCCAGTCCACCAATCGTGCCCAGCATCTGCGGCAGGTCCCACCACATGTAAGGCGCAACCCGGCCAAAGCCGTAGTGATAGATCGTGCCCGTGCTTGTCGCGGCCAGACACAGCAGGAAACCGTAGAAAGTCAGGTGATGGTAAAGCCGGCGATTATCGTTCGGTTGGTCATCTTCGTTGAAGCACCCGACCCCGCCACCATCAAGATAACGTAACGAACCGGCATCCTTCATCGCCTGCCAGATTGACGGGCTGTCGGCATCGACCGCGCGCACCGCGTTTGCATCGGACCAGAAATTCCGCAGCCCCATGAAAAGCGCAAAGATGGAAAACAGGAAGACGGGGCCGAACAGGCCGACCATCACATTGTGAGACATCAGGGCATAGAAGCCCTCGGGCGACAAATGCGCGCGAAAAAGCGCGCCAGCATCGTTCAACACGATCATTCCGACAAGGAACAGCGTGACCGAAAGCGCCGTAAGAACGGAAATCAGCAGGCCGTTGCGCGCAAAAGCCGGGGCGAATGCGGCCGGCCAAGCATAGCGGCCGTAGCTCTCATGCCGCACGGCCGCAAGCGTCTTGGGAAGGTTGATGGCAAATTCATGCGGCGGCGAAAACTGGCAATCGTGGTAGCAGGCCCCGCAGTTGTGGCACAGGTTTGCGAAATAATCGATGTCGCCCGCAGCAAAGCCGCGCTGCATCTGAATCGCCGGGAATACCGCACAAATCCCTTCGCAATAGCGGCAGGCGTTGCAAATCGTGGCCTGACGCTCGGCCTCTTGCTGAAGCTCAGTTCCCTGCATGGCGCGCGGCCCCCTCTCCTGCGACCCGTCCGAAGACCGCGCCGATCGTCATGCCGATTCCGGCCAGATAACCACGTCCAAGGACGTTTCCGGCCATGATTTCTCCGGCGGCGTACATGTTTGCCGTGGGGCGTCCGCCCTGCATCAATATCCTCGCTTCGCGGTTCACGCGCGTGCCCAGATAGGTGAAGGTGATGCCCGGCCGCACCGGGTACGCATAAAACGGCGCCGTATCGATCCTGCGGGCCCAATGCGACTTCGGCGGCGTCAGTCCCTCGGTGCGGCAATCATCCAACACGTTCGGATCAAAACTGCCGTCATGCACGGCGGCGTTGTAATCGAAAACGGTCTTCTCGAACTTGTCTGGGTCAAGCTCCAGCTTGGCCGCAAGTTCGCGCAGCGTCGGCGCCTCGATCGCCGGATAGACCGAAGGCATGAACCGTCCCATCGCCTGTTCATCGAACACGATATAGGAAATCTGGTCAGGCTGGTCGGCCACCAGACGCCCCCATATCGCATAGCGCTTGGGCCAAAAATCCTCGCCCTCGTCGTAGAACCGTTCGCAAAGGTTGTTCATTACGATGCCAAAGACGATGCAATCCAGCCGCGTGACAATGCCGCCGTCGAATTTGGGCGAACGGGCATCAATCGCCACCGCGTGGCATTGCGTGGGGTCGCCAACTGGCTCAACCCCCGCATCCAGCAGCATCCGCAGGACGGAACCACGATTGTTGCGCGTGCCGCGGATCAAGAAGTTCTCTGCCCGCTCGCCCCAATATTCCTTGAGCCATTCGATATTCGCCTCAAACCCGCCTGCCGCCGTGACAAGCGCACGGGCCTGCACGCGCGATGTGCCGTCCGGCCCTTCGATGACGGCGGATTTGAAAAAGCCGTCCTCGATATCAAAGCTGCTTGCCGCGGTGTCGTACCGGACTTCGATCCCCAATCGCTCGGCCGTCGCATAGAGCGCATTCAGCATCGCCCGCCCGCCACCAAGGAAGAACGCATTCGTCCGGCCAAGGTTCAGGGTGCCGCCCAAAGGTTGTTGAAACCGCACCCCCGCGTCGTTCATCCAGTCCCACAACTCCTTGGACTGCTCGATCGTGAAGCGCGCCAGTTCCTCGTCGGTCTCGCCGCCGGTCACCCGCATCAGATCGTCCCAGAACTCCTCCTCCGGATAGGGCCCGGTCAGGATCTCGTTCCCCTCGTCATGGGCACAGCGCAGGTTCCGCGTGTGCCGCGTATTGCCGCCACGATAGAATTTCGAGGATGCTTCGACCACCATCACAGATGCACCCGCGCGCCGGGCCGAGATGGCCGCGCAAAGCGCCGCATTCCCGCCGCCGACGACCAGAACATCGCAAACGATATCCTTGGATTTGGGCTCGGTATGTCCGTTCAGTTCCGACATCATTGCCCTTCAAAGTTCCCTGAGGGCATTGAATTGCTCAACATACCCTGATCCATCGATCTTGGCCGCAATCACCGTCACCTGCTCGGTATGGCGGGCCTGCAAAAGCGCGTCCTGCAGCTGGTTCTCCGATGTCACGGTCACGCCCTCGGCGCCAAAACCACGCGCAAGGCTCTCCCAATCCACCCCGCCTATACCAACACCGTAGCGTTTGATCCCCTTGATCTCCTGCTTGACGCGGATCAGGCCGATTTCCTCGTCGTCCAGCACGACAACGGTAATCGGCAGCTTCTCACGGACCGCGGTCTGAAGCTCGGCCACCGCCATCATGAAACCGCCGTCGCCCGTAAATGCCACAACCGGCCGATCGGGATATGCCAGCCGCGCGGCCAGCGCGCCGGGAATGGCGTACCCCATGGAGCCGAGCCCGTTCGACGTCAGGAATTCGCGCGCCCCATAGCTTTGCCATTTCTGCACCACAAGAAGCCGGCTGGCACCCGCATCGCAGGTCGCGATCGTGTCACGCGGCAGAACGGCCCGCGCCACTTCCATCGCGCGCTGTGGCGACAGGCCGTTGGACGGCGTGTTCAAGGCGTTCGAGACATCCGTGCGGAAGGTCGCAGCCGCGGCCTCGCCCCAACCTGTGCCGGGCGCGCAATCCTCGGACAGAATGGTCATCAGCGTTGCAAGGTTGCCCATCACCTCGAACTCGGACGGCACCAGGGCGTCCAACGCCGGCGTGTTGATCAGTGAGATGACCGGGATCGTGTAGGGCCATGGCTTTGGTTGCAACTCGACACTATCAAGACCGACGGTAATGATCAGGTCAGACTCAGAGACCAATTTGCGTTCGATCAGTCCGCCGATGATGCAGCCGGCACGCAGTGGATGATCTTCAGGGATCGCGCCCTTCACCTTCGACGTGGTCAACACAGGCGCGCCCAACTGTTCGGCCAGCTTCACCAAAGCGTCCGCACCATGGTTCCAAAGCGTTCCCAGACCGGCAAGAATGATGGGTTTGCGCGCGCTGTCGATCCGCGCCACCAGCCGCTTCAATCCAGCACGATCGGGGTCCGCAAAGCCAACATCAGGCAAAAGCGGCGGTGGCGCGACCAGATCGCCTGCCTGCTTTTTGGTTTCACTTTGCGGCATGTCGAATTGCACCGGTCCCGGCGCCAACGCCGTGGAGGTCCGCATCGCGCGGGCCACTTGCGTGCGCACGACACTGGCATCAATCGTTGTGCCCCATTTCACGACCGGCGCCATCAAGGCGATCTGGTCGATCTTCTGGCGCAGTCCAACCTCGTGCTGAGCCGTGGAATAGCGATCCGTAATCGCGATCAGCGGTGACCGATCAAGCAATGCGTGGGCAAGGCCGTTGACCATGTTCGCCGCACCCGGCCCCCGCGTCGACAGGCAGACCCCGGGCGCGCCCGTCAAATCACCCCAAGTCGCCGCAAGCATGGCACCCGCAACCTCTTGTTTCATCAAGATGAACCGCATGTCGCGCTCGCGGGCCGCCTCCATCAATTCGACAGATTCGCCACCGGGGTGACCAACGATGAAGGGCGTGCCCGCCGCTTTGAATGCGTCCGCCAAAACCTCAACTGTGCTCGCCATTAGCCCCTCCGTTGTTCTTCATCGCCCCTTCAGCCCAGATCATCCGGGCAGCCCTGACATGAAGATATACGTTTGTATACACTTGAATCCGCACGGGTCAAGCAGCGGTGCCTCAGTCGCCAAGATCCCAAAGGATACCCTTGGTTTGCGAATAGGCACGCAACCCAGCAACGCCCTTTTCCCGCCCGATCCCGCTTTGACGATGCCCCCCGAACGGCGTCGAGATAGAGCCGTCCTTGTAGCAGTTGATCCAGACGGTTCCGGCCCGCATCGCGCGGGCAATGCGCCATGCCTTGCTTGCGTCCCCGGCCCAGACACCGGCGGCCAGCCCGAATTCGGTGTCGTTGGCCTGCGCAATTAGGTCGGTCTCGGTCTCGAAAGGCAGCACCACGGCGACAGGCCCGAAAATCTCGCACTGGCATGTCACCGACCTGTTGGTCAGTCCGGTCAGGACCGTCGGCATGTAGAAGGCGCCGCCTTTCCGGCGCTGATCGTCGGGACGCGCGCCACCGCATCGCACATTGGCACCCTCGGCCCGCGCGCGATCAACGGCGGCCGCCACCCCATCGCGATGCGCGAAACTGGCCATCGGGCCGATCTTGGCGGCGGGATCGTTAGGAAGGCCAGGATCATACGCGGCGGCCTTCGCAACCAGTGCGTCCACGAACCTGTCATACATCTCCGCCTCGACGAAAATACGCGATCCGGCGGTGCAGGCCTGCCCGACGGAACCGAATATCCCCTTGGCGGCCCCCGCCACGGCGGCGTCAAAATCGGCATCCGCAAAGATGATGTTCGGCGACTTTCCACCAAGTTCCAGAAGCACGGGGCACAAGCGCCGTCCGGCCATCTCGGCGATAGCGCGCCCTGCTGCGGTGCCTCCGGTGAAACTTACCAGATCCACGTCTGGATGCGCGACCAGCGCCCGGCCCGTATCGCCCATTCCGGTGACGACATTGACGATCCCCGGGGGAAAACCCGCCTCCCCCGCAAGACGACCATAGATAAGCGCCACCTGCGACGTCACCTCGGACGGCTTCAGCACCACAGCGTTGCCAGCGGCAAGCGCGGGCGCAAGCTTTTGGGCATCCAGCGTCAAGGGTGAATTCCAAGGCGTGATTGCCGCGACCACGCCATACGGCTCGTAAATTGCAAAGCTGACGCTCTCGCCGCGCTGTGGCGTCACATGGCCCTCGACCGTTTCGCACAACGCGGCAAAGTAGCGGAATACACCCGCAGCAGCAGCAGCTTGAGACCGGCATTCCGCCAGCGTCTTGCCATTGTCCGCGCTTTGCGCGCGGGCCAACTCCTCCTGCGCGATTTCCGTCAGATCACCCAGCTTGTACAGCAGGCGGGCGCGCTGATGTGGCTTCAACCGTTGCCATGCAGGATCCTCGAAGGCCGCCCGCGCAGAGGCGACGGCCTCCGCAACGTCATCGTCCGTCGCCAGCGACAGGGTCGCGGCAACCGAACCGTCCACGGGATTGATGGAGTCGAAGGTGCCGCCGCGGCCTTGGCGCCACGTGCCGGCGATCAACAAAGTGGCGGGCGCGCTCATGCCGCCACCCCGCGCCGAACCGGAACCACAAGTTCGGCCGGATCGACAGCTTCACCCGCAAGCACACGGCGCACATTTTCCACCGCACGCGCGGCCACGCCTGCAAAATTGTCGATAGTCGCGCCGGCGCAATGCGGCGTGACGACCGTATTATCAAGACCAAGCAGCGGATTACCCACAGGCGGTTCGGCGGAATAGGCATCAAGGCCCGCTGCAAACAAATGCCCATCTTGCAGTGCACGAGCCAGTTCCACCTCGTCGACCAATCCGCCACGCGCCGCATTCACAAGGATCGCGCCTTTTTTCATTGCGCGGATGCGGCGCGCGTCGATCAGGTTCGACGTTTCGGGCAACAGCGGCAGATGCAGCGTCAGAATATCCACCTCGGCGGTCAGCGCATCAAGATCGCGATAGGCTACCCCAAATACGGTCTCGTCCTCGGCGCTGGCACGCACCGGGTCATAGTAGACCAGCGTTGCGCCAAACCCGCCCAGAAGGCGTGCAACCTGACGCCCGATGGCACCAAACCCGACGATGCCGACCGTCTTGCCGTTGATCTGGCGGTTTTCGCCGCGGACGGCCTCCTTGTCCCAAGCGCCCGCGCGGGTGTTGCGGTCAAGCCAAGGCAATTGACGGCAGGCCGCCAACATCAACAGCACCGTATGTTCCGCAACGGGGATCGCATTGCCCGCCTGAAGCCGCGCCAGCCCGATGCCCTCGGCGGCACAATAATCGCGGTCGATCTTGTCAATTCCGGCACCCAGTTTCTGGATGAACCGCAACAGCGGTGCACGTTCAAGCAGACTGCGCGGCATGGGCGTGGCCATGACGAAGGCAACATCGCACTGCGCCAAAGCCACCGCGCGGGCCTCCTCCGTCGCCGCTTGGGTCACGACCACGCGCCAGTCGGGCGGGGCGGCGGCGCGGATCTCATCGATGATGCGTGGATGGAACGGGTCGATCACCGCAAGTGTAACGGATGCCATGACGTACCTCCCCAGTGCGCAAAGCTTGGGGCCAACAGCCTGCAAACCGCACATTTCCAATAAGATATCCAAACGTATACACTCGTGGACAACCCCATGCAAGAGAGGCGGTCTACCGATTTGCGGCACCGATAAAAAATGTATATGGAGGCAGACAGTCAAAGAAGTGATGAATGGCGTGCCGATGCGGCACCCGGATTGATTATCGACAAGTGGATCAGGGGGAGCGCCAGTTATGTCCATCGCGCAACATGTCTATGCCGAACTGATCGAAGGCCTCCGCGTTGGCCGTTATCGACCCGGCGACCGCATTCTGGCCGAAGATGTCGCAAAGACCTTCAAGGTCAGCAGAACACCCGTCCGCGAGGCCCTGTCCCGCCTGCAGGAACGCGGCCTGCTGGAGATCACCGCGAACGGCCTGTCGGTGGCGGAACTGGATCGAACGGCGGTGGTCGAACTTTATGCGGTTCGCGAATTGCTCGAAGGCTCGGCGGCCCGCTTTGCGGCGCAGCACGCCTCCCCCTCGGACCTCTACGCCATGAAACAGATCGCGGCGGCCTTTGCCGCCTCTCAGGATGACCCGGCGCGCGTGGCGCAACTGAACCGGGCCTTTCACGATGCGATCTACGAGGCGGCGCACAACAAGTTCCTTGTCGGCCTGCTGGACGTCATGCACGACACGCTGATGTTGCTGCCAAGCACGACCTTCGCGGTCGACGGCCGCCAAAATCTGGCCGTGACCGAACACCAAGCCATTCTGGACGCGATCGAAAAGCGCGACCCAGACACCGCCGACCAATGCGCCCGCGAACATATCCGCCACGCGCGCGACACGCGGCTTGGCATGATGTTCCGGTACTGACCGCGTCCGATCACAGGCCGGACGGCACCGCAACACCTGCGGCGCGGGCCGCCTCCACCAATGGGATCAGGTCTGCCCGGCGATAGGGAATACCGACGACAAGCCGCTCCGCCTCGCGTCGGCCCTCGATCTCGCCGGGCATGAAAATCTCGTCCACGCCATCAGCCTTCGGGTTGCTCTTCACAAGCCCGACCAACTCCGCCATCCGGGCGGCCACTTCATCTGCCGGCAAGAACAGGTCGGGGCGCATCACAAGAATGAAGTGACCCACCCCCTGCGGGCGGTCAAAGCGTTTATATTGATCGCTCACATCTCCACCAAACCGCGCGCCGGTCAGCACGCCGCACAAGATATCCAGCATCATCGATATCCCCGCGCCCTTCGCCCCGCCGATCGGCATCAACACCCCCTGCAGCGCCGCCCCCGGGTCGGTCGTGGCACGCCCCTCCGCGTCCAGCGCCCACCCCTCGGGGATGGGCTGCCCCTCGCGATGTGCCTTGCGTATCTTGCCCCGCGCCACGACCGTGGGCGCCATATCCAGAACGAATGGCACGCTTTGGGGGCTTGGCACACCGACCGCGAACGGGCTTGTGCCGAACATCTCCGCCTTGCCGCCCCATGGCGGCAGCGCCGGGGAGGCGTTGGTAAAGATCATTGCCGCGAAACCGGCCTCGATCGCCTGCAAAAGATAGGTTGCTGCCATGCCATAATGGGTTGAATTGCGCACGCCGACCAGCCCAAGACCGGTGTCGCGGGCAAGCCCGATGGCATGATCAACGGCCCGCGTCGCCGCCACAAAGCCCAATGCATTGCACGCATCCAGACGCGCGACCGACGGGGCAACCGGCTCGAACTCAAGCTGGGGCGCCGGGGTCACCAACCCCTGCGACAGGCGTTGCAGGTATGTGGGCATCCGGACAATGCCATGCGTGTCCACGCCGCGCAGATCAGCGCGCACAAGGCAGGTGGCGGCAATCGCCGCATCCGCGCCCGGCACACCCGCCGCCGCGAAAAGACCCGCCGCAAAGTCCCGCGCCGCATCCGCGCCAAGGATCACCTCTTGGCTTTGCGGTGTGTCAGGTGATGTCATATCCGTCTCCCTCAATCATAGCCGGATTGCCCTTCTGGACACAAACGTATACACGTGGATTTAAGATGTCGAGAGCCACGGGGAGGACGTGCGATTCTACTCATCGAACATGACGCAAAGTTGCTGCTTGCGGCACGCGGACTGCCAGTGCCACAGGGCGCGCTGATGCCGGTCGCGGCGCCACTGGCGCCACCAATCGAACCGCCGTGGGTCGCAAAGGCGCAGGTGCAGGCCGGTGGCCGTGGCAAGGCGGGCGGTATCCGCATGGTGTCGGGCACTGCGGATCTGGCGCAAGCCGCGCAAGAGATCGGCAGCCTTACCATCGCGGGCTTCCCGGTTCGCGACATTCGCGTCGAAGCGGCAATCCTGAATGCCCGCGAGCTTTACTTTGGTCTTGTGCTTGACCCCGCCCGCGCCGAGGTCATCGTCATGGCGTCCCAAGCCGGTGGCATCGACGTCGAGACCGAAGCCGACCGGATGGCGACATGCAACGCAGCGCTTGACGCGTCCGCGCTCCATGCCGCACTGGACGCAATTGCCGGCGCGTTTCCCGCCGATCTTGCGCCCGTGGTCCGCGCCGCCGGGACCATCTTGATCGAAGCCTTTCTTGATCTTGATGCGACCATGATCGAGATCAATCCGTTGTTCGTCCTGCCGGATGGCAGTTGGATCGCCGGAGACGTGAGGCTTGATCTGGACATCAACGCCCTGCCCCGCCAACCAGCACTTGCCCAACTGATCGCCGACCGCGCCGGAACCTACGCCGACGCCGCGTTTAAACAGGCACACGGATACGACCTCGTGGTGACAGATCCGGCCGGGCACATCGGCCTTGTCGCGACCGGCGCGGGCCTGTCGATGCAGTTGCTCGACGAAATGACAAGGCGCGGCCTGTCGCCATACAATTTCTGCGACATCCGCTCGGGCATGATGCGCGGCGATCCCGCCCGGCTGATCGAAAACCTGACGGCGCTGAAGGAGGCGCAAAACCTTCGTTGTGTTCTGGTCAACATCTTTGCGGGGATCACCGAACTGGGCGAATTCGCCGCTTTGCTGTTGCGCGCCCGTGATGCTGTCCCCGACCTTGATGTACCGTTCATCGTGCGCCTTGTCGGCAACGGACAGGACCGCGCGCACGAGATCCTGCTGGCCGCCGGACACCCCGGCCTGACCCTCGAACGTGACATGGACCGGGCGCTGGATCTGTGCGCCGAGGCCTGTGATGCTTGAGCGCCTGATCGATCCTGACGCTCCGGCCATCACGGTCATGGTGCAGGGCGCCACCGGTCGCGCGGCCAGCCGCAATATCGGCCGCATGCGCGCCCATGGGACGCACATCGTCGCTGGTGTGTCGCCACGCGGCGCGGGCGACAGCATCGAGGGAATACCCCTCTTTGCCACAGCGACCGAGGCCGCCGCCGCGACCGGTGCCGAGGCGAGCCTTCTGATGGTTCCGCCGTTGTCCGTCCTGCCCGCTGCGACCGAGGCACTGGAGGCTGGCGTCAAGCTAATCGTCACCGTGACCGAGGGGATTCCCGTGCACGATACCGTGCGCCTGCACGCGGTCGTACGTACCCACGGCGCGACGTGGATCGGGGCATCTTCGCCCGGTCTGGCGGTTCCGGGGCGTTGCAAGCTGGGGTTCTTGCCCGATGCGTGCCTCTTGCCCGGACCACTGGCTATCTGGTCGAAAAGCGGCACCTTGTCCTACGAGACGGGATTGCGGCTGGTCGCGCGGGGACTTGGTCAATCGGCATGGATCGGCGTGGGCGGCGACCCGGTCAAGGGAACGCGCTTTGCCGATCTGGTCGCCCCGTTTCGGCACCACGCACCGACACGCGGCGTGGTCATCGTCGGCGAAATCGGCGGTACCGAAGAGGAAGAACTGGCTGAGGTGCTTGCCACAGCCCCAATGGGAAAACCCATCTACGCTATTCTGGCCGGTGCGGCAGCACCTGAGGGCCGGATGATGGGCCACGCGGGGGCCATCGTCTCGGGCGGGCGTGGCGGCTTTTCCAGCAAGGCCGCCGCCCTGGAAGCCGCGGGGGTCCATGTTTTCCGCGCAATCGCACCGATGGTCGACCGCATCGCCAACGACATGAAGGAACACAGACCATGAAAATCGCGTTCAGCAGCGAACAGCGCCAGATGATCGGCGCGGTCCGCGAGGTGGTGCAGGCGAACTTCATCAGGCGTGGCACCCGCTGGATGGATGGCACTTTCCCTTGGGAAAACATGGCGGAACTGGCCGACCTCGGGGTTCTGGGCATGGCCGTTCCTGAGGAATACGGCGGCCTTGGCCTGCCGGTTCTGGACACCGCGCTGGTGCTGGAGGAGATTGGCAAGGGCTGCTACGTCACCGCGATGGCCGTTCTGGGCGAAGTCGGCGTGCAGGTGCGCGTCATCTCCACCTACGCGCCGCAATCGATCAAGGATCGCATTCTACCGGGCGTTGTTACGGGCAAGAACATTCTGGCGGTCTGCATGACCGAACCGCACGCCGGAACCGATGTTCCGAACTACCGCACCAATACGAAAATCATGAATGACCGCGTCGTGGTCAATGGCGTGAAGACCCTGATCTCGCGTGCGCCCGAGGCGGCGATGTTCGTGGTGTTCACCCGCGTCAACGATCAGCCGGGCCGCGAAGGCATCGGTTGCGTTCTGGTCGATGCCGGCACGCCTGGGCTGGAGGTGACGGGCAATTATCACACGATGGGCGGCGAATACCTGCACGAGGTGCGCTTCGAAAACGTCGAACTGCCGCGCGAGAACCTCGTGATCGACCGCGATGGGATGAAGATGCTGCTGAACGCCTTCAACACGCAGCGCTGCCTGAACCCCGCAATCTCGCTGGGGATGGCCGAAGGGGCCTTCGATGAAAGCCTGAAATACGCACAGGATCGCACCGCATTCGGCCGCGCCATCGGCGATTTTCAGGGCATGCGCTGGAAACTTGCCGATATGTACAAGGATATCGAAGCCGGGCGCGGCCTGCTCTATCGCGCGGCGGCGGGCGCAAATCCGTTTCCCGATCCATTCCTTGCCGCCACGGCCAAGATCTTCTGCAACGAGATGGCCCTGCGCGTCACCTCCGAGGCGGTCCAGATCCACGGCGGCTATGGCTTTACCGATGAATATCTTGTGTCGCGGCACTATCGCGGTGCGCGCTACGGCACACTCGGTGGCGGCACCTCCGAGACATTGCGCGACCTGATCGGCAAGCGATTGATGAAAGACGGCGACATGGGCGACGGCATCCTGAGCCGCGTCCTCGACATGGGCTGAGCAGGAGGGCTCCCGAATGGCACGCAATTTCACGAACCCGGTAAAAGACAAGCTGAAGGCGGGCGAGCCCGTGTTCGGGATGAGCGTGCGCATGGTCCGCTCGGCCGACGTGGCCCGGATAGCCAAAAGCACCGGACACGACTTCTTGTTCATCGACATCCAGCATTCCGTGTTCAATCCTGAAACGATCATCACCATCGCCCAGACCGCGATCGAGATCGGACTGGCGCCCTTTGTCCGCGTGCGATCCATCGATGATCCGGACGTATCGCTGATGCTCGATAATTGCGTGCAAGGCATCATCTACCCCGACATCAACACCCCTGATCAGGCTCGGCACGCGGTTGACACGTGCAAATTCGCACCCCTTGGAAAACGGAGCGTTACCGGCGGATATCCGATGTTTGATTACCGGGCAGTGCCCGTTTCGGAGGCCGTCACGCTTCTGAACGCGGTTACACTCGTCGGGGTCATGATCGAAACGGTGGAGGGGCTCGAAAATGTCGAGGCCATCGCCGCAGTTCCCGGCATCGACGTGATCCATGTCGGCACCAACGATTTGCTGGTGAACTTGGGAATGCCCGGCCAATTCGATGCGCCCGAGATCATCGCAGCGCAATCCCGCGTGAACAGGGCCTGCGCGGCCAACGGCATCGCCGCAGGCTGTGGCGGCAACCGTTCAATCGAACGGCAGGCCAATGCCGTGCGCAACGGGGCGCAATTCCTGACCACGCAGACCGATATCGCGTTCCTCTCGGGTGCCGCGAAAAGCTGGACTGAGGGCTTGCGGACCGCGCTGTCCTAGATCAGCCCGAATGCCCCCACCACCCCCGCCAGCGCAAGGATCGCCACAGGCGGCAGCCGGGTGCCCAGCGACAGGGCCGCAGCCACCCCCGTGACGATCACAGCCACCGGGGTGACGGCCGCAGCCAGTGTCAGCAAGACCGCACTGGAGGCCAGAAGGCCGACGGTGACAGGTATCAACCCGCGCCGCAGAACGGCGAACCAGCGCTGCCCGGACCAGCGCGTCCAACCGCGCGCAATCAGGGCCGAAAGCATCAGCGACGGCAGAACGAAGACAAGCGTCGCCAACACGCCCCCCCAAAGCCCCGAAATGCGCCACCCGATCAGGGTCACAAACAAGGTGTTGGGTCCGGGTGAGGCCTGCGCAAGCGCGAAAAGCGACGTAAAGTCCTCGGGCGTCAGCCAGCCATTCTCCACCACCACGACGCGTTGCAACTCGCCCAAGATGACGTAGATGCCACCGATCGCCAGCAGAGACTGGACAAACAGGTGCCCAAGCAGACGCAAAAGCGTATCATCCATCGCGCCGCATCCGCAGATAGGTCAGCAGCAAGGACAGCGGCCCGAAACACAAGATCACCCAGATCAGCGGCCATCGCACCCAAGCCGCAGCAACGACCACCACGGCACCCAACCCCAGAACCAGCGGATTGCGCCGTTGCGGCCACAAAAGCCGCAAGCTGACGGCTATCAATAGCCCCGCAGCCCCTGCCGCGACCGCCCGCACCGCCCCCTGAACCTGCGGCACATCCGCGAAACCCGAATAGAGCGTTCCCAGCACCAGAACCAGCGCCACAGGCAAAAGAAGCAACCCCATCAGCGACACGAGCCCACCCCGCAGGCCCGCCACCCGCATGCCGAAAAGAACCGAGATATTGACGATGTTCGGCCCCGGCAGTACTTGGCAAATCGACAGGATTTCGGTGAATTCCTCGGCGTCCAGCCATTCGCGCTTGCGCACGATCTCATGCACCACGACCGGCAGAACCCCGCCGAACCCGGTGATCCCTATGACCAGAAAGCAGCGAAAAAGCGCGCCCAGCGTTATCCCGCGGTCAGCCAGCGGTGGGCGCAGCCCGCCATCGCTCAGGTGGTCGCGCATAATCCGCCATCGACATTGATTGCAGTGCCACTGACATACGAGGCCGCATCGGATCCAAGGAAGCACGCCACATTGGCGAATTCCTCGGCCTCCCCCATGCGCTTGAGAGGCACCGTCTCCGCCGTCGGGCGCAGGAAATCCTCATAGCTCTGGTCGCCCCCAAGTGCCGCGTGCCGACGTTCCCACTGCCCCGACTTGATCTTGCCCACACACAGAGCGTTGACCAGAATGTTATAGGGCGCCAATTCCTTCGACAGCGCCTTGGTCATCGTGATGCCCGCCCCCCGGCTGACCGATGTCGGCAGGCTGCCACCGTCGGGCGTCTTGCCGACAATCGCGGTCACGTTGATGATCCGTCCCCAACGCTGGCCTTTCATGCCCGGCGTCACGGATCGGATCAGCCCCAGCGGGGCCAGCAACTTGAGATCCAGATCCGCCACCATCACATCGCGATCTTGTTCCTCGACCGGACCACGGCGCGAACTGCCGGCGTTGTTGACAAGGATGTCGATCGTGCCAAAGCGGTCCAGCGCACGCGACATCGCCGCATCGCGCGCAGCCTCATCCGTGATGTCGCAAGGCACGCTGAAAAGCGTCCCGCGCGCTGTTGCCTGCATTGATGCCATCGCCTCCTCCAGCGTTGCGGCAGTGCGCGCCATCAGCACCACGTTCGCGCCCGACGCCGAAAACCGCGCGGCCATCGCCCGGCCCAATCCCGTGCTTGCCCCGGTGATCAGGGCAGTGCGTCCAGTCAAGTCGATGTGCATCGTTCGTCCCCTCAGTCGTCCGCTTGTCCGATGTCATGCGCATGCGCACGCCGTTCACGGCGGTTGCGGATCATCACCCAAACCGACCAAAGCAGAAGCAGCGCCGTCATCACCAGCAGCGTTCCACTGATCGGGCGTTCAAGCATTGCCCAGAAATCGCCCCGATAGATCAGCATCGCGCGCTTGAAATTTTCCTCGACCATCGGACCCAGAATGAACCCGATCAGCAGCGGCGCCAGCTCGAACCGCAAAAGCCGTAGGACATACCCGAGCAGCCCGAAGAACAGCACCATTCCCACATCGAACGGGCTGCTTCGTACGGTATAGACACCGATGCATATGAAACAGATCACGGCGGGATAAAGAATGCCGTAGGGGATCTGCAGCAGCCGCACCCAGACACCGATCAGCGGAATGTTCAGGATCAAAAGCAACAGGTTGCCGATCCAGAAACTCGCCGCGAGGCCCCAGAAAATCTCGGGGTTCTGGGTCATCAGCTGCGGGCCCGGCTGGATGCCATGGATCAACAGTGCACCCATCATGACCGCCATGGTGGCGCTGCCCGGAATACCCAAGGTCATGGTGGGGATGAAGGCCGCCTGCACGGCGGCGTTGTTGGCGCTCTCGGGCGACATGATACCTTCGATCGCGCCCTTGCCAAACTGCTCGGGATGACGCGACAGGCGTTTCTCAATGGCATAGCCGATGAAGGTGGCGATCGAGGGCCCTGTTCCCGGCAAGGCGCCGAAAAACGCCCCGATGCCTGCCCCCCGCAGCATCGGCATGGGGGAACGTCGCACTTCGTCACGCGTCGGGATCATGGAGCGGAAGGTGACGGCCTGAATGAAGGGCTTGTCCACATTCTGAGAGATCGACAGGATGATTTCGGACACCCCGAACAGGCCCATCGCCAGCGCGATGAAGCTGACCCCGTCGTGAAGCTCGAAATAGCCGAAATCATAGCGCGCGATGCCGGTCGTAAGATCGGCCCCGATCGTGCCCAGCATCATGCCGACGACCACCATCGCCATGCCCTTGGCCGGGGCGTCCTGCGTGACCGTTGCCGCTGCGACCAGCCCGAAAACCATGATCGCGAAATATTCGGCAGGCCCGAATGCCAAGGCCCATTGCGCGATAACCGGCGCCAGCGTGTAAAGAAGGATAATCCCGAAGGTGCCGCCCCAGAACGACGCAATAGTCGTTGCAAAAAGCGCCACACCCGACCGCCCCTGCTGCGTCATCGGATACCCATCAAGGCAGGTCACCGCATTGGACGGCGTGCCGGGCAGGTTGAGCAAGATCGACGATGTCGATCCGCCATATTCCGCCCCGTAATAAACGCCCGCCAGCATCACAAGCGCGGTGGTCGGATCAAGGTAGAAGGTCAGCGGCAGCAACATCGTGACCGCAGCCAACGACCCGATCCCCGGCAACGCACCAAAGAAGGTGCCCAGAAAGACGCCCAGAAAACAATAAGCCAGGTTTTCCAAGGACACGGCGATCTGGAAACCGGCGGCGATATTTGACCAGAGGTCCATTCAGATATCTGTCCAGAATGCAGGAATTGAAAGCCCCAGCAGCAAGATGAAAAGTATCCAGCAAATCAGGGCGATGATGGCCGAGGTTACTGCAACAAGACGCCAGCCCGCATCCCTGTTGCCCAGCATCGACACCGCGCTTGCGGCAAATGTTGCGACAACCAGACCGACGCGGGGCAGCAGCACGCCAAACACCGCGATGGCACCGGCAATCGTGGCCACACTGCGCCATGATACCGAAGGAAGCCGTCCGTGCATCCGGATGGCACCCGTCGCAATGATCACCCCCAGCCCCATGCCGATCGCACCAAGGCCGCGTGGAACATACCCCGGACCCATCCGGCTCATGCTGCCCATCGGGTACTCTGCCGCGCCAAAAAAGAAGAAGGCGCCGACCGCAAGGATAAGAAGGCCAGACAGGATTTCCACAGGATCGATGCGCGGCATTGGCTCTCGCTTCACGGGAATTCGGAAAAGGCGTCACGCCTGCCCGCCACCGGCGAAAAGACAGCCCGCGACGCCAAGGTGGCTAACGGCGGCCCGGACAATATCGACCGGGCCGCCGGAAACGATCACTCCACCAGCATGCCCGCGCGCTCGGCCACTTCGGCCCAGCGGTCGAAATTTGCTGCCATGAAGGCGCCGGTTTCATCGGGGCTCATGGGACGCGGGGTGCCGCCGTCCGCCGCCAGAAACGCCGTGAACTGCTCTGACGCCAGCACCTCGTTGATCGAACCGTTCAACGTGGTCACGACATCATCAGGAATACCGTCCGGCCCAAGGATCGCCCACCACTGGATCACCTCGAACCCGTCCAAACCGCTTTCGTTCAGGGTCGGAATGTCAGGTGCGGCCGGCGACCGCTCCAGACTGGTCAGCGCGATCGGCTTGATCGCTCCAGCCTGAACCTGTGGCAGCATCTGGGTCATCGACCCGATCGAATATTCGATGAAGCCACCCATCACGTCCGTCATGGCCGGGCCACCGCCCGGATATTGCACGACCTGAACATTGGACCCGACCGCCTGGTTCAGCAACTCGCCCGCGAAATGCTGGATCGACCCAAGCCCTGTGGCACCATAGCTCAGCGCGTCGCTTGACCGGATGTACTCAAAGAATTCCTCTGGCGTGGTCGCCTCCATATCGGGGCGCGCGCCGATAACCAGCGGCACCTGACCGATCAATGCGATCGGCGTAAAGTCCGCACGCGGATCGAACGGCAGATCGTTGCGGACGGCCGCGTTCATCGTGAAGGTCACAGATGCGATCATGATCGTGTAGCCGTCAGGGTCCTGCTGGGCGACATGGGCCGATCCGATCGTGGCACCACCGCCCGGACGGTTGTCGATAACCACGGGCTGGCCCCACATTTCCGAAAGCTGCATGCCAAGCTGGCGCGCCACGATGTCATTGGATCCGCCCGGCGAGAACGGCACCACAAGCGTCACGGGTTCGGATGGAAACTGCTGGGCAAGCGCGGATGTGGCGGTCGCACCGATCACTCCAGCTGCGATGGCCATGGATGCCAACTTGGGTAAATTCATCGATCTTCCTCCCTAATGATTGCTGCCCACCGGTGCTCCCTCCTGCGGTCCGGCGGCCTCTCGCGCCAAATTTCAGCGCCGTATCCAGTGACCTCCTCCGCCATCGGATACGAATGTATCTAAGCGTATACGCCCGGATCGGTCAACATATAAAAGGCTTGCACGACCGCCCGGCACCCGTTCAACACCCCGCAAATCCCCCCCATCGGGCCCTTCTTGTCGCGCCCGCGAACAGACCACATACCATTGAAATTTTGGGCGCCGGCAGACGCAAAGGGGGGGCATCCGGGTCAAAATGCGCCTGCAAGGGCATCATTTGCCCCAACGTGGCGTGGCACGGCGATTGATAGGCCGGTGCCAACCCCGGCTTGGATCATCGAGCGGCAGCGCCATGCGAGACAGACCCACACCACCGACGCCTTGCCGATGTCTTGGCCAAAGTTGGGGCGCTAGCCGTCGTGCTGGCGTCGTTCCCCGCGTCGGTCAAGCAACCCGGCGCGCACCCGACAACAGATAAGGCAACAGAATCGTCAAGATCAGCAGGCGCAACACATGGTGCGCCGCAACGAATGTCGGCTCCACCCCGATCTGCACGGCCATTGCAGCCATCACCTCGACGCCGCCAGGGGCAAAGGCGATCATCAGCATCGCAGGTTCCAACCCCAGAAGATGCGCGGCAATCACCGCCGCCGCTGTCGCGACCGCGCAGGCAATCAACGTCACCCCGACGCCCGCCCAGATCCCATCGCGCAGGTCGCGCAACCCTATGCCACGAAACCGTGTGCCGATCAGCGCGCCCATGATGATGAAGGCCAGCATTGTCATCCAATCCGGCAAGATGCCCGTTGTCATGGATGTCACATGGCCCAGCCCCGATACCGTCATGCCACCCAGCAAATAGGCCGCGGGCACCCGCAGCCGCTGAAAAAGCCACCCGCACAGGACCGACCCGGTCGCAACCCACGCAATCGGAAACCATGCCATCGTCTGCGGCGGCACCGACACGACACCGCCGCTGACCCCCCAAATCGTCAAGATCGCCGGCACCAGCAGCGTCAGCAGCAAAACGCGTATCGATTGCACCAGCGCCACCCGCGCCAGATCCGCGTTCAGGTCCGCGCTCAGACCCAGCACAAAACTCAGATGCCCGGGCGTCGCAGCCAGCAGGGCCGACAACCGGTCCATTCCGAACCCCCGCTCCAGCATCCGCCGACACAGCCACAGGCTGACCAGCAGGGTCAGGATCAACATCATCAGGCTCAGTGGCCAAGTCAGTGCCGTCTGGATTACCTCGGGCGTTACCGACGACCCGATGCTGATGCCGATCACAAGGAAACAGGCGTTGCGCAGCGGCACGGGCATCATGACCCGCAGCCCCGCAAGCCCCGCCAGCGTCACGCAGGTCGCAGGCCCCGTCAGGATCGGCACAGGCACGCCCAACCACCAAAACAGCGCCGCACCACAGACCCCGACCAGCAGCGTCAGAGCCGTGTTCAGAGGCCAGCCGTCACCCCGCAACATGGGACGCACATCTGGCGGCGCGCCGCGCCCGCTGGCCGATGGTCATGCTCAAATCATACCGCTCCCGGCCGCAATGCCCCGATGGCATCCGGCTCCGTTTTGAAACCCGCCGCGGCAGACGTCAACTGCTCCGCGATATGTCCGCATCCGGCGCATGACCCCAGCCATCAGCGCGGCCTGCCCCAAATTCCCTGAAATCGTTTCCAGATTGCCGCAATCATGCCTTGTTCACATGGGATTGTCTTGAAATTGGAAACGATCGCCCGTCCCTTCGCGTGGTTTCCGCCAAAGACCCTCCCGCCTTCGGGGCCGCATCCCAAAAGGTGCGGCCCTTTTTTCTGATCCTGTGGCCCCTCCGGCCAGCACGCAGGCGCCATGCACCGCTTACCGTCAGACCGACAGTGGCACGATCAACTCAGGCCCAGTTGCGCGGTTGGAATTCACACGTGGGTCGACCCGCCAGCGTTGAAACCGCCCCTCGGGCGCGGCGCACATCAGCGTCGCGGCCCCCTTGCCCGCCTCGCCCAACCACATTGCCCAATCGTCCGGGGCCAGTGTGACGGGCTCGCGATGGTGAATTTCGGCCATCCATGGCCCTGCTGCACAAGTGACAATCGCAAAGGTCGGCATACGCGCCTCCCCCGCTCCCCAGTCTTGCCAGACCCCGGCAAACACCAGCGGTGCGTCGTCGGGCGCGGTGAAATACCAAGGCAACCGGTTGCCATCGGCATCCTTCACCCATTCGTAAAAGCCAGTCGCGGGAACCAGACAGCGCCGTTCGCGGCACGCGGCCCGGAACGCGGGTTTCTCCGCAATCGTCTCGGCGCGCGCATTGATCAGCAACGGACCGTCATTGGGGGCCTTGTACCAATGCGGCAGGAACCCCCACCGCATGGGACGCAAACGCCTTTGCCCGCCATCCCCCGTCACCACCCCCACGTCTTGCGTGGGGCAGATGTTATAGCGGGGCGGCTCGGGCAGTTTGTTGGCTGGCGCGGCCTGAAACAGCTGCGCCATCGCGTCATTGGGATGGGTCAAGGTCATGCGCCCGCACATGGGCGCAAACCTAACCCGTGGCCTCAGTGGCCGTAAACCGCCTTATAGGCAATCTCTTCGGCGTCGCCGGGATAGATGTTCAGGTCCTCCAGCGCGATGTGCCGGTTCATGGCAGAAATCTCGGCAACTGTCCGGTGATAGGCTGCACGTTTTGCAGCGGCTGTGCGCAGGCGGGAAATGATCGATATCATGGTGTAGGTCCTTGTGGGTTTGCTCGGGATCGAGCCCTCTTCATCCCCAATATGATAGCGCTAACATAATTCACCACTGTTCGTTTGCACATGCAGCATTGCGCCGGCTGCATGGCACGAAAAAGGGGCCGGCGCGTCGCCACGCACCGGCCCCTTGCTTGATCGAACAGTCCTTATTCGACTTCGGTGATCCGCCCGTCTGTATAAGGCGTGTAGGGAGAGTTCGCGCCAAGATAGGTGGCCACAACCTCTTCCAGACCCGGACCGAAGTCATAGGCGTTCATACCGTCGGCGGCGAACACGGAATACCCGTCGCCACCGCCGCGCATGTAGTTGTTGGATACCACGCCATAGATCACGGCGGGGTCAAGCGGGGTCCATGTCCCGTCCATGTCCACCTCGACCGACACGACCCGGCTACCCGGCTCCGCGTCCGCATCCCAAGTGTAGCGCAAGCCGGCGACCTGCGGGAAACGACCCGCGCCATCGGCAACTTGGCTCAACCCATTCTCCAGCGCCGTCAGTACACCGGCACCGGTCAACTGGAACGTCGCAACCGTGTTCTGGAACGGCAGCACGGTAAACACCTCGCCCATCGTGATCTCGCCGTCGTCGATGGTGGCCCGCAGACCGCCACCGTTCTGGATCGCAATCTGGATACCCTGCGCGCGCACCCGGTCCAGCATCGCGTCGGCCACCAGATTGCCCATCGCGCATTCCATTGCACGGCACACCTCGCGCGATCCTTCGATCACGGCGGTCGATTCACCGATCACCTCGGCCATCGCCTCTTCGATCGGCCCGGCCAATTCCGCCACGCGCGCCGCAATCGCAGCGTCCGGCGTCACCGAGGCGTCCAGCACCATGGTGTCGCCACCCGCATAGATCACATTGCCCGCGTCATCAAAGGTCACCTCAAGATGGCCCAGATACTTGGAATAGGCATAGGCCTGCACGATCGGCACGAATTCCCCTGCGGGGTTCGTGACCATCGTCGGATAGGCCCCCGCGCGGTTCGGGTCGGACGACGACAGATAGGTGTGCGAATGCCCGCCCACGATCACGTCAATGCCCGTAACCGCCTCGGCAATGCGCATATCTTGCGGCAGACCCACGTGGGTCAGCGCGATAATCATAGTCACGCCCTGCTCGGTCAGGGCATCGACATCCGCCTGCAACGCGTCAATCTCGTCTTGAAAGATGATCGCCGCGCCGGGGCTGGAGGTTTCTGCCGTATCCGTGGCCAGCGCCGAAATCACGCCAACCTGCATGCCGTTCACATCCAGCACCACATGATCGGGCACCATGTCGTCGTTGAGCACGTTGGACTGGCTCAGGTCAAGGTTACCCGAAATCACAGGGAAGCTGACCATGTCCGTGAACCGTGCAAGGTTTTCCGGCCCGTCGTCGAATTCGTGGTTGCCCACGGCCATGGCGTCGAACCCGATGGCCTCCATGAACTCCGCTTCCACATCGCCCTTATAGGTCGTGTACATCAGGCTGCCCTGAAACTGGTCGCCGGCGTCCAGAACGATGACGTTCTCGCCCGCACCTTCCAGTTCATCGCGCAGCGTGTTGATCGCGGTCGCCACGCGGGCCACCCCGCCAAAGCATTCGCCCGCCGCGTCATCTTCCGCGTTGCAAGTGCTGTCAAAGCGGTTGATCGGCTGGATGCGGCTGTGCAGGTCGTTGATATGCAGAATGTGCAGCGTGGTTTCCGCCGCGACCGGTGCGGCGATGCCCAGTGCGGCAACCATCGCGGTCGAGCCCAAAATTCGTGCGAGCATGGATTTAATCCCCCAAGTGGTGATGAACTTCGGAACATTGGCCGCAGACTTGGACCAAGTAAAGCCGCTTCATGCCGCACGGCGCCCACTTGACGTCGCGCCACGCACGCGCCATGCCGTGGCCCCATGCTGATCTACAAAATCCTGCGCACCCCCGAATGGGACAAGTTGCAAGCCAGCGGCGAAACCGCCGGCGCGCCGATCGACGTGGCCGACGGCTATGTGCACTTCTCCACTGCTGCACAAGCCCGCGAAACCGCCGCGAAACACTTCGCCGGGGCCGCCGGGCTGGTGCTGCTGGCGCTGGACGCCGATGCGCTCGGCAATGCCCTGCAGTGGGAAGTCGCGCGCGGCGACGCCCTCTTCCCGCACCTTTACGCGCCGCTTCGGCTGTCCGATGTGCTTTGGCACGCCGACCTGCCGTTGGACGATGGCACGCACCGCTTTCCGGACACCATGACATGATGGAACGCCTCGGCATGGCGCTGTTGCGCCGGCTCGACCCCGAGCGCGCGCATGGCCTCGCGCTGACGGCCCTCAATGCGGGGCTCGGCCCCCTGCACGGTCCCATCACCTCGCCGCGCCTCGTCACGCGGATCGCGGGCATGGCGGTGCCCAACCCGGTTGGTCTCGCCGCCGGATTCGACAAGAACGCGACCGCCTTCGGGCCGCTGCAACGCGCGGGCTTCGGGTTTCTCGAAGTCGGCGCCGCCACCCCCCGCCCCCAACCCGGCAATCCGCGTCCCCGGCTGTTCCGGCTCACCGAAGATCAGGCCGCAATCAACCGCTTCGGCTTCAACAATGACGGGATGGCAGCAATTGCCCGACGCCTCGGCGCGACGGATCACGAAATTCCGGTCGGCCTGAACCTCGGCGCCAACAAGGACAGCACCGATCGCGCCGCCGATTTCGCCACCGTCTTGGAACATTGCGGCCCCGTCATCGACTTCGCCACCGTCAACGTCTCCTCGCCCAACACCGAAAAGTTGCGCGACCTTCAGGGTCCCGCCGCGCTGCGCGCCCTGCTTGACGGCGTGAAAGCCATCCGTGATGACCACGGCTACACGATGCCGTTGTTCCTCAAGATCGCGCCCGACCTGACCGACGCCGAACTGCATGACATCGCCGAAATCGCCGCGCCCCGTGTCGACGGCATCATCGCCACCAACACCACGCTGGATCGCCACGGCCTGCACGGCCCCCACGCGTCCGAGGCAGGTGGCCTGTCCGGCCAACCCCTGTTCGAGAAATCGACCCGCACCCTCGCACGGCTGCATCAACTGACCGGCGGTGCCCTGCCGCTGATCGGCGTCGGCGGCGTCGCCTCCCCCGAACAGGCCTATGCCAAGATCAAGGCCGGGGCTTCGGCCGTGCAACTCTACACCGGCCTGGTTTATGGCGGGCTGTCGCTGGCTGCTGATATCGCGCGCGGCCTTGATGCCTTGCTCGCCGCCGATGGCCACGCGAACGTCGCCCAAGCCGTCGGCACCGACCGCGCGCGCTGGCTCTGATCCGCCGGCTTCTCTGCTTTCCAAATACCTCCCGCCGGAGGCATCCTCACGCCGCCGCCCGCTCCAGCCCCGGATATTTCGCGCCCAACGTCACACCGCGCAGCACGAACATTCCCAACAGCGCGGCCCACAACCCGTGGTTCCCGAACGGCGGGATCAGGATCAGAACCAGCACGACATACCCCAGAAACGAGATGATCATCATGTTGCGCATGTCCCGCGTGCGGGTCGCCCCGATGAAGATGCCGTCGAACATCCACGCCGCACAGCCCATGATCGGCGCGGCCACCATCCACGGCAGATAGACGCGCGCCTCGGCCCGCACCGGCTCGGAGGTCGTCAGAATATCGATGATCTGCCCCCCCCCGATTGCAAAGGCGATCGCCATGACAACGCAGATCGCCAACCCGTAACCGCTGGTCATCAGGGCGCTCCGCCGCAAACTCGATGCCGCCTTCGCACCCATCGCCTGCCCGACCAGCGCCTCGGCGGCAAAGGCGAACCCGTCCATCGCATAGGCGGTGATATACATAAACTGCATCAGGATCTGGTTCGCCGCCAGCGTCACATCCCCGAAATCCGATGCCAGAAACAGAAACGATGTGAACCCCGCCATCAACAGAACCGACCGGATCAAGATGTCGGTGTTCACCGCCGCCATGTGCCACAACCTTGCCCGGTCGAACACGCGCGGCCAATCGCGCCACGCAGGCACCCCGAACGCCGCGCGGCACAACCACAGGCCCAGCACCAGCCCCGTCCATTCGGCAATCGCCGTGGCCAGTGCGGCGCCCTGCACGCCCATGTCCAATCCCAGCACGAACACCAGCGACAGTGCGATATTCAACAGGTTCGTCCAAAGCTGCAGCACCAGCACCGCGACCGTTCGTTCTTGCGCAATCAGCCATCCGGTGATGCCATACATCGCAATCGCCGCCGGGGCCGACAGGATCCGCACCGCCATATAATCGCGCGCCAGCGCCTCAACCTCGGCACTGGCCGGCGCCAATTGGAATGCCGCCCAGAAAATCGGCAGTTGAAGTGCGATCAGGGCAAAACCCGCAACCGCCCCGATCATCAGCACCCGGCTCAGCAACGCCGACACCTCGGCGCCGTTGCGTGCGCCGATGGCCTGACTGGTCAGGCCCACGGTGCCCATGCGCAAGAACCCGAAGATCCAGTAGACCGTGCTCAGGATGATGGCGCCGATGCCGACCGCGCCGATCGGTGCGGCATCGCCCATCTGGCCGACCACGCCGGTATCCACGATCCCCAGCAGGGGCACGGTCACGTTCGACAACACCACCGGAATGGCGATCTTGAGAACCCGGCGGTGGCTCAGCCTTGGGGCAACCAACGGCGTCGCGGTGGTGCCTGTCGTCATCGCGCCCCCCTCAGCTGCCGTCGCGCGACGGCATCAGGAAATGCCCTGTGGCTTGTGCAAACAGCCGATGCCGGTTGTCTTGCCACGCCTCCACATGCACCGAGGCATAGCGCCGCCCGATCCGGTTGACCCGCGCCCGCGCATAGGCGTCGCGCGGCAATCCGGCGCGCAGGTAATCGACGTTGAAATCAATCGTTTTGGGCATCCGTGGCAAGGTCTCGGGCGTCAGGTCGTCGGCATTCAGCCGCCCGCTTTCCACCTCGTCCCACAACAAGTGAAAGCCCAGCTCGATCACCGCCGCCACTTCCATGAACCCCGCCGTCGCCCCCCCGTGCAGCGCTGGCAACAACGGGTTCCCGATCAGCTTTTCCGAATAGTTCAAGACCGCCGTCACCTCATCGCCGCGCCGGTCGAACGTGATGCCCATGAAACGGATATACGGCACACCTTCCGCCAACACCGCCAACGCCCTGTCACGGCGCTGCTTGATCAGGTGCAGCGGCTCGGGCGGCGGCCTCATGATGCGTCCTGCGGCAACTGTTCAAAGGTAAAGGCCCCCGTCGCCGCCGCCACGGGCCGCGTGGCATCCTCGTCCCACGCCTGCGCGCGGACGAACGCCACGCTCCGGGTCACATGGTAGCATTCGGCCCGCGCCGTGATCCGCTGCCCCGGCGTCGCTCCGCGCATGTAATCAATGCGCAGATCGATCGTTGCGGTGCCCGCTCCGGCGTTCGGATGGCTCATCACCGCAGCTCCGCCGCAGGTATCCATCAGCGCAGAAACCGCGCCGCCATGGATCACGCCACTGGCCGGGTCGCCAACCAATTCGGCCGCATACGGCATCGAGATCACGGCCACACCGTCACCGATCTCCTCGGGCTGCATCTGCAATGCCTTGGAAAACGGCAGTGATGCGATGAACTGCATCGTCTTTTGCGCCTTGTCCTTCGCAGTCTCCATCTCAACTGTCCCCTGCCTGACCTTGTCCCTAGGTGTCGCCCTCCGCGCCCGGGCGCGCAAGGGGTAAGTGCCCTTTGCATTCGCCGCCAGACATCTGCTAGTCTGCTCGCACAAGCGACAGGGGGGACGACGGGCATGGACGGGGCTCGCCTGGACTTCAAGGATATGTGCGAACATTTCAACGTGACGCCGCGCACGTTGCGCCACTATGAATATATCGAACTTCTGGCACCCAACCGCGAAGGGCGCGCCCGTTTCTATGGCCCGCGCGAGGTGGCCCGCATGACATTGATTCTCCGGGGGCGTCGCTTCGGCTTCTCGCTCGAGGAAATTCGCCAATGGCTGGAACTGTATGATCACGACCCCGCAGGCGAATTGCAGCGCAACACGTGGCTGGCAATGGCCGACAGGCAACTGGCCGAACTGGCGCGCCGCCGGGTCGAACTGGACGAGATCATAACCGAACTGCAAACCCTGCGTGACACCACCGCCGCGCACGGCACATAACTGCCCCCACCTCCCACCTGCCCGCCGCAACGCCGCCTGCAACGTCCGCTGCGGCGTCCCTCCGCCATAGGCGCGCACCACGGCGCGCTGTCGAATATTGCGCGTGACGCAGCGTCATTTTGGCTGACGTTTCGTCAAGATGAAGTTGACGCAACGTTCCGTTTACGTAAACGTCATCTTGTCTTGTAGAATGCCCCTGACACTCGCAAATCTGGGGAGACAAGAATGTTTGACATGGACACGGACACGGACACCATGACCGAAACGACCCTGACGATCCGGCAGATGTGTGACGCCTATGACGTCACGCCGCGGACATTGCGCTTTTATGAATCAAAGGAACTGCTGTTTCCGATCCGCGAGGGGCAAAAACGCCTGTTCACGCGCCGCGACCGCGCCCGGCTCAAGCTGATCCTGCGCGGCAAACGCTTTGGCTTCTCGCTCGAAGAAATCCGTCAACTCCTCGACCTTTATTATATCGGCGATCAACAGGCGACGCAGCTCAAGCGCACCCTTGATATCGCTAGTGACCGCCTCGGCGACATGGAACGCCAGCGCGCGGAACTGGATATGGCGATCGATGACCTCAAGGCCCAGATGAAGCTTGTCGACGACATGCTGGTCCACCGTGCGCCGCTGCACGCCGCAACCGAATAACACCAACACACGTTACCCCCTCGGGAGAAACAGATGCCGACCTACACCGCGCCGACCAAAGACATGCAGTTCATCTTGCACGATGTTCTCAAGATCAGCGAACAGACCATTCCCGGCTATGACGAGCTTGACCGCAGCTTCACCGCCGCAATTCTGGACGAGGCCGGCAAGCTGGCGGTCGAAGTGCTCGCCCCCCTCAACCCGGTCGGCGATGCGCAGGGCTGCACACTGGAAAACGGCGCCGTCCGCACCCCCGCAGGCTTCAAGGCCGCCTATGACAAGATGCGCGAAGGCGGCTGGATCGGTCTGGACTGCCCCGAGGAATTCGGCGGCCAGAACATGCCCTACCTGATACATTCGGCGGTGGGGGAACTGTTCGTTTCCGCCAACATGGCCTTCAACATGTATCAGGGCCTCAGCCACGGCGCGATCTCGGCGATCCTCACGCACGGCTCCGATCAGCAAAAAGCCACCTACCTGCCCCGGATGGTTGAAGGCGACTGGTCCGGCACCATGAACCTTACCGAACCGCAATGCGGCACCGATCTGGGCCTCATTCGCACCAAGGCCGAGCCACAAGACGATGGCAGCTACAAGATCAGCGGCCAGAAAATCTGGATCTCGGCTGGCGAACATGACCTGACGGACAACATCATCCATCTTGTGTTGGCCAAAATTCCCGGCGGCCCGGATGGCGTCAAGGGCATCTCGCTGTTCATCGTGCCCAAATTCCTGGTGAATGACGACGGCACCCTAGGGGACCGCAACGCGTTGTCCTGCGGCGGCCTTGAACACAAGATGGGCATCCACGGCAACGCGACCTGCGTGATGAACTACGATGGCGCGACCGGGTATCTCATCGGTGAGATGCACAAGGGCATGCGCGCCATGTTCACAATGATGAACGAGGCCCGCCTCGGCGTCGGTCTGCAAGGTTACGCCCAGGGCGTCGTCGCCTATCAAAACGCGCTCGGCTTTGCCAAGGATCGCCTGCAGGGCCGCGCCGTCACAGGCGATGCCGCACCCGACAAACCCGCCGATCCGATCATCGTGCACCCCGATGTGCGCCGGAACCTGATGATGCAGAAAAGCTTCGTCGAAGGCGCCCGCGCGCTGGTCTTCTGGGGCGCCAACCTGATCGATCAGGGCCACCGCTCCAACGACAAGTCGGCCGAGGATATGATCTCGCTCCTGATCCCGGTCATCAAGGGCTTCCTGACCGACAAGGGCTTTGACACCACCGTTCTGGCCCAGCAAACCCTTGGCGGCTCCGGCTTCACCAAGGAATGGGGGATCGAGCAATTCGTCCGCGATGCCCGCATCACCATGATCTACGAAGGCACCAATGGCATCCAGTCGCTTGACCTCGTTGGCCGCAAGCTGGGCCTGAACGGCGGCAAGACCGTCATGGCCTTCTTCGAGATGGTGAAGACATTCATCAAGGAAAACGAAGGCGACCCCGCGCTCAAGGCCGACTTCCTCAACCCGCTGAAAGCCGCCTCCAAGGATCTGCAGACCGCCGCCATGTATTTCATGCAGGCCGGGATGAAAGACCCCAACAACGCGCTCTCCGGCAGCTACGACTTCATGCATCTCTTCGGCCACACGATCCTTGGCCTGATGTGGGCGCGCATGGCAAAGGCCTCTGGCGATGCGCTGGCCAACGGCACGGATGATCCGGGGTTCCACGAAACCAAGCTGGCGACGGGGCGTTTCTACATGGCCCGCCAACTGCCGATGACCGGCACCCATCTGGCCCGCATCCAAACCGGCGGCGCTACCGTCATGGCGCTGGAGGCTGCGGATTTCTGATGCACGCGACCGACGGGCACATCATGAGGATTGCGGTGTTACCCGGCCGTCAGGCCGGTGCGATCCACTGGCATGGCGCATCGACATGCGCCGCCGCGCCCGCGTTTGCCGCACCATGCGGCGGCCCAGACTGCACAATGCCGCGATTGCGCGCCGCCAAAAGCGGCGACATGATTGAGTTGCCCGCCAGTTCGGACAAAGCTGGCCCGCACCAGCCCGCCCACCCTACTCGCCGCTTTGCCGGTCGCCGTGCACGGCGACCGGCAGGGGCGGTGGGCGCGACGGGCTGGCGCGTGACGCTCCAGACCGCGGCCAAACGCGTCGCCCGCACCAACGCCCCGGGGAGAACCTGATGCCCAAACGCCTGCGCCTGACCCGCCGACCCAACATCGCCATGAGCGAGGACGGCTACCGCCGCCTGCGCGGACTGGCGACCGAGGCAGGCCTTGATGACGGTGAATTCCTGTCTTTCCTGTTCGAGAACTGGAACAGCGTCATCAACGAGGAAAAATTCGTGGCGCGCATGCGCCTTTTCAACACGGATCTGGACGCCCGCAAACGCTGACGATCAGACCCCGACCCCCGCGCGATGAAAGGCGCACGTTCTTTGAGTATTTAAGCCAAGAAAAAGCGGGATCAGTGCCCCGCCACCGGACCTTCCGCATCGGGACCCCTGATGGGTCAGCACGCATCGGGTCAGGGCGACAGGGCACCTTTTCCTTGGACGGCCATCGGCTCTCCAGCCTGTTCCGCAAGGCCAAGCCTGCAATGTTTTGGGTTAACAAATGATGAGAGATCGCCTTTTTCTTGGGTAAAGTACTCCACGGGGGTGCGGGGGTGTGAAACCCCCGCACCTGCGCAAGAAAGTGAAAGACCAACCGGCGCGGGGAGGCGCTGTTTCATGACCAACACGCTCTACTGCTTTGCTGAATCCGGGAACGCCTACAAGGCCGCGCTGGCGCTGGAACTGTCTGGCCTCCCCTGGGAACCTCGCTTCGTCGATTTCTTCAATGGCGAGGCCCGCAGCCCCGCGTTCCGGGCCCTCAACCCGATGGGAGAGGTTCCGGTTCTGGACGCCGATGGTCTGATCCTGACTCAATCCGGTGTCATCCAGGATTGGGTGATGGAAACCACGGGCAAACTGTCCGGCACCTCCCCCGAGGCGCGCCGCGAGATCCTGCGCTGGACCATCTTCGACAACCAGAAGGTCTCCGGCATGGCGGGTCCGCTGCGGTTCATCATGAACTTCCTGCCGGAAGACAAACGCGATGCGGGCGTTACGGGCTTCCTGTCCGGGCGGCTCAAGGCGGCGCTTGCAACGCTCGAGGGGCAGTTGGCCGCCCGCGACTGGCTTGTGGGCGATCAGTTGACCTGCGCCGATCTCTCCTGCGCGGGCTACCTCTATTATCCCGAACCCTTCACCTTCACCCGCGCCGATTACCCCGCCATCGATGCATGGCTCGACCGCATCGCGGCAACCCCGGGGTGGCGTCACCCCTATGACCTGATGCCGCCCCCCACGGTCGGCACCGACACGCGGGGCTGACCGGCATGTGCCGCCACCGCCCCATCCGCCCTTTCCTGCGCCGCAGCGTTTGCTGCCGCGACGCATGACCCCTTGATCCGGAGATACCCCATGACCGAAGCCTACATCTACGACGCCATCCGCACCCCCCGTGGCAAGGGCCGCCCAGACGGCGCCCTTCACGAGGTCACGGCCGCGCGTCTGTCCGCACACACGCTCGACGCTCTGAAGGCGCGCAACAACCTTGACGGGCACGCCGTCGAAGACGTGATCTGGGGCAACGTCACGCAAGTCGGCGAACAAGGCGGCTGCCTTGCGCGCACCGCCGTTCTGGCCTCTCAGCTTGATGAACGCATTCCCGGCCTGTCGATCAACCGCTTCTGCGCCTCGGGGCTGGAGGCCGTGAACCTCGCCGCCAACCAGATCAGGGGCGGCGGCGGCCATGCCTATATCGCCGGCGGGGTCGAGATGATGGGCCGCGTCGCCATGGGCAGCGACGGCGCCGCCATCGCGGTCGATCCCTCCATCGCAATGGACACCTATTTCGTGCCGCAGGGCATTTCCGCCGACATCATCGCCACCGAATACGGGTTTTCCCGCGATGACGCGGATCTGTTGGCAGTCGAAAGCCAGAACCGCGCCGCGCGGGCATGGGCCGAGGGGCGCTTTGCCAAATCAATCGTTCCCGTGACGGATCGCAACGGCCTGACCATTCTGGACCGCGACGAATACATGCGTCCCGGCACCGACATGCAGACCCTCGGCGCGTTGAAACCCGCCTTCAAGGACATGGGCGAAACCATGCCCGGCTTCGACGCCATCGCATTGATGAAATACCCCCATCTCGAGCGGATCAACCATATCCACCATGCGGGCAACTCCTCAGGCATCGTCGATGGGTCCGCCGCACTGCTGATCGGCAACAAGGAATTCGGCGAGAAATACGGCCTGACCCCGCGCGCGCGCGTCCGCGCCACCTGCAAGATCGGCACGGACCCCACCATCATGCTGACAGGCCCGGTGCCCGCCACCCAGAAAATCTTGGCCGACAGCGGCATGTCCATCTCCGACATCGACCTGTTCGAGGTGAACGAGGCGTTCTCCGCGGTCGTGCTGCGCTTCATGCAGGCCTTTGATGTCGACCATGCAAAGGTCAATGTGAACGGCGGCTCCATTGCCATGGGGCACCCGCTTGGCGCCACCGGGGCGATGATCATCGGCACCTTGCTTGATGAGCTTGAACGGACCGGCAAGGGCACCGGCCTTGCGACGCTGTGCGTCGCGTCCGGCATGGGGGCCGCCACCATCATCGAGCGCTTCTGACCCATGACCTGCGACGCCGCGCGAATCTATCAGGCCAATCTTGACGCCGTGTCCCGCGCCCTGTGGGACACGCGGCCTGATATCTTGCCCGGTCACATCGCGATGCCCGGTTCCATGTCGACCGCCGACGCCGAGATGCGGCTTGAGACGCCAGACATGCGGCTGGCCGGACGGGACGACGACGTCAGGGAGCCAAAGCGATGACCGCAGACCCGCTTGCCATCTATCAAGGCGTTCTCGACAACACGTCGGCCGCCCTGATTGCGCGCGACGATGCCGCGTTCCTGCGCCATATCATCTATCCCCATACCCTCGTGACCGAGACGCAGACGCTTCATATTCCTGACCGGGCCACCGCCCTCCATCATTTCCTGCGCTTCTCGGACTCGCTGGCAGCCCTTGGCATCACCGAATACATCCGCATCGCCGATCACGCCGCCTTCGACGGCCCCGACAAGATCGCCGGGCGGCACAAAAGCCACCTGATCCGCGGCGCGGTGCGCGCGGTGCCCCCATTCAACAATGAAATCACGCTTGAGCGGATCGAGGGCGGCCTGTGGGGGGTCCGCGTGTCACGCCACAAGGCAGCATACGTCGCGTGGCCCGATATCTTGCCAACATCCCCTACCGGAGGTTCCGATGCCAAAAATTGACCTTGCCGCCATTCCCGTCCGCACCGGTTCGGGATACCCCGGCGGGCATGCCGCCAAGATGAATGGCCGCAGCCAGCAAAGCCTGACAGGGCCGGGCGGCCTGACGCAGTTCGGCGCCAATATCGTTACCCTCGCGCCGGGTGCGTTGTCGTCACTGCGCCATTGGCATGAACAGCAAGACGAATTTCTCGTGGTGATCAAGGGCACCTGCACCCTTGTGGATGACACCGGCAAGACCCCCCTTGCCGTCGGCGAATGCGCTGCGTTTCCGGCGGGCGACCCGAACGGGCATCACATCACCAACGAAACCGATACCGACGCGCAGTTCGTCGTCGTCGGTACCCGTACCCCGACCGAGGTCGCCCATTACAGCGACGTCGACATGCGCGTCAGCGTGGCCGACGGCGAATTCAACTTCACCCGGCGCGATGGCACCCCGTTTGGGGATCATCCGGAATGACGCGCCAATATCCCATATCCGCATCGGTCCCGCACGCCCCGTGCATCGCCCTTGCATCCCCCGGTCCATACTCGAAAGGAGTCCGCAATGTCTGACTTTACCATGAAAACCGATGCAGATGGTGTCGCCATCATCACATGGGACGTCAAGGATAAGTCCATGAACGTCCTCAGCCGCGAGGCCTTCGCCACCGTCGAGGCACTGGTCGATCAGGCGCTGGCCGATGATGCCGTCAAGGGCATCGTGATCACCTCGGGCAAGGACACCTTCGCTGGCGGCATGGACCTGAACGTGCTGGCCTCGATCCGGGAGGAAAGCGGCGACAATCCCGCGCAAGGCCTGTTTGATTTCACCATGAACGGCCACCGGATCATGCGCAAAATGGAACGCGCCGGGATGGACCCCAAGACCAACAAGGGCGGCAAACCCGTTGCCTGCGCCATCACCGGCACCTGTGCGGGCATCGGCACGGAAATCGCGCTGGCCTGCCACCGCCGTATCATGACCGATAGCCCCAAGGCCAAGATCGGCCTGCCGGAAATCCTTGTCGGCATCTTCCCCGGCGGCGGCGGCACCACGCGGTATTCCCGCATGGTCGGCGCGATGGCGGCGGCCCCCGTCCTGCTCGAAGGCCGCATGCTGGAACCCGCCAAGGCCAAATCGGCGGGTTTGATCGATGATGTCGTGCCCGCCGCCGACCTTCTGGAAACCGCGCGCCAATGGGTGCTGACGGCCACCGACGCCGACATCGTCAAACCATGGGATCAGAAGGGGTGGAAAATGCCGGGCGGCGCGCCCTATCACCCCGCCGGTTTCATGACCTTCGTGGGTGCCAACGCCATGATCAACGGCAAGACCAAAGGCGTCTACCCGGCCGCCAAGGCACTGCTCTCGGCCGTCTACGAAGGCGCGCTGGTCCCCTTCGATACCGCCCTCAAGATCGAGGCGCGCTGGTTCACCACCGTCCTGATGAACCCCTCCTCCTCCGCCATGATCCGCTCGTTGTTCCTTAACAAGCAGGCGTTGGAAAAGGGGGCCAACCGCCCCGCCGTCCCTGATCAGCGGGTGCAGAAACTTGGGATCATCGGCGCGGGCATGATGGGCGCGGGCATCGCCTATGTGTCGGCCAATGCCGGCATCGACGTTGTCTTGATCGACGCCACCCAAGACGGCGCGGACCGTGGCAAATCCTTCGCCGAAACCACCCTCGACAAGGGCATCCAGCGCAAGAAGGTCACGCCAGAGAAGAAGGCCACCGTCCTTGGCCGCATCACCGCGACCACTGATTATGCCGCCCTGCAGGGCTGCGACCTGATCGTCGAGGCCGTCTTCGAAGATCCCCGCGTCAAGGCCGAGGTCACGGCCAAGGCCGAAGCCGCGATGCTACCCACCGGCATCTTCGCCACCAACACCTCCACGCTGCCGATCTCGGATCTGGCCAAGGCGTCAACCCGCCCCGACCAGTTCATCGGCATCCACTTCTTCTCTCCGGTCGACAAGATGATGCTGGTCGAGATCATTCGCGGCAAGCAAACCGGGGATATCGCGGTGGCAAAGGCGCTGGATTTCGTCCGCCAGATCCGCAAGACCCCGATCGTGGTCAATGACGCGCGCTTCTTCTACGCCAACCGCTGCATCCTGCCCTATGGCACCGAAGGCATTCGCATGGTGCGCGAAGGGATCTGCCCGGCCCTGATCGAAAACGCGGCCAAGCTCATGGGCATGCCGATCGGTCCGCTGCAACTGACCGACGTGACCTCGATCGACCTCAACGCCTCGATCGCGCGGGCCACCAAGGCCGCCATGGGCGACGCCTATCCCGACGACGATACCGCCGAGGTGCTGTTCTGGCTGCTGGACAACGACCGCCATGGGCAAAAGAACGGCGCCGGCTTCTATGCCTATGACGACAAAGGCAAGCGCACCGGTCTGTGGGATGGCCTGAACCAGAAATACCCGCTTCTGGCCGATCAACCCGACGTGACCGAGGTGCAGCACCGCATGATGTTCGCCCAAGCGCTTGAGGCCGTCCGCGCCTTCGAGGACGGCGTGCTGACCGATATCCGCGAAGGCGATGTCGGCGCGATCCTTGGCTGGGGGTTTGCACCGTGGTCCGGTGGCCCGTTCAGCTGGCTCGATATCCTTGGCACCCCCTACGCAGCCGACCGTTGCGATCAACTGGCCGCCAAGTTCGGGCCCCGCTTCGCGTGTCCCACGCTGCTGCGCGAGATGGCCGCCAAGGGGCAAAGCTTCTATGGCCGCTTCGGCGCTGGCGAGGCCAGCATCGCCGCCTGATCGCCGCGCAAACCCCGCGTCACGATACGAAAAAGGGAGCCCTCCGGGGCTCCCTTTTTGCACTGGCCGGGTGGACCGCCTCGCATCATGCGCAATTCCGATCGCCCGGACGCGCCCGCCTCAGCCTGCGGCCATGGCCTTGATGTCGTCCGCACTGGGTGTGCTTCCGCCGATACCCCATTGACCACTGCGCACCTCCTTGACCCGCACCCAGGTCACGCCGCGCATGGCTTCGCCCTCGATCTCCACCATGGCATTGGTCACGCTTTCGATCATCTTGGCCTTCTGGGCCTGATCAAAGACGCCTTCGATGACTTCAATATCAACAAGTGGCATGCGTTCTCTCCTTCAGTTTCGTGAACAGGACAACGATGGCGCGCAACCGGCCGGGCTCTCCAGTCAACGAAGTGTAGGAAACCCACTACAGTTATTGCACTAGGCGACACACCGGCAAAGTGCGACCATTGATGCAGAGGTGATAACATGGCGCAAAATGTCTATCCCAAATTCTGCCCCATCGCGATGGCCGCAGACCTGCTTGAACCGCGTTGGACGCTGCTGGTGTTGTGCGAGATGTGGAACGGCTCCACCCGGTTCAATGAAATAAGTCGCGGCGTCCCCGGCATGTCCCCCGGTTTGTTGTCAAAGCGGCTGAAAGACATGCAGGCAAAGGGGCTGGTTGAACGCCACACCCACGGGCCCGGCGCACACTCCGAATACCTGACAACGCCGCAGGCGGACGAACTGGAACCGATCGTGAAGAAATTGGGCGAATGGGCGCATCGCAACATCGAAACCGACGTGTCGCTCCAATGCCTCGATGCCCGCATGCTGATGTGGAACATCCGCCGCAAGATAAACCGATCCGCCCTGCCGATCGACAAATGCGTCATTCAATTCACACTGAATGATCCGCCCCACAGTCAAGCCAATTACTGGCTGGTCGTCAAACCGGGTGTCGATACCGATCTGTGCTATTTGGACCCCGGCCATAACGTCGATCTCTTCGTCGTCAGCGAACTGCGCGCCATGACATCGGCGTGGATGGGCCACACCACTTTCGAACACGAACTGGAAGAAGAAAGCATCTCGCTCATCGGGCATTCGGGAATGGCGCGAAGCCTTACCAAATGGCTGATCCGAAGCAGCTTTGCCGAACCATCGCGTGAAATCGCATGATCATGGTCGCACGTCCGGGATCCAGCCGCGCGTTCTGACCGGCATGGCCATTTCGCGCGGGGCCGGTCTGTGCGGCTGGGACAAGGCCCTGCCTCAAAAGTCAGGGTGCCGCTGCCTGATCGTTCGGGTCAGGCCAGCCTGATTTCGACGTTCTCGGTTTTCACGAAGCGTCAAGAAGATCACCGCCAGATCAATAACCGTCAATATCGGCAACAAAAGTCCACCGACCGAAAACCATTCGAAGACCTGATATATGACAAAGCCGCACAGCACGACAATGGCGGCATGATTGGCCCACCGCGCCCCCCACAGCAGCGCGAAAACGATGGCGACGTGCAACAACCCATGCGCCGCGAAATAGACCGTGTAGAACGCCGTATCCGACGCCGGAGCGATGTTCGCCAACGACAACAGATGCGTGGCGATGAAGTCACTTGGATCCTCCGACAGTTCCCGCTCTACCAGCCATTGCGCAATACGCGGCAACTGCTGCAAGACACCCAGATAGATCGCCCCGGCGGTGACCAGCTGAACCACCCCCAGCAACCCTTTTGCCAGAATGGTCATCACAAAAAGCCAGTGGGTGATTGTCCTTGGGTGGCCGCGACCGATCATCGGAAATCCGTTCTTTTGGGACTGACGGCATGTCATGCCTGTGGCGGTTTGTCTCCGAAATTCAGCGCCTCGAACAGGGCCTTGCGCCATTGAATTGTGTTTCCCGCCTCATGACACCCGGCAGATATCCGCGTGAATTGCGCCCAAAGCCGCCCGTCGTGCAAAATCGACGCCCTGCAAACGCGACGACGGGAATTCCTTCTTCGTGGCGATCTGGACCTTTGCCACAACACATAGGTCGCATGAACGCACCGTCAGCGGTGATCTCGCAGCCTTCCGTGCGAAAACCGCGTATGCATCATTTTCATATCGTAAGCATACCACTTTCATATCGCCATTTTTGTCCGGCTGACGCGTCAATCGCCGCGTCTTGATGCAGGTCAACGCCTGCCCCCTCTTTCCTTTTCTTGCGCGCTGCGCCATGACTTGAGTCAGATTGTTGCGCCACAAAGGGATGATGACATGGGCTGGATGAAGGATGAAACGGGCCTCGAAAAATGTCCCGCAAACTATGTTCCCCTCACGCCGCTCAGCCATCTGATACGGGCCAGAACCGTGTTCCCCACGCGTGATGCCGTAGTAGATCGCGGCTTTCGCACAACTTATGCGCAACATCATGCCCGCGTCACCCGCCTTGCCTCTGCGCTTGCCGGGCGGGGTGTGGCCCCCGGTGATGTCGTCGCGACCATCTTGCCCAACACGGCCCCCCACGTGGAGGCGCATTGGGGCGTCCCTGCCTGCGGCGCGGTTCTCAATGCGATCAATACCCGCCTTGATATCAGCACCATCGCCTACATCCTCGATCACGGCGGTGCCAAGGTCGCCCTCGTCGACAGCCAGTTCCTCGGCACCGTCGAAGAAGCCCTCAACATCATGGAATCGAAAGATAAACCCCTGATCATCGAGGTTCCGGACGAAGCGGCCGGTTATCATGCCAGCACCCGCCACCTTACCTATGCGGCACTTCTGGCCGAGGGCGATCCCGACTTTTGCTGGATCATGCCGCAGGACGAATGGGAAAGCCTCGCGCTCAACTACACCTCTGGCACCACCGGGCGCCCCAAGGGCGTCGTCTACCACCACCGTGGGGCCTATCTGATCACCATGGGCACACCGATCTCATGGCAGATGACGCTTTACCCCAAGTATCTGACCATCGTCCCGCTTTTCCACTGCAACAACTGGTGCCACGTCTGGACCATGCCCGCCGTTGGGGGAACCACGGTCTGCTGTCGCGACATCACGGCCAAAACGGTCTACGACGCCATAGCCGATGAGGGGGTGACCCATTTCGGTGGCGCCCCCATCGTCCTGAACATGATCGTCAACGCCAAGCCTGCCGATCGCCGGGACTTTGCCCAAACGGTCGAGGTCTTCACCGCCGGCGCGCCCCCCGCCGCCGCCACCCTTGCCGCAATTGAGACGATGGGCTTCAACATCACGCAGGTCTATGGCCTCACCGAGGTCTACGGCCCCGCAACTGAATGCACTTGGCAACCGGACCTGTGGTCCGACCTGCAAGGCCCGGACCGCGCAGCCATCAAGGCGCGCCAAGGCGTGCCGATGCCGAACATGGACCACATCACGGTCATGACCCCGGACGACATGCGCCAGATCCCCATGGACGGCGTCGCACTTGGCGAAATCATGATGCGCGGCAATTCCGTGATGAAGGGCTACTATCGCAACCCCGCCGCAACCCAAGAGGCATTCAGCGGCGGCTATTTCCACACCGGCGACATCGCCCTGCAACATCCAGACAGCTACATCCAGATCGCCGACCGCGCCAAGGACATCATCATTTCGGGCGGTGAGAATGTCAGTTCCGTCGAGGTCGAAGGCGCATTGATGCACCACCCCGCCGTGCTGCTTTGCGCGGTGGTCGCGAAACCGGACGAAAAATGGGGCGAAGTGCCGTGCGCTTTCGTTGAATTGAAGGACGGCGCAACCGCGACCGAGGCCGAATTGATCGCCTTTGCGCGCGACCGCCTCGCTGGTTTCAAAACCCCAAAGCGCGTCGTGTTTCAGGAATTGCCCAAGACATCCACCGGCAAGATCCAGAAATTCGAGCTGCGCAAGCTGGCGGCAGATATCTGAAACGCACCCGACCCACGCCTTTCGTGACGCCATGCGCGGCAGGGGCCAATCCGGCACCCCCGCCACATTTTCGTACGAAACGATGGCAACGCGCACTTGAGCTTTCCGTTGAGCGTTCCCCACACCTCAGGTATCGTTGCAAAAAAGGGCGACGTTCGCAGGCATGACAGCACTCAGCCAATATGACCGGCTTGAGGCCACAGGCCTCTGGCGTGACGCCCCCGACAGTCAGCGTCGGGAGGTGCTGGTATCGCTGGGCGATGCGACGCTGGTCATTTCCACCTTGTCGGAAACAGCGCTCAGCCATTGGTCGCTGCCCGCCATTCACCGATTGAACCCCGGTAAACGTCCCGCCCTCTACGCGCCCGACCCCGAGGCCGACGAGGTGCTGGAACTTGATGCCCCCGAAATGATCGAAGCGATCGAGCGGGTGCGGGGCGCAATTGCCCGCGCACGCCCCCACCCCGGACGCCTGCGTCTTATCCTTGGGCTGGGTGCCACGACCGCGATTGTGCTGATGGGCGTGCTTTTGTTGCCCGATGCGCTGACCAGACAAACCGTTGCAGTGTTGCCCGAGGCCAAACGCGCCGAGATCGGCCGTTCCCTTCTGGCCGAGATCTCGACGCTTGCGGGGCGGGCATGCGCAGCGCCTGCCGGTGTGACCGCCTTGTCGCGCCTGACCCGGCGCATCCTTGGGGCCGAACGCCCCCCTCGTGTTGTCGTCTTGCCCTCTGCCGTGCCCGATACGCTCCGCCTGCCCGGCAATGTGATCTTGATCAACAGTGCCTTGGTCGAAGATCATGAGACCCCGGAGGTTCTCGCAGGCTATCTTCTGGCCGAGGCCGAGCGACGCCTGAACGTCGACCCTGTCCAACGTTTGCTGGAAGATGTTGGCTTGTCGGTCACCATGCGGCTGCTGACAACGGGGGAAATCGCGGCCCAGCCCCTGCATGAACACGCGGCGCATTTGCTGGTCGCGGCCCCTTTGCCCATATCCGACACCGCCATGCTGGCCCGCTTCGGCGAGATGCAGATCAGTTCACAAGCCTATGCCTATGCGCGGGACGTTTCAGGCGAGACCACACTGGCCCTGATCGAAGGCGACCCCCTGCGTGGCCAACCGCGCGACGCGCTGTTGCCCGACGCCGACTGGATCGCCTTGCAGGAAATCTGCGGAAATTAGTTCCGGGTGACCGCGTCGGCGAAACCGGCGGACCGGGTCGTGTTCAGCGCCGTCTGCAATGCACCCGGATCGGCGAACGGACCCGCAAGCACCACGAATATGATGCCATCATCGCCCTGCACGCGCCCCATACGCGTCGGCAACCCCGCAGCGGTGATCACGGCGCGCGCCTGATCCGCATCAGCGCGATCGGCAAAGCGCGCCGCCTGCACGTATTGGTCGATCTCGGACGCGGCTGGTGCCGCGCGCGCGGGCAGGGTCTGCGCCGCCAATAACGCACGCAGTTCGTCCTCTTGCGCGCGCATGTCGGTGAAGGGGTAAATCAGGGCCGGAAACAACGCTGTGACATCTGTCATTGACGTTCGGTCGATCAGACGTCGCGGAACGCTGCGGCTCCAGATCAGGTCCATCTGCGCTTCACCAGCAGCAGTTCCGACACCGCGAAACGCATTGAATCGCCCGTCATCGAACGCCGCGCGATAGCCTGCAGGCACCATGAATGCACCGCTCTGGCCCGCGCCGGAATTCTGCAACGCCGCGCCGCGCCGGGCAGCATCGCCGGGGTGAACGGCTTGCGGTCCACAACGAACGTCGCCCTGCATGTATTGGTTCGCGATAGCGTCCATTCCCGGGCACCCACCCGTCGCGGGCGCGATCGTTGCGGGCGCCACGGTGGCCGGGGCGGCAGGGGCGGTGCGAAACACCGGGGCTTGGGGTGCGGGTGCCACAGGCTGCAGCACGACCGGCGCAGGCGCAGGCGCAATCACTAACGGAGGAGGCCCCGCCGGAGCAGGTGCCGCGACAATCGCCGCCGTGGTGCTGCTCGGCAGCGACGGTTGTTGGCCGCAGATATGCTGGCGCTCGCCGCTGACACGCGGCACCCAGTTGGTTTGACCACCAAAGCCCGCGCGAATGAACACGCAGCCGTCGCTATCGATGTATTGGTCGCCGACGAAACTGGCCGGTGGTTGCTCTGCTGGCACGGTTTGCGCAGATACTACGCCGCCCGTTGCCACGCCAACGCACAAGACAGACCAGGCCGCAAAGGCCCTGACAGAAATTCGCATGCAATCCCCCCACGAGTTGCTGTCGCAAGACTGGCAAAGGATGGGGGCCAAGTAAAGGTGGAAAACGGCTTATTTTGTGCCGAACATGCGGTCACCCGCATCCCCTAGTCCCGGAACGATATAACCAAGCTCGTTCAGGTGGCTGTCAAGTGCGGCGGTCACGATGGGAACATCGGGGTGCGCTTCCTTCATCCGCGCGACACCTTCGGGCGCGGCCAGCAGGCACAGAAACTTGATATTGTTCGCGCCCGCCTGTTTCAACAGGTCGATTGCGGCGACAGATGAATTGCCGGTGGCCAGCATCGGATCGACCACGATGGTCACGCGATCTTCCAGTTCGGCGGGGACCTTGAAGTAATATTGCACGGGCTTCAGCGTCTCGTGGTCGCGGTACAGCCCGACAAAGCCGACCCTTGCTGCCGGGATCAGTTCAAGGATCCCATCAAGCAACCCGTTGCCCGCCCGCAAGATCGAGATCAGCGCCAGCTTCTTGCCCTCGATCGCCGGGGCATCCATTTCGCACAGCGGCGTCTCGATCCGCTTGGTCGTCATGGGCAGGTCACGCGTGATCTCATAGGCCAGAAGCAGACTGATCTCACGCAAGAGTTGCCGGAACGACTTGGTCGAGGTGTCCTTTTCCCGCATCAGGGTCAGTTTGTGACTGATCAGGGGGTGGTTCACGACCGTCAGGTGCGGGGTGGGTTGGTCAGTCATTGGGCCTCCAGTTGGGTCTTCAGCGTTTCACGCGTGGCATCATCGCAGAACGCGGCGGCCAACGCCGTGTTGGTGATCTCGGTGAAGGCGTCTTCGTCCCAGCCGAACGTTTCAGCCAACATTTCGTATTCGCGTGTCATGGTGGTGTGAAAGAACGGCGGGTCATCGGTTGAAACGGTCACCTTCACGCCCCGCGCCATCAGCTTATCGATGGGATGGCTTTTCCACGTCGGATAGACGCCCAGAACCACATTGGACACCGGGCAGCATTCCAGCACCACCCCGGTTTCCGCCAGATGTTCCACCAGCTTCGGATCATCAATCGCCTGCACCCCGTGCCCGATCCGCTCAACCTTCAGATCGTTCAGCGCGTCCCACACCGATTGCGCCCCGCCCCATTCGCCCGCATGCGCCGTCAGGTGCAAACCGGCCTCGCGCGCCATGTCAAAGCTCCACGCGAAATCGCGGGGCTTGCCGACCATCTCATCGCCTGCGATGCCAAAGCCCACAATCCAGTCGCCCGCGGTTTCGGCGGCACATCTGGCGATCGGTTTTGCGCGTTCCGGGCCGAAATGGCGGATCGGCGTGACGATCCCGCGCAGCGTGATACCCGGAACCGCTTCGGCTGCCTCCTGCATTGCGTGCAGGTATTCGCGCCACGCCTCCACATCGCCGCCACCGCAGAAATCGGGGCTGATGAAGGTTTCCGCATAGATCACGCCATGCTGGACCGATTCCTCCAGCACCGCCCGGACAAGCCGCGCATAATCGTCGGGCGAGGTCAGGACACTGGTCGCCGCCTCGTAAACACTCAGGAAATGATTGAAGTCGCGAAAGGCATAGCTACCATCGGCATTGAAAATACCGCTCAAATCGACGTGTTTTTCCTTGGCCAGCCCACGGATGAACGCAGGCGGCGCCGCCCCTTCCAGATGAAGGTGCAGTTCGATCTTCTTCAGGTCCTTCACAAAAAGCTCTCCCCCGGTCCCTGCGCCGCGATGCCAAGATGCGCGGCGATACTGGCCGCGATATCCGCAAAGGCGCGCACGCCGATCTGCCCGCAATAGGCACCGGTTGCAAGCACCGGAACCCGCTCGCGGGTGTGGTCGGTGCCCGGCCAAGTGGGGTCGTTGCCATGATCGGCCGTCAAGATCATCAAATCATCGGGGCGAAGGTTGTCCAATACGGGCGCAATCGCAGCATCGAACCATTCCAGATGTGCCGCGTACCCGCCCGGATCGCGGCGGTGGCCATAAAGGCTGTCGAACTCCACGAAATTGGCAAAGGTCAGGCTGCCGTCGACCGCGTCGGCCACACGATCCGCAAGGTGCACCATCAAGGCGGTGTCATCACCCTTGAAGCTGTGATCAACACCGCGCCCTGCAAAGATATCCTTGATCTTGCCGATACCGTAGGTCGTGCGCCCCGCCGCCTGCGCCCAATCCAGCAAGGTGTCACTCGGTGGCGTCATCGCGTAATCATGGCGGTTGCCGGTCCGGGTATACGCCCCGGGCTGACCCACGAAGGGCCGTGCAATCACCCGGCCAACCTTCATGTCATGCAACTTGGGCGCCAGCTTTTCGCAAAGGTCCAGCAACCGATCAAGGCCAAAGCTCTCCTCGTGCGCCGCAATCTGGAACACACTGTCCGCCGAGGTATAGCAGATCGGCCAACCGGTTTCCTGATGCCGTGCGCCCATCTGCGCAATGATCACCGTGCCCGATGCGTGGCAGTTACCAAGAATTCCATCGACACCGGCGATCCGTTTGACATCTTGCACAAGATCATCCGGAAACGCCGGGACCGTGTCGGGAAAATAGGTCCATTCCCAAGGCACCGGCAGGCCGGCCATTTCCCAATGCCCCGACGGCGTGTCCTTGCCCCGGCTCACCTCTTGGGCCGCGCCCCAGAGGCCGACGGGGTCCGCGTCCAGCCCCTCGGCCCGGGCACCAGATGCGATCCGCACGGCCGCGCCCAGACCAAGCCTGGCCAGCGTTGGCATCCGCAACGGCCCCTCGGGCCTTTGGGCGGCACACCACGCCGCAATATGGCCCAATGTATTGGCGCCTGTATCGGGAATGTCGCCGTTGAAGAATGTGTCCGCATCCGGGGCGCCGCCACAGCCAACGCTATCCATCACCACCAGAAATGCGCGGGCCATTCATCCGATCCTTTCATGGATCAGGGGGGGCGCCTGCACCGGTGCATCCGTCAGCGTGAAGGCCGCCCGCACCTCGGCGGCAACCGCCTCGGCCTGGGCACTATCGGCGGCATGGATACGCGCCAACGGGCGACTGTCATCCACGCGCTCGCCGATCCGCGCAATCTCGCTCAGGCCCACAACCGGGTCCACGCGGTCGCTCTGCACCAGCCGGCCGCCCCCCAGATGCACCACAACCTCACCCAAGGCCCGCGCATTGATCGCGGACACGAAACCGGCCTCCGTGGGGTGCACATCCACCATCGCGCGCGCCGCAGGCAACCTGTCGCGCCAGCGTTCCACGAAATCCGTCGGCCCGCCAAGCTGCGCCACCATCCGCCCGAAGACCTCGGCTGCGGCACCGCTGGCAAGGGCGCGGGCCACGCGGCCCTCACCATCCGCCGCATCTGCCGCCAACCCACCAAGCGCCAACACCTCACCGCCCAAGGCAACCGTGACCCGGTGCAGGGCGCTGCCCACGCCCGCGCCAGTCAGCGCCTCCATCACGGCAATCATCTCAACGGCATTGCCCGCCGCCGTTGCCAGCGGCTGATTCATATCCGTAACCAGCGCGGACGTCATGCAGCCCGCACCCTGCGCCGTATCAACCAACGCATGCGCCAACGCGGTCGCCTTGGACGCGTCCGCCATGAACGCACCGGTTCCGACCTTGACGTCCAGCACCAAAGCCTCCAGCCCGGCGGCCAACTTCTTGGACAAGATCGAGGCGGTGATCAGGTCAATGCTTTCCACTGTCCCCGTCACATCGCGGATGCTGTATAATTGTCGATCGGCCGGGGCGATATCGGCGCTTGCACCCACGATGGCACAGCCAACCTCGCCCACGATCCGTTGCAGTTCCGCGACGCTGACCTGCGTGCGGTAGCCGGGGATGGATTCAAGCTTGTCGAGGGTTCCGCCCGTATGCCCCAACCCCCTGCCCGAGATCATCGGCACAAACGCCCCGCACGCCGCAAGTGCGGGCGCCAGCAACATCGAGGTGCAGTCACCCACACCGCCGGTCGAATGCTTGTCGATCACAGGACCGTCCAGCGCCCAATGCAACACTTCGCCCGATTGCAGCATGGCATTTGTCAACTGCACCCTGCCCTTCCTGCCCAACCCCTTGGTGCAGACGGCCATCGCGAAGGCCCCGGCCTGTGCATCCGTCACCTCGCCGCTTGCAAGCCCTTGGGCAAACCAGAACAACTCGGCCTCGGTCACGCGCACGCCATCCCGCAACTTGGCCAATATGGAGCGGGCGTCGATCATGCGTTGTCCATATGGCTGGCGTCAAACCGACCGGGCAACAGGCCCGCCACCGTCATCCGCAGGGTCGCACCATCGGTCGTCGCCATTGTCACCACGACATCGCCGTCGGCAAATTCAGCCAGCTTCTGGCGGCACCCACCACAGGGCGGCACCGGTGCGGGGCTGTCCGCGATCACCGCGACCTCGGCAATCCGGTTGTCTCCGGCGGCGATCATTGCGGCAATCGCACCTGCCTCGGCGCAAGTGCCCTCGGGATAGGCGACGTTTTCGACGTTGCAACCAAGGTAAAGGTTACCGTCGCTGCTGATCAGGGCCGCACCGACCTTGAACCTCGAATAGGGAGCATAAGCGTTCAGGCGTACGGCGGCGGCTTGGGCAATCAGGTCCATCGGACTCTCCTGAACGGCAACTGTTGCATCAGTCTGATCCCCTGCCGGGCCAAGCGCAAGCCCGGCTCAGCGCATACTGTCGCGGCGCGCGGATATCAGGCTGATCAACACCGCAAGATCCGCCGCACATGGCGCATGTAGCGCCGCCATGTCGGCCACCCGTTTGCGCTTGGCCGCAATATTCAGCACCTCCGCCAAGCCAAAAAGCCGCTCGGCCCCCACCGCACCGGCCAATGCGATCAAGATATGGGTCTGCTCACGGATCGCGGAAAGCTCCCCATTGGAAACCCCGGCGCGCAACCGCTGATCAACCGCGCGCAGGTCTTCATCCAACCGCGCCAGCAACTCAACCGCTTCCACCGGGCCCGCCACACGCAGCAGCGCCTCGAACCGTTCATGGTTCATCGGCACACCCAATTCGGTATCGCCATTCAGGACATCCTCGGGCTCGGGCAGGCCCGCCGGACGCCCTGCATGCCGCAACACCGCGCGCCCAAAATCCGCCCCCGACACGATCGGCTTGCCGATAATGCCATCTGCACCGGCCGCGTAGATCGCCTCGCGGTTGTCGCGCAACACATAGGCCGTCAGGGCCACCATCGGCATGGTGGCAACAACATCCGTGCGGGCACGGGTCCGGCGCAGAACCTCCAGCCCCGACAGGCGTGGCATCTCGATGTCGATCAGCGCGATATCAAATGGCTGGCGGTCCAGTTCCTCCAATGCCTCCACACCGTCACCAACGATCACGGGCACGTTCCCCATCTGGCCAAGCGTCTGGCGCAGAATGGTCTGATTGGTGGGGTTGTCCTCGGCCAGCAAGATGCGCAGCCCGGACAGGTCCGGCATATCGGCAGGGGTCTTGCGCCCGGTCTGTTGCAGCAATACCCGCGGCAGCCTCAGCACGGCCTCCGCCCCGCCGTCGATCCGGTTCGCAATGTGCAATTCCGCGCCAATCTGCGCCGAAAGCTCCTTGGCGATACGCAGGCCCAACCCCTCACCGGCAAGACGCCCCATGGCCCTGTCCGCGGCATCGCCCGCAAATCCGGCCAGCACGCTGTCGGGAAATCCCGGCCCCCGATCCGCCACCGCAACGCACAACTCATCCCCGTCCGACAGCGTGACCCGTATCTCGACCGCGCTTGCCGCATGGCGCAATGCGTTGTGGATCAGGTTGCCGATGATCCGATCCAGCATGACCCGCGGTGCCGCGACATACTGCGGCAAGCCATCGTCGCAATGCATGTCGAACCCAAGCTGTCTTTCACGCGCCCGCCCCGACCACCGGTGCCCCAGCCCGGTCAACAAGGCCTGCAACGCCACACGGTCCGTCGCATCCGCCATAACCGGCTGGCCCGCCGCCGCCATCAAGACCGCGTCAACCAGTTCTGCCAGCGTATCACCGGCAGCGGCCACCCGCTCAAGCTGCATCCGGGTATCAGGGTCCAGCCGCGTCAGATCCACCAGCCGCAAGCCCCCGATCACGTCGGACATCGCCGCCCGGATATCATGGCTGAACAAGCGCAACGTATCGTCCGGGCGGGGCGGTGGCTGGGTCACGTCACGCGGCGTCCGCCATTCCGGGGAACGGCGCCATCATTTGCCATACCCCAACGTTCTGAGGGCAACCGCGATCTCGTCCAATATCGCCGGGTCGTCGATCGTGGCCGGCATCTTGAAGTCCGCGCCATCGGCGATTTTCACCATCGTCGCACGCAAAATCTTGCCCGACCGCGTCTTCGGCAACCGGTCAACCACCACGGCCAGCTTGAAGGCCGCCACCGGTCCGATCTTGTCCCGCACCAGCTTCACGCAATCTGCCACAACCTGATCGGCCGTGTGGTTCGATCCCTTGTTCAGGCACAAGAACCCCATCGGCAACTGACCCTTCAGCGCGTCGGTCACCCCGATCACGGCGCATTCTGCGACCTCGGGATGACCTGCAAGAACCTCTTCCATCGCACCAGTGGACAGCCGATGACCCGCAACGTTGATCACGTCATCGGTCCGCGCCATGATGTACAGATACCCGTCGGCGTCCTTGTATCCCGCGTCGCCGGTCTCGTAGTAGCCTGGGAAATGCTCCAGATAGGCCTTGCGATACCGCGCCTCCGCCTGCCAAAGCGTCGGCAAGGTTCCCGGCGGCAGCGGCAGCTTGATGGCGATTGCCCCCAACTCTCCATCCGGCATCGGGTGCCCGGCCTCATCAAGGATCTGCACGTCATAGCCCGGCATCGGAACACAAGGCGAGCCGATCTTGACCGGCAGCGGCTCGACCCCCATAGGGTTTCCGCAAATCGCCCAACCCGTCTCGGTCTGCCACCAATGGTCGATCACCGGCACACCCAGCTTGTCCATTGCCCATTGAATGGTGTCCGGATCGGCTCGTTCACCCGCCAGAAACAGGCTTTGCAGACTGCTCAGATCATAATCCTCGACAAGCGCGCCCTGCGGATCGTCCCGCTTGATCGCCCGAAAGGCGGTCGGGGCCGTAAACAGGCACTTGACCCGGTGGTCCTGTATCACGCGCCAGAATGTCCCCGCATCCGGCGTCCCGACGGGCTTTCCCTCGAACACGATCGTGGTGCAGCCAAACACAAGCGGCGCATAACAGATGTAGGAATGCCCCACGACCCAACCGACATCGGACGCGGCCCAGAACACCTCGCCGGGATTCATGTCGTACAGATACCGCATCGACCAGTTCAGCGCCACCAGATGCCCCCCGGTGTGCCGCACCACCCCCTTGGGCTGGCCCGTGGTGCCGCTGGTATAAAGGATATAGGCGGGGTGATTGCCCTCCACCGGCACGCAATCCGCCGGACGCGTCCCGTACTGAAACGCGTGCCAATCGACGTCGCGCCCCTCTTCCAGATGCGCAACCTGCTGCTCGCGCTGCAAGATCACGCAGAACTCCGGCTGGTGCTCCGCCAGCGCAAGCGCGCCATCGAGAAGCGGCTTGTACTGCACCACCCGCCCCGGCTCGATCCCACAGCTGGCAGCGATGATGCATTTTGGCGTGCAATCGTCGATCCGAACAGCCAACTCATTGGCTGCAAATCCACCAAAAACCACCGAATGGATCGCCCCCAACCGCGCACAGGCCAGCATCGCCTCCAACGCCTCGGGCACCATCGGCATGTAGATGATCACCCGATCCCCCTTGGTCACGCCCTTGGCCTGCAACGCCCCCGCAAGGCTTGCGACACGCACCTGCAATTCCGCATAGGTGATCTCGTGCTTGGTATGGGTCACCGGGCTGTCATGAATGATGGCGACGCGGTCGCCATGACCCGCCTGAACATGTCGGTCAACCGCATTCCAACAGCCGTTCACCAAGCCGTCCGCATACCACTCATACAAAGGCGCATGTTCGTCAAACAGCGCCTTGCTGGGTCGGCGGTCCCAATCGATCGCCTCCGCCGCCTGCATCCAGAACCCGTCGGGGTCCGCAATCGACCGCTCATAAACCTCAGCATACGACATCGGCTGTTTCTCCTCTTCCCTCGGCAAAACACTAGCGCCCCGAAGAAACCCGGCGCAAGTTGGTGATAGTGCCGCAGGGCAAAATCAGGGCGCCACACGCCAAGCCGTATCCGCCGGGCGCCATCGACCGCCAGCCCGGGCCACCCGACCCGCACCCGGCACGATCCCGGCATCCTGGCTTTTTCTTGGTTGAAATACTCCCGCGCAACGGGTCGGCTGCCACCTCTGCCCGATTGCGGCAGCCGTCCGGCCGCGCGTCCATCTCGTGGAAACGCGCCGCAAGGATGGCCCCGGCGGGGCCTGACGCGCGGTGCTGCCACCGGCCGTCAGGGCATCATGCCCTCAGCCGTAGTGGCTCACCGGCGTCCCCGCCAGCGCGCTGATGTTCAACAACCCGCGCGCGGTGATGGACGGCGTCACGATATGCGCGCGGTTTCCCATCCCCATCAGGATCGGCCCGACCTCCAGACCGCCCGCCCGCATCCGCAAGATGTTCCGCGTGGCCCCGGCGGCGTCGGTCGATGCAAAGATCAACGTATTGGCCGGTCCGTGCAGCCGCGAACACGGCAAGAACCGCTCCCGCAGATCTGCGTCAAGGGCGCTGTCCACATGCATCTCGCCCTCGTAGGCGAAATCCAGTTCCATGGCGTCCAGCATGGCCAAGGCCGCCCGCATCGTCCGACCGGACCGGCTGTCCAAATTCCCGAATTGCGACCCCGAACACAGCGCCACCTTCGGCTCGACCCCGAAACGCCGCACATGGCGCGCGGCCCCCACGACCGTCTCCACGATCTGCTCGGGCGTCGGCTCGGCATGGACCTGCGTGTCGGCAATGAACAGCGGGCCATCCTCAAGGATCATCAGGCTCAGCGCGCCCACCGGGTGCAGCCCATCCCGGCCCAGAACCTGCGTCACGTAATTCAAATGCCACAAGAACTGACCGAACGTTCCGCAAATCAGGCTTTCCGCTTCGCCGCGCTGCACCATCACCGCGCCAATTGCGGTGGTGTTGGTGCGCATGATCGCCTGCGCCAGACTTGGCGGCACGCCCTGACGGGACATCAAGCTGTGATAGGTCTCCCAGTAATCGCGATAGCGGGGGTCGTTTTCAGGGTTCACGATTTCCATGTCGCGGCCCGGTTTCACACTCAACCCCGCCCGCTCGGCGCGCGCGTTGATGACGTCAGGACGGCCGATCAAGATCGGCTTGTCGGTGGTTTCCTCCATCACCGCCTGGGCCGCGCGCAGCACACGCTCGTCCTCGCCCTCGGCAAACACGATGCGCCGTTCCGCCTTGCGGGCGGCGGCAAACACCGGCCGCATGATCATCGCGGATTTGAAAACCGACCCGTCCAGCCGCGCCTTGTAGGCCACCAGATCGTCCAGTGGCCGTGTCGCCACGCCCGATTCCATCGCCGCCTTGGCCACTGCGGTCGCGACCACCCCCATCAGGCGCGGATCGAACGGCTTCGGGATCAGGTAATCGGCCCCGAACGTCAGCTGCTCGTCTTGATAGGCCGCCGCCGCCTCGGCGCTTGTCGTGGCGCGCGCCAGCGCGGCAATGCCCTCGACGCACCCGATCTTCATCGCCTCGTTGATCTCGGTCGCCCCCACATCCAATGCGCCCCGGAAGATGAACGGGAAACACAGGACGTTGTTGACCTGATTGGGAAAATCGCTGCGGCCCGTCGCGATGATGGCATCGGGCGCAACAGTGCGCGCAAGATCGGGCATGATTTCCGGGTTCGGGTTCGCCAGTGCAAAGATGATCGGACGCTTGGCCATCTTGGCGACCATCTCGGGCTTCAACACCCCCGGTCCCGACAGCCCCAGAAACAGATCGGCGCCCGCGATCACATCATCCAGCCCGGCCGGGGCGTGGCCTTGGGCATATTCCGCCTTCTGCGGCGTCATATCCTTCTCGCGGCCCTCGTAAACCAGCCCTTCGATATCACAAAGCCAGACGTTTTCGCGCCGCACCCCCAGCTTCAGCAACATGTTCAGGCATGCAATCCCCGCCGCGCCGCCCCCGGTGGACACAACCTTGATATCCTCGAACCGTTTGCCCGCGACATGCAGCGCATTGGTCGCCGCCGCGCCGACCACGATGGCGGTGCCGTGCTGATCGTCGTGAAAGACCGGGATGTTCATCCGTTCCCGGCATAACTGTTCAACGATGAAACAATCGGGCGCCTTGATGTCCTCAAGGTTGATCGCGCCGAACGTCGGCTCCAGCGCACAAACGATATCGGCCAGCTTTTCGGGGTCGCTCTCGTTCACTTCGATGTCAAAGCAATCGATGTTGGCGAACTTCTTGAACAAGACCGCCTTGCCCTCCATCACGGGCTTTGAGGCAAGCGCCCCGATATTGCCCAGACCCAGCACCGCGGTCCCGTTGGACACCACCGCCACCAGATTGCCGCGCGCGGTGTAACGGGCCGCGTTGGCCGGGTCGGCCTTTATCTCAAGGCTCGCCTCGGCCACGCCGGGGCTATAGGCACGGGCCAGATCGCGCCCGTTTGCCAAGGGCTTGGTGGCCCTGATTTCCAACTTTCCGGGTTTCGGATACTCATGATAGAACAGCGCCGCATTGCGTAGCGTTTCTTGTTTGTCGTCGCTCAAGGCATCTCTCCCAAAATTGGATAGTTTAGCGTTAAACTATCCTTGCGTGCGGTATACAACGCGGCGCGGCGCCGCAACGCATGTCCCGTTTTTATTCATAAAGCATGGCCGCCAGAGGCTCCCCCTCCCCCCGACCCCATGCTGGTGTTCAGCGCAGGCGTTGCCGGTGCCATGATCCGTCGAACCACGCGCGGCCAAGGGCGCCCGCAGGGGGCGTGCGGTCGCGCATCGCGCCGTTCAACTGAACTGCTCCTGTATCAGCCGTTCTTCCAGCCCATGACCCGGATCAAACAAGATCCGGTGCTCCACCGCAGGCTCTGATCGCACCTCGACCGATGCCACATTGGCCACCGACCGGCTATCGGCATCTGCCATCACCGGCCGCTTGGCCGCATCGACAACCTCGAACCGCACCACGGCCGATTTCGGCAACAGCGCGCCGCGCCAGCGCCGCGGACGAAACGCCGCCACCGCCGTCACAGCCAGAACATCCGAGCCGATCGGCAGAATTGGCCCGTGCGCGGAATAGTTGTATGCCGTCGATCCCGCCGGTGTGCAGACCATCACCCCGTCACAGACCAGTTCGTCCATCCGCAGCCGCCCATCCACCCAGATCTTCAGCTTGGCCGCTTGCGGTCCGGCACGCAGCAAACTGACCTCATTGATTGCCAGCGCCTCGGACACCTTGCCGTCAACGGTGACCGCCCGCATGTGCAGCGGGTTGATCACCGCTTCTTCTGCCGCCTCCAGCCGGGCAATCAGGTCATCCTCGGAATAGGTGTTCATCAAGAACCCCACGGTGCCCCGGTTCATGCCATATACCGGCGCGTCCATGGCTTGGGTTTCATGCAGCGTCGACAGCATGAAGCCATCGCCCCCCAGCGCCACGATCACATCCGCGTCTTGCGGCGCATGGACGCCGTATTGCGCCTCAAGTGCCGCCTTGGCCGACTGTGCGACCTCCGTGTCCGATGCCAGAAAGGCAATGTTGCGCGCCGCTGGCATGACGCCTCCCCTTCACTTCGCTCCTGCGACCCTCACCCGCCCCCATCGGAAACACAAGTCCCCGATCCACCCCATGAAATGCCGCGCGGCACCGCGAATGCGGCGTATTCCACCCTTCCCCGACTGCCCCCTTTGGCATACATCACCCCAAACGCACACTGCCATTGCCAAGGAGAGCCTCATGAACGCCCCCCACCGTGACGCCGGTTTCTTTACTGAAACGCTGGCCACCCGTGACCCTGAGATTCACGCCGCCATCCAAAAAGAGCTGGGCCGCCAGCGTGATGAGATCGAACTGATCGCATCTGAAAACATCGTCTCCGCCGCCGTGATGGAGGCGCAAGGCAGCGTGATGACCAACAAATACGCCGAAGGGTATCCGGGGCGCCGCTATTACGGCGGCTGTGAATATGTCGACATCGCTGAAAATCTTGCGATCGACCGGGCCAAACAGCTTTTCGACGTGGGCTTTGCCAACGTGCAGCCGAACTCGGGCAGTCAGGCAAATCAGGGCGTGTTCACCGCGCTGCTGCAACCCGGCGACACCATCCTGGGCATGAGCCTTGATGCGGGCGGGCACCTGACCCACGGCGCGAAACCGAACCAGTCGGGCAAATGGTTCAACGCCATCCAATACGGCGTGCGCCAGCAAGACATGTTGATCGACTATGATCAGGTCGCCGAACTGACAGCCGAACACCAGCCCAAGATGATCATCGCGGGCGGCTCGGCCATTCCCCGCATCATCGACTTCGCCAAGATGCGGCAGATCGCCGACAGCGTCGGGGCCTATCTGCTGGTCGATATGGCGCATTTCGCCGGTCTGGTCGCGGCAGGCCTTTACCCCAGCCCCTTCCCCCACGCCCACGTGGCCACCACCACCACGCACAAGACACTGCGCGGCCCGCGTGGTGGCATGATCTTGACCGATGATGAAGCGTTGGCCAAGAAATTCAATTCCGCCATCTTTCCGGGCATTCAGGGCGGCCCCCTGATGCACGTCATCGCGGGCAAGGCCGTTGCCTTCGCCGAGGCCCTGCGCCCCGAATTCAAGGACTACCAGAAACAGGTGATCGTCAACGCGCAGGCGTTGGCGGATCAACTGATGAAAGGCGGGCTGGATATCGTCACGGGCGGCACAGATACCCACGTCTTGCTGGTCGACCTGCGCCCCAAGGGCGTAAAGGGCAACGCGACCGAAAAGGCGCTTGGCCGTGCCCATATCACCTGCAACAAGAACGGCATCCCGTTTGATACCGAAAAGCCGACCATCACCAGTGGGGTCCGCCTTGGATCACCTGCGGGGACCACGCGCGGATTTGGCGAACCCGAGTTCCGCCAGATCGCGGACTGGATCGTGGAAGTCACCGAAGGCCTTGCCGCCAATGGTGAAGACGGAAACGCAGAGGTCGAGGCGAAAGTGGCCTCCGAAGTGCTGGCGCTCTGTGCCCGGTTCCCGGTCTATCCGAATCTCTGAACCACTGATTTGGGGCGCGGCGGCGCAGGTTGCAGAAACCCTTGCGCCGCCGCGTTCACCCAACGCCCCCAAAGCCAGCGCAGGCTTCGCGCAGTCGTCCCGAGGGTTTTCGACAAAAATCGCTGGCGGCAGACTTTAATCAACGTGACCGGTCTTCATTTCTGATAATCTGAGCTTGATGACCATAACTGGACTAATGCTTGATTACATGGATGCGACCCATGCATGCCACCGCCACGCATATCTCTCCCGCTTACCGCAAGGAGGCCGAGCGCGAGATCCGCGCCTTTACCCGCGAATGGACCGTTCGCGATGACCGGCTTGCCGCCATCAGCTATTTCGGCACCTTCGCCTTCTATTTCTTCACCCTCTGGCTGACCATATCGCTTTGGCCAACCCCGTGGGCCGTTGTGCCGCTGATCGTGATCAACGCGCTTTCGGGTGTGCGGCTTTACGTGCTGCAACATGATTGCGGGCACGGCTCGTTATTCACCACCAAGGCCCGCAACGATCTGGCCGGGCATGGCCTGTCGGTGTTTTCGCTGACGCCCTACCGCGCGATGCAATACAACCATAACGAACATCACAGCCATCTGGGCAACCTCGACGAACGCGACACCACCGAGATCTTCACGATGACGCTGGCAGAATGGAACGCGGCTGATTTCTGGAAACGCCTGCGCTATCGGCTTTATCGCAACCCCGCCATCCTGATCCCGATCGGCGGAGTATTCACCTATGTCCTTGCCTATCGCTGGCCCAAGAACGCCGCACGCACGGGGGTTGCCGCCGTTGTGGGGCAAAATCTGGGCCTTGCCGTCTGGGTTGCGCTGATCTGGGCCTTGGCGGGCAGTCCGGGCCTGACCGTCTATGGCGCCACGGTATTGGTCGCGGCGTGCACGGGGGTGTTCATGGTCTACCTGCAGCATAATTTCGAAGATACGTGGTGGGATCGCAAACCGCAGTTGAACCCCGCGCGCGCAGCCCTTCAGGGGTCTTCCGCGCTGGATCTGGGGTGGCTTTGGGATCTTGCTACCGGCAACATCGCCTACCACGACATCCACCATTTCAACGCCAACATCCCCAGCTACCGGCTGCGCAAATGTCACCGGGCCCTGCGCGCAAGATATGATGTGCAGACGATTGGGTGGATCGAAGCGTTCCGGTCCTTCACGTTGAAGCTTTGGGATGAAAAGCAGGGACGGCTGGTGCCGTTTCCGCGTGCCGTGGCACCCGCCACGACAGGGCAGCCCACGCGTGATTTCTGACCAATGCGTTAACACGGTCACCAGACAAAAATAGGTTACAAACTTTCGGCTTTTCGCGGTTTTTTGTAACCTATCTTGCGGCGACAGCCTTGCGAACCATGTCCCAATAGATCCCCTCGACGGCGGTTCGGTCCAGCCGCCCACCATCGCGAAACCACGTGGTGACACCCGTCAGCATCGCGATGATCGCCATGGTTGCCAGCTTGGTATCGGGCACCGCGAACACGCCCACCGCGACCCCGGCCTTCAAGACATCCTCCAACCGGGTTTCATATTCCCGGCGCAGCGCCTCGATGACCGTGAAATTCTGCGGCTCAAGGTTGCGCAGTTCCATATATGCGATGAAAACCAACTCGGGACGGTCCAGATGGAACTGGATGTGATGGCGGGCGAACCCCTCCAACTGCGCCAGCGGACCGCCGGCAGGCGGCTGCCAATCCGCCAGCAGTTCCTCAAGATGGCCGCGCATCAGATCAAACAGCAGCGTCTGCTTGTCAGGGGTGTAAAGATACAACGCCCCCGCCTGCACCCCAACCTCGGCCGCGATCCTGCGCATCGATGTGGCGGCAAAGCCGTCACGCGCGAACAGGCGCAGCGCCGCGTCGCGCACCTTGGGGCCTGTGATATCCGCATGAGAACCGGTTTTGCGTGCCATGACACCTGTCTATCTGAACGTATGTTCAATTCAACCACGCTGGACAGCGCCGCGTGCCTCGCGTTACCTGCACAGCATGCGTCATGTTCTTATCCTTGCCCTGACCCTTGCCGCCTGCGGCCCCAGCCTGCCTGAGCTTGATGGCCAGTTGAGCGAGGCCGCGCGCAATGCGCCCTACCCCAACCTGATCCCGCTTGGCCCGGCCCTGAACCAGACCGACGCGCTTTTGCCGCGCGATGCGGCAACCGAAGGGTTGAGCCTTGAGGCGCGCGCCGAAAGCCTGCGGCGTCGTGCGGCGGCACTGCGCCAGATGACGCTGAATTAAGCCACGCGTTGCACGCCCCCGCGCAAGCCGCTAACAGGAGCGAAACGCTGCAATTTCTCCCGGAGGACCGCCAATGACCAAATCGCTTCGCCTTGGTATTGCAGGGTTGGGAACTGTCGGTGTCGGCGTTGTGAAGATCATCCAGCGGCAGGCCCAGTTGCTGAGTGCGCGAACCGGATGCGCCATCACCATCAGCGCAGTCAGCGCCCGGTCACGTGACAAGGATCGCGGCGTCAACCTGACCAGATATGCATGGGAAGACGACCCCGTGGCCTTGGCCAAACGCCACGACGTGGATATCTTCGTCGAATTGATGGGCGGCAGTGACGGCCCCGCAAAGAACGCAACGGAAGCAGCGTTGGCCGCCGGAAAAGATGTCGTGACGGCCAACAAGGCGCTTTTGGCACTGCATGGACAGGCGTTGGCCGAATTGGCCGAAAAAAATGGTGCCTGCCTGCGCTATGAGGCGGCGGTTGCGGGCGGCATCCCGGTGATCAAGGCCCTGACCGAGGGGCTGGCCGGCAACGTCATCACCCGCGTCATGGGGGTGATGAATGGCAGCTGTAATTACATCCTGACCCGAATGGAAAACGCGGGCCTGACCTATCAACAGGCGTTCGATGAAGCCGATGGGCTGGGCTATCTGGAGGCCGACCCCGAACTTGACGTGGGCGGTATCGACGCGGCGCACAAGTTGGCCATTCTGGCTGCACTTGCGTTCGGAACCCGCGTAAACTTTGACGCCGTCGCACTGGAAGGCATCGGGGCGATCACCATCGAGGATATCAACCGCGCTGGCGATATGGGCTATAAGATCAAGCTGCTGGGCGTGGCACAGATGACAGGCCGCGGGCTGGAACAGCGCATGTCGCCTTGCCTTGTGCCGGCAACGTCGCCGCTTGGGCAGCTTGAGGGCGGGACCAACATGGTGGTTCTGGAAGGCGACGCGGTGGGACAGATCGTGCTGCGCGGTGCGGGTGCGGGCGAAGGCCCCACGGCAAGCGCGGTGATGGCCGATGTCTGTGATCTTGCGCGCGGCTTGCGCCTGCCCACGTTCGGGCAATCGGCCGACACGCTGATGGCTGCGCCGCCGGCTTCGGCGGCAGGGCCCGCACGATACTACCTGCGGCTGATGTTGCTGGATAAACCCGGCGCGCTCGCCAAGGTGGCGACGGTTCTGGGCAACAACGGCATCTCGATCGACCGGATGCGCCAGTATGATCATCCGGGCGACGACGCGCCGGTGCTGATCGTGACGCACAAGACGGCCCGCCCATCGCTCGATGCGGCGCTGGCTGATCTGCCTGCCACGGGTGTGCTGCACGGGGACCCAGTCGCCCTGCGGATCGAGGACGTTTGACCACCTGATAGCGCTGCCATCGGCTTGTGCCGTAGGGCGCAAGAGGCTAGGCATCGCGCACCTGCACCTGCTTGCCGCGAAAGGCGTCCGATATGGCCAGAACCAATGATTTCAACGACCGCATGCTGTCTTTGGGCTTGGCCCGCGTATCCGAGGCTGCGGCGTTGGCCTCGGCCAAGCTGATCGGGCGCGGAGATGAAAAGGCGGCCGATCAGGCCGCGGTAAACGCCATGCGCGATCAGCTCAACAAGCTGGATATCCGCGGCACGGTGGTCATCGGAGAGGGTGAGCGGGACGAAGCCCCAATGCTCTATATCGGCGAAGAGGTCGGCAGCGGCACGGGCCCCGAGGTGGATATCGCGCTTGACCCGTTGGAGGGCACGACCCTGACCGCCATGGACATGCCCAATGCGCTGACCGTGATTGCCATGGGCCCGCGCGGGTCGATGCTGCATGCACCCGACGTCTACATGGACAAGCTGGCCATCGGGCCGGGGTTCCGGCCCGGCGTGGTTACCATGGACATGTCACCCTCCGAGCGGGTGAGCGCGCTGGCTGCCGCCAAGGGCTGTTCGACCGAGGATATTACCGTTTGCATCCTGCAACGCCCCCGCCATGAAGACATGATTGCCGAAATCCGCACGACGGGCGCCGCCATTCGTCTGATCACTGATGGCGATGTGGCTGGCGTGATTCACTGCGCCGAATCCGAATTGACCGGCATCGACATGTATATGGGCCAAGGTGGCGCGCCCGAGGGCGTTCTGGCGGCCGCGGCATTGAAATGCATGGGTGGGCAGATCTTTGGGCGGCTCTTGTTCCGCAACGATGACGAACGCGGGCGCGCCACCAAGGCCGGGATCACCAATTTCGACAGGGTCTATACCCGCGATGACATGGTGACCGGGGATGTGATCTTCGCGGCGACGGGCGTTACCGATGGCTCTATCCTTGCCGGCATCAAGCGCGAGGTGGGATATCTGACGACTGAAACCATTCTGATGCGGTCGAAAACCGGGTCGGTCCGGCGGATGACCTATCGCAATCCGACACGATAGACCAACTTGGGGCTGCCGAATCCGGTTGGCTGCCTGTAGTGTCAGCCCATGACAGTCACACAAGATATGGCATTTCTGGGCGTTGAGTGTTCGTTGACCGGGCGGCGATGGGTCGGACCCGACGCCGCCGAGGACAGGCTTGCCGACGCATTGCGCCAGCAAGCCGCGCTGCCGCCCGCCGTCGCGCAGGTTCTGGCCCGGCGTGGCGTCACCCCAGAGGGAGCGGCAAGTTATCTGGCCCCTGCCCTGCGAGATCTGTTGCCCGACCCGATGGGCCTGAAAGACATGGCCGCAGCTGCCGTCCGTGTGCTGGCCGCCGTCAGCGGACGCGAACGCGTTGCCGTTTTCGCAGATTACGACGTGGATGGCGGCACCTCGGCGGCCCTTCTGATTGACTGGTTCCGCGCGATGGGACGGGATGTAACGCTGTATGTTCCCGACCGGATCGACGAGGGTTATGGCCCGAACGACGACGCGATGGCGGGGTTGGCAAAGGCCCATGACCTGATCATCTGCGTCGATTGCGGAACGCTCAGCCATGGGCCGATCGCGGCCGCCAAGGGGGCCGACGTGGTGGTGTTGGACCATCACCTTGCCACAGCGGATCTGCCCGATTGCGTCGCCGTCGTGAACCCAAACCGACAAGATGAGGACGGCAACCTTGGGCATCTGTGCGCGGCTGCCGTGGTCTTCCTGCTGTTGGTCGAATTGAACCGGCGTCTGCGCGACGATGGGGTGAAAGGCCCTGATCTGATGGCAATGCTGGACCTTGTGGCGCTGGCAACGGTGGCTGACGTGGCACAATTGACCGGGGTGAACCGCGCCTTTGTGCGGCAGGGGCTGGTCGTGATGGGGCGGCGCGCGCGCCCCGGGCTTGTGGCGCTGGCCGATGTGGCGCGGTTGGACCGTGCCCCGACAGCCTATCACCTTGGCTTTGTGCTCGGGCCGCGCGTGAATGCCGGCGGGCGTATCGGGCAGGCCGATCTGGGCGCGCGCCTGTTGGCCTGCACCAACGCGACCGAAGCCGCGGCCATGGCCAAGCGGCTGGACGATCTGAACACCGACCGCCGCGAGATCGAGGCGCGCGTGCGCGACGCCGCCATGGTGCAGGCCGACGCGCGCGGGCTGGCCGGGCCTTTGGTCTGGGCGGCGGATGATGGATGGCATCCGGGTGTTGTCGGCATTGTTGCCAGCCGTCTGAAAGAGGCAACGAACCGCCCCGCCGTGGTGATCGGGTTTGACGGCGACGAGGGCAAGGGCTCGGGCCGGTCCATCGCCGGGGTCGACCTTGGCGCGGCGGTGCAGCGGCTTGCAGCCGAGGGGCTTTTGCTCAAGGGCGGCGGGCACCGGATGGCGGCAGGATTAAGCGTGACGCGCGCCAATCTTGAACCTGCGATGGCCCGGCTGTCCGAAATGCTGGCCAAACAGGGGGCCGGTGATGCGGGCCCCGCCGACCTGCGCCTTGACGGTGTGTTGATGCCCGGCGGCGCGACGCCCGAGTTGATCGAACAGATCGAGGCGGCCGGACCCTTTGGCGCGGGCGCCCCCGCCCCCCGCTTCGTCTTCCCCGCCATGCGGATCAAGCACACGCGGCCCGTGGGCGATGGCCACCTGAAGATCAGCTTCACCGATGGCGGGCCAATGACGCTGGAGGCGATCTGTTTCAACGCCGCGCAGGCAGGCCTGATGGACCCGCTGCAGAGCCACGGCAATCGCCACATCCATCTGGCCGGACGCGTGGAGATAAACCATTGGCAAGGCCGCCAACGCGTGCAGTTACGGCTGGAGGATGCGGCATGGGACATTTGAGCGATCGCGCCGACTTTCCGAGGCACACACAAAAGAATCCCCTTGCGCGCACCGGCACGTTTTCCTAGAACGCGACCACGCCAAGCATGGCCCGTTCGTCTATCGGTTAGGACGCCAGGTTTTCAACCTGGAAAGAGGGGTTCGATTCCCCTACGGGCTGCCATAAAAATTTCCCAAATCGCTGAAATAAAATGGAAAACGAGCGCTGGCTCGTGTCCGACCGGCACCCACCGCACGGACCCAACCGATCCGCCTTGGTCCCTGCCCACCACGCGCAGGGCGGTCATGTG
>JAFMHK010000064.1 GCA_017854585.1 Paracoccaceae bacterium
GGATCGAACCTACGACCAATTGATTAACAGTCAACTGCTCTACCGCTGAGCTACGCCGGAACTGAGGCGCGTATAGCAAGGCGGATTCTGTGCGTCCAGAGGCGTTTGGCAAAAAAGCGGTCAGGTGAGCGCAAACTTTGCCTCGCCGGTCAGCGGACCGAGGGGCGTGGCGCGATCGCGGGCGGTCAGGTCGATCAGGTGGGCCAACACGTTGCGCGCTGCAGCGGGCAGAAGGGCAGGGGGCGTTTGGGTGTAAATCCGGGCCGCTAGCTCGTGCGCCGTCGCCGGTGTTTCGCCAAGCGCGGCGATGATCTGCGCCTCGCGGTGTCTGCGATGTGCGATCAGTTCGGCACAGCGGACGGCGGGTGCGGTGACGGGCGCTCCGTGGCCGGGATAGAACACGCGGTCGTCGCGCCCTTGCAACATCTCCACCGAGGTCATGAAGGCGGTCATGTCGCCATCCGGGGGCGATACGAGGGACGTGGACCAGCCCATGACCAGATCGCCGGAGAAGACCGCGCCGTTCCACGCAAAGCTGAGGTGGTTGGCCATATGGCCCGGCGTGGCCAGCACCGACAGGCCTGCCACAACGTCGCCCGCCTTGATCCGTTCGTCGGGTGCAAAGATCGTATCAATGCCCTCGCCGCCACCCAGTCCACCAGCATCGCGCAGCGCTTGCATCACCGCGGACACGCCCCAATCGCTGGGGCCGGCGGCTATCACGGGGGCCCCGGTGGCGTCGGCGAGTGGCCGGGCAAGGGGGGAATGGTCCAGATGCGAATGTGTAACCAAAATGTGTGTGATCATTTCGCCGGGTGCCAGCGCCGCAAGGATCGCCTCAAGATGGGCAGGGATTGCCGGGCCGGGGTCGATCACGACCACATTCCCCGCGCCCACAAGGTAGGTATTCGTCCCCTCGGCCGTCATTGGCGAGGGGTTCGGCGCGCGCACCAGCCGCAGACCCGGCTCCAATTCTTGCATGCCATCCCCTTTGCATGTTGCGTGCGGCGCGGTTAGATGCGCCATGGCGTTCGGTTTCATAAAACGGTTCATGCCGCGGGGCCTTTACGGGCGGGCCGCGCTGATCTTGCTGGTCCCCATTGTCACCTTGCAACTTGTCGTCTCGGCCGCATTCCTGCAACGCTATTTCGAGGACGTCACCGAGCAGTTGATGCAAGGGCTGACGCTGGAATTGCAGTTGGTCCTGACACAAATGGACGGCGCGGGAGGCGCGGTGCTGGCCGATGCGCTGGATATATCGGTACGCAGTGCGGCGGCGGACCCTGTGGATCGGCGGGCGTTCTACGATGTTTCGGGGCGAGCGATCACGCGCATCTTGCACACGACCGTGGCGGATGTGCGTGGCGTTGACTTGATGGCCGATCCGCGCAGCGTCACGCTTACGGCCGCGACGCCGGGCGGAGAGGTGTTTACCCTGAGCGTGGACAGGCGGCGTGCGTCTGCAACCAACCCCCATCAATTGCTGGTGCTGATGGTGGCGACGGGTATTTTGATGACTGCTGTGTCCTATTTGTTCTTGCGCAACCAGTTGCGTCCGATCCGGCGTATGGCTCGCGCGGCCGAGGCGTTCGGCAAGGGACGGATCGTGGACTATCGGCCCGCTGGCGCCACCGAGGTGCGCAGCGCCGGACGTGCCTTTCTGGACATGCGGAGCCGGATCGAACAACAGATCGAACAGCGCACCTTGATGCTGTCCGGCGTCAGTCACGATCTGCGCACGCCTCTGACCCGGATGAAGCTGGGCCTGTCGATGCTTGACGAGACCGCCGAAACCGAAGCGCTCAGGCGTGACGTGGACGAGATGGAGGCGCTTTTATCTACCTTCCTCGATTTCGCGCGCTCCGATGCGCTGGATGATCTTGCCCCAAGCGACCCCATTGCCATCGCCAAACGCATTGTCGATGACGCGGCACGGGCTGGTGGCGCCATTACGTTGGTCGCCCCAAAGACCGCGCCGATGGTGGATCTGCGTCCGCAAGCGGTTCATCGGGCTGTGTCGAACCTGGTATCGAACGCCTTGCGCTATGGCAGCACGGCGCGGTTGAGCGTTGTGATGATGGATCGTGCCCTGCGGTTCACGGTCGAGGATGACGGCCCCGGTATTGCGGCCAAGGATCGCGCCGATGCGCTGCGCCCATTCATTCGGCTGGATGCCGCGCGCAATCAGGACAAGGGCAGCGGCGTGGGGCTTGGCCTTGCCATCGCAAGCGACATCGCGCGCCGTCACGGTGGCACCTTGCGCCTTGGGCAAAGCGCCGATCTGGGCGGGCTGCGTGTGGATCTGGTGCTGCCCCGATAGGATCTGATGCCGAACGCCATGCTTGAATGGGCTGCCTGGGATGCAGTGCCCGGTGCGGGTGGCGGCTCGGCGAACCGCGTGTCGTGAGGGGGTTACGTTTCCAGAGCAATGGATGCCCGATCCGGCATCCGTCAAGTTGCGCTGAACGGCGGGGCCCGCACCGGCTCGTCAGAAAATCAGGAACCCGACGAAGATCCAGAAGGCGATCGCAACGGGCACTACGATGATAAGTCCTGCGCCGTAGGGCAATCTTGACGGGCGCTGGCCACCTACATCGACGATGTGCGTCAGGTCTTCTGAGGCGCGCGCGCCTTGGTACTGTTCCACCGCCTCGGAACGCGAATCAGACTTGTCTTTGAACAAAATCAACGTCTGCGATCCATCTTTTGGTGTCTTTGACTTGACTGTCAGCGGGTGAACCGATGGCAATGCGGTCTTCACTCCCATTAATTAAGATTAACAGAAAGTTAACGCAATTGTCTATAAGGACAGGTGGTAGGCCCGGCAGGACTGCAGACCGGACGGAAATCATTACATAATTTCGGCACCCTGCCCACCTTTTGCGGGGTGGTGGACAGTTTTGACCAAAGTTCAGCACTCCAATTGATGCGATTGCTTTACCAGCCATCTGCGCCCGCTCTGCGGACTTGGTATAGATAGCTGACTTTGTGGGCGATGCGCGAAACACCGATATGATTACGTTTTCGGCCGATCCGCAGCTTGCGAGGATGCGGCCAAGGGCCTTGACGCCGTGTTTCAGGCGATGGGGCGCGCCGACAATAAGACCTTTGCAGCGTTCTCTGACAATCCGTCCAGCCTGCCACGATAAATCGAATCAAGGGTCAAGCCGTAACTGTCTGCCAGCCGCTCAGCACAATCCACCGGGATGCGCCGAACGCCCTTGGCCCAGTTGTTGTATTGCGTCGGATTGAATCCATGACTTTCCGCCCAAGCGCCTTGGGTCAGGTCGCTATAATTGCGGCGCAACGCCTCAAGGCGGTTGCCGATTTCTTTATACGGATATGAATGAGACATAGACTTCACAGTGTCGCTGGGTGGGAAATAAAACGCACATCCACCTGATGTGGGGTTATCTTATCCCACGTCAGGTGGAAAATGCATCATGAAAAAATATCAACATACACGCAAATACAGCCAAACGCCGCGCGATTGAAGCGGCAATTGGCGTGGGCTAAACAGCGGTACGCATACTGTTGTCAATGGCAAGAGCCCGGCAAGCTGGTTCAACGCAATGGAGCAGGCGGGCTTGCAGCCGCCGCACGGTGTGGTTCTAGATCGTCACCATTTCCCTGGCGTCGGCAAAATGGTCGAACTCAACAAAGTAGTGGACACTTTTGCCCTAACCATTTGATACCATTTGTATCCGTGGCACCTGTGGCGGCGGACACTTTGGCGGCTAAGTCGATGAAATGTATGAATGGATGGTAGGCCCGGCAGGACTTGAACCCGCAACCAAAGCGTTATGAGCGCTCTGC
>JAFMHK010000065.1 GCA_017854585.1 Paracoccaceae bacterium
GGATATCTAGCAGGCACTCCATCACGCCGTCAGAGCGGGACAGCCGGACGGATACAATCAAACGTACGATTGGATCAAGATACTGGTGTGAGCCCTGCATGGTCGCTTGGAACGATCCGGCCTGCATCGTGAGAACGGCAATTAAAGCACCCACGTTCGAAGACTGTCTTTCTGCAGCAACGACACGTTGCTCAACGGCATTGGCGGAAAGTGTGCATTCGCTGCACCCGGGAAGGCATCCTGTCAAATACGTGAAAGCGGCCATTCACGGGTGAAGCTCAATAGCCCCCATGCTGCGCCAAAGACCAAGGTCAGCTATGCGCAGGAAGTGTAGTCTACAAAGTCGTGCGTCACGGGCGCGGTTCTCGACATGCTCGGCCCAGACCTGTCGGTCGGCCTCGCCCCATGCGGTCTGGCCGCGCTCCCCGAAGCAGACGTTGGTCCCTACTGCAGCATTCTCGCGATACATGTGACCGCTGTGCGGACTTCCATTGATCTATAGCAATGCGAAAGGCGCGGAATGTGTCCAGATTAGACTGGAACATCGATGTGGAGTTCGCTTATGGCGCTCATTTCGCGCAGAACCGTCATTGCAACCGGCGTGTCGGTTGCCGCCTTGGGCACCGTCGGCTACGGCCTATGGCCGCGCATGGGCGGTTATCTTGATGAGGCTGACCGGCAACGGCAGCTTCTCGCCGACAATCCCGGGCTTGAAGACCTTGTCCGGATGGCGACGCTTGCGGCGAACAGCCATAACACCCAACCATGGCTATTCCGTCTGGCCGAGGGGCAGGTCAGCATCCTACCGGATATCTCGCGCCGGACAGCGGTGGTCGATCCGGACGACCACCACCTTTACATCAGCCTCGGCTGCGCTGCCGAGAGTCTGGTGATCGCAGGCGCAGCGCTTGGCCGCAGCAGTGCGGTTGCGGTGTCGGCGGGGGATGCGCCGCAGATCGACATTTCCCTGACCACAGCGGACCCGGATGGGCAAGAGCTTTACCAGGCAATCCCGCTGCGCCAGTCCACGCGCTCGGTTTACGACGGGCAGCCGATTTCGACCGCTGATATGGCGCTGCTGGAGACGGCGGCGCGCGAAGCCGGTGTGTCGGTCCAGTTCTTCACGGAAGCAGCGGACCGCGATGTTATCCTCGACTACGTCATCGCCGGCAACAGCGCGCAGATGGATGACCCTGCCTGGGTCGCGGAGTTGCGCGACTGGCTTCGCTTCAGTTCCACTCGCGCGCTGGCGACAGGCGACGGGCTTTTCGGGGCCTGTTCCGGCAACCCTGTTCTTCCGGAATGGATGGGTGGACAGATGTTCAAGCTCTTCTTCACCAAGGAGGCCGAGAACACAAAGTACCGCGATCAGATCCGGTCTTCGGCCGGGATTGCCGTCTTTGTCGGCGACAGGGCCGACCCCCAGCACTGGATCAAGGTCGGCCGCAGCTTTCAGCGCTTTGCGTTGCAGGCGACCGCCCTTGGCATCCGCACCGCCCATCTCAACATGCCCATCGAGGTGGCCTCGCTCCGGCCCGACTTCGCGCGCTGGCTTGGGGCGCCCGATGCACGGCCCGATCTCGTCATCCGCTTCGGGCGCGCGCCGGCAATGCCGATGTCGCTGCGCCGCCCGGTCAGCGCGGTGCTGGCATGAGGGGCGCGGTCCGCACAGTCGCCCCGGTACGGCTGATGCGATGGAAGGAAATCGGAGCGGGGCTTTGCATTATGGCATTTCCGCTGATGCTTCTCTTCGGGTTCGTTACACACCCCAACATATTCAGCCTCGAAATGGTCACCGACTATGATGCCTGGGCCGCGGAATGGCGTAGCTCATCCATGTTCCATGTTGGCCATCTGTTCGTGATGATGGCCGTACCGTTAATTATCGTGGCCTGCATCCGCCTGATGGCGATGCTTGACGGCCCGCGGGCCTGGTACGGGTTCTTCGGGGGCATTTTGGGCGTCTTTGGTGCCTTCATGCTGGCGGTCGACAAGGGGGCGCTGACCTTTGTGCTGACGGCCTTTCGCACGTTGCCCGAGGCCGAGTTCCAAGCCAGCACTCCGGCGATCCAGGCGATATTCGAACGCGGCGGCTGGCTTTGGCTGACTTGGGGGTTCGTGACCTTGCCAGTTGGCTTTATCGTGCTGGCAGTGGGGCTGATCCGCCACGGGGCCGTGCCAAAATGGCAAGGCATTTGCATGATTTTCGGGCTTCTTCTCCTGCTGAACCCCGACATCGAGATCATCAGCTCCGCTGGGGCGCTGCTGATGTGCCTGGGCTTCATCCCGTTGGGCGTGCGCATTGCCATGTCTCGCCCATGAACCGCTCGACACCCAAGAAGCCGCTGCAAAGCTTGAGTGAGGGGCCAGCATGACCACGCGACGCAAGCTGCTTCTGGGTCTGGCCGGTCTGGCGCTTGCGGGCGGTGGGTATGGTGCGGGCGCGTTCCGCGAGGCGCTGAGGCAGGCGGAGGGCCGCCTTTACGGCCACGGCACCGTGATCACGTCCCGCGCCGGTGCGCTGGAGTTTGCGGTCGCAGGCGACGGCCCGCCCCTGATGATGATCCACGGCACCGGCGGCGGCTTCGATCAGGGATTGCTCTTTGCCACCAGCCTGCGCCAGCAGGGGTTCCGGATCATCGCCCCGTCGCGCTTTGGCTATCTTGGCAGCGCCTTTCCAGACGACAGCTCGCCCGCACATCAGGCCGACACACTGGTTGACCTCATGGACCATCTGGGCCTTGACCGATTGCCCGTGGTCGGCGGTTCGGCCGGGGCGCTGACGGCGGCGGAGTTCGCGTTGCGGCATCCGGCCCGGTGTTCGCACCTAGGGTTGCTGGTCCCGGCGGCGAACCTCACAAATCGTGATCCGGTCGCCTTTACGGCGCTGCAACGGCTGGCGGTCAATGCCGTGCTCGGGTCGGATTTCTGGTTCTGGTCGCTGGCGCGTCTCGCCCCCCGGCAGATGATCCGCACCCTCCTTGCAACCGATCCCGCCCTTCTGGATCAGGTGCCCGAGGCCGAGCGTCAGCGCGCGATGACGATCCTGAACCAGATATTTCCGATCATCCCCAAGGTCAACGGGTTGCGGAACGACGGCCTCCACGCCGGATCACCCTCGTCCACCCCCTATGAGAAGATCGCCGTGCCGACGCTGATCCTGTCCTGCGAGGATGATCTTTTCGGCACCGCCGCAACGGCGCGGCTGATGGCCGGGCGCATCCCCGGCGCTGAGATCACCGTCTACCCGACCGGCGGGCATATCTGGCTTGGGCAGGACGGCGAAGTTGCGGCGCGGATTGCAGGCTTTGTCCGGGGTGCAGCGCCATCCCCCGCTACGGAGATTTCCCCATGAGGAGAAGGATCATGACTTGGGTCTTGGCAACTCTCAGCGTCCTGGTTGTTGGACTTGGCTTGGTGATCTGGACCACCAGCCTGCCAATGGCCTTCGAGGTCCGCCGGGCCGAGGCAACCGCTGCCCCACGCGAAGAGCCACGCCTTCTGACCGAGGCCGACATCACCCACCTGCCGCCCCCCGTGCGCCGATACATCGTGCTGACGGGCTCGATCGGGCGGCCCGTAGTCACCGAGATCACACTGCGCTTCGACGCCACGATGTACGACGCCCCCGGTGCCACCGGAATGGTCGGGCCGGTAGAGCAGTACGAACGGTGCTGTCAGACAAATGCGAACCAGTCTCTGCAAGGACAGTGAGGCTGATCCT
>JAFMHK010000066.1 GCA_017854585.1 Paracoccaceae bacterium
CCCATGGCGTTCGGTCATCTGGTTCGCCGGTTTTCTTGCCACTGTGGCCATGTTGATCGCCGCCCTGCTATAAATCACCAGCCGTATCCGTTGTGCATGTCTTGTGCATCGGTTGTGCATCGCCCATTCGACACAGGAGTTCCCCATGTCCAGCTATGACGTCATCATCATCGGATCCGGCCCCGGCGGCTATGTCTGCGCCATCCGATGTGCGCAGCTTGGCCTGAAAACCGCCTGCGTCGAGGGGCGCGAGACGCTGGGCGGCACCTGCCTGAACATCGGTTGCATCCCGTCCAAGGCCCTGCTGCACGCCAGCCACATGTTGCACGAGGCCGAGCACAACTTCGCCAAGATGGGCCTGAAGGGGAAGACCCAATCGGTCGATTGGCCAACGATGCAAGGCTACAAGGACGACGTCATCGGCCAGAACACCAAGGGCATCGAATTCCTGTTCAAGAAGAACAAGATCGATTGGCTCAAGGGCTGGGGCTCCATCCCCGAGGCGGGCAAGGTCAAGGTGGGCGATGACGTGCACGAAGCCAAGCACATCATCATTGCGTCCGGGTCCGAACCCTCGTCCTTGCCGGGCATCACCATCGATGAGAAAATCGTCGTGACCTCCGAAGGTGCGCTCAGCCTGCCGAAAATTCCGAAAAAGATGGTCGTGATCGGCGCGGGCGTCATCGGCCTTGAACTGGGCAGCGTCTATGCCCGCCTCGGGACCGAAGTGCAGGTGATCGAATACCTTGACCACATCACGCCCGGCATGGATGCGGAAGTGTCGCGGACCTTTCAGCGCCTGTTGCAGAAACAGGGCCTCAGCTTCACCATGGGGGCCGCCGTTCAATCGGTCGAGACCCTGAAAACAAAGGCAAAAGTGACCTACAAGTTACGCAAGGATGACAGCGAGGCGACCGTGGACGCCGATGTCGTCCTCGTGGCGACCGGTCGCAAACCCTATACGGACGGGCTGGGCCTTGGCGAACTAGGCGTGGTCATGACCGACCGTGGCCAGATCCAGACCGATGCCCATTGGGCCACCAACGTCAAAGGCATCTACGCCATCGGCGACTGCATCACCGGCCCGATGCTGGCGCACAAGGCCGAGGACGAAGGAATGGCCGTGGCCGAGGTGATTGCGGGCAAGCACGGCCACGTGAATTATGGCGCGATCCCGGGCGTCATCTATACCCACCCCGAGGTCGCCAACGTGGGTGCAACCGAGGAAACGCTGAAGGCCGCCGGCCACGCCTACAAGGTTGGCAAGTTCAGCTTTATGGGTAACGGTCGCGCCAAGGCGAATTTTGCTGGTGATGGTTTCGTCAAGATCCTTGCGGACAAGGAAACCGACCGCATCCTGGGTGCCCATATCATCGGGCCGATGGCCGGCGACTTGATCCACGAAATATGTGTCGCCATGGAATTCGGTGCCAGCGCACAGGATCTGGCCCTGACCTGCCACGCGCATCCGACCTATTCCGAGGCCGTCCGCGAAGCAGCCCTTGCCTGCGGCGACGGGGCCATTCACGCCTAGCGCCCGCAAGACCGGCGGGGTCGCCGCGTCCGTGATCACACCACGGCCGCGGCGACCATTTCTCTTTTCTGAACATGACTGGGTCCGGGGCGGTGCCCCGACACCACGGCAAGGTGGGCACTATGCCGCCAGCAGGCGCAGGCCGTTGGTCACATCCGCCCGCACCGCAAGCCGCAGTCCCGGTTCATCCCCCGCCTTCAGCGCCGCAAGGATCAGCTTGTGGTGCTGTGGCGCTTCGGTGCGGTTCAGGCGTCCGTAAAGGGCGCGCATGGTGGGCCCCAGTTGCAGCCAGATGGTCTCGGCTACTGCCAGCATGGCGGGGGCCTGCGCGCGCAGATACAGCGTGCGATGAAACTCCAGATTGGTGCGGATATACCCCACGGCGTCCCGCCTCGCCACGACCTGAGCGATGCTCGCGTTGATCGCCTCCATCCGCTCGATCAGGGCCGGATGCGCGCGTGGCAGTGCGCGGCTGGCCAATTCCGGTTCCAGCAGTGCGCGGATGGCCGCCAGCTCCTCAATCCGCTCGTTGGACAGCTCGGGCGTGGAAACCCTGCCGGAGGCCGACAAGAACAGCGCGCCTTCGCTGACCAGACGGCGCACCGCTTCGCGCGCTGGGGTCATCGACACCCCGAACTCCTTACCAAGCCCGCGCAGGGTCATGGCCTGTCCGGGGGCCACGTCGCCGTGCATGATCCGCGTGCGCACCGCGCGATAGACCCGGTCGTGGGCCACGGCGGCGCCTGTATCTGTGGGGCGAGGGTTCATCAACATAATGCTATGTGATCACGAATTATCTGCGTTGGGCAAGCCGTCAAACCGCCACGCCAGAAGATCCTGACCATGGGCGCGCAACCAGTCACGTTGAACCTTCCAGTCAGGGCAAAGTCGCGCGCAGACGGCCCAGAACCGGGGGGAATGATTCATCTCCGCCAGATGCGCCACCTCATGGGCCGCCACGTAATTCAACACTGCGGGCGGTGCCATAATCAGGCGCCACGAAAACATCAGGTCGCCGTGCGTTGAACAACTGCCCCAGCGGCTGCGGGGGTCGCGCAATGTCAGGCGACCATGGGGACGGCCCAGTTCGGCCGCGTAACGGCCTGCCGCCGCCGCCAGCCGCTCACGCGCCAGCGCAGTCAGCAAGGCCTTGACACGCGGCCCCTCCCGCGCGCCCGGCGGCACGGTGATGATGCCGTCGGCAAGACGCGCGGCACGGCCGACCCCGGCCTCCACCGGGCGCAGGACACCGCACACCGGCAAGGCGACGCCGATTTGTGCGGTGTGCATGACGGCGGCCTGCGCAAGATGCCCGCGCAACCAACTTTCCCGCTCCCGCAGGAAGGCAAGCGCCTCGGCCTCTGGCGCCCATACCGGAAGGCTCAGGCTGACCCGGCCATCGGCGCGCGATACCCTCAACGAGAACCGTTTCGCCCGTGTTGATCGGCGCAACTTGACCTCGACGGGCGGGTCGCCGGGCAGAACATGGGTTGATTGACGCGGTATCATTGCCATCTTTGGCCCTCGGACGGGGTGGGGAACAGGGCCTGAAAGCCTTTGACACCCCCCCGACGATGTGGCAGTTGAGCGCAATTCTCCAAATACCGATGATTGAAGGGGGTGTCATGTCCAAAGAGGAATGGGGCGTCAAACGTGTTTGTCCCACCACAGGCAAGCGGTTTTACGACCTGAACAAAGATCCGATCGTCAGCCCCTACACGGGTGAGGTGGTGACGCTGGACACGGGTAAAGGCGCGCGCAGCCTTGTTTCCGAAAAGGCCAAGGCGAAACCCGCGGCAAAGGCGAAAGCCGTTGTTGAGGATGATGAAGATGATGATCTGGTAATCGACGACGATCTGACGATCGACGACGACGATGATGATCTGGATGATGACGTGCTGGACGATGATGAAGACGACGATACCGTCGCCCTCGATGATCTGGCCGATGTCGCCACCAACGATGACGACGACAGCTGATCGGCTGTTGTTCCGGGGTTGGTCGGGGGGGCGGTTTTTTCGCTTGAACCCCCCTTCGACCTTCACTAAACACCCGCTGTCCGGGCTAAGGTGCGGACGGCGAATGGGGCCTTAGCTCAGCTGGGAGAGCGCCTGCATGGCATGCAGGAGGTCAGCGG
>JAFMHK010000019.1 GCA_017854585.1 Paracoccaceae bacterium
ACATAGGCGATGGCCGACTGCGCCGGTGTCAGATGGCGTTTCATGGTCGATGCCAGCAAGATGGCCTGCGCCTCCAGTCTGGGGCCGTCCACCAGAAAGAAGACATCGGTATTTGCTGGTTTTTTCATCTTGGTGTGGCTCTGTCCCGAATTGCGTGTCGTCATGGCTCGGACATGTTTTCATGGCCACGCCTTCAGTGCCCATAGTTGAATCATGCGATTCGCGCGGTCAAGGCCAGAGGTCCGTAGATATCTGTTTCGGTTGCCCTAGGCGCAGCAGGGAATGGACGTCGCGCGCGCTGCCTGCTACGGGCATGGCCAAATGTCATCTTCAGGGGACCCGCCACCATGACCGACAAGAAACCGGCACTGACCTACGCCGCCGCAGGGGTGGATATCGATGCAGGGAACGCGTTGGTTGACCGGATAAAACCAGCGGCCAAAAGCACGAACCGCCCCGGCGTCATGGCCGGGCTGGGTGGGTTCGGTGCGCTGTTCGATCTGAAGGCGGCGGGTTACACGGACCCGGTGCTGGTGGCGGCCACCGACGGTGTGGGCACGAAATTGCGCATCGCGATTGATACCGGGCATCTTGATGGCGTCGGCATCGATCTGGTGGCCATGTGTGTTAATGATCTGGTGTGTCAGGGCGCGGAACCTTTGTTTTTCCTTGATTATTTCGCAACCGGCAAGCTGGAAGTCGACGCGGCAGCCCGCATCATCGAAGGAATCGCGGTGGGATGTGCGGCCAGTGGCTGTGCCCTGATAGGCGGCGAAACGGCGGAAATGCCGGGCATGTACCCGCCCGGAGATTTCGACCTTGCGGGATTTGCGGTTGGCGCGATGGATCGGGGCGCGGCCCTGCCTGCGAGCGTGCAGGTGGGTGATGTTCTGTTGGGTCTTGCCTCGGATGGGGTGCATTCCAACGGCTATTCGCTTGTTCGAAAAGTGGTGGAACACGCAGGGCTCGGCTGGACCGACCCGGCGCCGTTCGCCGACGCCACCTTGGGTGCGGCGCTGCTGACGCCTACCCGGCTTTACGTGAAATCCGCGCTGACGGCGATCCGCGCGGGCGGTGTCCATGCGCTGGCTCATATTACGGGTGGCGGGTTGACCGAGAACCTGCCGCGTGTCCTGCCCGAAGACATGGGGGCCGACATCGATCTGACGACGTGGGATTTGCCACCCGTATTCGTCTGGCTTGCCGCGCAGGGCGGGCTGACCCAGCCAGAGTTGTTGAAGACCTTCAATGCCGGGATCGGCATGGTGCTGGTGGTGGCTGCAGACCGCGCTGCCGCCTTGACCGATACGCTGACCGAAATGGGCGAAACCGTGTCCCGTATCGGCACCGTGACGCCCGGCGGTGGCATGCGCTATTCCGGGGCGCTTGCATGACCAAACGGGTGGCCATCCTGATTTCGGGCGGTGGCTCCAACATGCTGGCGCTTGCCCACTCGATGACGGGGGACCACCCGGCGCGGCCCTGCCTTGTGCTGGCGAATTCCGCCGACGCGGGCGGACTTGCCAAGGCAGAGGCGATGGGCATCGCAACGGCGGTGGTCGATCACCGCCCGTTCGCGGGGGATCGCCCCGCCTTTGAGGCGGCATTGCAGCAGGCGCTGGTGGCGCACAGCCCCGATATTCTTTGTCTTGCAGGGTTCATGCGGGTGCTAACCGAGGGGTTCATCGCCCAGTGGCAGGGGCGGATGTTGAACATCCATCCATCGCTTTTGCCGAAATATCGCGGTTTGCACACCCATGCCCGCGCATTGGAAGCAGGCGAGACCGAGCATGGCTGCACGGTTCACGAGGTCACGCCAGAACTTGATGATGGCCCGATCCTTGGGCAGGCGCGCCTGCGGATCATGCCCGACGATACGCCCGACACCCTTGCTGCGCGCGTCTTGCCGTTGGAGCATACGTTGTATCCGGCGGTCCTGCGCCGGTTCACCGACGGGGATCGTACACCAATATATCTGTCCTGATCCGGTCTTTGCGGCCCGGCCTGATTTCTGCGCCGGGGGATCGGTGGCAAATCACCGGCGTCGCCGCCTCTTTCCTTTCTGGCGCGGCTCGCCTATCAAAACCTGAACGCGTCCTCAAATGCTGCGGTACCCCTTGCCCCAAACGCTGACAACAACCGACCAATTGGCTGATTTCTGCGCGCGCGCCGCATCTGCCCCTTATGTGACCGTCGATACCGAGTTTCTGCGCGAACGCACCTATTTTGCCCAGTTGTGTCTGGTTCAGTTGGCGATGCCGGGCAAGGATGACAGCAACGCTGTGCTCGTTGATCCATTGGCCGAGGGTATGGACCTTGCGCCCCTGTATGACCTTTTCCGCAATCCCGATGTGGTCAAGGTGTTCCACGCCGCGCGTCAGGATCTTGAGATTTTCCATGTTGAAGGCGGCGTCGTGCCTTCTCCGCTGTTCGATACGCAGGTCGCCGCCATGGTTTGTGGCTTTGGGGATCAGGTCGGGTATGAAACACTCGTGAGGCGCATTTCCAAAGCGAGCGTTGATAAATCGTCGCGTTTCACCGACTGGTCGCGCCGTCCGCTCAGCGATGCGCAGAAAACCTATGCGCTTGCCGATGTGACCCATCTGCGCCAGATTTACGAGTATCTCCGCAATCAGTTGGCGATCTCGGGGCGGACCCATTGGCTTGAGGAAGAGCTGACCGCGCTGACCAATGCGGACAACTACGTGGTCACGCCCGAAGATGCGTGGCAGCGGCTTAAGATCCGGACGAACGCCGGCAAGTTTCTGGCGATAGCCCGCGAACTGGCTGCTTTTCGCGAAACCTATGCGCAAACCAAGAACATCCCCCGCAGTCGTGTGGTCAAGGATGATGCGTTGATGGAACTTGCGTCCACCAAGCCACGATCCATTGACGATCTTGCGAAATCCCGGCTGTTGCTGCGCGAAGCGCGGCGGGGCGAGATTGCGGACGGTCTGATTGCTGCCGTCACCCGCGGTATGGAGATGGATGCCAAGCATCATCCCACCCTGCCGGAAGGGCGCGACCGATCGGCATTGAATCCTGCCTTAGCCGATCTTTTGCGGGTTCTGCTCAAGGCCAAGGCAGAAAATGTCGGGGTGGCGCAAAAGCTGATCGCCTCCAGCGCCGATCTTGACGATATCGCGTCCGGTCATCTGGACGGTATGTGGTCGCGCGGCTGGCGGCGTGAAGTCTTTGGCGATGAAGCGTTGCGTCTTTGCGACGGCAAGATCGCCCTGACCGCACAAGGCAGCAAGGTTCTGATCGTCAATCTTTGAAGATTGCGCAGGGCGCGCGGGCGGCGCTCCCTTAGCGGCGGCTGACCGTCCGGCTGTTTTCCTGCCCAAGCACCACGATGGTGCGCACCTCTGACAGATCCCGAACGCTCAATGACGTGGCGACGACGACCTCACGCGAGGCTTGGTTAACCACATCTGCGGGGCCGGTCGGGGGGAAAACGCGAAACTCATACGTGATGGTGCCGCTTTCGCGCGCCACTTCGACCAGATCGACCGCCCAAAAGCCTTGGGTCTCGGGCAGGCCGACTGCGGAAACGATGGCGCCGCTGCTTGTCGCCTGCACATCCAGACTCAGCACTTCGCGCACCAGACCGCGTGGATCGACACGTTCGTTCTGGGCAGAGATATCAACGCGTTGCTCGCGATCTCCTCCGAACCAGTTGAAGGGATTCATGCGTGATCCGCAGGCGGACACGGTCAGGACAAGGGCAAACAGGATCAGGGCGCGCAAGCTCATGGTATTCTCCGGCGGGTTGCTTACCCTTGGGTAGCGGATTGGCGGCACGAAGAAAAGCGCCTCTGGACGTTGTCGCCGATGCACCTTACCTCAAGACCCATCTGACCGACCCGAGGACACCATGGCCACGCCCGCCTTTGAAGAAATTGCCGAGACTTTTGAATTCCTTGATGACTGGGAAGAACGGTATCGCCATGTCATCGAACTGGGCAAGGTGATGGCGCCGCTCGAGGATGCATTTCGCGTGCCCGCGACCAAGGTCGATGGGTGCGCAAGCCAAGTCTGGATTTTGCCCGATATCGCGGGAGAGGGGCCAGAGGCGCGGTTCACCTTTCGCGGAGAGAGCGACGCAATGATTGTGCGCGGTCTGATCGCCATCTTGCACGCGCTTTATTCCGGGCTAAGCGTGGCCGAGGTCTTGCAGGTGGACGCTGGAGGCGAATTGGCGCGGCTTGGCTTGAATGACCATCTGTCGTCGCAACGCTCGAACGGTCTGCGCGCCATGATCGAACGGATCCGCAGGCTGGCGGCCGAGACGGCGGCCGGATAGGGCGCTATCCACGCAAGGCCCGCGTTCACACGTCGCGCAGCGCTGCCTCCAGATCACCATAGCCTGTAAAGCGCCGCTCAAATTGCAGCCCCAGCTTTTCCGCGCAGGCCTGCGCCTTGGTGGTCAGGTCGGGGTCATCGACCTGCGCCTGATAGACAAGCTTGGTGTAGTTGCCGAAATACATGTCCCGCAGTTCCGGGTGGCGGTCCAGACCCAGGGGCTTGGTGACGAAGGCATCGAACTGTCGCACCAGAAAATCGGTCAGATAGAAGGCGGTCATCTCATCGCGGGCGGCGAATGTGTCATTTCCTTCAAAGAAGCTGTAACAATGTGGGCCTGCGATCATCCCCACGCCTAATTCGGCGCACCGCCGTTGTAGCAAACCGCCAGTGCCGCAATCGGCATAGGCCACGAATATGTCGCTGTATGCGGCCCGATGGCGCGAAACGGCGGCGGCGACTGCGTCCGGGATCTTGTCTGGCGTGTTGTGCAAGATCGCCGGCAGGCAGTGCAGATCAAGGTGGGACCAGCCGTTTGCTTCAATGATTGCAAGGATTTCGCGCGCCAGTGCCCCGCAGCCGATGATCAGGATGCGCCCATTTTCCTGTGCGTTCATGCCAGATTGCGTCAGGGCTTCATCGTCTATGTGCATTGAAACACTCTACACCAGTCTGTGCGCTCACGGCGCTGTGGGTTGAGCGGATCAGACCCGTGACCGAGGGTGGGGTCAATCGCAAATACACCGCCTGACACCGAGGACCCCAACCATGACACCATCAACCACCGCCGCCGCCCGCAGTACCGCCTTTCCGGTGCTTTCCGCCCAGACGCTTATGCTGATCGTGATCAGCGGCGCGGTGGGGACGTTAACCTTTGATCTTTGGGGCAAGGCCATCTCGCCGCTTCTGGGCTTTGCGCAACTTGCGCCCGAAGGTTTGGCACGCGGGTTTCTCGGCAGCGTCGGTTTGCCCAATTCCGCAGCCATGGGCAGCTTCATGCACCTGTTCTTGGTGGGCGTGATTGCCTACCCCGTCGGATGGCTGTTCGTTGCACGACCCATCATTGCCCGCGTCGCGCCGTCGCTACACTGGTCCGTCGCGTCGGCCATTTACGGCGTGGGCCTGTGGGTCTTTGCCATTGGAGGGATCACGATGATCGCCGGATTGCCGTTCTTTCTGGGCTTCACAGGGATCACTTGGGTCGCGCTGGTGGGGCACGTGTTCTATGCCATCGCCGCCGCCGGTGCCGTCACCTATGTCGAAAGCCCCGACCGCCGCTAGCCTAGTCATCTCCGCGCGCGATCAGCGTGCGGAGGCCGACGTACATCACCATTGCGATGGGCAAGATCAGCAGCCACACCCCGGCCCCGCCAACGTTCAGGTTCACAGCGAGAAACATCGCCAGAAAAATGGTCAGGCCCGCCGCCGCGATCACAGCCAGCAAGATCAGTATCAGTCGTTTGATTGGCATGAACTCCGCCTCCTGTGTGACATATGGTTGGTGTGTTGGGCTACTCAAGCCCGCCAGATGCGTGGCCCGACCACCGCCAGCGCCAAGCCCGTCAGAATGATCATTGCGCCGATCACTTCGATCCCGGTCAGCCGTTCCCCCAACACAAGCCCCGAGGTCGCGATCCCCACGACCGGGATCAGCAGCGCGAAGGGCGTGACATCCGCCGCCCTGTGCCGCGCCAGAAGCGCCCCCCACAGTGAATAGCCCAGAACGGTCGAAATCAAAGCGACATAGACCACCGCTATCCACCCCTGCAGGGACAGCGCCGCGACCGTCGCCAGCGGCGCTGGCCCTTCCACAGCCAGCGACAGGGCCAGCATGGGCAAGGGCGGCACGAGGCTTGCCCAGATGAACACCGCAAGCATCGATGTTCCCTTGAGGCCCTTGAGAACAAGGTTGCCGCAGGCCCAGCACAGCGCCCCCCCCATCACAAGCCCAAGGCCCATGCGCGTCAGGTTCCCACCCGCCCCAAGCGCAAAGACGACCAAGCCAGCCACTGCCAGCGCGATGCCAAGCGTCTGGATGATCCGCACCCGTTCGCCCAGAAAAACCGCGCTGAGAATAATCGTAAGCGGTGCCTGCGCCTGTAACAAAAGCGAGGCCAACCCCGCCGTGACATCGGCCCGCATCGCCGCGAACAGGAACGCAAACTGCCCCATGTTGATCAATGCGCCGACGGCGAAAATCTTCCACCATGCGACGTTGGGCCGGGGCAGCACTGCCAGCAACGGAAGCAAGATGATGAACCGCAGGCCCACGAACAGGAATGGCGGCAGTTCCGCCAAGCCGATCTTCATCGCCGTGAAGTTCGAGCCCCACGCCAAGATAACCAGCAGAACCAGAATGACATCGCGTGGCGGCATCGTGTCAGCGCCGCTGAACGGGGATTTTCACCCGGCCACGATCTGTCAGCAAGAATGCGACGTGATCTTCGATTGCCACGACCGACAGCGGCCCGCCAAAGGCCGCGCCGCTGTCCAGATTCAGACGATTGCCAAAGTGCTCCGGGCTGTCGCGCGGCGTGTGGCCGTGCACGACCAACGCGCCATGATCGCGCGGATCGTCAAGAAACGCGCGCCTTATCCACAACAGATCATCTTCGGTCTGCGCGTTGAATGGGACGCCGGGCCGAATGCCGGCATGAACGCAGACACAGCCGGTGGACTGGTGCATCACCGGAAGACCGATCAGAAATGCGATATGCGCCTTGGGCACCAGAGACCGCGCCTGACGGTGAATTTCTGCGGCGCTCAGCGAAATATCCACCCCATAGGAAGCCAACGTCGTCATCCCGCCCATCGACCCGCTGAGGTAGTTGAGGTCACTGCGCAGTTGTGTGTCGATGCGCGGCGTTTGCTCCAGAAACCAATGCAGCAGCCGGTCGTGGTTGCCTTTCAGAACCTTGATGCGCGGATCATCGGTTTGTGACTGCATCAGGAACGCAACCACCCCGGCACTGTCGGGGCCACGATCCACCAGATCGCCCAGATGAACCAGATCCGCGCCACCCGTGCCTTCGCGCGCGCGGTCGGCCTCCACCAGATCATGGGCCGCGCGCAGCAGGTCGATATGGCCGTGGATGTCGCCGATGGCATAAAGGGTCATGCGTCCGAGCAATACGCGCCCGCGCACCCGGCGCAAGCGTTTCGTGTTCCAACTTCGGACTGGGGCCAGCTTTTTCGGCCAGGCGTCTGTCCATCGCCGAAGACTGCCCGTCACGTGATGTGACACGCCTGATTTCTGGCTGTTTTGATCGGTAGGGCCCGGGGTCGTTCCGGCACGCCACGACAGGACATTTGCAGCCGTTTTCATGAAAAAACCGCGCCCGGGATTGCCCGGACGCGGTTCAATTGCCTTTGGCGTTCGCTCAGGTGCGGGCGGCCATCTGGTTGTGCTTGCGTGCCATCCATTCCTTGGCCGTTTCCACGGCCACGGCTGCATCACGGCAATAGGCGTCGGCACCGATTGCGCGGCCGAAATCCTCGTTCAGGGGGGCGCCACCAACCAGAACGATGTAATCGTCGCGGATGCCTTGTTCCTTCATCGTGTCGATCACGACCTTCATATAGGGCATCGTCGTGGTCAGCAGGGCGGACATGCCCAGAATGTCGGCTCCCTCGCGCTCCAGCGCCTCAAGGTATTTGTCGACTGCATTGTTGATCCCAAGATCCACAACCTCAAAGCCGGCACCTTCCATCATCATCCCGACGAGGTTCTTGCCGATGTCATGGATGTCGCCCTTGACCGTTCCGATGACCATCTTGCCCACGCGGGGCGCGCCGGTTTCAACCAGAAGCGGCTTTAGGATGGCCATGCCACCCTTCATCGCATTGGCGGCCAAAAGCACTTCGGGCACGAACAAGATGCCATCGCGGAAATCGTTGCCGACGATCGTCATACCGCCGACCAGCGCGTTGGTCAGGACATCATAGGGCTGCCAGCCGCGCCCCAGAAGGATGTTAACACTGTCTTCGATCTCTTCCTTGAGACCGTCATAGAGATCGTCGAACATCTGGCTGACCAGTTCTTCATCGTCGAGATCGGCCAGAATGATATCGTCGTCTTGATCAGACATGGGTGTCTCCTTGCGCTATGGTCGCTTCGACCGCTGTGATACTTCGTAAGGCTTTGCGCAACCCGCACGCGCTGAATTGCGACATGGGGCCAGTCGCGCGCGACCTCGTCTTGTGAGTGTTCTTTTTTTGTTCTATGTTTGATCGATGCAGCAGGACATGCCCCCGATGCCCGACCGCCGCAAGGGGCGGGGCGCGGCGACAAACCGGACCAACCGGTTTGAGCGGCTTGAAAAAGTTGCGATCCACGACGGGTGGGACCATGTCGATGACTTGCCGCCGTTTCGCACCGAAATACGCGACGAGCAGGCCAAATCGATCATTGCGCGCAACGCATCCCCCGACATTCCCTTTGATCGGTCGATCAACCCTTATCGGGGGTGTGAACACGGCTGCATCTACTGCTTTGCGCGGCCCAGCCACGCCTATCTGGGGCTGTCGCCGGGCCTTGATTTCGAGGCGCAGCTGGTGGCTAAACCGAACGCCGCCGCCTTGCTGCGGACTGCGTTGAGCCGCCGGCGCTACAGCCCGGCCCCCATTGCCATCGGGACCAATACCGACGCCTACCAGCCGATCGAGCGGGACCGGCGCATCATGCGCGCCGTGCTTGAGGTGCTGCACGACTTCAACCACCCGGTCGGCATCGTGACCAAGGGCACATTGGTCGAACGCGATGTCGATATTCTGGGGCCGATGGGGCAGGCGGGGCTGGCGCGGGTCGGCATCTCGATCACGACACTCGATCGCGATCTGGCGCGGCGGATGGAACCGCGCGTGCCGCCCCCCGCGCGCCGCCTGCGGATGATCGAGGTGCTGGCCCGCGTCGGGGTTCCGGTGCGCGTCATGGTCTCGCCCATCATCCCCGGCCTGACGGATCACGAGATCGAGGCGATTGTCGCCGCCGCTCGCGATGCGGGTGCCGTCGCGGCCAGCATGATCCCCCTGCGGCTGCCGCGTGAGGTGGCCGATCTGTGGCGCGACTGGTTGGCAGAGCACTACCCGGACCGCATGACCCGTGTGATGTCCAAGCTGCGCGATATGCACGGCGGGCGTGATTACGACCCTGATTGGGGCCTGCGCATGACGGGGCAGGGCGTGTGGGCCGAGTTGCTGCAGAACCGTTTCGCGCGCGCGACGCGGTCCGCGGGCTTGGCGGCGAAACTCCCTCCACTCAGGACGGACCTGTTTGCCGTGCCGCCGAAAGCCGGCGATCAACTGGCGCTGTTCTAGGGGGGTCCCGACACGCAGCGGGCAGCGGTGATCAGGCAAGATCGCGTTTCATGCATATGACGATGTGGCCCTCGGGTCAGGATCCCCCTGATGAGCACAGGGGTTGCGCCTGACGCCCTTCAATCCCGCGCGCGGCGCTTGCTGGTGCGGGTGCGGGTGGGGGCATTACCGTCTGTGCCGTCGCTTCCGGACGAAAAGCCACCAAGCGCCTCGGAGATGGCCTCCAGTGTTGGGGCGTCGCCCCGGGGTGTCGTCTCCAGCGCTTGGCGCATGGCACGCAGGTGATCGGGTTGGGTGCCACAACAGCCGCCGATGATCGTGGCGCCGGAATCGCGCGCCATCACGGCATAATGGGCCATCAATTCGGGCGTGCCATCGTAATGGATGTGCCCATCGACGTATTTTGGAATGCCTGCGTTGCCCTTGGCAATCACCGGGCGGGTTGCGCCCGCCGCACGAAAGCCCAGGACAGTGCGCAGCAGGTCCGATGCGCCCACCCCGCAATTCGCCCCGAAGGCCAGCGGTTTGTGATCCAGCCGCTCCACCATGTCTGTCATCGCGGCAGAGGTCAGCCCCATCATGGTGCGCCCGGCAGTATCAAAGCTCATCGTGCCACACCACGGCATATCGGCCAGTTTGGCGGCCTCTGCGGCGGCGCGGTATTCTTCGGGCGCGCTGATTGTTTCGACCCACAACAGGTCTGCGCCCCCTGCCTTCAGACCTTCGGCCTGTTCATGAAACATCTCGACCGCGATGGCGTGGGTCAGGGGGCCCATCGGCTCCATGATCTCGCCGGTCGGCCCGACCGAGCCCGCGACGATCACCGTGCGTCCGGCCTTGTCCGCAACGTTGCGTCCGATCTCGGCGGCCGCCTTGTTGAGTTCGTGCACCCGATGTTGCGCGTTATGCAGCTTCATCCGTGCCTGCGTGCCCCCGAAGGAATTGGTCAAGAACAGGTCACTGCCCGCATCTACTGCCCCTTGATACAGGGCCACGATCCGGTCGGGGTGGTCGACGTTCCACAACTCGGGCGCATCGCCGGCCTCCAGTCCCATGTTGAACAGGGTCGTTCCTGTGGCACCATCGGCCATCAACCAGTCACGGGTTGCCAATAGCTTGCTGAGGGGATCGGTCACGGGCATGCGGGTTCTCCTTGGGGTATCGCGCGGACATGGCGTGGCGCACGCGACAGATCAACCCGGATTCGGTGCATGATCATTATGAAATATGCGCTTTGACGCATGAAAAAGGCCCCGCATTTGAAGCGGGGCCTGTTGTCCGGTCGCTAAAGAAGCGCCTTATTCATTCATCAACTGTGCCTTGGCTTCAATCAGCAGGGCATCGTATTTCGCGCGAACCTGATCTTCGGGCACGCGACCGTCCAGATCACCCAGAACCTTGCGCATGACGTCCTCGTGGCCGGCTTCCTCGAAATCGGCCTTCACGACGCTTTTTGCGTATTCGGCCGCCTCGTCGCCAGATTTGCCAAGGATATCAGCGATCCAAAGGCCCATCAGCTTGTTGCGCCGCGCCTCTGCCTTGAACTGCATCTCGGCATCGTGGGCGAATTTGTTCTCGAACGCGTGTTCGCGGTCATCGAAGGTGCTCATCCGGGGGTCTCCGTTCCTGAAAGCTTTGCGGCAAAGTAACGGCCTGCGGGGTCTGGCCGCAAGACGTCATCGTCCATCCGCCTTGCGACACAGCGCGCTTTGCTCTAAAGCCCGGCGCAGCCGCATTTGCGGCCTCAATCCATCCGGAGACAGCATGGCACGGCGCAAAAAGGTCTACGAAGGCAAGGCCAAGATACTTTATGAAGGCCCCGAGCCGGGCACTTTGGTTCAGTATTTCAAGGATGATGCCACCGCATTCAACGCAGAAAAACGGGCCACGATTGATGGCAAGGGCGTGTTGAACAACAGGCTTTCCGAATACTTCATGACCGGTTTGAACGGTATCGGCGTGCCGACACATTTCATTCGCCGCATCAACATGCGCGAACAACTTATCCGCGCGGTCGAAATCATCCCGCTGGAAGTGGTCGTGCGCAATGTGGCTGCAGGGTCGATTTCCAAACGGCTGGGAATCGAGGAGGGGACTGCGCTGCCTCGCCCGATCGTCGAATTTTACTACAAGGATGATGCGCTGGGTGACCCCTTGGTATCCGAGGAACACATCATCGCGTTCGGCTGGGCCACACAGCAGGATCTGGACGACATGATCAGTCTGGCCTTGCGGGTCAACGATTTCCTGTCCGGGCTCATGCTGGGGGTCAACATCAAGCTGGTCGATTTCAAGATTGAGATCGGGCGCATTTGGGACGGTGATTTCATGCGCCTTATCGTGGCCGACGAGATCAGCCCCGATAGCTGCCGGTTGTGGGACATCGATACCGGTCAGAAACTGGACAAGGACGTGTTCCGTCGCGATCTTGGGGATCTGGCGGATGCTTATACCGAGGTGGCCAAGCGCCTTGGCGTGATGCCCAATGCGCCGCAAGGCATGACGAAGCCAACGTTGATCAACTGAGCCGTCCGCGCCGTTCGCGCGGTCGGCTTTTTGCGAATTTTTGGACAGATGAAGGGGATCAGGGATGCGCGCAACCGTGACCGTGATGCTGAAGCAAGGTGTACTCGACCCTCAGGGAGAGGCCGTGCGCCATGCGCTTGGGGCTTTGGGCTTTGAAGGGGTGCAGGGCGTCCGTCAGGGCAAGGTGATCGAACTTGACCTTGCCGACGGCACGACCGAGGCGGACGTGACCGCGATGTGCGAAAAACTGCTCGCGAATACCGTTATCGAAAGCTACCGGGTGGAGCTGGGCAAATGAAAGCAGCCGTTCTTGTCTTTCCGGGCTCCAACTGCGACCGCGATCTTGCCGTTGCATTCCGTGCGGCCGGTGCCGATGTCAGCATGGTCTGGCACAAGGACATGAACTTGCCCGAAGGGGTGGATATCGTGGGGGTGCCGGGTGGTTTTTCCTACGGCGATTACCTGCGTTGCGGCGCAATCGCGGCGCAATCCCCCATCATGCGTGCAGTGGCCGATCATGCGACGCGCGGCGGTTATGTGCTGGGGATCTGCAATGGCTTTCAGGTGCTGTGTGAAACCCGGCTTCTGCCCGGTGCCCTGATGCGGAACGCCGGCCTGAAATTCGTGTGCAAGATGCAACGCTTGCAGGTCGAAACGACCGACAGCGTGTATACTTCGGGCTATGTGGCGGGCCAGCAGATCACAGTTCCGATTGCGCACCATGATGGCAATTACGTCATTGACGATGCTGGCCTTGCGGCACTGCGGGATCAGGACAGGATTGCGTTCACCTATTTGGACAATCCAAACGGGTCGATGGTGGATATCGCAGGCGTGCTGTCGGCTAACCGACGGGTGCTGGGAATGATGCCGCATCCCGAACGCGTGGTTGACCCGGCCCACGGCGGCATGGACGGTGCACCGCTTTTCGCCGGTCTGACCGCCGCCCTGGTGGCCGCCTGAACCGCTTGAGCGTGATCGACTTGCGGCATAGGCTTGTCGCATGAGCCTGCCAGCGCGCCAGTCCCGCACCATCTCCTCCGCAAGACGCAGGCCTTGGGTCCTGCGTTTCGTGCTGGTGTTGTTCCTTGGGCTGGCGGTGGCGGTCATCTGGGTGTCGAACCTGTGGTTGACCGACCGGTTCACCGCCAGCGTCCGAAATCGGTCCGAACTGCGCCTTGCGCTGTATTCCGGTTCCATCGTGTCCGAAATCCAGCGGAACGCCGTTGTCCCCCTGCTCCTCAGTCGTGATCCGGTGTTGATCCGAGCGCTGGATAACGCGGAGTTCACCACGACCTCGCAGCGGTTGATTTCCTATGGGGACGAAATCGCCAGCGCGTCGCTTGTGTTGCTCAGCCGGGAGGGGCGGGTGGTTGCAGCCACCGATCGCGCCCGCATCGGCGAACAACGCGCAACCGAGCAGTATTTCATTCAGGCCCTGCGCGCGCCCGACACCGTGTTCACCACCTCCGAACGCGAGACAGGCGCGTTCGATTTCACCTTCTCGCGCCGGATCGAGGCCGAGGGCCGTCTGGTGGGTGTGATCCTTGTCGAGGTTGACCTCAGCCGCCTTGAAGAGCGCTGGCGGGGCACCGCCGAGGCCGTGTTCGTCAGCGACAGCGAAGGGCGTATCATCTTGACCACCGAACCGCGCTGGCGCGGACGGACCGAGGCCGAAGCTGTCGCGCTGGAACCGCCGCCATCGGCCATCGAACGGGCCATTGACGCGACCGGCGACTGGGCTTTTGGCGATCCCGGCCCGTATTTCTTTGGCGATGCCACGATCCGCCTGGAAAGCCGCATTCCGTTTCGCGGTTGGCGGCTGACCAGTTACACCGCCTATGCGTCCGTGCGGGAACGGGTGAACAGTGTTCTGGCGCTCGAAATCATGGGATTCGCGCTGCTTTTGGCGGGCGCGTTCTATGTGTTGTCGCGTCGGGCGCGGCTGCAGACCGCGGTTCTGGCCCGCGAGTCGGCAGAGCTTCGCCGGTTGAATGCAAGACTGCAGCGGGAAATCGCCGAACGCCAAAGGGTCGAAAAAACGCTGGAGGAGGCCGAACAGAGCCTCGCGCAGAGCCAGAAACTGGCTGCGCTGGGCGAGATGTCGGCGGCTGTCAGCCACGAATTGAACCAGCCGCTTGCGGCGATGAAGACCTACCTTGCGGGGGCCAAGCTGTTGCTGCAACGCAAACGCCCTGAGGAAGCCGCCAGTTCATTTCAGCGCATCGACGACCTGATCGAACGCATGGGCGCCATCACCCGGCAGCTGAAATCCTATGCCCGCAAGGGCGAACAGGCCTTTGCGCCCGTGGATCTGCGCGATGCGCTGAGCGGAGCCTTGACGATGATGGAGCCGCAGTTGCGGACCATGACCGTGCAAATTGATCAAAGCTTGCCGCGCCGCCCCGTGATGATCATGGTGGACCGCCTGCGGCTGGAACAGGTCATCATCAACCTGTTGCGCAACGCGTTGGACGCAATGAAGGAAGACGAGACCCGCGCGCTGGATCTGATTATCGCCGAAGGAGACGAGGCCGTCTTGACGGTACGTGACAGCGGCAAGGGGATTGACGATCTAGAGGCATTGTTCGAGCCATTCTATACAACAAAGGCTGCGGGGGATGGTGTGGGCCTTGGGCTGGCCATCTCTTCCAGCATCGTCGCCGATTTTGGTGGTAGGCTGACGGCGCGAAACGGCGAGACGTGCGGCGCGGTTTTTGAACTGCGCCTCCCGGTGCTCAGGCCGAAGACGGCGGCGGCTGAATAGGAAAAAGGAAGAACGCGGTGAAGGTTGCGATTGTCGATGACGAACAGGACATGCGCCAATCCATCAGCCAATGGCTGGCGCTCAGCGGTTTTGAAACCGAGACCTATTCCAGTGCCGAAGATGCGCTGAAGGGGATCGGTTCGGATTTTGCGGGGGTCGTCATCAGCGACGTGAAGATGCCCGGCATGGATGGCATGGCGTTTCTCAAGCGCCTGATGGGCGTCGATAGCGGCTTGCCAGTCATTATCATTACCGGCCATGGCGACGTGCCCATGGCGGTCGAGGCGATGCGTCTGGGCGCCTATGACTTCCTTGAAAAGCCGTTCAACCCGGACCGGATGACGGAATTGGCCAAACGGGCCAGCCAGCAACGCCGCCTGACGCTGGATAACCGCGCATTGCGGCGCGAACTGTCGGATGGCACCGTCCTGATGCGCAAACTGATCGGGTCCTCACCCGTCATGGACCGTCTGCGCGAGGATATTCTGGATTTGGGACAGGCCGATGGTCACGTCCTGATCACTGGGGAAACCGGCACTGGCAAGACGTTGGTGGCCCATGCGCTGCACGCCGTCGGCCCGCGCGCGGGGAAAAGCTTTGTCACGCTGTCCTGCGCCGCCCATGCGGAAGACGTGCTGGCCACCATCCTATTTGGTCCGGTTGGCGAAGGGCAGGATCTGCCGCTGATGGAACAGGCGCGCGGTGGCTCGCTGGTGTTGGAAGACATCGAATCGTTGCCCCATGCCCTGCAGGCGCGCCTGTTGACGGCGATCAACGATCAGGGCACGCCCGCCGAAACCCGGATTGTCGCGATCTGCAATGCGCCCGAGCCCGAGGGATGCGAAACCGCCCTGCGCCCCGATCTGTTCTACCGGCTTGCGGCCATGCGCATCGACCTGCCGCCGCTGCGCCAGCGTGGCGAAGACATCTTGACGCTGTTCACCCGCTTTGGGGAACAGTTTTCCGAGGAATACGGCACAGATGCCCCGCAGGTGACGGCGCAAGAGGCCGCGCAGCTTTTGCAGGCGCCTTGGCCTGGCAACGTGCGGCAACTGATCAACATCGCCGAACGCGCCATCTTGCAGCAACGGCGGGGGTCTGGGTCCATCGCGTCGCTCTTGATGTCCGACAACGCCGAGATCAGCCCGCAGGCGATCGGAGAGGGAAAGCCGCTCAAGGAATATGTCGAGGCGTTCGAACGGATGCTGATCGACAACACCATGCGGCGACATCGCGGCTCCATCTCGTCGGTGATGGATGAACTCTGTCTGCCGCGCCGGACCCTGAACGAGAAGATGGCGAAATACGGGTTGAGCCGCTCCGACTACCTTTAGCCGGGGGGCGGCGCATTGCACGACCTGCTCTGGCTGCTTTCCGATTGGCTTCATTTGTGCAGGTGTTTGGCCGCTAAAACAGGGCGACAAACGTCATCGTGGGATGCGCCTGCAAAATCATCATTGTAATCGTCGCGGCGCTGCCCTTAATGTTGTGTCAGGCTTTGCTGTGAACAAACTGCAAGCTGAACAGTTTCTCTGCTTTTCCCAGTGCGCTTGGCAATTGGTGCCGCGCGGGGGTTACCGGCAGGTCACGGACCCCTACGGGTTCACAATAACGATTGCTCCTTCGGGGCCAATGAACGGGTGGTGCGCCAATCGGGCGGCATCATCGGAGATAAACCGCGATGACACGCGCGCACCATGATCGGGACATTCACGGAAGGGCCATGGCCCGCCGGTACCGGAGCGTTGCGCGCGCCATCGCCATTTCAGGACATCATGACACAAGCGCGCCTCCGGGTGCTGTTTTGGCGTTATGCGCAAGGATATCATGGCAAAGACGATGCTTATCGATGCCACACACGCGGAAGAAACCCGCGTTGTCGTGGCAGATGGAAACAAGGTCGAAGAGTTCGACTTCGAGTCGCTGAACAAGCGGCAACTGGCAGGAAACATATATCTGGCAAAGATAACGCGGGTCGAACCCTCGTTGCAGGCTGCCTTTGTGGATTATGGCGGCAATCGCCATGGCTTTCTGGCCTTTTCGGAGATTCACCCCGATTATTACCAGATCCCGGTTGCCGACCGGGAGGCGCTTCTGGCTGAAGAACGCGCAATCGCCGAGGCGCAGGCCCGCGAGGAAGACGAGCCCAAGCCCAAAAGCCGCCGTCGGGCACCGACTCGTCGTCGCAAGTCGACAGAAACACAGGCCGAAGCGACCGACATCGATGCCGTCAGCACCGGCGATGCGGCCGCGCCGTCCGGTATGGACCTGATCGACCTCAACGATGAGGATGGCCAAGACACTCAGGTAGCGACAGGCCCATCTGACGCGGACCAGTTTGATGAAAGTGCCGAAGACGCGCAGGGCGACACGACCCTGCAAGGCGAGGCCGCCGACGTCGATGACACGGAAGAGGGTGACGCACCCACGGTCGAGACTGTTTCCGACGATGACGACCATGAAGAATTGCGCCCTGCGCGCAAGCCCCGCGCCCGCAAATACAAGATTCAGGAGGTCGTCAAAGTCCGCCAGATCATGTTGGTGCAGGTCGTCAAGGAAGAGCGCGGCAACAAAGGCGCTGCCCTGACAACGTACCTCAGCCTCGCAGGTCGGTATTGCGTGCTGATGCCGAATACCGCGCGCGGTGGTGGCATTTCCCGCAAGATCACCAATGCGGTCGATCGCAAGAAGCTCAAGGAAATCGCGACGTCGCTGGACGTGCCACAGGGCGCGGGCCTGATCGTTCGCACCGCCGGTGCCCAACGCACCAAGGCCGAGATCAAGCGTGACTATGAATATCTGCAACGGCAATGGGAACAGGTCCGCGACCTGACGCTGAAATCCGTTGCCCCGGCCCCGATCTATGAAGAGGGCAACCTGATCCATCGCACGATCCGCGACCTTTACAATCGCGATATCGAAGAGGTTCTGGTCGAAGGAGAGGCCGGGTACCGGCAGGCCAAGGACTTCATGAAGATGATCATGCCGTCCCACGCCAAGAACGTGAAACACTACACCGATCCGATGCCGCTGTTCGCGCGGTATCAGGTGGAAGGCTATCTGGCCGACATGTTCAACCCGACCGTTCAGTTGAAATCGGGCGGCTACATCGTGATCGGGATCACCGAGGCACTGGTTGCCATCGACGTGAACTCGGGGCGCGCCACCAAGGAAGGCTCGATCGAGGAAACCGCGACCAAGACAAACCTTGAAGCCGCGGAAGAGGTCGCCCGTCAGGTCCGCCTGCGTGATCTTGCGGGTCTGATCGTGATCGATTTCATCGACATGGACGAACGTCGCAACAACGCGGCCGTTGAAAAGCGCATTAAGGACAAGCTCAAGACCGACCGCGCCCGTATTCAGGTTGGTCGCATCAGCGCCTTCGGTTTGATGGAGATGAGCCGTCAGCGTCTGCGTCCGGGCATGTTGGAGGCGACGACCCAGCCATGTCATGCCTGCCACGGAACCGGCCTGATCCGTTCGGATGATAGCCTTGCGCTGTCGATCCTGCGCCAACTGGAAGAAGAAGGGACGCGGCGTCGTTCGCGCGAGGTCTTGCTGACCGCGCCCGTTGGCATCGTCAACTTCATCATGAACCAGAAACGCGAATATCTTGCTGCGATCGAGGCACGTTATGGCCTGTCGATCCGGGTGGAGGCCGATCCGTCGCTGGTCGCGCCCGATTACAAGCTTGAGAAGTTCAAGACCGCCACCCGTCGCGTCCCGGATGCAGCCCCCATCGTGTCGATGGATGCGGGCCTGATGGAAGAGATCGAGGGCGAAGCCGTCCATGACGAAGTGGACGAGGTCGAAGTTGAGGTCGTGGTGCCCGAAGCTCCAGCCGAGCCAGCAGGCGATGACGATGGCCCCAAGCGCAAGCGTCGCCGCCGGCGCGGTGGTCGCGGCCGCCGCAAGCCGAGTGACGAGGCAGGTGAAAACGACGAGATCGGTGACGAAGCCGATGCCGAGGAAAGCACGGCCGATAGCGCCGAGCCGGACTTGGGTGCAGCCACACCTGTGACCGAAGCCGAGGCTGGCGAGACTGCTGAGGCAGCCCCTTCGGCTGAGGATGAAAAGCCCAAGCGCCGCCGCAGCCGGGGTGGTCGTGGTCGCAAGAAGCCTGTGGAGGGCGCTGCGTCAGATGATGCAGCGACCGAAGCCGCGCCAGCAGACGCCACGCCGTTACAAGACACGGTTTCCGCCGCGGATGCACCGGCCGAGCCAGTGGCCGTTGCCGAACCTGTAGCAGTGGCCCAGCCCGAACCGACCGCTGTGATCATCGCGGAACCCGCGCCGGTTCGAACCCCCGAACCGGCCGCCGAGGTCATCGCTGTGCCAACGCCGGAGCCCGCGCCCATGCCCGTGCCGACACCTGAGCCGGTTACACCTGCGGCAGAAGAAGAACAGGCCAAGCCCAAGCGGCGCGGCTGGTGGTCGTCAAAAGGTTGAACGAAAAAGGGGCGCCCGATCGGGCGCCCCTTTCTACATCGTGAATGCGACGTGATTACTGTGCGGCGGCGCGCAAATCTGCGGCAATCTGCACCATGCCGTCGAACGGCACATAGCCACGCATCATCTCGCCGCCGAAGACAAAGCTGGGCGTGCCGGAGATTTCCAGTTCTTGCGCCAGCGCATAATTCGCCGCGATGGTCGCATCGACCTGCGGGTCATTGATACTTGCCACGATGGCTGCGGTATCCAGCCCGAGGCTGCTGGCAAGGTTGCCCAGGCTGGCTGGGGTCATGTCGCCGCGCATGTCCATCAGGGCGTCGTGAATCTGTGCATAGGCATCGTCGCCAAGCGCAATGCGGGTGGCGATCGCAAAGCGTGAGGCCAATGTCGATTGCTCTCCCAGAATCGGAAACTCCTTCACGACCAGACGAATATTTCCGTCGGTTTCAAGCAACTGGTCCACATCCGGGCTGGCCCGGCGGCAATAGCTGCAACGGTAATCCATGAACTCCACCAACACCAGATCACCGTCGGGGTTGCCATCATTCCAATCGAATTCCGACTGGTAAAGGGCCGCATGCTGGCTGGCGATGACCATCTGTTCGCGCTCGGCGGCGGCGGCCAGCTCACGTTCGTCCAGAATGGCGATCGCCTCCACCACGACTTCGGGGTTTTCCATCAGGTAGGCGCGGACTTCGGCGCGGAATGCGGTCCGCTCGCCATCGGTCATGGCTTCCAGATCGATGGCCAATGCGGGGGCGGCCAGCATCATGGTCGCGGCCAAGGGGGCAAGGAACTTCATCGCTTTTTCTCCGATTAAGGGGTGCTTTGCCCCTCCCTATCACACAATAGCGCGCTGGCCAGCCGCCGATGCATGGTTGACCCGCACCGGGTTGGCTGGTTCAAGCGCTCCCAAACAGTAAGGAAAAACGCATGCGCAGGTCCAGTCGATCCCGTGTTGATCCCTTCATTGTGATGGACGTCATGGAGGCCGCGCGTCAGGCCGAAGTAGCTGGGCGCCACATCATTCACATGGAAGTCGGCCAACCCGGCAGCGGCGCACCGCGTGCTGCGCGTGAGAGATTGGCCGTTGAAATGGCCAATGGTCCGTTAGGCTATACCGTTGCATTGGGCCGCCCTGATCTGCGGGCCGCCATCGCGGCGCTTTATGATGAATGGTACGGGGTAAAGCTTGATCCCGCGCGCGTGGTTGTCACTGCGGGCGCATCCGGCGCTTTCTTGCTGGCGTTCACGGCGTTGTTCGACGCGGGTGACCGGGTGGGGCTTGGGGAACCGTGCTATCCCTCCTATCGGCAGATTCTCACCGCGCTCAGCCTGCAGCCCGTCGGGTTGACCACGCAACTGGAGACGCGGTTCCAACCCACGCCCGCACAACTGACCAATGACTTGGCCGGACTGATTGTGGCCAGCCCCGCCAATCCAACCGGCACCATGTTGGACCGCGCGGCGCTTGCGGCACTGTGCGACGCATGCACGGCGCGCGGGATCAGCCTGATCTCGGACGAGATCTATCATGGTCTCCACTATGCCGATCGCGCCACATCTGCGCTTGAGATCACCGACGATGTCTATGTGATCAACTCCTTTTCCAAGTATTTCTCGATGACGGGCTGGCGCCTTGGCTGGATGGTCGTGCCCCCCGATCATGTGCGCATGATCGAACAACTTGCGGGCAACATGTTCATCTGTCCCCCGCACGCCGCACAGGTCGCTGCATTGGGCGCATTGTCACCCGAAGGCCGGGCGGAACTGGACGGGCACCGCGATATCTACACTGTGAACAGGCAAATCCTGCTGGACGGATTGGCGGCTGCGGGGGTGACCAATGTGGCACCCGCCGATGGCGCATTCTACGTCTACGCGGATGTGACAGACTGGACCGACGATGCACGCGCCTTCGCAAGCCAGATCTTGGATCAGGCGGGTGTGGCGGTGACGCCGGGGCTCGATTTCGACAAGACCCGCGGCGCGGGAACGTTGCGGTTGTCGTATGCTCGCGCCACGGCAGATATCATGGAAGGGACCGCCCGGCTCAAGGCGTTCTTTGCGCAACTTCCCCGACAGGAATAGGCTCCAAAAGCCGCATGGGGCGGGATCTTCACAAACCTGTTTTGTGTTCCACCGCTTTGGTCATGGCTCTTGGGCCCGGGTTTGATTTCTGCTATCCACTGGCCAAACAACAAGGGCGCAGCCCCGTGATCCGAGCCGTTATTCTTGTCTTTCTGACCGCCATTCTGTCGCTGCCTGCGGGTGCGCAGGAATTTCGGGCGCTTGCCCGGGTCATCCCCGGCGAAAGCTACCTGCGCGATGCGGGGCAGGGGGCCGAGCTTGGGCTCAGCCTCAGCCAAGCGGTGCCGTTCAGGGTATTCACAATGAATAACCCGATGCGCGTGGTGGTGGATTTCCGAGAGGTCGCATGGGACGGGCTGGCCGCGGACTTCAACACCGCAACGGCCATTGCAGGCGTGCAGACCGGTGCCGCGCGCGAGGCGGGTTGGTCGCGGATGGTGCTGGATATTTCCGCCCCCATGGGTGTTGATCTGGCTGCAATGGCAACCGATGACAGCACGGGGGCGGCACAAATCACGATCACCCTGTCGCCGCGCTCTGCGAATGAATTCAGTCGGTTGGCGCAAACTCCGGCCGATCTTGAGGCCGCATTGCAGGCGGCGGTGACAGCGCCTGACCAAGGGGATGATCGTTTTGTCGTGGTCATTGATCCGGGCCACGGTGGTGTTGATCCCGGTGCGGTGCGTGGCGAACACACCGAGGCTGATCTGGTTCTGACCTTTGCGCGCGAATTGCGCGACATCTTGCGCCGAACGGGCCGGGTGGAGGTGTTCTTGACCCGCGACAGCGATGTTTTCGTGCCGTTGCCGACCCGGCTTTCGCTGGCGCGTGCTGCGGGCGCGGATGCCTTTATCTCGATCCATGCGGATGCGATCGCCGAAGGCCGGGCGCAGGGGGCCACGGTTTACACACTTTCCGAAACCGCATCCGACGCGGCCAGTGCCGCGCTGGCGGAACAGCATGACCGGGCCGATCTGCTGGCTGGCATTGATCTGCATGGCGCCGATGACGTCGTGGCCGGTGTCTTGATGGATCTGGCCCGCACCGAAACCGCCCCCCGCGCCAACGATCTGGCCGAGGCAGTGGTGACGGCGATAGGCGATCTGGGGCTTCGGTTGCATTCCCGACCCCGGATGGAGGCGGGCTTCACGGTTCTCAAGGCGGCCGATATTCCCTCGGTGCTGGTCGAGGTCGGTTTTATGTCCGATGATGGTGATCTGGAAAACCTTTTGGACCCGGTCTGGCGCACTGAAATGCAAGATGCCCTGCGCGCTGCGATCCTTGATTGGGCGGATACGGATGCGGCGCGGCGGGAACTGGTGCGGCAATAATCATCTATTCCTGCAAACTCGGCAAATCGTGATCGCGAAAAGCCGCCGAGGGTTTTGACCCGCCCCCATCACACGCCTATAAGATGGCAACTGATTTTGAGGCAGAACAATGGTCCGATTCATTCTGGGCGTATTTGGCGCGATATTTTCAGCGGTTACGCTGGGTATGGTGGCCGGGGCGCTGACCGTGGGCGGCGTGTTGTTCATGTTCGCCCGCGACCTGCCGGATGTGCAGACCCTGTCAAACTACACCCCTGCCACGATCAGCCGGATTTATTCCCGCGAGGGGCAGATCGTCGATGAATTTGCCAGCGAACGCAGACTGTTCGTGCCGGCTGAAGATATCCCCGACCTTGTTGCCCACGCCTTCGTCAGCGCGGAAGACCGCAATTTCTATGAACATTCGGGGTATGATCCGCGCGCGATCATCGCCGCCGTGGTCGAGGCCGTGCGCTCACGAGGGCGCGATGTGCGTGGCGCGTCGACCATCACGCAGCAGGTGATGAAGAACTTCCTGCTGGATGGGTCCCGCACCGTCGAACGCAAGGTGCAAGAGATCATTCTGGCCGCCCGGATCGAACAGACGCTTAGCAAAGACCGCATTCTGGAATTGTATCTGAACGAGATATTTCTGGGTCAGAATAGTTATGGCGTGGCCGCGGCCGCGCAGACCTACTTCAATACTGATCTTGAGGATCTGACCTTGCCGCAGGCGGCTTATCTGGCGGCCCTGCCACAAGCGCCGTCGCGTTTTCATCCGGTGGATGATTACGCCCGCTCGATCAGCCGCCGCAACTACGTGCTGCGCGAGATGTTCGAGAACGATTACATCACCGAAGCCGAGATGGAGGCCGCACAGGCCGCGCCATTGGAGACCGTGCAAGGCGGGCACATCGCGGCGTTTCGTGCCGACGTGCCGCCGCGCAACTATTTCACCGATGAAATCCGGCGTCAGCTGAGCAGCCAATATGGCGAAGAGGAGTTTTTCTCTGGTGGTTACTCGGTGCGGTCCTCGATGGATGAGGATTTGCAGGAGGTGGCCGAACGCGCGCTGCGCGGGGGGCTTGAGCGGTTTGATCGTGCCCAAGGTCTGTGGCGCGGCGCCACCGACACGATTGACCCGGACCTGTTAAGCGACGAGGCAAGCTGGCGCGCCGCATTGGCCGCGGCCGACATCCCACGCGACATCGACGGTTGGTATGCCGCCGTGGTGCTGGAAGTTGGCGCCACAAGCGCGCGCATCGGCATCGAGGGCGTGGCGGAGGACGCGGATGGTCATTTTATCCCGGCCGAAGATGTGACGTGGGCCCGCCCCGTGGACGCCGACGGCAATCGTGGGGCGACCGCGCGGGTTGCGGGTGATCTGCTGCGTGTCGGCGACGTGGTGCATGTGCGCGAGATGACCCGCGACAGCGATGGCACATTCCTGCGCTGGACCCTGCGTCAGGTCCCCGAGGTGCAGGGCGGCTTCATGGCGATGGATGTCAATACCGGCCGCGTGATCGCCATGCAGGGCGGATTTTCCTACCAGAACTCTAGTTTCAACCGCGCGACACAGGCAACGCGCCAACCGGGCTCAAGCTTCAAGCCGTTCGTCTATGCCGCCGCGCTCGATAGCGGGTACTCTCCGAACACCATCGTGATCGATGCACCGATCGAGGTGGATACCGGGGAAGGCATCTGGCGGCCCACCAATGCATCGAACCAGTTTTACGGGCCATCGCCGCTGCGCACGGGGATCGAGAGGTCGCGGAACCTGATGACCGTCAGGCTGGCGCAGGATGTCGGAATGAACATCGTGGCGCGGTATGCGGAACGGTTCGGGGTCTATGACGATATGCAGCCTTTCCTTGCCAACGCGTTGGGAAGTCAGGAAACCACATTGCTCCGTATGGTCACGGCCTACGCGATGTTTGCAAATGGTGGTGAACGGGTGGAGCCGACCTTGGTGGATCGTATTCAAGACCGCTATGGCAACACGGTTTATCGTCATGATCAGCGCCTTTGCCCCGACTGCGAACTGGCAAGCCTCAATGCGGGGATGGGGCCGCGGATCCTGTCCAACCGCGAACGGGTGATGGATGCGATCACGGCCTATCAGTTGACCTCGATGATGCAGGGCGTGGTGCAGCGCGGCACGGCAGCCGGCAGCGTGAACCTGCCGGTGCCCACCGCAGGCAAGACCGGCACAACCAACGACAGCCGCGATGTGTGGTTCGTGGGCTTCACCTCGACCATCGTGGCGGGCTGCTACATCGGTTATGATCAGCCGCGCAGCATGGGTGGCGGCGCATCGGGCGGCGGCATGTGCGGCCCGGTTTTCAACGAATTCATGCTGGCTGCGACCGAGGAATACGGCGGTGGGCCGTTCCGCGTCCCGCCGGGCGGCAACTTCTTCCCCATCGACCGGTTCTCTGGACAGCGGTTGCCCGATGATGCGCAGGGCGACCACGTCGTGCGCGAATATTTCCGCGAGGGAGAGGAGCCTTTCTACGGCATGTTGGCGGTCGTGGATGGTGGTTTTGCCATGGGATCCGACCTGCCGATGTTCGGACGTGAGGACAACCCCGATATTGGCATCATCGAAGACAGCGAAACGGTGACGACCTCAACCGGGGAAGTTGTGCGCGTCCCCACCGGCGCAGGGTTTGGCACGCTCAGTTCGGGCGGACTTTACTGAACGTTGGTCCCGCCGCTTGCGGCGGGGCGGGGCGTGGTCTAGATCATTCCGACAATCTGAAAGCAAAAGGGCGGGTGCGAGCCATGCGAGCCGAAACGCAGACGCATATCGAGAAAGTGCGGAAATCCTTGGTTCTTCTGGGCCAACGGATGGACCTGCCGACTGCCAAGCACAGGTTGGAGGAATTCAACGCCCGTGTCGAAGACCCGGATCTGTGGAACAATCAGGAGAAAGCGCAAAAGCTGATGCGCGACCGGCAAGTGCTGGTCGACAAGCTGGCGCTGTATGACAAGATCAGTCAGGCGCTGGAAGAAAACGTCGAACTGATCGAACTGGGTGAGGCCGAGGGCGATGCCGAAGTCGTCACCGAAGCCGAGGAGGCGTTGGCCAAGTTGGTCAAGACGGCCGCCGAGAAGGAGTTGGAGGCGTTGCTGGACGGGGAGGCCGACGGTAACGACACATTCCTTGAAATCAACGCAGGCGCAGGCGGAACCGAATCCTGCGACTGGGCCAGCATGTTGGCGCGGATGTACGTGCGTTGGGCCGAAAAACGCGGCTACGAGGTCGAATTGCAATCCATGACACCGGGCGAAGAGGCCGGCATCCGCAGCGCGGTCTACAAGATTGCGGGGCACAATGCCTATGGCTGGCTGAAATCCGAAAGCGGTGTTCATCGACTTGTCCGCATCAGCCCCTATGATAGTGCGGCGCGGCGTCATACCTCGTTCAGTTCGGTTTGGGTCTACCCCGTGGTGGATGAAAATATCGAGATCGAGGTCAACCCCGCCGACATCCGCATTGATACCTACCGCAGTTCAGGCGCGGGTGGGCAGCACGTGAACACGACTGACTCGGCCGTGCGGATCACCCACCTGCCAACCAACATCGTCGTCACCAGTTCTGAAAAATCACAGCACCGCAACCGCGAGATCGCGATGCAGACGCTGAAATCGCGGCTCTATCAGATGGAACTCGATAAACGGAACGCGGCGATAAACGAGGCCCATGAGAACAAGGGCGATGCGGGATGGGGCAGTCAGATCCGATCCTATGTCCTGCAACCGTATCAAATGGTCAAAGACCTGCGGACTGGTTTCGAGACCAGTGATACCGGTGGCGTGCTGGATGGTGACATCGATGGGCTTATGGCCTCGACGCTGGCGATGGACGTATCGGGCAAGACCCGCGCCGAGGCACAAGCCGAGGGGTAGCCAAGCGGTGCTATGCGCCATGGCCCCTCGCGCGCAAAATCAAGAAACAAGGATGGGTGACGCGTGTCTGATCTGCTGAACATGGATGCGCTGGAACTGAGCCGGCTGATTGCCGCGCGCAAGGTGACGGCCGTTGAACTGATGCGCGCCACGCTGTCACGGATCAATGCAGTCAATGGCGCCGTCAATGCAATCGTCAGCCTGCGCGACCGCGAGGCGTTGATGGGCGAGGCGCGGCTGGCCGATGCCATGGCGCCGGTGGGGTGGTTGCATGGCATCCCGTTTGCGGTGAAGGATCTGGTCGCGGTGCGCGGTGTGCGGTCCACATCGGGGTCGCCGCTTTTCGCAAATCTTGTGCCCAAAGCGGATGATGGTCTGGCGCGGCGTTTACGCGCTGCGGGGGCGATCATTATCGGCAAAACCAACGTTCCGGCGTTCGGCTTGGGGTCCCATTCATCAAATCCGATCTTCGGCGTCACCAAAACGCCCTATGGGCTGGACCGAACGGCGGGTGGATCCTCGGGCGGCGCAGGGGCGGCATTGGCCGCACGCATCGTCAGCGTTGCCGATGGCAGTGACATGATGGGCAGTCTGCGCAACCCTGCCGCTTGGAACAACGTCTATGGGTTTCGACCAACCACAGGGATTGTTCCGACCGATGCCGGTGAAAACGTGTTTCAGCATCAGCTATCCACCAATGGCCCGATGGCGCGCAGTGTCGCCGACATGGAGGCGTTGCTGACGACCCTGACCGATGGCGGGTATCGTGGCGGCGCCAACCCAAAATCCGCGCCACGCATCGGTTGGCTGGCCGATTGGGGTGGGGCCTATCCGATGGAGACAGGGGTCCTTGACCTTGCCGAGTCCGCAATTGCCACCATGACGGATCTGGGGTGGAAGGTGGAGCCAGTGGCGCCACCTGTCGCGGCTGATGTCCTTTGGGAAAGCTGGACCGCACTGCGCAGTTTCGCGGTGATGTTGAATCTTGGAAGCCATTGGCGTGGCCCTGCCACACGCGCCATCTTGAACCCTCAAGCTTTATGGGAGGTCGAGCAGGGCTTTGCACAGACTGGCGACAGGGTGCAGCGCGCCGCGGAAATCCGGCTGGATTGGCTCCGTCGTCTGGAAGACATGTTTACCCGCTATGATGCGCTGATGTTGCCATCGACCCAATGCTGGCCGTTTCCGTCCGACTGGGACTGGCCTCGCACCATTGGCGATACCGAAATGGACACCTACCATCGTTGGATGGAATGCGTGGTGCCCGCAAGCCTTGCGGGTGCGCCCGCGCTTGCGATCCCGGCGGGCTTCGGTGCGGCGGGTTTGCCCGGCGGCGTCCAGTTGATTGGCCCGCGTGGGGGGGATGCGGCGCTGATGGCGCTTGGCCGGGTCTGGCACGACGCCACAGGCTGGCCTCAGGTGCGGCCACCCGTGATCTAGCGCGACTCGTTCGCTCGCGTTAGCCTTTCAGAGGGGAGAGACGACGATGAGCGAGACAACCGGCCATGCGGCCCCGTCCAAGGTGCCCGCGATCAAAACGATGACGATGGGTGACATCCCGTATGCCTTGCGTATGGGGCTAAGGGATTTTTGGCGCAAACCTATGATGGGGCTGTTCTTTTCAAACGTTTATGTCATCGGCGGCTGGCTGATATATCTGTTCCTTGGGGTCACCGATCAGATTTGGTGGGCCATCCCGATCACGGTGGGCTTTCCCCTTCTGGGTCCATTTCTGGCGGTTGGCATTTACGAGGTATCGCGCCGTTTGGAGGCAGGGCAGACCGATTGGCGTCGCAACGACATTTTCGGCGTGATCTGGCGGCAAAGGCTCAGGCAACTGCCGTCGATGGCGTGGGTTATCATCGTCTACTTCTTGTTCTGGTCCTTCTTCGCCCACATGCTGTTTGCGCTGTTTCTGGGGCCATCGGCCCTGACCAACGTCACCTCCAGCTATGCCTACCTGCTGGAGCCGGAAGGCATGATGATGCTGGTAATCGGGACCTTCTTTGGCGCTGGTTTCGCATTGGTTCTGTTCATGCTGACCGCTGTGTCGCTGCCGTTGCTGTTGGATAAGGAACTGGATTTCGTGACCGCGATGCTGACATCGATTGCAGTGGTACGCCGCAACCCGGCGGTCATGCTGACATGGGGTGCGGTGATCGCGGCGCTGACGTTTGTGGGCATGGCACCGCTGCTATTCGGATTGTTCGTTGTGCTTCCGGTGCTGGGCCACGCCACATGGCATATCTATCGCCGGGCGCTGACGTCATTGGACTGAAAAAGCGAGGTAAATTGGCGTGTCAGTGACGAAAAAGCCGGGCGCGAGGGCCCGGCTTTTTCGTTGTTTCATGCAGTGTTGACCGGACCAGGTGTCTGATCCGCCGCCCGTCAGGCGCCTTCTGTCGGCTTCTGTGTTGGCATCTGGCTTGCGCCAGCCGGACGCGCCGCCTGTGATTGTTGTTGCGCAAGGCTGGTCTGTGCCGGACGGGGCACCGGGGTGCCGCTGCCTGTGCCAGCGGCCAACGGATCCTCGGCGCGCTGAACGGAGCCTTCGAAATGGGCGCCGGATTCGATTGCGATGGTCTTGTGGATGATGTCACCCTCGACCCGCGCGGTCGATGTCAGGCGAACCTTCAGCCCGCGGACACGGCCAACGACCCGCCCGGTGACGACGATATCGTCCGCAACGATTTCACCTTCAATGTTGGCGCTTTCGCCAACCGTCAGCAGATGCGCCCGAATATCCCCATGCACGGTGCCTTCGACTTGAATGTCGCCAGTGGTGCGCATGTTGCCGGTCACTGTCAGATCAGACGACAGCACAGACGGCGAAGGCTTGGATTTTGCGGGTGTCGGTTGCGTTTTATTGGACATGGATGAAGACGAGCTCGAGCTGTTGGAGGAGTCTGCGGAAAATCCGCTGCTTGCGGAGGCGCTATCAGCGCCGCTGGACTGTTTGGGCCCGGGTTCATTGATTTTTGATTTAGAAAACATCTCTGCCTGCCGTGATGAAGTTCATCGGATTGATCGGGGTGCCGTTCTGGTGCACCTCATAGTGCAGATGGGTACCAGTAGACCGTCCTGTATTCCCCATATCACCGATCCTCTCGCCGCGCGAGACCCTTTCCCCCTCGGATACGCGCAGGCGCGACATATGGGCGTAACGCGTCTCCATTCCGAACGGATGGCGGATCTCAACCATCAGGCCATAGCCCGACTGGCGCCCCGCGAATGCCACGACGCCATCGGCGGTCGCCACGATCGGTGTGCCGCTGCTACCGGCAAAATCTGTGCCTGAATGCATGCGGCTGCCACCATTTATGGGGTCACGGCGGTAACCAAAGCCCGATGTGAAGCGAAAGCTGCCATCCACCGGGACCGAGAAGGGGAGTTGTTCGGCTGCGATCCGGCGCAGGTTCAACGCGTCAAGCGAGGCTAAGACCTCATTCGCACGCAGTGACAGGCGATCCGGCGATTCTCCGCTTGTCGACATGGAGATCGGCATCAAGGGGCCGCCTTGCCCGGAATATCCCGCGCGGACCTGGTTGATCAGCGACTCGGTCGGAACGCCAACCGAACTCAGAAGTTCATCCAGCGGCTCCATCGACATGGTCACGGCATTTTCGATCTGGGTAAAGATACGCTCGCTGCGTTCGGCGGTCAGGGCGGCCTCGAACTGCATACGGTCAATTTCAACCTCTGCTTCGGCGACCAGCACCGATGCTCCGTCACGCTCATCTGCGGTATCTTGCAGCGCCGACGCAATAAAGGAGAGGGTGCGCTCCAATTCCTCTTGCCGGCTGGACGCTGTCTGCAGCGTGCCGGTCTCGGCCAGCATCTCGCCTTGCAGGGCAGCCACTTGATCACGGGCTTCATCACGGTCTTCGATTGTCCGGCGCAGTGTGGTCTGGATCACATCGACAGCGGTTTCCAACTCGCGCCGCCGTTCCTCGCTATCAAGCAGGCGGGTCTGCATGTCCGAGACCTGATCCATGGCGAGGGCAAAACGTTCCTGCGCCTGCCGCGCTTCTGCGGCGCGATGGTCGCGTTCTTGTGAAAGATCATTGAGCCGGGTCTGGTAGGCCAGTTGCTGGCGCACCGATTGTTCGCGGGCGTTACCGGCGCTGATCGTGTCGATCAGAAAAAACGATGTCACGATGACCGTCCAGCCGATGAACAGCGAACAGCCAACCAACATGGTCGCTTGGGTCAAAGGGCGCAGCCGCACATAGCGGGTTCCGTCCTCGGATTTCAGGAAAAGACGCTGCTCGGGCAAACGCCGCTCTAGTGCCGCGTTGATGCGGTCTGTTAACCTCGGTGTCACGTATCTGCCCCACGTTCCCCGTTACTTTTGATCAAGACGCACAATCCCCAAGAGCGTCCTTACCGTGGTCTGGGGATAAGCCACAGTTTTCAATGTCTCAACACTCTATCCGATATCGCATCAAATTGGAGCAAAATTCGCTTGGATTGAGCAAAAACTCGCCGACACGCAGGGAAGTTAGCCCGTTTGTTCGGCAAGTGGCCAATAGAAGTCGGGTGGAATGCCGGCCTCGGCCCGCTTTTCCTCGTTGAAGGGTGGCCTGAGATTGCCATGGAAATAACGGCGCACAAGCGTGTGGAACGCCTGCGTGGGGTCGATATCTTGCCGCCCGCACAAGAAATGGAACCACTTCGACCCATAGGCGACGTGGTGCACTTCTTCTGCATAAATCACCTCCATCGCGGCCACGGCATCAGGGGCTGACGGTTCATCGGTGGCACGGCGAAAGACGTCGATCATGCCGGGTGTCACGTCCAGACCGCGTGCCTCAAGCACCATTGGCACGACGGCCAGACGCCCCATGTGATCGCTGGCGGTGTCTTCTGCGGCCCGCCACATGCCCGCATGTGCGGGCAGGGTTCCATAGGGGCAGTCCATCGCGTCAAGAACATCGGCGATCAGGTTGAAATGCTTGGATTCCTCATCTGCTGCCTTCACCCAGTCGTCATAGTATCCGATCGGCATCGGGATATGCCCGAACCGGGCGATGATATCCCAGTGCAGATCGACGGCATTCAGTTCGATATGCGCCACGGCATGCAAGATTGCGCGCCGCCCCTGTGGCGTGCCGGGCTTGCGGCGTGGCACATCGCGCGGCGCCAGCAAGTCGGGCTTGGATGGCCGCGCGGGCCGCAGGGCCGGTGCGGCGGTGCCAATCGCGATGGGCGCGATGCTGCCGTCCCGTGATGCCCTCCATTGGGCCGCAAGTTCACGGGACAACGCGGTCTTGGCCCGTGCATCCGCCGTTTCAAGCACGGCACAAGCCATTTGTGTCAGCGTCACGGTCAAAGCGCGCGGACTGCGTCCAGCACCTCTTGGGCATGCCCGGGCACCTTCACCTTGCGCCACACCCGCGCAACGGTGCCATCGCCCGCGATCAAGAAGGTGGCCCTTTCGATCCCCATATAGGTCTTGCCATACATGCTCTTCTCGACCCAGGTGCCATATCTCTCGCAGACATCGCTGTTTTCGTCCGATACCAGTGCAACGCCCAGATTGTGCTTGGCGATGAACTTGTCATGTTTCGCGACGCTGTCCTTAGAGATGCCGATCACCTGTGCCCCGGCGGCGGCAAATTCCGGGCCAAGCTCGGTGAAGGCGATCGCTTCTTTGGTGCAGCCACCCGTATCGTCCTTGGGGTAGAAATACAGAACCACCGGCGCGGGGCGCAGGGCGGAAAGCGTGATTTCGCCGTCCCCATCGCGGGGCAGGGTGAAATCCGGGGCGGGGGAACCTAAGTCAATCATGCAATGTCTCCTGACGGCAATGGCGGTAATATGCGCGGCCCTGCCGCGATCCGTTTGCAAGCTAGGGGATTTGCGGCGAAGATAAAGGTCGTTTCGCCTTGTCCCATTTTCGACCCGGATCCGCACCCCCTTGAACCAGCCCGCATCGGCCCCTGTTGCCCCGATCCGCCGCCGCCGGCGGTGGCGTTGGCTGCTTCTGCCGCCGCTCTTGGTGTTGCTGGCTGGCGTCGCATTGATGTGGCGGGCCAGTTCCGGCCCGATCAGCCTTCCGGCTTTCGTGCAAGACGGGATCGGCGCACGGTTGGACACGGCCATGTCCGCCAATCGAATTGCCGTGAACGATATTGAGGTGATGCTGCGCCCCGGACTGGTGCCTGCAATCGTGTTGCAAGGGGTGGAACTGCGTGATGCTGCGGGGGGGCTGCGCGCCGCGTTTCCGCGCGTGTCGGTCACGCTGGACCGCACCGCCTTGCTGCGGCGGGAACTGCGGCCCAGTCAGGTCAGGATTGTCGGCGCCGGTCTGCGCATGCGCCGGGATGCCGATGGGCGGCTCGATCTGGAACTTGCCAGCGGCGGCGGGGCAAACGCCGTCAGCCTGCAGGAAACGCTTGCACGGATCGACGCGATGTTTGCCGCACCGGTATTTGACCGACTGGAAGATGTCAGCGGCGACGGGCTTACCTTGGATATGGATGATGCCATCACCGGTCAGACGATGCGGGTGCGCGATGCCACCATGGATCTGGGGCGCAAGAATGGCTCCCTCGCGCTGAATTTCAGCGGACGGCTGGAGGGGACGCGCGAAAGCGACGTCACCATCGCAGTTACCCGCGACGCGCCCTCGCGCGAAACCGAAATTTACATGGATTTCACAGATCTGGCTGCGCGTGACGTGGCCACGGTGACCCCAGCACTGGCGTGGCTTGATCTGATGCGCGCGCCAATTTCCGGCGCGATCACGGCCCGGCTGGCCGATGACGGGACGCTGGGCGATTTGCGGATCGGGCTGGAGATCGGCGCCGGGGTGTTCAACCTCGGCGAAGGGGTGCGCGTGTTGCCGTTCGATGCAATGGGTGTGGACCTGCAGTTTGCAACCGCCACGCAACGCCTGCAGTTCGATCGGCTGGATCTGGAGGCAAGCGAACTCAGCTTCTCGGCAACGGGGCATGCCGATCTGCTCGATGGGGGACGTGCGCTGGTCGCTCAATTGCAGCTTGCCGATATCGCCGCCGATCCCGAGGGGGTCTTTGATGTGCCGTTATCCATTGATGGCGGGGCCATCGACCTGCGCCTGACGCTGGCCCCTACGGTGCAGGTCGATATCGGGCAAGCCGTGCTGTTCGATGGTCCGTTGCGGTTGCAGGCATCAGGGCGCGTCGCGGTCGAGCGTGAGGGCCTGCGCATGTCGATCGATGCGCAGGTGCCCGACGTAAACGCCCGTGACGTGTTGCCGTATTGGCCTACCGCCGCCATTCCAAACACCCGGAACTGGCTGGATGCGAACATGATCGATGGACAATTGTCCGGGGTTGATCTTGCCCTGCGTGCGGTCCCCGGTCAGCAGCTGCGCAGCGTTCTTCAGATGGATTTCAGCGACGCGACCTTGCGGGCGTTGCCGGCGCTTGCCCCGATCACCGACGCGCGCGGATATCTGACCCTGAGTGGCCCGCGCCTTGTGATGGCGATGGAGGCAGGCACCCTGGCGGTACCCGACGGCGCCACACTGGCGCTGCATGGATCGACGATGGTGATCGAGCGCGTCGATACGCCCGGCCCGATGGCCGATTTTGACCTGCATGTCGACGGCGCATTGACGGATGTCCTGCGCCTGCTGAACGGGCCGCCCGTCAACATCTTTGCACAAGGCGGCATGACGCCCGAGATGATCGGAACCGGTCAGGCAGCGCTTGCGGCCACGGTGTCCACGCGGCTTTTGCGGGGCCAGCAACTGGCCGATATGGATGTCGCGGTCACGGGCACCGTCACGGATTTCCGGTCCGATAGCCTTGTTCCCGATCGCCTGCTGACGGCCGAAAGCATTACGGTGGACGTCAGCAATACCGCCGTTCTGGTCAGTGGCCGTGCCTTGCTGGATGATGTTCCTGTCACCGGAACGTGGCAGCGTGCGATCGGGGCCGGGGCCGCACCCGGCAGCGTGGTGGACGCCCGCGCGCCCTTGAACCGCGCCGTGCTTGAGACATTCGGGGTCAGCTTGCCCGCGGACATGATCAGCGGCAGCAGCACTGCGGACCTGCGATTGCGCCTTCGGCCCGACGGCCCGCCGCGCCTGAGCGTCACATCGGATTTGGCGGGGCTTGGCCTGTCGATTTCCCCACTTCGGTGGCGGCTGGATCAGGGCGAAACCGGGCTGCTGACGGCCGAAGTGGTGCTGGGTGATGCACCGGATGTGCCGGTGTTGAGCTTGACCGGTGCGGGGATGGACATGGCTGGCGCCGTCAGTCTGCGACCGGGCGGTGGGCTTGACCGTCTGAGCATCACACAGCTGCGCATCGGCACGTGGCTGGACGTGACGGGTGCGCTTGTGGGGCGGGGGGGCAACACGGCACCGGCGGTCGAGGTGACGGGTGGAAGCTTTGATCTGCGCAATGCACCGGCGGCGACTGCCTCGGCGGCGAATGCCGGTGGTGGCGGCCCCCTGAGCGTGGCCTTGGACAGGATCCAGATTACCCAAGGCGCAGCGTTGACAGGTGTGAGGGCAGATCTGACGACAGTCGGCGGCCTTTCGGGGCAGTTTCAGGCGTTGGTAAACGGCGCGGCCCCGGTCACCGGGACGCTGGTCACCACCGATGACGGCCTTGCCGTGCGGCTGCGGTCTGACGATGGTGGCGCGGTCCTGCGCGCCGCTGGGCTGTTTCAAGGCGGTTATGGGGGCGACCTGACCCTGATCCTTGTGCCCACGGGTGAAACCGGCACCTATGACGGACAATTGACGATCAATGGCCCGCGGTTGCGCGATGCGCCCGCGATGGCCGAACTGTTGAACCTGATCTCGGTCGTCGGATTGCTGGAACAACTGGGTGGAGAAGGCATCAACCTTGGTGATGTGGAGGCGCGGTTCCGCTTGACGCCGCGCGCGGTGTTCCTCAGTCAGGGCGCGGCCGTTGGGCCATCGATGGGTGTGTCTTTGGACGGGGTATACGACATCGCGAACGATCAGTTGGAGATGCAGGGCGTGTTATCCCCGCTTTATGTCGTGAATGGCCTGATCGGGGCCTTGTTCGCCCCCCGCCGCGAGGGGCTGTTCGGCTTCTCGTATCAATTGACGGGGTCTTCGCGCGCCCCGGATGTGGCGGTAAACCCGTTGTCCATCCTGACGCCGGGCATCTTCCGCGAGATATTCCGCCGCCCCCCACCCGAATTGCAGGAGCTGTCACAGTGAAGCTGGAGGATTTTGATTTCGATCTGCCCGAGGCGTTGATTGCCACGCGCCCGGCAAGGCCCCGGTCCGCCGCGCGTTTGCTGGTGGCGGAGGGGGCGGTGACGCGCGACATGCACGTCCATGACCTGCCCGACGTGCTGCGCCCGGGCGACCGTCTGGTGCTGAACGATACGCGCGTGATCCCGGCGCGCCTGAACGGCACACGGACACGCGACAGCGCCCAAGGCATTGTGACCGCCAAGGTCGAGGTCACCTTGCTGGAGCCGCAGGCCGATGGCACATGGACGGCCCTTGCCAAACCCCTGCGCAAGTTGGCCGTCGGCGAGACCGTTGTATTTTCCGATGACCTGCATGCCGAGGTGGCGGGGTTGGCCGATGGGTTGCGGTTGCGCTTCAATCTGGGCGGCGCCGACTTTGACATGGCGCTGAACGCGGCAGGCGCGATGCCCCTGCCGCCCTATATCGCCGGCAAGCGCCCGGCTGACGAACGCGACACGGTGGATTATCAAACCATCTGGGCCAAGCGCGCCGGTGCGGTGGCGGCCCCCACCGCTTCCTTGCACTTCGACGAGGCCTTGATGGCGGCCCTGACCGCGCGCGGGGTGGAGTTCACGTTCGTCACGCTGCACGTGGGGGCGGGAACGTTTCTGCCGGTCACGGTGGATGACGTGACAACCCACAAGATGCACGCCGAATGGGGCGAGGTGCGCGCCAATGCGGCGCAGGAGATCAACGCCACCCGTGCGGCCGGGGGACGGATCATCCCCGTGGGCACGACCGCCTTGCGCCTGCTTGAAACGGCCGCCGATGATGATGGCACCATGCGGGCTTGGGAAGGCGATACCGATATCTTCATCTACCCCGGCTACCGCTTCAAGGTCGTCGATGCGCTGATGACCAATTTCCACTTGCCCAAGTCGACTCTGATGATGCTGGTCTCGGCCTTGATGGGACAGGCGCGTGTGCGCGAAATATATGCGCATGCCATCGCGGCGGAATATCGCTTTTTCTCTTATGGGGATGCGTCATTGTTGGTCCCGGCACGAAATGCAGCGACTTAAGGGGTCGCTATCGGGCGGTTTTTCGCGTTAGGGCAGGGGCAGGGTGGGATTCGACACCCGTTGACCGGAGGCCGCGATGCGTGCCGTTATTTCCAGTTCCTGGGCCCTGCTGCTGGGCATGTTGTTATTGCAGGTGGGCAACGGGCTTCAAGGCTCACTCATGGGTGTGCGCGGTTCGATCGAAGGGTTCAGCACCTTTCAATTATCGCTGATCGCTTCGGCCTATTTCGTCGGGTTTCTGGGCGGCTCCAAGCTGGCCCCGCTGTTCATTGCGCGGGTCGGGCACGTGCGCGTCTTCGCGGCGCTTGGATCACTGATTTCGGCCGTCTTGCTGGCCTATCCCGTCATCACCGATCCCTACGCATGGATGGCGTTTCGCGTCATCATCGGGTTCAGCCTTTGCGGTGTCTACGTGACCGCCGAAAGCTGGCTGAACCATTCCGCCAGCAACGAGACGCGGGGGCAGGCGCTTTCGGCCTATGTTGTGGTGCAGATGGTGGGGATTGTCGCGGCGCAAGGTATCTTGAGTCTGGGCGACCCAAGCGGTTTTGTCCTGTTCATCATTCCGTCGATCCTCGTTTCGTTAGCATTTGCGCCGATCTTGCTGTCGGTCTCGCCAACGCCGGCCTTTGCCACGACGCGTTCGATGTCATTGCGGCAACTCTACAATATTTCTCCGCTTGGGGTGGTGGGGCTGTTCCTTATGGGGGGCGTGTTCGCGGGCCAGTTCGGCATGGCGTCCGTCTACGCCACCGAGCTTGGGCTTGGGCTTGGGCAGTTGTCTGCCTTCATCTCCAGTTTGTTCATCGGCGCGATCTTCCTGCAGTATCCGATCGGTTGGCTGTCGGACCGCATGGACCGGCGCATCTTGATCTGCGTGGCGTCCGGACTTGCGGGCATCGTGGCGCTGTTTGGGTGGGGCTTTGACCACATCTACCCGGTCTTGCTGGTGGTTGCCTTGTTGAGCGGCGGTCTGGCGCAACCGCTTTATGCGCTGCTGCTGGCCTACACCAACGATTACCTTGATCCGCAGGACATGCCCGCCGCGTCGGGTGGTTTGCTGTTTGTCTTCGGTATTGGATCGATCATTGGGCCGCCTGCAATCGGTCTGGCGATGGCGGCGGTAGGGCCGGGTGGCTTCTGGCTGGTGATGGCGGCGGTGTTGTTCGCGACGTCCGCCTACGCCGCCTATCGCATGACGCGCCGTCCTTCGGCCTACGCGTCCGAAGAAGATTACGATGCCGTCTCATACGCGAACCTGATGCCCGGTGCGTCGGTTGTCGCGATGGAGGCGGCGCAAGATGTCTATGTCGAAGCAGCGGAAGACATGGTCGTTGCCGCGGAAGAGGAGAGCCGCGGCAACGGTCCAACCTAAACGGAAAAGGGAGTGACCGACGTCATGACAGACCGATCAGAAGAGGTGCTTGCGTTCTGGCTGGGGGCTGGCCCCGACGCGTGGTACAAGAAAGACGCGACATTCGATGCCGAGATCACCGCGCGGTTCGGCGATCTCTGGGCCGAGGGCGCGGCAGGCAAGCTGTCGGACTGGGCCGGAGACAGGCGCAAGGCGCTGGCCCTGATCATCTTGCTGGACCAGTTTCCGCGCAACATGTTTCGCGATGATGCGCGCGCCTTTTCGACCGATGCGAAGGCGAGGACCGCCGCGTCCTATGCGTTGAACCATGGGTTCGACATGCGCACGGATGAACCGCAACGGCAATTCTTCTACATGCCGTTCATGCATTCCGAGTTGCTGACCGATCAGGATCATTGCGTGCGTCTGATGCGGGACCGCCTGACCGGCGACAGCAACCTCCTGCATGCCCGCGCGCACCGTCAGATCATCCGGGAATTCGGCCGCTTTCCTTATCGCAATGCCGCCTTGGGCCGCGCCAGCACAGCTGCCGAAATGGATTTCCTCGAGAATGGCGGCTACGCTAGGATTTTGGCGGACCTGCAAGCCGCCGCGACCTGATCGCCTTGCATAAGGCGCAACCCCGCATCCCTCTGCCCGATGGTCAATTGCGGGCGGGTTTGAGATGGTTTAATGCTAAACAAACCAGTTTTCGCCGGGAGGATGCATTGTGGCTGACAAGAATTTCGACGTGATCGTGATTGGCGCCGGGCCGGGCGGCTATGTGGCCGCCATCCGCGCAAGCCAGTTGGGCTTGAAGGTTGCGATCATCGAGCGGGAGCATATGGGCGGCATCTGCCTGAACTGGGGCTGTATCCCGACTAAGGCGATGCTGCGCAGTTCGGAAGTCTTTCACCTGATGCACCGCGCCAAGGAATTCGGTCTGTCTTGCGATAATGTCAGCTATGATCTGGACGCCGTCGTGAAACGGTCGCGCAACGTTGCCAAGCAGTTGAGCGCGGGCGTCGGCCACCTGATGAAGAAGAACAAGGTGACCGTGGTGATGGGCGCGGCGACGATCCCGGCCAAGGGCCGCGTATCGGTCAAGACTGACAAGGGCACCGAAGAACTGACGGCCAAGAACATCATTCTGGCCACAGGCGCTCGGGCGCGGGAATTGCCGGGGCTCGAGGCCGACGGCAAGCGGGTCTGGGCCTACAAGGCGGCGCTTACCCCGCCGCATATGCCCAAGAAACTGCTGGTCATCGGGTCGGGTGCGATCGGTATCGAATTCGCAAGCTTCTACAATACGCTTGGCGCTGACACGACCGTGGTCGAGGTCATGGACCGCATCTTGCCCGTGGAAGACGCCGAGATTTCCGCCTTCGCCAAGAAAAGCTTTGAAAAGCAAGGCATGAAGATCATGCAAAAGGCGATCGTGAAGCAGCTGGACCGCGCGGCGGACAAGGTCACCGCCCACATCGAGGTGGACGGCAAGATCGAGCAGCACACATTCGATACGGTCATTTCGGCAGTCGGCATCGTCGGCAATACCGAGGATCTCGGGCTTGAGGCGCTTGGCGTCAAGATTGACCGGACCCATGTCGTGACCGATGAATTCTGCCGCACCGGGATCGACGGGCTTTATGCCATTGGTGATATCGCCGGGGCACCGTGGCTGGCGCACAAGGCCAGCCATGAAGGCACGATGGTCGCCGAACTGATCGCGGGCAAGAACAACGTCCACGCCATCAAGCCAGAAAGCATTGCGGGCTGCACCTATTGCCATCCGCAGGTGGCCTCTGTCGGTCTGACCGAGGCCAAGGCAAAAGAGCGCGGTTACGAGGTCAAGGTCGGTCGGTTCCCGTTCATCGGCAACGGCAAGGCGATTGCCTTGGGCGAGGCCGAGGGGATGATCAAGACGGTCTTCGACGCCAAGACCGGAGAGCTTTTGGGCGCGCACATGATTGGTGCTGAAGTGACAGAGCTGATTCAGGGCTACGTGGTGGGCCAAAAGCTGGAAACTACCGAACAAGACCTGATGGAAACCGTATTCCCGCACCCGACACTGTCGGAAATGATGCATGAAAGCGTGCTGGATGCGTATGATCGGGTCATCCACATGTAGCGACCGGGGTGGGCCCAGACCCACCCTGAGCTAAGGCATGCAAACGGGCGGCGCTCACATCCGGGCGACGCCCACGACATAGTTCTTGCCATAGGCCTTCGCGCATTTCGGACAGGTCGTGTAAAAGAAATACACCTCGTCCGAGGTGCCGCCCTTTGATTTCGCCAACGCCAGCATCTTTTCGTGCCAGCCTTTGGCTTCGCGGTAGGGGCCTTCAAACACTTTGGTGATGAAATCACCGCTCAGCCGAACGGTCTTTTCCTCCGGCACGGGGCCGTCCATCGCAAAAAGGTGCTCGGCAACCCATGGTGACAGATCGCGGCTGAGCACGATCATGTTGTCGTTATCAAAGCCACCTGCATCTTCGATATGTTCGTGTACCCGCGTAAACACCTGCCCCATGTTGATGGGAATATGCAGCGCGCTTTTGGTCGTTGCGCGCACAAACGGCTTGTCGGCGAAGTGCAGGTCCTGACCGTCCCAGCCGTCGGGGTTGAACTTTGCACAGCACCCGGTGGTGTTGATGCTGTCGTCATAGTGGGGAAGCGCATTGATTTGCATGATCTACACCTCGCGTTCGGGGCGCATTTTAGGGGTTCGATGCCGATCGTTATTGCGCATGGTCAATTGCAAGCCGCATTTGATCCGCGTCATGCCGCCGATACGAAAGGCGCGCTTGGTGCGAACACCCGGATAGAACGCACCTCGTCCCCAAGCCGATCATCCGCCGGTGCGGCGCATTGGGCGGTCGCACACCCCCGATCCGTGGCCGGTTGACGAAGGCAAGGGTGCCTGTCATGGCGGCCCGCATGGAGACATCGCGCACCCATTGGCCGCTGGTGGCTTTGCTCTGGGCTACCGGCCTTCTGGCGGCAGCCCAGTTTGCAAAACTGACCTTGACGCTGGATGCCTTGGCATTGGCCTATCCCGGCGCGCCCGTCGCCTTCGCCGTGTCTGGCGTGGCGGTTGTGGGTGTGATCGGCGGAGCATTGTCGGGTGCCGTGGTCGCACGGATCGGCGTGCGCAGCGCGGTGCTGTGGTCGATCGGCATTTCCGGGGCGCTGGCGTTGATCCAAGGGCTTCCCATGCCGTTCTGGGCCCTCATGCTGACCCGTGTTCTGGAAGGGGTCGGCCATCTGGGATTGGTCGTGGCCTTGCCGACGATGATGGCCGCCCTTGCCGCGCCAAGCGACAAATCCGTGGTCATGGGCCTCTGGGGAACGTTCTTTGGCGTGTCCTACGCGCTGTTTGCGCTGCTGGTTCCTGTCGGGCTGGCGGTTGGCGGCATCCGCTTGGTCTATGCCGCGCATGGCGTGATGTTGCTGGCGCTGTGGCCGGTGTTGTGGCGGGCGCTGCCGCGCGTCATGGCCAAGGGCGTGGCCATGCCGGGGTTTGCGGCCGTCCACCGGACCATTTATTCGACGCCGCGCCTGCTGGCCCCGGCAGTGGGGCATGGCATCTATACGTCGCTGTTCATCGCGCTGGTGGCGTTCTTGCCGGGCGCACTGAACGCGCCGTGGCTAACCCCGCTGTTACCGGTTACCAACTTGCTCGGCACCTTTTCCTCCGGGTTTCTGGCTCGCTGGGTCAGCCCGCAGCAAGTGGTGGTCGGTGGTTTCGCAGCCTCCGCAGTCCTTTTTGTCGGCGCGGCCTTCATGCCGTGGCTCGCGCTGCCGGCACTCTTTGCCACCGGCGTCACGGCCGGGGGTAACTTTGCCGCGGTGCCGGCGCTTAATCTTGATCCCGCCGATCAGGCCCGCGCCAATGGGGCCATGGCGCAATTGGGCAATGTGGGCACGTTCAGTGGCACGCCGCTGTTTGCGGTGGCCGTGATGGCGGGATTATGGGGGGTGACGGGGTTGGCCGTTGCTATCTGTCTGGCCGGTGTGCTGTTCGCCGGATGGGTTTATGGCAGGGCCGCGCGTTAAATCTTTCCTACGTTCATGTAATGTTCTATTTACGGTCTGGTCAGACGCGCCACAGTCGCTATCTGATGCGTGACGGTTGCCGGGGGGCCAAGATGGCTGAACTGAAAATGATTGAGGTGCGCGGCGCGCGCGAACACAATCTCAAGAACATCGATGTGGATATTCCGCGCGATCAGTTGGTCGTGATCACCGGGTTGTCGGGGTCTGGAAAATCATCGCTCGCGTTCGATACGATCTATGCCGAAGGGCAACGCCGCTATGTCGAATCGCTGTCTGCCTATGCGCGGCAGTTCCTCGACATGATGGAAAAACCCGATGTGGATCATATCAGCGGCCTGAGCCCGGCGATTTCCATCGAACAGAAAACCACCAGCAAGAACCCAAGGTCCACGGTGGGGACCGTCACGGAGATCTACGATTACCTGCGCCTGTTGTTCGCCCGCGCCGGCACGCCCTATTCCCCGGCCACCGGCCTGCCGATCGAGGCGCAGCAGGTTCAGGACATGGTCGATCGCGTCATGGCGCTGGAGGAGGGGACGCGCGGATACCTGCTGGCCCCCATCGTCCGCGACCGCAAGGGCGAATACCGCAAGGAATTTCTGGAACTGCGCAAGCAGGGTTTTCAGCGCGTGAAGGTTGACGGCCAGTTCTACGAACTGGATGAACCGCCGACGCTCGACAAGAAGTTTCGCCACGACATCGACGTGGTGGTTGACCGGATCGTCGTCCGCGAAGGGTTGGAGACGCGGCTTGCCGACAGCTTTAGAACCGCGCTGGATCTGGCCGACGGCATTACCATTCTGGAAACCGCTCCGGCCGAAGGTGAGCCGGAGCGGATGACGTTCAGCGAGAAATTCGCCTGCCCGGTCAGTGGCTTTACGATTCCCGAAATCGAACCGCGGCTGTTTTCGTTCAACGCGCCATTTGGGGCGTGCCCTGCGTGTGACGGGTTGGGGGTGGAACTGTTCTTTGATGAACGGCTGATGGTTCCAGATGCCGCCCTGACGTTGGAGGATGGCGCGATCGCGCCCTGGCGCAAGGGCAAGTCGCCGTATTTCACCCAAACGATTCAATCGATTGCGGCCCATTACGGGTTCAACCCCAAGACCAAGTGGAAAGACCTGTCCGAGGACGTGCAGCAGGTATTCCTGCGCGGCTCCGGCGATGACGAGATTCAGTTTCGCTATGATGAAGGTGGCCGGGTCTATCAGGTAAAGCGCACATTCGAGGGCGTGATCCCGAACATGGAACGCCGTTACCGGGAAACCGATAGCGCGTGGGTCAGGGAAGAATTCGAACGGTTTCAGAATAATCGGTCCTGTGGCACCTGTGGCGGTTATCGCCTCCGGCCCGAGGCGTTGGCCGTGAAGATCGCAGGCCTGCACGTGGGGCAGGTGGTGCAGATGTCGATCCGTGAAGCGGCCGCGTGGTGCGCCGAGGTTCCCGCAAGCCTGAGCAACCAGAAGAATGAGATCGCGCGCGCCATTCTCAAGGAAGTCCGCGAACGACTGGGGTTTCTGAACAATGTGGGTTTGGAATACCTGACCCTGTCGCGAAATGCCGGGACGTTGTCGGGCGGCGAAAGTCAGCGGATCAGGCTGGCCTCTCAAATCGGGTCGGGCCTGCAAGGTGTTCTCTACGTGCTGGACGAGCCATCCATCGGGCTGCATCAGCGCGATAACGACCGGCTGTTGACCACGCTGAAGAACCTCCGCGACGCAGGCAATACCGTAATCGTCGTTGAACATGACGAAGAGGCGATCCGCGAGGCGGATTACGTGTTCGACATCGGGCCGGGCGCGGGTGTGCATGGCGGGCAGGTGGTTGCCCATGGCACCCCGGCCGATATCATCGCCAACCCGAATTCCGTCACGGGCGACTATCTGGCAGGGCGACGTGAAATCCCGGTGCCTGCCACCCGGCGCAAGGGCAACAAGAAAAAGCTGACCGTGGTGAAGGCGACCGGAAACAACCTGCGCGGTGTCACGGTGGACTTTCCATTGGCGGAATTCGTCTGTGTGACAGGCGTATCGGGTGGCGGCAAATCGACCCTGACGATCGAAACATTGTTCAAGACCGCCTCAATGAAGCTGAACGGCGCGCGACAGACGCCCGCACCGTGCGAGACGATCACGGGGTTGGAGCATCTGGACAAGGTCATCGATATCGACCAGCGCCCGATTGGACGAACGCCAAGATCAAACCCCGCCACCTATACCGGCGCATTCACCCCGATCCGCGACTGGTTCGCAGGCCTGCCCGAGGCCAAGGCGCGCGGCTACAAGCCCGGCCGGTTCAGCTTCAACGTCAAGGGTGGCAGGTGCGAGGCCTGTCAGGGCGATGGTGTCATCAAGATCGAGATGCACTTTCTGCCTGATGTCTACGTAACCTGCGAAACCTGCAAAGGTGCCCGGTATAATCGGGAAACGCTGGAAATCAGGTTCAAGGGAAAAAGCATCGCCGACGTGCTGGATATGACGGTTGAAGATGCGCAGACGTTCTTCAAGGCGGTGCCGACCATTCGCGAAAAGATGGATGCGCTGATGCGGGTCGGTCTGGGTTATATCAAGGTGGGCCAGCAGGCCACGACCCTGTCGGGCGGCGAGGCGCAGCGCGTGAAGCTGTCGAAAGAGCTGGCCAAGCGATCGACGGGACGCACGCTCTATATCCTTGATGAGCCGACCACCGGCCTCCATTTCGAAGATGTGCGCAAGCTGTTGGAAGTGCTTCACGAACTGGTCGATCAGGGAAATTCGGTGGTGGTGATCGAACATAACCTCGACGTTGTGAAAACGGCCGATTACGTCATCGATATCGGCCCTGAAGGGGGTGATGGCGGCGGCCAGGTCGTGGCCACCGGAACGCCCGAAGATGTCGCGGCGTGCGAAAACTCGCACACGGGACATTACCTCAAGCAGATGTTGAAGCCGCGCAATCTGGCGGCGGAATGATCGCCGCCTGCCAAAAATAGGTTACAAGAAATCTGCAAATCGCGTTTTCTTGTAACCTATTTTTCGGTCACGGCCCCTGTGCCCGCTCCTCAGAAATAGCCCGGCATTCAGGCCGTGACGTCCAACCGCGCCAACCCGTGAAAGTGATAGATGTCCGCATAACGCGGCGCGGTCGTCAGGCGCAGATCGGGGCATCGTTCGAACAGGATCGGGATGGCGGTTTGCAATTCCAGCCGGGCCAGCGGCGCACCGACGCAAAAATGGATACCCGCGCCGAAGGCCAGATTTGCGGGACCGGTGCGCGTGGGCATGAACAGATCGGGATCGGGGTAGGCCGCGCCATCCCGGCCAGCCGAGGCCAGCAACAACCCCACCTGATCGCCCCGCCGGAACGGATGGTCAAACAGCGTCACGTCTTCGTAGCAGTGCCGGGTAAACATATGCAGCGGCGGATCGAACCGCAGTATCTCTTCGATCAGGGGCGCGGGGTCCGGGCCGGGGCGGTGGCCGGTTTCCAGCAGTGTTTTCACTCCGTTGCCAAGGGTGTGCACGGTCGCCTCGTGCCCGGCGTTCAGCAGCAAGATGCAGGTCGTGATCAACTCGTCCGTCGATAGTTTCTCACCATCTTCCTCGGCGGCAATCAGCTGACTGATCAGGTCATCGCGCGGGGTGCCGCGGCGCGCTGCAATGTATTCGCGCAGGAACGATACGAAGTCCTCGGTGGCGGCGACGGCCGCATCCTCATCGGCGCGGGTGCGGCTGGCCTGATACATCCCGACCATGTCGTTTGACCAGCGCAGGAGGTCTGGCGCCATACCCTCGGGCACACCGAGAAGTCGGGCGATGATGATGACGGGCAACGGGCGGGCATAGGCCGCCAGAAGATCGAAGGGGCCGGAGGGAAACGCGTCAATCAGATCATGCGACAGGCACCCGATTTCCGGGCCAAGCGCGGCCACCCGCCGGGCTGTGAAGGCCCTCAGGACGAGGCTCCTCAGGCGGGTGTGGCGGGGCGGTTCCAGTTCCAGCATGGAATGCGCCTCGATCGCGTAGAACGGGCGCAAGTGGTCGGGAATGGGCAGAGGCGTGATGGGTTCACGGCCAAACCGGCGGTCCCGCAGCAAGGTATTCACAGCCCCATGGGTTGTGGCCATGGGCATTGCGTAATCGGACCAGAAAGCCAGCGGCCCGGCAGCGCGCAGACGGGCGTAGAACGGATAGGGGTTTTGGACGAAATCCGGGTCTGTCGGGGATTGGGAAAGGTGTTGCATCACATACCGGCTGAAATGATGCTGCCGACCGTGCCTGCATTGGCGGCGTTTGGAAAGCAAGTAAACAGGGGGCGCGGTCTGGCCGCGCCCCCTGCCGATCAATCTGCGCCGCGCACCGGGATGGTTGCGTTCGGTGCGGGAGAAAAGACCTTCTGGATGACGTAGATCGCCACAGCGGCCGCGATCCCGACAAAGTCGGTGATCCAACCACCTTCAATCATGAACAAGGCCGCCGCGACCAACGCGACCCGCATGAACCATGCGGAACGTCCCCCCATGAACCAACCCTGCACACCGGCGCTGAGCAGGAACACCCCGAAGGTTGCCGTGATCCCAGAGCGAATGATCTCGGGCCAGGTGCCATCCATCAACAATGCGCCGTTGTAGAAGAACATGAAGGGCACGATGAAGGCGGCAAGGCCGATCTTGAAGGACGCGACCGAGGTCTCCATCGGGTTTGCGCCCGATATGCCCGCGGCTGCGTAACTGGCCAGTGCCACAGGGGGCGTGATGGCCGAGACGACGGCAAAGTAGAACACAAAGAAGTGCGCCGTCAGAAGTGGGATACCCAGTTGCACCAGACCCGGTGCCACCACCGATGCCGCGACGGCATAGGCCGCCGTGGTGGGCATGCCCATGCCAAGCAAGATGGCGATGCACATGGCGAAGAAGAGCGCCAGCAACTGGCTGACGCCAGCAAGATCAAGCAGCACCAGCGAGAAGCGCGCGCCAACCCCGGTAAGAGAGATCACGCCAACGATGATGCCCGCACAGGCACAGACCGCGATGATCTGGATCGACATGACACCGGCAAGTTCGAACGCCTTGAGGATCGAACGCCAGCCCATCCGGTAGGGGGTCAGCCAGCTGACGACGGCTGCGGCCACCGTGGCAAGCGTGCCTGCACGGATCACCGAGTAACCCATGAACAAGGCTGCGATGAGGATGATGATGGGCAGGAACAGGTAGACCTGACGCACCAGCTTGCGGAACTTGGGCAGTTCATCTTCGCGCATGCCGCGCATCCCAAGCTTCGCCGCTTCCATGTCCACCATGAAATAGACGGACACGAAATACAGGACCGCCGGAAGGATCGCGGCCACCGCGATATCGGTGTACGGGATGCCGGTAATCTCGGCCATGATGAAGGCACCGGCGCCCATGATCGGCGGCATGATCTGGCCACCGGTCGATGCTGCGGCCTCGACCGCGCCTGCGGTGCGTTTGTGATACCCGACCTTCTTCATCAGCGGGATCGTGAGCGAGCCCGTGGCCACGACGTTACCGGCGGAGGTGCCGTTGATCATGCCCATCAGGCCGGATGCGAAAATGGCCACCTTGGCGGGGCCACCGCGCGAGCGGCCGGCGGCGGCAAACGCGAAGTTCACGAAGTAATCGCCAACCTTTGAGGCCTGAAGGAAGGCCGCGAAGATGATGAACAGGATGATGTAGGTTGAGGACACGGCGGTCGTGGCGCCGATGATGCCTGCATCGGAATAGACATGGCCAAAGAAGCGCTGCCAGCTATAGGGGTTCTGCACCGCGAGGATGCCGGGCAGAAGGTGCGCGGTAAAGGTGTAGACCAAGAACACCGCCGTGATGATCACAAGCGCAAGGCCCGCAACACGGCGCGTCAGTTCAAGGATCAGAGCAGCGCCTGCGGTCGCAGCGAACGCCACGCCGATGGGCACGAACGACGTGCCGACGGAATTGCGCGCGGCGGTGGAATAGATCGGGATCAGGTAAAGCGCGACGGTCACGGCGCAAACGGCCAGCACGATATCGCTGGTCGCGAACTTGTCGCGGTCCCGATGTTCAACCCAACCCAGAGCGATGCCGCCAAAGGTCGCGATCAAGAGCGGAATGCCGAACCAGCGCAGTTCCTGCGCGTAAAGATCGGTGCCCGGAAAGGCCGCCCATGTGTTGATGCCACCCATCTGGGGCAAGTCGCCGCTGTTGACCAGCGCGATGAACTGAAGGGTCGTAAACACGGCAATCGCCGCCGGGATCATCAGGGCGATGCCGGCCATGGATATCATGCGCGTCTCGGGCTTCGCGTCTTCAGCGAAGAAACGGGGCGAAAACATCAAGAAACCCAGCACAAGGGCACCTGCAATGTGCGCGATACGGAAGTTCCAGGTTTCGACGGGGAAGGTCGGAAGGAAGGGCAGATCGATGCCGGTCATATTCTCAATCGACAGACCGTTCAGGGCAGCCATGTGCAGCGCCGCATAAAGCGTGGCCAGCGTGGCGATCAGGACATATTGCCAACCCGTGAACAGGCGGCGGTTCTTTTCAACCGGGTCTTCATCAACGCCTTCGGCCAGAACGGGGCCTTCAAGCTGGTCGGTGTCGTCAACGGCGTCTGATTGGCGGGCGTCGGTCATCTGGTTGTCCCCCGGATGCGGGTACGGCCAGAAAGGCGCGCCCCTTGTCTTATTCTTCTTGGGTATGGGTCGTCGTCGTGAAACCGCGCCCGGTGCATGCCCGGGCGCGATTCTGGTCCTGAGGCGCCAGCCCCAGATCCGATTCTTAGCCGCCGTAGATCATGTCGGCCGCAATGGTGGCGCCGGCATTTTCGGTGAACCAGCGTGCCGCACCGGGGTGCCACATCATGACGGTGTTCTTGTCCCAGTTGTCGGGCGTGGTGGAACGGGCTGCGGAGTGGATGTTCACCATCCGCTCGTTATCGCCCATCACGGTGTCGACGACTGCGTAGACAAAGCTTTCCGGCAGATCGCAGCCGGCAATCGCGAAGTTCCACATGGACACGGACCGCGCGTCTGCTTCCAGCGTGGTGTAGGTGTCGGCATTGATCGTGAAGCCGGCAACCGGGAAGGCCGCGATGATCTGGGCCTGCTCGTCTTCGGTGAACTCGATGATGTTCACGTCGGTCTGCACTTCCAGCTGGCTGACGGCGGGAACGGGCACGCCTGCGGCGAACGCGATCACGTCAAGCAGACCATCCTGAAGCTGGCTGCCCAGATCGTCCCAGCCGCCGTTGCGACGCTCGAAATCGACGCCCAGCGTTTCCATCATGGCGGGGAAATAGGTGTCGGAGGTCGATCCGGCAGGGCCGAAACCAATACGCGCACCGGCAGGAATGTCCGCGATGGTGGTGATGCCCGAGGACGCCAGCGCGGTTACGCTGAACGGTGTCTGGTACATCGGGAACATCGCGCATGCGCCGGTCATCTGCAGGCCGGGTGCGATGGGGTTCGTGCCAGCCAGCGACTCTGCTGCCGGGCCCATGGTGGTCATGCCGAACTGTGCTTCGCCGGTGTGAACCAGTGCCATGTTCTGCATCGGGCCACCGGTGACTTCGGCGCCGCCGGAAACGCCCAACTCTTCCGCGACAAGGTTTGCCCAGCCGGAGCCGTAGGCGAAGAACGTGCCGCCCTGCGACGCGGTGCCAACGGTGAAGCTCTCGGGCCAGCCGGTACGATCCTGATGGCCGTCGGCAAATGCGACCGAGGCGGTCAGGGCGGTGGTGGCGGCAAGGGCCGCGATTTTGGTGAAGGTCATTAATGTTCTCCCTTTGAACAATCTTGAAGCGCCCAACTTCCGTCAGGCCGCTTGGCGTGGTGTGTTGACGAGCGCAGGTCCGGCATGCAAGCGGCGCATATCGTGGTTGCGCTAACGGTCTGCAGAAAGTTCGCGATTTGGGTCGTTCTATACCCAAAAGCGAAAGGCAATGGGTAGGTTCCTGCCCATTTTTCGATTTGTGACACGACAGATGATCGCCGCAGACACCAAAATGCAAAGGGCAGGTTGTTTTGCTTGAGCTGCACCAGATCCAAAAGCAGGTTTCAGAAGGCCATTCAACAAAGAGAAAGAACGCGGGTCATCGGCCCGGCCTTGGCGTTACCGGTGGCCATTTCTTGCGGGCTTGCGTTGGGATCGCCTGCGATCGCCGCCAGCTTAATCTTCGCGAAAGCTCGCGCGATCAAGTCCGTGTTTCTGCATTTTCTCGTAGAGTGCCTTGCGCGATAGCCCAAGCGCCGCATAGGTCGCATTGATACTGCCACTATTGGCCACGAGCGCCGCACTGATCAGGGATTTCTCATGTGCGGCCATCTGGTCGGCCAAGCGGCCGACAGTGACCGTTGCAGGGGTTTCGTCGGCCAACCCCAGCACGAAACGGTCTGCGGCGTTGCGCAATTCGCGGATGTTGCCGGGCCAGTCCTTGGCCGAAAGCCGTGCGAGAACGGCACTTGGAACATCGGGGCTGGGGCGGGAATAACGAGCGGCGGCCTGTGCCACCAGTTCCACGAACAGGCGCGGGACATCTTCGCGACGGTCGGCAAGCGGCGGCATGTGCAGCGTCACGACATTCAGCCGGTACAGCAGGTCGGCCCGGAATTCTCCCGATTGGGCCGCCGCCTCCAGCGCGCGTTTGGATGCAGCGATGAACCGCACGTCCAGCGGGACCGCATCGTTGGAGCCAAGCCGGGTGATGCTTCGGGTCTGTATTGCCTGCAACAACTTGCCCTGAAGCGACAGCGGCAGGCTGTCGATCTCATCCAGAAAGACGGTGCCGCCCCGCCCGTGTTCGAATTTGCCGAACCGGGCACGGGTGGCACCGGGAAACGACCCGGCCTCGTGACCGAACAGTTCGCTTTCGATCAGATCTGCGGGCAGGGCGGCGCAGTTCACATGGACGAAGGGGCGCGCGGCGCGCGGGCTGGCCTGATGAAGCGCGCGGGCCGCCACTTCCTTGCCGGTGCCAGTATCGCCCACGATCAGGACATCCGCCTCGGTGGCGGCGACGGCGCGGATCTGTTCACGCAGGCGCACGATCAAGGGGCTGCGCCCGGTTACGCGCGCCTCGACCTTGTCGCGCCCGGTGACCTGTCGGCGCAGCGCCCGGTTTTCCTGCACCAGCGCGCGCTTACCCAACGCCCGGCGCACGGTGTCCACCAAACGGTCCGGCGCATAGGGTTTTTCGATGAAGTCATAGGCCCCGTCGCGCATGGACTGTACCGCAAGGTCCACGTCGCCGTGCCCGGTGACAAGGATAACCGGCAGGTCGGGGTCCACCTCGAGGGCGCGGGCCATGAGGGTCAGGCCGTCCATGTCGGGCATCCGGATGTCGGTCACCAGAATACCCGGAAAACTGCGGCTGACGCGCGCCAGCGCCGCTGCGGGATCGGGGAATGTGGCAACCGTGATATCCGCCAACTCCAGCGTCTGACCTGCGGCCAGCCGCAAATGTTCTTCGTCATCGACGAAGAGGACCTGAGGTTCGGGGCGGTCGGCTGTCATTCGGCTGCAAGCTCATGTGTGGCGGCGATGCATAGGATCACCTCGAATTCGGCGCCGCCTTCGGGATGGTTGCGCACCTGAAGCCTGCCGCCGAAATCATGGACGATGTTATATGAGATCGAAAGGCCAAGGCCCAATCCATGTCCGGGATCCTTGGTGGTGAAAAACGGGTCAAACGCTTGGTTCAGCGCGTCGTCGGTCAGGCCCGGCCCCAGATCCCGCACCCGGACGATTGCCGTTGCGTCGCGCTGCATGACCGTGATTTCGATGCGCGGGGCCGGGTGACCTGCCATGGCATCAAGCGCGTTGGCGATCAGGTTCACGATCACCTGTTGCAGACGCACCCGCCCACCAATCACGGTAATTTCCGGCGAAGGTCGTGCAAACTGCAGATCTGCGGCCATAGTGTTCAGGCGCGGCTGCATCAGGGCGACCGCGTCGTCGATGACGGCGCAAAGCGGGATCGGGCCAGACTTGTCTTGTGGTCTGCGGGCGAAGTTCCGCAGGTGTTTCGAGATGCTGGCCATCCGGTCCGCCATGGCGGAGATGCGGGAGATATTTTCACGCGCATCCGACGTGCGGCCGCGATCAAGAAACGTGCCCGCATTTTCGGCGTAGGATTTGACCGCGGCAAGGGGCTGGTTGAATTCGTGCGACAGGGCCGCGGACATCTGCCCGAGGGCGGCCAGTTTACCCGCCTGCACCAGTTCGGCCTGCGTCGTGCGCAGACGTTGTTCGGCGGCGCGGCGGTCATCGACCTCTTGCAGAAGCTGGCGGTTTGCATCGTTCAGGTCCATCGTGCGTTCGCGCACACGCCCTTCAAGCCGCTCTTGTTCCGATTTCTGTGCGGCCAGCCGTTCCATCAACTGGGCCCGCCGTTGCAGGTAGATGGCGCCGACCAGACCCCCCAGAAGGATCAGAAGGATCATCAGCGTCAGAACCGTCAGGGCCTGCGCCCGTGCCGGGCCGGTTGGCGTCAGGATCGACACGCGCCAACCCGCCGCCGCGATCAGCGCGGTCTGCATGACAAAGCTGTCGTCGCCCTCGACCGACAAGATATCGAGCCGGTCGGTCAGCGGATCGCGGCGGGCCGACAGCGGCGACAGGCGGTCAAGGGGGTACTGTCGGGTCGCCGCGATCGCTTCCAGCGCCAGTTCGCTGAGCGGCCCGAGGGTGCGATAATGCCAATCGTTCCGGTCCGACAGGAAGATGACGTTGCTGCTGTCGACCACGATGACGGTGCTCTCACTGTCGCGCCACGCTTCTTCATATCCGTCGAGGGTGATCTTGACCGCAACGACCCCCAGAACACGGGTATTGCTGATGACGGGGGCCGCAAAGAAATATCCTCGCTCCTGAGAGGTCGTGCCAAGGGCGTGGAACCGCCCCAATCCGTCCTCAAGCGCATTCGCGAAATAGGGTCTGAAGGCGAAATTGCGCCCCACGAACGAGCGGTCGGTGCGGTAGGAACTGGCCGCCAGTGTCATGCCGCTGTGGTCCATCAGGTAGATATCGGAGACATCCAAAGTCAAAGCGGTCTGGCGCAATTGTTCGTTCGCGAACGGCAGCAGGCCACTGTTTTGGGGATCATTCAACAGGTCCGTCAGGATCGGGCGTTCCGCCAGTAGTGCGGGGAGTGCCTCGGTCCGACTGAGCGCGCCGCGCATGACTTCGGTGGCAAGGCGCAAGGTCGCCTCGTCCCGGCCGCCCGCCTGAATCAGAAAGGCCCGTTCCAGACGTGGCAACGCCACAAAGCAAAGCGCCACTGCCATGGCAAGGATGCCCGCCAACACAACAAGCGCGCGGCCCGGCAGGCGAATGGCATGGGATGACAACGGGTTCGACATGGACATCACTATGTACATGGGCGCCTGACCATTCCAAGGGCGAATGGGGCCGGGGCGGGCGGCGGCAAAGTGGTAACTTCCCGGACATTGTTCGGCTTATAGTACTGGCATGAAAGCGTCTTGTCGGGTTAGGCTGGATGCTGTCGGGCGTACAAGCCCCGATCTGTTTGGAGGAAATCGGATGAATCTTAAACTTTCCGGGCTTGTTGCCGGGGCCGTGCTTTTTACGTCGGCCATTCCGGCGCTGGCGCAAAACGCTTATTGTGGCGGCCTGTCAATGAACGCCACGTGGATGGGTGGCGCCGAGGCGTCGTCCGACATCTCGACCGCAGGTACGTTCTTGGGCATGAACGGTCTGACGGTTCCGCCGTCGGGCAATGTGGTGACCTTGTTCACCGTCAGCAGTCCCAGCGATGTGCGCATCGAAGCGGCAGGTCAGGCCGGCGGCGACACCGTGATGGAGCTTTACGACGCGTCGGGCGCCATGGTGCTGACCGATGACGATAGCGGCGGCAACTGGTCGTCCCGCGCCGAGACGTTTCTGAACCCCGGTCAGTATTGCGTTCTGACCCGCGGCTTTGGCGGCGGTGCTTTGCTGGCGGATGTGCGCGTTGGTCTGCTGGAGCATGAACCGCTGACCGCAGGTCTGTCGGGCGGTTTTGACGGCGGGTTCGGCAACGGGTTTAGCGGCGACATGTTCGTTGGCATCGACCCCTGCACACCAACCACGCCCGCGACACCGTTGGGTGGCGGCGCGATTGACGGAATGCTGGCTGGATCCGGCGTATCGGCCACGAACTCGGTCACCGGTGCTCCCTATTACCGCTTTATCCTGAACACTCCGCAAGCGGTCTCGATCCGGGCGGAAAACCAGAATGCTGACCCGTATATCTATGTGTTTGACGGGCAGGGCTCCCTTTTGGCCGAGAATGACGACTATGAAAGCTTCGACAGCCGGATCGATTTCACGGCGCCTCTGGCTGCTGGTGTCTATTGCATCGGGATGCGGTCGCTTGCGGACGACAACCTGCCGATCACGGTGAGCGTTCGCGCGTTTGACGCGCAGGCCGCGCTGCAGGAGCTTTATGCCAGCGGTGAGGCAAGCCCACCCATGGACGGGTCGTATCCGATGACGGCCCTTGGCTCGATTGCGACCAGTGTCGTTCGCGACGGTCAGGTCCCCGGCAGCACGGCGATCTGGTATTCGTTCAACATGCCCCAAAGCGGCCTGCTGGTGATTGATGCGGTCGAGGTAACCGACAGTGACCCGATCATTATCGTCTTTGACCAATTGGGTCGCGAACTGGGCTATAGCGACGACGCCAACGACTCGCTTAACAGCCAACTGACCTTGCGTCTGGATGCGGGCAATTACACCATGTCGGTACGCCAGTATTCAGATAGCTATCAGGGCATCATCCGCGTGGCGATGCAGCGCTACGTGCCAGCGCAATAGCGGCGGAATACGCAGAAACACACAGGGCCGCCCGGGCAATCGGGCGGCCTTTTTTCATGCCGCGTTCAGGGCCGTCACGATCGGAACGAAGTCATCCGCCTTGAGCGATGCGCCCCCGACCAGCGCCCCATCCACGTCGGCGACGGCAAAGATCTGTGCGGCATTCCCCGGTTTGACCGATCCGCCATAGAGCAGCCGAACCCCCTGCGCTGTGCGTTCGCCGAAACGCGCGGCCAGTTCGGCCCGGATGAACCCGTGAACCGCACCGATTTCGGCCAGTGATGGCACCAGACCCGTCCCGATGGCCCAGACCGGTTCGTAGGCCACGACAAGGCGCGCGGACGTGGGACCGTCGGGGATGGAGCCTGCCAGTTGCCTGCGGATCACGTCCAGCGTTTCACCGGACTCATATTGTGCCTGAGTTTCGCCGACACACACCACTGCGACAAGGTCTGCGGCCCAAGCGGCCAGCAGTTTGGCGCAAACCGCCGCATCGGTTTCCCCGTGATCAGCCCGGCGTTCGGAATGGCCAAGGATGACATGACTTGCGCCCGCATCGACCAACATGGCGGCGGACACGTCGCCGGTATGGGCGCCGTTGGTGGCGGCGTGGCAATCTTGCGCGCCGGTGAAGATGCCGGTCGCGCGGCGCGACATGCGTTCCAACAAGGTGGTGGGCGGGCAGATCAACACATCGACATCGCAAGAGGGCAGGGCGGCGACCAGCATGTCGATCTGTGCAAGATCCGCAGCCAACCCGTTCATCTTCCAGTTTCCAGCGGCCAGTTTGCGGCGCATGATATCCCCCCTTGGTGCGTTCACCTTGGGATGGCAAGGTCGGGGCCATTGGTCAAGCGCGGGCGGGGAAAGCGGCAAGAAATCTGCCACAGGGCCGCGCGGTTGCGGCCGCGCTTGCCCTTTGGTCTGATCAGGCAGGGCGGGCTTGCGCCCTCAGCCAGTCAGTTTTTCGTCGAACTTGATGGATTCACCGCAACCGCAGGCTTCGGTCACGTTGGGATTGCGGAACTTGAATCCGGATTCCAGCAAGCTGGTCTGGTAATCGATTTCGGTCCCGAACAGAAACATCTGCGCCATCGGGGCGATCATCACCCGCGCGCCGTCAATTTCCACGATCTCGTCGTGTGGGTCCACCTCGGCCACGTAATCCATGGTATATTCCATGCCCGCGCAGCCACCCTTCTTCACGCCGATCCGCAGACCTTGCGTGTTGTCCTTTACCATCAGTCGCGCGATCTGCCTTGCGGCGGCAGGGGTGATGGTTACGGCCTGTTTTCCGGGAATGCCGAACATGGGGCGAACTCCTGTTTCCTGACCTCAATCTAGAGGTTCAGACGCAAAGCCTCAAGGGTCCTGTCGGACAGAATGCGATCTTCCGTGGTCCGGTGGCCGGATCATGGCGGCGCGTCGGCAACGAGGCATGCATGTTTTCCTCGCCACAAGCTCAGCGACAGGACATCAACAATATTGGCGGGGGGCCGGGTTACATGAAACCAAGTTCAAGGCGCGCCTCGTCGCTCATCATGTCCATGCCCCAAGGCGGTTCCCACGTGAGTTGCACGTTGACGGTCTTTACGCCGTCCAGAGGTTCCACCGCGTCCGCGACCCAGCCGGGCATTTCGCCTGCCACCGGGCAACCCGGCGCTGTCAGCGTCATGGTCAGTTCAACTTCGTTCTCGTCGCTGATCTCGATCGTATAGACCAGACCCAAGTCGTAGATGTTGACGGGAATTTCAGGGTCATAAACCGTCCGACATGCCTCGACCACATTGTCATACAATGGGTGCTCCGTGCTGGACGGCCTGATCAGCGGCGTACCTTCAAGATGCTCTTGTTGCTGGCTCATGGGCGTGTCCTCGGGCTATTCCTGAGTGAAGATATAAGGAATGCCGGGGCGGGCGTAAAGGGCGGGTCGGATCGCAGTTAACCGAAGGTCTTTTTGTTGATGCGCAGGCGTCGGAAACGCCGGTTTGGACTTCTCTTGCTACAAAATATGATTCAGCCCAAGCTTTTCCCATGCCCATAACGGGCAAAAGGATGCGACGATGGATTGGCACGCGATGGCAGCGCCTTGGCTTTTGGTCGAGGCAGAAATTGAGGACGCCCATGGCACGGTTCTGGATGCGCTGATGGCGCGCGCCAAACCTGTGCCCGGCGCGCGCGTTCTGGATATCGGGATCGGGTCTGGCAGCAGCACATTGGCGGCGGCCCGGGCGGTTGGCCCCGATGGGCAGGTCGTGGGCGTCGATATATCACCGGCCTTTGCCGAGCGGGCGGCGGCCCGCGTGCCATCCAACGTCACGGTTGTAAACGCCGACGCGGGAAGCCATGCCTTCGAGGCCGAAGCATTCGACAGCGCGATTTCCCTGTTCGGGGTGATGTTCTTTCCCGATACGGTCCGTGCGATGGCGAATATCCGTCCGGCACTGCGCCCCGGCGGCACGTTCACGTTCGCATCATGGGCCGCGCCGCATGCGAACCCGTGGTTCGGGTTACCCGCAAAGGCCGCGGCCGAGGTCATGGGCCCGGCAGCGGCGCGCGATCCTTTGGCCCCCGGTCCCTTCGCCTTTGCCGACAGCGACCGGGTGCTTGGTCTGTTGGCCGAAGCGGGATGGACGCCTGCGGTCGAGACGGTCGACTTGCATCTTACCCCTGCGGGCAGCGTGGCCGACGTGGCACGTCTGCAAACGATCATTGGCGCGGCGGCCATGCGCATGAATGACGTTGGTGCCGATGACGCAACGCGGGCCAAGGTGCACGCCGCGTTGGAAACGGCACTCACCGCTTGGCAGGTGGGACCCGACATCAGGGTGCCCGCACGTATCCATATCTACACCGCGACGGCATAGGCTGACGCAGCCCCTTTGCATTCCGGCGCGGCGCGGCGTAAAGGCCGCGCCATGACAAATCGTTTTTCCTTTGCGTTGAACGCAACCGATGGCGCGGCCCGAACGGGCGTGATCGCAACCCCGCGTGGCGACATCCGCACACCCGCCTTCATGCCGGTTGGCACCGCGGCGACCGTCAAGGCGATGCTTCCCGAAAGCGTCGCCGCAACCGGCGCGGATATCTTGTTGGGCAACACCTATCATCTGATGCTGCGTCCAACGGCCGAGCGGATCGCGGCCTTGGGCGGGTTGCACAAGTTCATGAACTGGCAGCGGCCCATCTTGACCGACAGCGGGGGGTTTCAGGTGATGAGCCTGGCTGATCTGCGCAAGCTGACCGAGGAGGGGGTGACCTTTCGAAGCCACATCGACGGGTCAAAGCACATGCTGAGCCCGGAGCGGTCGATGGAGATACAGAAGCTGTTGGGCTCTGACATCGTGATGTGTTTCGACGAATGCCCGGCCTTGCCAGCAGATCGGACACGCATTGCCGAAAGCATGCGTCTGTCGATGCGGTGGGCGGCACGGTCCAGAGACGCCTTTGGCGACCGCCCCGGACATGCCTTGTTCGGCATCCAGCAAGGTGGGCTGGAACAGGATTTGCGCGCGGAAAGTGCCGATGCGCTCCGCCAGATCGGGTTTGACGGATATGCGGTTGGCGGACTGGCGGTCGGCGAGGGGCAGGAGGCCATGTTCGGTTGCCTTGATTTCGCGGCGGATCAATTGCCGGTCGACAAGCCGCGGTATCTGATGGGGGTTGGCAAACCCGATGATATCGTCGGCGCCGTCAAACGCGGTATCGACATGATGGATTGCGTGCTGCCGTCGCGGTCGGGCCGCACCGGGCAGGCGTGGACGCGGCGCGGGCAGGTCAACATGAAGAACGCGCGCCATGCAGATGATCCGCGACCGTTGGACGCGGATTGCACTTGCCCGGCCTGCGCCAATTATTCCCGCGCCTATCTGCACCACGTTTTTCGCGCGCAGGAAATGATCTCTGGGATGCTGCTGACGTGGCACAACCTGCATTATTATCAGGAACTGATGGGCGAGATGCGCGCGGCCATTGCGGCAGGCGATTTCGCGGGCTTCGAGGCGCGCTTTCATGCACATCGCGCGATGGGTGATATCGCGCCGATCTAGGCACCGGCCACGGCGTTTTACGCGCAGAATGCGCAACGGTATGACCTGTGGCCTGTGTTTGTGGCCGGGATTAAGGAAACTTGGCCCCAATGCGTCCGCAGCATCCCAGTCTCTTGTGTGTGATGCGGGGGCTATCCACACTCCCTTGATTTACCCTGTGGCAGATCGTGCTTGAAACCGGCCTGATCCAGCCCCAAGTTAGATCAACCTTATCCGGGGCGGGTTAAGGCTGCCGCGAAGTCGGGGCTGAACCCGCTTGCCAAAACCAAGGAAGGCACGTCATGCCAGACCATAATTCAAGCTACCCCGTGTTGCCCCTGCGCGATATCGTGGTGTTCCCGCACATGATCGTCCCCCTTTTCGTGGGGCGCGAAAAATCGGTCCGCGCACTTGAAGAAGTGATGCAGGACGATAAGCAAATACTGCTGAGCAGCCAGATCGATCCGTCGATCGATGACCCCGAAAGCGATGGCATCTATCGCAGCGGTGTGTTGGCGAATGTGCTGCAACTGCTGAAGCTGCCCGACGGCACCGTGAAGGTGTTGGTCGAGGGGCGCGCACGTGTGAAGATTGACCACTTCGTGCCGAATGAGAACTTCTTCGAAGCCGTTGCGATCGAACTGGAGGAAAGCCCCGGTGATCCTGATACGGTCAAGGCCCTGACCCGTGCCGTGGCCGAAGAGTTCGAGCGCTATGCCAAGGTAAAGAAAAACATTCCGGACGATGCGCTGACATCGATCGCGGAAACCGACAACCCCGCCAAACTGGCCGACCTGGCAGCGGGCCATCTGGGCGTTGACGTCGGCCAGAAGCAGCAGTTGCTGGAAACGCTGGATGTCGGCGAGCGGCTTGAGAAGGTATTTGGCCTGATGCAGGGCGAAATGTCTGTTCTGCAGGTCGAGAAGAAGATCAAGACGCGCGTGAAGTCCCAAATGGAGCGGACACAGCGCGAGTATTATCTGAACGAACAGATGAAGGCGATCCAGCGAGAGTTGGGCGATGGTGAGGAAGGTGCCGGCGAATTGGCCGAACTGGAAGAGCGCGTCGCCAAGACCAAGCTGAGCAAGGAGGCCCGCGACAAGGCCATTGCCGAGCTGAAGAAGCTGAAGAACATGTCACCGATGAGCGCCGAGGCGACGGTGGTGCGCAACTATCTGGACTGGATGTTGAGCATTCCGTGGGGCGTGCGGTCACGCGTCAAGAAGGACCTTGGCCGTGCCGAGCAGATTCTGGACGACGACCATTACGGGCTTGAGAAGGTCAAGGAACGGATTGTCGAGTATCTGGCGGTGCAGCAGCGGTCGCGGAAGCTGAAGGGGCCGATCTTGTGCCTTGTCGGTCCTCCGGGCGTGGGCAAGACGTCGCTGGGCAAATCGGTTGCCAAGGCCACGGGGCGCGAATTCATCCGGATTTCGCTGGGCGGGGTGCGGGACGAATCCGAGATCCGCGGTCACCGGCGGACCTATATCGGGTCCATGCCCGGCAAGATCATTCAGGCGCTGAAAAAGGCCAAGACGACGAACCCCCTGATCTTGCTCGATGAAATCGACAAGATGGGCCAGGATTTCCGGGGCGATCCTGCATCGGCAATGCTTGAGGTGCTGGACCCGGAACAGAACGCGAGCTTCGTCGACCACTATCTGGAAGTGGAATACGATCTGTCTGACGTGATGTTCCTGACCACGGCCAACAGCTATAACATGCCACGGCCGTTGCTGGACCGGATGGAGATCATCCCACTGTCCGGCTACACCGAAGATGAAAAGCGCGAGATCGCCAGACAGCATCTGCTGCCCAAGGTGATGAAGAACCACGGGCTGAAGCCCAGTGAGTTCGAGGTCGATGATACGGCCCTCACGGCGATTGTCCGGTTCTATACCCGCGAAGCGGGGGTTCGGAACATGGAACGTGAGATCGCCAAGATCGCGCGCAAGGCGGTGACCCGGATCGTCAAGAAGGAAGCCACCAAGATCGTGGCGACCGAAAACAACATCGAGGACTTTCTGGGCGTGAAGAAGTTCCGTTATGGCCTTGCCGAACTTGAGGATCAGGTCGGTGTGGTGACGGGGCTGGCATACACCAGTGTTGGTGGCGAGCTGTTGTCGATCGAGGCGCTGCGCCTGCCGGGCAAGGGCCGTATGAAGACCACCGGCAAGCTGGGCGATGTGATGAAGGAATCCATCGATGCCGCTGCCAGCTATGTCCGGTCGATCGCGCCGTCGATCGGGGTGAAACCGCCCCGTTTCGACAAGATCGACATTCACGTGCACGTCCCCGATGGGGCGACGCCAAAGGATGGTCCTTCGGCCGGTCTGGCCATGGTGACATCGATCGTGTCGGTGCTGACGGGTATTCCGGTCCGCCGGGATATCGCCATGACCGGCGAAGTGTCCCTGCGCGGCAATGCGATGCCGATCGGCGGCTTGAAGGAAAAGCTGCTGGCTGCGTTGCGGGGCGGTATCACAACCGTTCTGATCCCTGAGGAGAACGAGAAGGACCTGCCGGAGATCCCGGATAACGTGAAACAGGGGCTTGAGATCATCCCCGTCAAGCACGTGTCCGAGGTGTTGCGTCACGCTCTGGTGCGGGTACCCGAACCGGTGGAATGGGACGAAGCGGCCGAAGAAGCCGCTGCCGCCGCCCGCACACTGGAACAGGGTGGCACGGCAGCCAGCGCGCCGCACTGAACCAACGGCTGAACCCAAGAAAAAAAGCCCCGGCGCAGGTTACTGCGCCGGGGCTTTTCAGTAAGCAACACGTGCGATTAGCTCTGTGGAAGGTACTCGAGCATTGGGGCGGCGCCGTTCGCGCCGCGTCCAGCCGTAAACAAGATCAGCATCATCATCATGATCGGAACCAGCAGGTGGCTTGGGTTCGGATCCATGTTGGATGTGACGTCTTGCGTGGACATGGTTGGTTGTAGCGGCGCGTCGGCCATTGCAGTGCCAGCCAGAACGGCGATGATTGTCGCTGTCGCGATGAGTTTCTTCATGTTCCGTGTTCCCCCAGGAATTGGAATTGCGCTTTTTCCTGCCTCTCCCCAGAGGCTTGGGGCCGACGGTAACGCCGGAATGGAGGGGCTGCCAACCCCGATATTTGCGAATTTTTCGGCTTTGAAACAAAATTGGCGCAGGTGATGCACGTCCGGCGGCTGTTTCGGGTGTTGCGGGAATACGTCGATAGGCGATGGAATGCACTGCATCGGCTGTTTCTGACCGTCAACGCCTTGCCTCATCAGCCCATAACACCGTCCTGTGGCCTTGAAGATGGAAAGACCCGAAGGGGCGACGGGACGATGACTTGTTTGACACGCCGCAAGATGTTGGCCGGCCTTGGTGCGGGCCTGTGCATTCCGGGGCTTGTCGGACGGGCGTCGGCGCAGGCCTTGCCGCGTTCAATCAATTTGACGGGTGCCATCACGCGGGGCGAACACGCGACGGTGACACGCGTCCGCACCGCCACTCCGGTCGTGGCGATGACGTTCGATGACGGGCCGCATTCGTCCCTGACGCCACAATTGCTGGATATTTTGAGCGCTCGGGGCATTCGCGCCACGTTCTACGTGATTGGCAACCGGGTATCAGCCCACCCTCTGCTGATGCAGCGCATGGTCGCCGAAGGGCATGAAATCGGCAACCATACATGGTCCCATCCCAGCCTGTTCGGATATTCGGACGCGGGTGTTCTGGACCAATTGGATCGCACCGCCGCCGCAGTCCATGACGCGGTGGGCAGTTCGCCCGTCACGATGCGACCGCCCTATGGCCACCTGTATGGTCGCCAGCGCCTGATGGTGCATCAGGCGCGCAATCTGCCCACGGTCCTTTGGTCCGTTGACCCCCAAGACTGGCGCAGACCCGGCAGCGCGGCGGTTGCCAATCATATCGTGGACCGGAGCCGCCCGGGTGATGTCATCCTTGCCCATGACATCCACGTTGGCACGGTGCGCGCGATGCCTGCCGCGCTGGATGGTCTGATCGCCCGCGGCTATCGTTTCGCGACAGTGTCGGAGTTGGTCGGCTGGCCATCGTGGGATACCCGGACCATTCGCAGGGCGACGCGCGCAAGGTAGCCCAAGGGGGCGACGGTGCGACGCAAATGGCGCTGCTTCCAAAGAAATGTTGCGATCCTCTGGCCAGAATGGGCTGGAATCGTTACGTTGTTTCTACAAACGAAACAATCAATGAGGTAGTTTCCATGCCAACGAGCACCAAGACACGCAAGGCGACGCCAGCGGGCCGCAAGACGCGTCATACAAGCCCCAAGGTGGCGGTGCAGGTTGAAGCCGCGCCAACGCCTGCGGCGGATGTCGTTACGATGGATGCCGCACCCACCCCCGAGGCCGAGCCGTCCGATACCCCCACCGGCGCCGGGTTCAAACGCAATGATCTGATTGATGCGGTGGCTGCCAGATCCGAGTTGAAGCGCAGTGATGTGCGCGTGCTGATGGAGCTTGTGTTGGACGAAATCGGCAACGCGCTTGACCGCGAGGACGAGATCGCATTGGCGCCACTGGGGAAATTGAGCGTCAAGAAACGGAAGGATGCCCCCAACGGAAACATCATCATGACGCGGATCAAGCGCCAGAAACGCGATGAAAAAACGGGCGAAACGCCTCTTGCAGACCCGGACGAGGGTAGCTAAACACCGCCCACCCGGAGGGTGATTAGCTCAGTGGTAGAGCGCTTCGTTCACATCGAAGATGTCAGGGGTTCAAATCCCTTATCACCCACCATTTCCCCATTTAGCAAGGACGTGGCGGTTGTTTCGTTTGGCTGATCTGGCCGGTGTCGCGATTGCGGCGACGCAAGATCCGAACCGGCGAGCATGACCGACCGCATCTTTTGCAGTTCTTGTTTGGCAGGTTGCAATGGCGCATTACCCCGAGATCTACATTTTGCGCCACGGGCAGACCGAATGGAATGCCGAGGGTCGCCTGCAAGGGGCGATGGACAGCCCCCTGACGCCGCTGGGCATTGCGCAGGCACAAGCGCAGGGACGGGTGCTGGCCGGGCTGGATCTGGCCGCTTTCAGGGCGATCATCAGTCCCTTGGGCCGCACACGTCATACGGCCGCGTTGGCGGTGGCACCTGTGATGCCCGATATGGCCGAGGATGCGCGCCTGCGCGAGATCGAGGTGGGCGATTGGACCGGCCGATTGCGCGACAGCCTTGGCGTGCCATATGATCCCATCGCGGTTCCCGGAGAGACCTTCGCCCTCTACGATGCGGCACCCAACGGCGAGGGGTTGGCCGGGCTGCAAAGGCGCTGTCAGGATTTTCTGGATGATCTGGCGGGTCCCGCAGTCTTGGTGACCCACGGCATCACCGGACATATGCTGCGAATCCTCTGGATGGGTTGGGATGTTGATCGCCTTGGCGATCTGCCGGGTGGGCAGGGCGTGGTCTTCCACCTTGCAGACGGGCAGCATCAGGTGCTTGGCGCCGCTGATTAGGCGGCTATGGCGATGCGGACGGCGGTGGAAAATGCCGACGCTTGGCAGCTTATTTCCGGGGCAGGCCCAAACCGCCGCCCGAGGGGCTTGCATGCGTTGCGCCCTTTGGGCTACACGCTGCGGCGGACGGGTGGTTAGCTCAGTTGGTAGAGCGTTTCGTTTACACCGAAAATGTCGGGGGTTCGAGCCCCTCACCACCCACCATTCCCCCTTTGGGCAGTCGCCAAATCGGCATGAACGTGGCACCGATCGCCCGGTGTGTGCATGAGCGCACGGGCGCTGTTTCGTCATCGCCCTGCGCAGTTCCGGTAAAATCGTCTAATCTGTCCGCATCGACGACTTACCCAAGGACCATGACCCATGAGCTGGAACCCTGCGCTTGATCCGCATTGCCCCACAGATGACGAGGTGGACGCCATCGACATGGTGATCGTTCCGCGTGCGCGCGATCTGGGCGATTTCGAGGTGCGGCGCGCCTTGCCTGCGCCGAAACGGCAGATGGTCGGGCCGTTCATCTTTTTCGATCAGATGGGCCCGGCCGAATTCGTGACGGGGCAGGGCGTCGACATCCGGCCCCACCCGCACATCGGGTTGGCCACGGTTACCTATCTCTATCGGGGCCGGTTCCACCATCGCGACTCATTGGGAACGGACCAATGGATTGAACCGGGGGCTGTGAACCTGATGACGGCAGGCCACGGGATTACCCATTCCGAACGCATCGACGGCGAGATGTTGAAAACACCCTACAGCCTGTCCGGCATCCAGACATGGATTGCGCTGCCCAAGGGGGCCGAGGATGGTGCGGCTGCCTTTGCGCATGCGGGCAAGGAGGAATTGCCGCTCTTGCAGGGGGAGGGCAAGGAACTGCGCTTGATTCTGGGAACGGCGTATGGCGCGCGCGCGCCCGTTAGCACCCCATCCGAGATGTTCTATGCCGACGCCATGCTTGAAGCGGGGGCGGCCATTCCCATGCCTGACAATCACGAGGACCGTGGCGCATATGTGTTGCAAGGCAGCGTCGAGATCGCGAACCGGGTCTTCGATGCAGGACAGATGATGGTGTTTCGTCCCGGCGACCGGGTGAGCATGAAGGCCGGACCACAGGGCGCGCGCGTGATGTTGCTGGGTGGTGAAACGCTGGAGGGGCCGCGCTATATCTGGTGGAATTTCGTAGCCTCCAGCAAAGAGCGAATCGAAGACGCGAAAGAGGCGTGGCGAAAAGGCGATTGGGAACACGGCCGGTTTCAGTTGCCGCCGACCGATCATGACGAGTTCATTCCATTGCCGGGAAAATAGCATCGTCACGCGGTGCGGTTCACGATGATCGGGGCAAGGGCGGGCGCTGCAAGAACCGATCGTCTGATCCGGCAGGCGGCGTGCCGGCAACATCGGTCGCCGGTCTGCGGGGCGGTGACATGGCGCAGAACTGGTGCCAGCAGCCCTGCCCATTGCCGTCGCGCCATGGTTGGCGGGCCATTCTGGCGGGGATCACGCGCGGTCTTGATACCCCTGTCGCAGGGTCGCCGCACCGTGGGTGTGAAAAACCGCGAATTTGGGGGTTTCACCCGCTTGACCCCGGCGCGTGGTGGCCCTACACCACCCGTCACGCCGGGGAAGCCCGGCGGCATGGTGAGCGGTTGTAGCTCAGTTGGTTAGAGTACCGGCCTGTCACGCCGGGGGTCGCGGGT
>JAFMHK010000020.1 GCA_017854585.1 Paracoccaceae bacterium
CCTCCGGTGACGGCGTATCTACGAGCACCGAACCAGACCCGCAAGTGCTTTTTTCGAAAAAATTGCTCTGATCGCGTTTTCGGGCGATATCGTGCCGAAAACGCGGACCCGCTCCCGCGACCGTCCGGTGACGCGGCTGAACGTTGAATGCCTTTGTCAGCATGACGGCAATGGGCCAGTCATTCTTGGTCCCAAGGTCTTGGTGCGGGCAGTTGTTGCCAAATGAAGGTTGCCACGCAGCGCCTCTAGGATCGACCGGCGGACCCGCGCATTCAGCCATGACCCGACCTTGATCCATTTCCACCTTCTGTGCGGAGGCGATTCCCGAGTCATGCGTCGGGCGGATGGCCTTTTGACACGGCACACCTGTCGGCTGTCATCAAAACTTCATCCTTGGCTGCTTGCCCGAAACGAAGTGTGGGGGTAATATTTGTCTAGTTGTATAGATAAATGGACAGACTCGCAAGATGTCGAAAAACCCGATGACAAACAGCCAGATCGCGCGGCAACGCCGCCTGTCCACGCTGACGAAGGCCCCGATGGATAGGCTGACCGTATTGTGGAATGCGTATGGCGCACAGCCCAGACATGATCTGGTGCGCCCCGCCGAAACCGGGACAGTCATGGTGCGTGGCCGTGTAGGCGCCATTGGATCCGCGTTCAATCTTGGAGAGACGACGGTTACGCGCTGTTCCGTCCGGCTTGAGGACGGCACCCTTGGTCACGGCTATGTGCAGGGTCGCGACAAGACTGCTGCGCGCACCATAGCCTTGATCGACGCGCTAGCCGAGGCCGGCGAGGCCGCTCGGATCGATGCCGAGATTACCACGCCTTTGGTGGAGGAGGCCGCCGCCCGCAAAGCCGCCCGTGCCGCCCGTGCCGCCGCGACGAAGGTCGAATTTTTCACGATGGTCCGGGGGGAAGGATGATGTCCGATACGATGATAGGCACTGCCGTCGATGGCGGGTTTGGCGATCCGCCGCGCGATGCCGCCCGCGCCTTCCGTGCGGCCCTTCAGGCGCTGTCTCGGCCCGGCACGCTGCATGAAATCGCCGGAGCTGTGCCGCCCGCGCCTTGCTCTGTCGCTGCGGGGGCGCTCTTGCTGACCCTTTGTGACGCGGAAACCGGGCTTTACCTTGCCCCTTCCCTCGACACTCCTGAGTTGCGAGACTGGGTCGCCTTTCACACCGGTGCGCCGATTGTCGAAGCCGGAGTGGCCGACTTTGCACTTGGCACCTGGACCGATCTGGCGCCATTGGACCGGTTCAAGGTCGGCACGCAATCCTACCCGGACCGCGCGGCCACCTTGATCGTGGAGATGGATGCAATTGCGCAATCCGGCTCTCGTCTGACCGGACCGGGCATCGCGGACGCCGCGTATCTCACCCTGCCGGAAGTTGCGGCATTTCAAGCTAACCGCCGGAAATTCCCACTTGGCTTCGATACCTATTTCACCTGTGGCAGCCAAGTGGCTGGCCTGCCCCGATCCACCCGTGTGGAGGACCTCTGATGTATGTCGCTGTGAAGGGTGGCGAACGCGCCATCGACAATGCCCATGCCTGGCTGGCCGAGGAGCGGCGCGGCGATACGGCAATTGCCGAACTCTCGGTTCCCCAAATCCGCGAACAGCTTGCTCTCGCGGTTAACCGTGTGATGGCGGAAGGCTCGCTCTATGACGCCGATCTGGCCGCGCTGGCGATCAAACAGGCGCGCGGCGACTTGATCGAGGCGGTGTTCCTGATCCGGGCCTATCGCACGACATTGCCACGGTTCGGGGCCAGCACTCCGGTCGAGACTGGCAAGATGGCCTGCGACCGCCGCATTTCCGCGACATTCAAGGATCTGCCAGGTGGTCAGGTTCTGGGGCCAACTTTCGACTATACGCACCGCTTGCTGGACTTTGCGCTGGCTGCCGAAGGGATCGCCCCGCCCGATGCCCCGATGGCCGAAGCAGAGCCGGGCGACATGCCCCATGTCACCGACTTTCTCGCGCGAGAGGATTTGATTCAACCCGAGGCCCAAGATGATACGACGCCGCGCGATCTGACGCGTGAACCGCTTGATTTTCCGACGGACCGCCCTTTGCGCTTGCAGGCTCTGACGCGCGGGGACGAGGGTTTCGTGCTGTCGATGGCCTATTCCACGCAGCGCGGCTATGGCCGCAACCACCCGTTTGTCGGTGAAATGCGCGTTGGCACGGTCCCGGTGGAAATGGAGATCCCCGAACTTGGTTTTGCCATCGAATTAGGGGAGGTAACGCTGACGGAATGCGAAACCGTGAACCAGTTTACGGGATCGAAGACCGAACCGCCGCAATTCACCCGAGGCTATGGGCTTGTCTTCGGTCATTCGGAACGCAAGGCGATTTCAATGGCGCTGGTGGACCGCGCCATGCGTTGGAAAGAGCTGTCCGAGGATAACAGCGGCGCCCCCGCGCAGGATGAGGAGTTTGTCCTCAGCCATTCCGACAATGTGCAGGCGACCGGATTTCTGGAACACATCAAACTGCCGCACTATGTGGATTTTCAGTCAGAGCTGGAGTTGATCCGACGTTTGCGGCGCGAGGCCGACGCGGCCACGACACAACAGGCTGCGGAATGAGCGGTCCCGCCCCCTACCTCGATTTCGGCACACCGCGCCGAATATCTGATCGGGGCATGGCCCCGGCGCGAGGCCGCATCTGCACGCCTTGGTTCGGCTTGTCGCGGTCCCGCCACAGCACGATCCACATCGCGGCACCGATAATCACCGCCACTCCGGCGGCCAATCCGGCAAATCCCCACAACATCCACTGCATCCCATGCCCTCCCGGAGCGCCCCATGTCTGACTATAACTTCGCATATCTCGACGAACAGACCAAGCGGATGATCCGCCGCGCGATCCTTAAAGGGGTTGCTGTGCCGGGCTATCAGGTGCCTTTCGCATCACGCGAGATGCCGATGCCCTACGGTTGGGGCACGGGCGGCGTGCAGGTCAGCGCGGCCTGCCTCACGCCCGAGGATGTTTTCAAGGTTATCGATCAAGGGGCGGACGACACGACAAACGCCGTATCGATCCGCAAGTTCTTCGAAAAGACCGCCCAAGTTTCTGTCACCGAACACACGAAAGACGCAACTGTGATCCAGACCCGCCACCGCATCCCCGAGGTGCGCCTGACCGAGGATCAGATCCTTGTCTATCAGGTTCCGATCCCCGAACCGCTGCGGTTTCTCGAACCGCGCGAGACCGAAACCCGCAAGATGCACGCGCTGGAGGATTATGGGCTGATGCATGTGAAGCTCTACGAAGACATTGCGCGTCATGGCGAGATTGCAACCGCCTACGCCTATCCGGTGAAAGTCGAGGATCGCTATGTCATGGACCCCTCGCCGATCCCCAAATTCGACAACCCGAAGCTTGAGTCGGCCGCGCTCCAACTGTTCGGTGCCGGACGCGAACAACGCATCTACGCGGTGCCGCCCTATACAAAGGTCGTGAGCCTTGATTTCGACGACTACCCCTTCGACCCCTCGAAAGCCGATTATCCCTGTGCACTGTGCGGGGCGACCGAAAGCTATCTTGACGAGGTGATCGTAGATGACAGCGGCGGGCGGATGTTTGTCTGCTCCGATACCGATTTTTGTGCCGGCAGGCAGGAAGCGGCAGCATGACCAAGAACCAAAATATCCCTGAAAGACCGCCTCTTCTGGAGGTTCACGATCTGACCAAGAACTATGGTGCGCGAACCGGCTGTGCGGATGTGTCCTTCAATCTGTTTCCCGGCGAGGTGATGGGGATTGTCGGCGAAAGCGGGTCGGGGAAATCGACGCTTCTGAACTGCCTCGCCGGGCAATTGGAGGCCGATTCCGGCGCCGTCATGTTCGACACCCGCGCAGACGGCCCACGCGACACCCGCCTGATGTCCGAGGCCGAGCGCCGGATGCTGGGCCGTACCGACTGGGCCTTCGTCCATCAGAACCCCCGCGACGGGTTGCGAATGCGGATCAGCGCAGGCGGGAATGTGGGCGAACGTCTGATGGCCGTTGGCGCCCGGCATTACGGCGACATCCGCAGCGCAGCCGAAGATTGGCTGACAAGGGTCGAAATCGCGACCGACAGGATGGATGACCGCCCGGCGGCGTTTTCGGGCGGGATGCAGCAGCGCCTTCAGATCGCGCGTAATCTGGTCACAGGCCCGCGCTTGGTGTTCATGGATGAACCGACCGGCGGGCTGGATGTCAGTGTGCAGGCCCGACTTCTGGATCTTTTGCGCGGGCTTGTCCGGCGCATGGGGCTATCGGCGATCATCGTGACGCATGATCTGGCGGTGGTGCGCCTTCTGGCCGACCGGCTGATGGTGATGAAGGACGGGCGTGTGGTGGAAACCGGGCTCACCGATCAGGTGCTGGACGATCCGCAACACGCCTACACGCAGCTTTTGGTTGCATCGGTTCTGCAAGTATGAGGGACGTTATGATCGAAGTCGAAGGCTTGGGGAAAAACTTCACCCTGCACAATCAAGGGGGTGCGGTCATTCCGGTTTTGGAAGATGCCCATTTCACCGTGGCACCCGGCGAATGCGTCGCCCTGACGGGGGCAAGCGGGGCGGGGAAATCAACCGTCATGCGTATCTTGTACGGCAACTACCTTGCCCAAGCAGGTCGCGTCACAATCGGAGGCGTCGATCTGACGGGGGCAGAGCCGCGAACCATCCTGACGCTCCGCCGTCAGACGCTTGGCTATGTCAGTCAGTTCCTGCGCGTCGTGCCGCGCGTTCCGACCTTGCAGGTCGTGGCAGAACCCTGCCTTGCCACCGGCCAGTCCGAAGAGGCCGCTGTAACCCGTGCCCGCGATCTGCTGTCGCGGCTGAACATCCCCGAAACGCTGTGGTCGCTGTCGCCCACCACGTTTTCGGGCGGCGAACAGCAGCGCGTGAACATTGCGCGCGGCTTTGCCTACACCTATCCGGCGCTATTGCTGGATGAGCCGACCGCCAGCCTTGACCCGGTGAATCGAGAGGTCGTTCTATCCCTGATCGAAGAGGCCAAGGCAAACGGGGCCGCAATCGTCGGCATCTTTCACGATGTGGAGGCGCGCGCCCGCGTGGCTGACCGAGAGGTTGATATCGGTCGCTTCACGCCCGGTCGTGCCGCATGACAGGTGGGCGGCTGATCGCGGTTGTTGGTCCATCCGGCGTTGGCAAGGATAGCGTCATGGACGCGCTTTCAGCCGCGCGGCCCGAACTGATGCGGGTGCGCCGCGTCATCACGCGCGCCGCCGACGCCGGCGGAGAAAATTCTATCGCCGTCACTGATGCCACATTTCAGACCATGGCCGCCGCCGGGGCTTTTGCCCTTTCCTGGGAGGCGCATGGGCTGTGCTATGGCATTCCCGCCGAAGTAACAGCATCGCTGGGCGACGGTCACGATCTGCTTGTAAACCTGTCACGCGGCGTTCTTGATCAGGCCGCAGCGCAATTCGCGAAGGTCCATGTGCTAGCGATCAGCGCCACACCTGAGGTTCTGAGCCAACGTCTGACCGCGCGGGGCCGCGAAACCCGGCAAGACATCGCCGCCCGTCTGGCGCGCACAACCCCGCCGATGCCGCAAGGCGTGCGAATAACGGAAATCGACAACAGCGGCGCGCTGGAGGATACCGTCGCTACCGCCCTTGCCGCCCTTTATCCAGCAAGCGGAGCACGGTCGATCACATGAAATCTCCCATCCTGTGCCTCGCCCAGCAGGGCCAGATCCGCAATCACATAGGGACGTGGCAAGGCAGGTGCGAAATGGTCCTTCAGCACTTCCAGCGTCGCGTCGGCATCTGTTTCTGGCAGGTGGCCCGTCAGGGTCAGGTGAAAACGGAACTCCTCCATTACATACGGATAGCCCCATTGGGTCAGAAGCGCCTCTTGTCGGGGCGACAGACCCGCCCGGCGCCGACGCGCCAGTTCTGCCTCGGTCAGGGGCGCGCGGAATGGGTCCAGCCCTTCGACCACGCGCCAGGCCAGCGCCCGCAAATCCTTGGACGGGACGGACGGCACGGCCGCAACAAACCCGCCCAGACGACGAATCGAAAGTTCAGGGATCGTGACGGGCGCAAGCCCTGCACAAAAATCGATGACGGCGTTGCGAAACCCATCCTCGGTCGTCCCTTGCTGGAGACGGAACGGCGGCTTGATCGTACCGTGAAATCCGTATTTTCGCGGCGTGGCGGTCATTTTGGCCACGGGCATCGTCAGCCCCGGCACATCGGGTTGGGCCACGGGCTGCCCTGCCACGCTATCCCAGCCCAGCAACGCAGCGCCCTGATCGTAGAACGGCCCTTGCGGCACAACGTAAATCGCGTATCGGGTAAAACCGGTCATTTTTCTGTGCCCATCCCAACCTCTCGGAGATCTTTTCCATGCCAGAAGCGGTAGTTCTTGCCAATGCCACCTTGGTCCTTTCCGACCGGACCCTGACAGGTAGCCTGCGCATGGTGGATGGGCAGATCACCGATGTGGATGAAGGAACATCGGCGGCATGGGGCGCGATCGATTGCGGCGGTGATCTCGTTGCCCCCGGTCTGGTGGAATTACACACCGACAATCTAGAACGTCACCTGCGCCCGCGACCGCGGGTGCTCTGGCCACATGGACCCGCTATCATCGCCCATGACGCAGAACTTGCGGGCACCGGGATCACGACCGTGTTCGATGCGATCAGGGTCGGGTCCATCGACGGCGCGGGCGGCGCGGGATGGCAACGCTATGCACGCGCGATGGCCGACGAAATCCTCGCCATGCGGGCGATCGATGCCCTGAAGATCAGCCACCACCTGCACCTGCGGGCCGAGATCTGCTCCGAGACGCTGATCGAGGAACTGGACGGGTTCGGCCCAGAGGACCGTGTCGGCATACTCAGCCTTATGGACCATACTCCGGGGCAACGACAGTTTGCCGATCTTACCCAATACGAAGCCTATATGCGCGGAAAACACGGGTTGAGCGCGGAAGTCTTCAACGAACATGTCAAAGCCCGCACGGCCCTTGGCGCCCGTGTCTGTGCCGACCATGAAGCCGCTGCAGTCAAGGCCGCACAACGCTTCGGCGCAGTTCTGGCCAGTCATGATGACACCACGTCCGATCACGTAGCGACCTCTGCCCGCCACGGTGTGGCGCTGGCAGAGTTTCCGACGACGATGGATGCCGCCCACGCTTGTCACAAGCATGGCATCGCAGTGATGATGGGCGCGCCCAACCTGATCCGGGGTGGGTCGCATTCGGGCAATGTTGCGGCGGAGGCCTTGGCGAAGATCGGCCTGCTGGACATTCTGTCGTCCGACTATGTGCCCGCCGCCCTGTTGCAGGCCGCCGTAACGCTTGGCGAAGTTTGGGGCGATCTGCCGCGCGCGATGGCGACGGTCACATCGTCACCCGCGCGCGCCGCCGGCCTGCTGGATCGCGGCGTTATCGCGCCGGGTATGCGGGCCGATGTTATCCGCTTCCGCAGCATTTCAGGCGTACCGATGATGCGCGGGGTCTGGTCACACGGCAACCGCGTCGCCTGATTGGAACGGCGGCCCCCAGCCCCGGTCTACCAAGCCATCGCGGCCCGTATCCGGCCCGGGTTCGCGCCATTCCGATAATGGGCAAGGCTGCGCGATACGCCATGTCTCAACGCGTGAGGGTGCGGGTTGGCGCGGATAAGCACGTGCACGGTTTCATCCCCTTCCACATCAAGGAAAGGTTGTCCCGACCCTGGCAAGCTGACGTGGCCAGTCCTGCGGCGGAAGAGCCATACCTTCACGGTCTCGGTGGCCACGATGTAGCCGATCACGATGGCAACGATTGCTACGAATGTGCTCAGGGATAGCGGCACAAAGCCGAAGGCCCCGCTAAGTGGACCAAGCCAGGGAATGGCGACAGTCAGCGCGAGAACCGACATCGTGGACCAAAGGAGGATCGTCCCCGGCCAGCTGCGGAATGCCGGGCGGCGCGTTCGCAGGACCAGCACAACCGCAAGTTCGGTAAGCAACGAGATCATGAACCAAGATGTCTGGAACACGGACTCGTCTGCCTGAAGCACCAATATCAGCAGGCCGAAGGTCAGAAGATCGAAGGCCGAACTGACCAGCCCGAAGACGATCATGAAGCGTCGGATTTCCGCCACGTTCCATCGTTGCGGCGCCGACAGTTGCTCGGGATCGACACGATCGGATGCGATGGCGAGCAACGGCAGGTCGGACAGGAAGTTGTTGAGCAGGATCTGCTTGGCCGCCAAGGGCAAGAAAGGAAGAAACGGCGTGACGATGGCCATGCTGACCATGTTTCCGAAATTGGCACTGGTGGTGATCGAGATGTATTTCAGCGTGTTTGCGAAGGTGCGGCGGCCTCCCTCGACTCCGGCGCGCAGAACCTCGAGGTCGCGGTGGGTGAGCACGATGTCGGCGCTCTCACGCGCCACATCCACGGCCTCGGCCACCGAGATGCCAACATCGGCGGCATGCAGCGCGGGGGCATCGTTGATGCCGTCACCCAGATAACCGACCGCCTCGCCTGTGCGTTGCAGCGCGCGTACGATGCGCTCTTTCTGCTGCGGATCAATCTCCACGAACAGGTCGGTTCGCGGCGCGAGATGCCACAGCGCCTCGTCACGCATCGCGGCGACTTCCGCACCGGTGAGCATGGCTTGCGCATTGAGACCAACCGCGCGTGCAACGTGCGCGGTGACATGACGGTTGTCGCCGCTGATGACCTTGATCGCAATTCCGAGACCGCGCAGCGTGGTGATGGTCGCGGCGGCGTCCTCCTTCGGCGGATCAAAGAACACCAGAAAGCCGCAGAAGGTCATCGCGACCTCGTCGGCGCGGTCATAGTCAGGCTGCGGAGCAAACCGGCGCGCCGCCACGGCCAGCACACGCAGCCCCTCTTCGCTCCGAGCGCGGAAAATTGCTTCCAGTCCGGCGCGGGCAGTCTGGTCGAGCGACACCTCTCCCTCACCGGTCGCCAGTGTGGTGCAGATGTCGAGAACCTCGACAAAGGCCCCTTTGGTCACCATCAGGTGCCCACCAGCCGGGTCTTCGGAAAGCACAATAGTCAGCCGCCGACGCTCGAAATCATAAGGTATCTCGTCTATTTTCACGCAGTCCGGCGATCCGAACCCCGCTTCCTCGCCCGCCACGATCAGCGCTGCGTCAAGCGGGTTCTCGATCCCGGTCTGATTGCGGGCGTTCAGCCAGGCGAGCCGTTTCACGCTGACCGCAGAGCCTCCTTCGGGGTCCAGCGCCTCATGCAGTACAACCCGCCCCTTGGTCAGCGTTCCGGTTTTGTCAGTGCATAGCACGGTCATGGATCCGAGGTTCTCGATCGCTTCCAGCCGTCGAACGATCACCCCGTCCGCCGCCATTCGCCGGGCCCCGGCTGAGAGCGTGACACTGACGATGGCCGGCAAAAGTTCGGGCGACAGACCCACGGCGAACGCCGCAGCAAACAAGAGCGAGTCGATCACTGGCCGATCAAGCATGAGATTGGCGCTCAGGACGAACAGCACCACCAACACCATCACCCGGATCAAGAGATAGCCGAACTGCCGCACGCCCCGGGCGAATTCGGTCTCGGGCTCATGGGCGGCGATGCGGGCGGCAATTGCGCCGAAGGCAGTCTTGCGACCGGTCGCGGTGACCAACACCCGCGCCGTGCCGCTGCGCACCGAGGCGCCGAGCCAGACCATGTTGGTGCGCTCGCCGAGGGGCGCGTCGGCTGGGGCGATGCCGGGGCGCTTCTCCACAGGAAAGGATTCGCCCGTGATGCTTGCCTCGCTGACCATAAAATCCTGCGCTCCGATCACGAGGCCGTCGGCCGGCACAAGGTTACCCGCCGACAAGAGGATCACATCGCCCGACACGATCTCGCGCACCGGGATCACCCGCTCGGCCCCATCGCGCAGTACCCGCGCCGTCAGCGCGAGGCTGTTCTTGAGCGCCTCGACGGCAGCTGATGCGCGATATTCTTGAAAGAAGCCAAGCGCAGCGCTGCCCATCACGATCGTCAGAACGATCCCCGCGTCGATCCATTGGCGCAGGACCAGCGAGATTGTGGCGGCGACAAGAAGGATCAACACAATCGGATTTTCGAACTGGCGTGCGACAAGGCGCAGTGCGCCGCGATGCGGCGCCTCGTCAACGCTGTTGGGTCCTCGTTCAGCTAGCCGTGCCGCGGCCGTCCCCGTCGTCAGCCCATTCGGGCCAGAGTCAAGCTGCGCCGCGAGCATTGTCGCATCGCCGCTCCGGGTCACGATCTCAGCTGCGCCACGAGGCATCTTGTGCCCTCTGCCGGTTCGCGGCGCATCGCCAACCGCCTGATGCAGTCATGCCGCCCCCTTCTCCAATCTTTCGGTTCGGGCCGTCAGCGCCATCGCGAACCAGCATCGCAGGCGACAGCACAAGAAACGTCATAAAGTGCGACTCAGGGTGACTGCGAAAGCGCGTCATGGTTTTTCCGGAACTGGTTTGTGCAAATCTAACTCCAATCCCCGCAGCTTCATAGCCAACGCGGAAAAGCAGGCCACATTGCCGGATCGTCCCCTTGTAAGCTGTTATCAGATCGTTCGCTGGTTGATGGCTAAGGGCACGCCTCGGTCAAGCGGACAAGGCATTCAGTCCGGCGAGGCGGGCGGCGGGCGGTTTTTCGCCAACTTGCCGCCTTTGGCCAATCGACCGTGCAGCGGGATCAGCCCCGCAATGGTCACACATGCAAACAGCGCGCCGGCCAGAAAGGTCGTCTCTGCGCCGAAGGCGTCCCACAGGCCTCCAGCTATGATGCTGGCGGCGAGAAGAGCCACACCAGTGACGAGGTTGAACATGCCGAATGCCGTTCCACGAAGCTCTGGCGCCGCACTATCAGCGACAAGCGTGGCGAGAATGCCCTGCGTGAAACCCATGTGCAGCCCCCAAAGCACCGCACCCGCCAATACGCCCGGCAATCCCGGCGCAAAGGCCAGCGTCAGGTCCGCTGCGATCAGCAAGGCGAGACCGGCGATCAGTATCGCGATCCGGTTGACCCCGTCAGACAATGCCCCGACCGGATAGGCCGACAGCGCGTAGGCGATATTCAGCACGACCAGCACCAGCGGAACGAACATCAGCGTCAGGCCCGTGCTTTCCGCCCGCAGGATCAGGAAGGCTTCGCTGAAGCGGGCCAGCGTGAATACCGCAGCCACCGCAACGACCCACCAGTAGATCGCACCCAATCCGGCCAGTTCGTGGCGGCTGAGCGGGTTGCGGACCTTGCGAAGACCCGCCGGGCGCTCGGGTTCTTTCACAACGACAAGAATCAACGCCAGTGCCGCGAAGGCAGGGATCACCGCCACCCAGAACACCGAGGCGAAATCGTCCGCAAAAAGCCACATCAGCCAGATGGCAAGAAGCGGCCCGATGAAAGCCCCCACCGTGTCCAGCGACTGCCGCAGCCCGAAAGCGGCGCCGCGCAGGTCGGGCGGTGCGATGTCGGCAATCAACGCATCACGTGGCGCGCCCCGGATGCCCTTGCCAACCCTGTCGACAAAGCGCGATGCCACCAGCCAGCCCACCGTCGGCGCCAGCGGAAAGATCGGCTTGGTCAGCGCCGCAAGCCCATAGCCGAGCGCCGCCAACTCCTTGCGCCGTCCGATACGGTCGCTCAGCGCGCCGGAAAAGACCTTGGTAATCGCTGCCGTCGCTTCTGCGATCCCCTCGATGATGCCGACCGTCAACGCCGTCGTGCCCAGGCCCACCACGAGGTAAATTGGAAGAAGGGCATGGATCATCTCCGACGAGACGTCCATCAACATTGATACGAAGCCAATCGCCCATACGCCGGCGGGCAAACGACGCCAGACAACTGGCGTTGTAGCAGACCCGGATTTTTCGTCCGTCATGCGCATGGCAAGTACCGGCCTACCGGCGCAACGCGGTTAATGGCTATATACTGAAACAGTCTCTTGTCAGGCGTTCCTGGTTGATGCCGACGACCAAACCAACGCCACAAAAGACAACAGGGGCGCCTGCTCCCGCCATGTGGGACACCGGAAACAAGCCTTTTGAAATACCCCATCGTGGCGCTGCCATGCATGATGCCATTGGGTTTCACCATAGGCGCCTTTTCGTCCTTTCGCGATCGATTTCCGGGTCATCCCACGTCGCTGCGACAGGCACTTCCCTTGCAGTTTTGGCCTGTCGCACGGATCGTCGGCGCACAGGCGAAACGTCCATTGGGAGTTAGCGACCCCTGGCATTGGCACCTTTGTAACGGACCTGTGGATGTCCCGTGATGCCTCGTTGAAATTTCCGCCCCAGCAGGGTGTATGTCGGACCCGGATCGCAGATCGACAAGGCATCCCCGAACCAAAGCCTCGGGACACATCCCCAAAAAACCAAGAATATTGGTCATTTTGCAGCCAAATTTCGCCTGATCCAAGCTGCGCTCCGCCCGCTGGATAACAAAAATCATCGCACGCAGAAGGGCTTGGAAGGGTGTCACAAAGGTTTCACCCGTCCTTTGCAGACCGGTCACAAACTACGCCTAGGCGTCTGAGGTGACGGGGGTTGTGGGCTGTATCGAATGCGGCGCCGCCTCCGCATCTGAAAACAGTCAACGGGATGCAATCCATGTTCAAACCGACCGTTACCGCCCTTGTGATGGGCGCGACCGCACTGACCTCCACAGCCGCACTCGCCCAGCAAGCCGACTGGCGCGAGGAGGTTCCGGTGTTCCGCATCGGCCTGCTCGGCGGCGAAAACGAAGCCGACCGCCTGCGCGATCACGCCTGTCAGGAGGCCTATCTCGAAGAGCGGCTGGGCGTCGATGTCCAACTGTTCCCGGCATCGGATTATGCCGGTGTTCTGCAAGGCCTTCTGGCCGGACAGCTTGAGTTCGCGGGCCTCGGGTCTTCGGGCTATGCCGGGATCGTGCTGCAGGACGAGACCGCGGTCGAGCCGCTCTACACCGTGATGCAATCGGACGGATCGCTCGGCTATTATTCCGTGATGTACACGCTGGCCGACAGTGGCATCGAGAATCTGGCCGACATGGAAGGCCGCAGCCTCGCGTTTGCCGATCCGAACTCCACCTCCGGCTACCTCGTGCCGTCCTATGAGTTGGCAGAGCAGCTTGGCGGCCCGCTCGAGGGATATTTCGGCACCACCGGCTTCGGCGGCGGCCATGAACAGGCCGTGGTTGCCGTTCTGCAAGGCCAGTACGACGCAGGCGTGACGTGGACCTCGGGCGTTGGCGACATCAATCAGGGCTACTCCCGTGGCAACCTGCGTTCCATGGTGGATCGCAGCATGCTCGACATGGATGAGATCAACATCATCTGGCAGTCGAACCTGATCACGAACGGCCCACGCGTGATCCGCACCGACCTGCCGCAGGACCTCAAGGATCTGGTGATGGGTGCGATGATGCAGCTTCAGGTTCAGGACCGCGCCTGCTTCGACGCGATCAACGACGGTGAGTCGATGGGTTACTGGCCGATCAGCCACGAGTTCTACCTGCCGATCATCAACATGCGCCGCGAGATGCAAGGCGAACGCTAAATCAGGACGTCGCGGACGGGGCCGGTGCATGCAGCGGCCCCGTTTCGTCGTTCCGGGGAGGCCGGTCGCAGATCACCGCCCCGGAACGGCACATTCTTATAAAAGGATCATGTGGGGTGCAGAGATGCTGAAACTTGAAAAACTGACCCGACGCTTCGGCGACAATATTGCCGTGAACGCGGCCAATCTCGAGATCCCTGACGGCCAGATGGTCGGCATCATCGGCAAGTCCGGCGCGGGCAAGTCCACTCTGCTGCGGCTGCTGAACCGTCTAATCGACCCCAGCGACGGCCAGATCCTGTTTGGCGATGCCGATATCGCCGCCCTCAAGGGCAACGACCTGCGCAAGTGGCGGTCCGATTGCGCGATGATCTTTCAACAATTCAACCTTGTCGGACGCCTCGACGTGGTGACCAATGTGCTGACCGGGCGGCTCCATGACCTGCCGACATGGCGCGCGATGGCGCAGATCTTCACCCCGCGCGAACGGGCATTCGCTATTCAGGCGCTTGACCGTCTGGGCATGGCGCACACCGCCACGCAGCGCGCCGAGACCCTTTCCGGCGGTCAGCAGCAGCGCGTCGCAATCGCCCGCGCCCTCGCGCAGGAGCCGCGGATCCTTCTGGCGGATGAACCGATCGCCTCCCTTGATCCGATGAATGCCAAGATCGTCATGGACGCCCTGCGCGACATCAACCGCAACGACGGGATCACGGTGATCTGCAACCTGCACACCCTCGATACGGCAAGGCAGTATTGCGACCGCATCATCGGGATGCTGGACGGGCGCATCGTGTTCGACGGCACCCCCGATCTGCTGACCACCGACATGGCCCGCGAAATCTATGGCGCGGACGCCGGTGACTTCAACGAGGCCGCCACCTCGACCGCGCTTTCCGCGACCAAGCCGGCCCGTGCCGTGCGCGTTTCGGCCTGAGGGGGGCGATCATGGCAGACACCAACATGGCAGGCGGCGGGGTCAGCGCTCCGCGCGATGCCGTCGCACTCTACGAGACCCACAGGGCCGCATTGCGGGCCTCAAAACGGGTCTGGAACATCCTTGCACTGGCGGCCTTCGCGGTTTGTCTGGGCCTGTCGGTCTGGATCAGCCAATTCTACCCCGAGCGCCTTGCCAGCGGGGTGCCGCGCATCTTCGAATACTTCGGCACCATCATCCCCGACCTCGAATGGTCCAACCTTTTCGCGGGGCGCACAGAGGAAGGCCGCGCCGTCCCCGGATCGCTGACCTACTGGTATACCGATTTCTGGACCTATGCGGCTCTGATCTGGGAAACCATCCTTATGGCGATAACCGCGACGCTGATCGGGGCGGCGGTGGCCTTTGTGCTCAGCTTTCCGGCGGCATCGAACCTTGCCCCCAACAGTTGGGTCTACATCCTGTCGCGCCGCTTCCTTGAGTTGTGTCGCGGCATCCCCGAAATCCTGCTGGCGCTCGTCTTCGTCTTCATGATCGGCATCGGTCCGCTGGCCGGCGTCATCGCCATCGCCATCCACACGGCGGGCGCATTGGGCAAGCTGTTCTCAGAGGTCAACGAGAACGCCTCCGCCCGGCCCATCGACGGCATCACCGCCGTGGGCGGCACATGGATGCAGAAGATGGTCTATGCCGTCGTCCCGCAGGTCGCCCCCAACTTCTTCAGCTACGCAATGCTGCGCTTCGAGATCAACGTCCGCGCCTCCTCGATCATCGGCTTCGTGGGTGCGGGCGGCATCGGGCAGGAACTCAACCGGGTCATCTCGTTCTATTCAGACGATCGGGTTCTGGCAGTCCTCATCCTTGTGGTCATGACGGTCACGGTCATAGACCTTATCTCCGAGCGCATTCGCATCGGCTATATCGGACGGGAGAATTTCTCATGAGCATCGCAGCCCTTTCCGGTGTCACCGATGCCGATATCGCCGCCGCCCGGCAATCACAGCCCGACGCCTTCACCACCCCGGCGGGTATGGTCCGCAAGTGGACCCCTCTGGCCATTGCCGTGGTCTATGTCTTCGCATCCATGTGGTATTTCGACTTCGCTCGGCTGCTGGACGCCTCCGACCGGGTGCTATCGCTGCTGTATAACTTCGTGGTCTGGCGCGACATGGATACCTGGGCCTACCGTCAGATCTATGTCGGCATTTCTCAAACGCTCGCGATGGCCTTCCTCGGGACGTTTCTGGGCACGCTCGGCGCGCTTGGCGTTGGGTTCCTCGCGGCGCGCAACGTCATGCCCTTCGCCGCCGTCAGACAGATCGTGCGCCGCATCCTCGACGTGCTGCGCGGTATCGATCAACTCGTGTGGGGCCTCGTATTCGTGCGGGCCGTGGGGCTTGGGCCACTTGCAGGTGTGCTGGCGATCTTCGTCTCCGATCTCGGTACGCTGTCCAAGCTCTATGCCGAGGCGATCGAGAATATCGACCGCAAGCAGGTCGAGGGCGTCCGCTCCACCGGGGCCGGGCCGATCGCAGTGATCCGCTATGGGTTCCTGCCGCAGGTCCTGCCGGTCTTCATCTCACAATCGCTGTATTTCCTCGAATCCAACACCCGCTCGGCGACGATTCTGGGCATCGTGGGCGCGGGCGGGATCGGCATGATCATTATCGAACGCTTCCGCGCCTCGCTCTACGATCAGGTCGCCTTCGTGGTCCTGAACGTGCTTGTTCTGATCTTCGCCATCGACTGGCTGTCGAAACGGATCCGGCTCTGGCTCATCGGCGCAAAACATGACGGGTAAATCGACACCATGAGCACGAAGACGCTTTCCGAGGCCCCCACACTGCATCCCGAGGCCAGCGTGGGAGAGGATGTCACCCTTGGCCGCTATACCGAGGTCGGGCGTGGCACTCGGATGGTCAGCGCCGAGATGGGGGACTATTCCTATATCTGCGAATGGGGCCATGTGATCTGGACCACGATTGGAAAATTCACCAACATCGCGAACAATGTTCGCCTGAACCCCGGCAACCATCCAACATGGCGCGCCTGTCAGCATCACGCGATCTACCGGGCCGCGCAATATGGTTTTGGGGATGACGATCAGACGTTCTTCGACTGGCGCCGCGATCATTGGGTCACGGTCGGCCATGACGTCTGGATCGGGCACGGCGTGACCGTGACGGCGGGCGTGACGATCGGCACGGGGGCCGTGGTCGGGGCCGGAGCGGTCGTGACCAGGGACGTGGCCCCCTACACGATCGTCGGCGGCGTCCCCGCGCGCGAGATCCGGCGACGCTTCACACAGGCGCAGGAAGACGCGCTGATGGAAATCGCATGGTGGGACTGGTCACACGACCGCTTCGGCGCGGCGCTGCCGGACTTCCGCGCGCTGTCCATAGACGCCTTCATCGAGAAATATTCCCCACTCTGATCAGGCGATTGCGGGAGCCTGCGTTACCCCACCCAACGACTCGAGGAACCGGCCCCTAGTCGTGATCGGCCGCCATCGCTCCCGGCGCGTGATCCTGATGGGCCGCCCCGCATCCCCAAGCACAACGGTAGGTGCGAAACCGGACAACAGGCTCATCGATTGGCGGGTCTAGCGGCCGTGGTCGGGTTTGTTGATCTGCGCGGACATCTCGTGGCCACGGAAATCGGCGCGAAAGGCGGCGATCTTGCCGGGGTCACCCGCGAAATCACGGCCGTTCGCAGAGTGTTTCGCGAACGGCATTCAGGCGGCACGGCGGATACGGATGTGGGTCGCACCGATGGTAGGCGGGCTGATATTGATTGAATGCAACCGTCGTGGAATCCGCCGCTGGCCTCACCCACTGGGTTTCCTTTCTTGAAGGATTGGTCGTCCGCTCGGGACCGCTGGAATAATGCAGGTACGCCACGCCACAGATGGGTGTCAGAAATCAGGCGAGTTTCACAACTTATGCCATCTGCCAACACACGGGCACCAAATATCCCAAACCCGCCCGAGAGCGATATGCCCTCCAGCATGAATCCATTAATTTGGTGGCACGGGGTGCGCATGCCAATGATCTCACCGACCGCACTGCCCGCCATTTGCTGACACCCGCCGCACGGCAGACCAAGCACGCCGCCGCTCAAACAGCCCAGACGCGAGGGCCGCAAGAAATGTTTGCGCCTTGCGCGAATATTTTTGCCCTATTGACGAAGATTTTTTTGTTATGCGTTTGGACGCGGGCGTTGTCAGCTTTCAATGTGCCGTATGAAACTATAGTGACAAGGCCTAGGCTAGGGGGGCACTATGGTATCTGGAAGGGCTACTGACGATTAGCGGTTGTCGTCCAAAACCCATAACAGGTGCAGGCCAGAACGTATGGCCGCATCGCGAGCGCTATATCACAGCCGCGGGAAGCAACCGGCGGCATACACCAAAGGGAGTAGAAATATGAATGCATCCGACAAGCCGGGCCAAGGTTTTGTCCCGCTCACCAGACGCGGCGTGCTGCAGGGGGCGGCGGCCGTTGGCACAGCCGGACTAATCCTGCCTTACGCCTCCAAGCCGGCCCGCGCGCAGACGCGCGGCGGCACGTTTCGTATCGGCATCGGCCACGGCTCGACCACCGACAGCCTTGACCCCGGCCTTTGGGAGAACCTCTACGTCCAGACCTTCGCAGCGGCCCGCCACAACTACCTGATAGAGGTTGCACCGGACGGGCAGCTGGCCCCCGAGATCGCTGAGAGCTGGGACAGTGCCGACGGCCAGACATGGGTCTTCACGATTCGCTCAGGCGTGACCTTCCATTCGGGCAAGGACGTGACAGCCGACGACGTGGTGGCCTCGATCAACCATCACCGGGGCGACGATTCCACCTCCGTGGTTAAACCGCTGCTGGCGGCGATCACCGACGTGCGCGCCGACGGAAACACCGTCGTCGTCACGCTGGAAGCGCCGAACGCTGACCTTCCTTACCTGATGACCGACTACCACGTGCCGATCATGCCGGCAGTTGACGGTCGTATTGACCCCATGTCGACAGACGGCTGCGGCGGCTACGTTGTGGAAAGCTACGAGCATGGGGTGCAGTCAAGCCTGACCCGCAACCCGAACTACTGGAAATCCGACCGCGCCTTCTTTGATCGGATTGAACTGCTGTCCGTCCTCGACCCGGCGGCGCGTCTGAACGCGCTGATCACTGGAGAGGTCCATCTGATCGATCAGGTCGACCCCGCCACCATCGGAATGCTTGAAGGCCGCGGTGTCGCACGGATCCTGTCGATACCGGGCAATGCGCATTACGGCTTCCCGATGGATGCCCGTGCCACACCGTTCAGCGACAACAATGTGCGCCTGGCGCTGAAATACGCGATCGACCGCGAAGCCATGGTCGACGTGATCCTCGGTGGCCACGGTGCGGTCTCCAACGACAACCCGATCGGGCCTGCGAACCGCTACTTCAACGCCGAGATGGAGATGAAGACCTACGACCCCGACCGCGCGCGCTTCCACCTGCGCGAGGCCGGGCTCGAGAGCCTCGATGTCACCATCGCGGTGGCCGACGCGGCCTTCTCGGGCGCGGTCGACGCGGGCGCGATGTTCTCGGAGACCGCACGCGCGGCGGGCATCAACCTTGACGTCAACCGCGTGCCGAACGACGGCTACTGGTCGAACGTCTGGCTCAACCCCAACGGCGACACGCCCTTCTGCGCCACCTACTGGGGCGGCCGCGCGGTCGAGGACCACATGTTCACCACGGCCTATGCCGCCGGTGCGGACTGGAACGAGGGCCACTGGAGCAACGACCGCTTCAACGAGCTTCTCGTCGCCGCCCGTTCGGAGGTGAACGAGGAGCTGCGCCGCGAGATGTACATGGATATGCAGCAGATCGTGTCCTTCGAGGGCTCGACCATCATCCCGATGTACAACAACTACGTCATGGCCGTGTCGAGTGAGATCGCCACGCCGGATCGGATCTCGGCAAACTGGAACTTTGACGGGTTCCGCTGCGTCGAGCGCTGGTGGATGGCCTGATCCCACACTCCCCGGCGCGTCATGCGCGCCGGGGAGACCCCTTTCAGGCCATGCGGAGGACAGGACCTTGTCAAATGTGATCCGGATGATACTCGTGCGAATCTCGCTCGGGATCGGACTTCTATTTATTGTTTCGCTGGTGATTTTCTCGGCGACCGAACTTTTGCCGGGTGATCTGGCAACACAGCTTCTTGGCCAATCCGCCACGCCAGAAACGGTTGCCGCGCTGCGTGCGCAACTAGGCCTGAATGACCCAGCGCCACTGCGCTACTGGAACTGGCTGACCGGTGCCCTGACGGGCGATTTCGGGATCGCGCTATCCAATGGTCGCCCGATTTCCGATCTGATCGGCACGCGGTTGGGAAATACCGTGTTTCTCGCGCTTTATGCCGCCGCGCTGTCGGTGCCGATTTCTTTGGTGCTGGGCATTCTCGCGGCGCTCTGGCGCAATTCGTTCTTTGACCGCATCGCCAATGCGGGGGCCCTGACGGCCATTTCCTTTCCCGAGTTCTTCGTGGCCTACATCTTGGTGCTGTGGCTGGCGCAGACGGGGATCTTTCCGTCGATGGTGCGCATCAACCCCACCACGGATTTCGGCGACCGGCTTTACATGACCTTCCTGCCTGCCCTGACGCTAACGCTTGTCGTGACCGCCCACATGATGCGGATGACCCGCGCCGCGATCATTAACCTGATGGCCAGCCCCTATATCGAGATGGCGCGGCTGAAAGGTCTGTCGCCGCTGAGGATCGTGCTGCGCCACGCGTTGCCGAACGCGCTGGCCCCCATCATCAATGTCATCGCGTTGAACCTCGCCTATCTTATCACCGGCGTTGTCGTGGTGGAGGTCGTGTTCGTCTATCCCGGCCTCGGGCAATTGATGGTCGATGCAGTGTCGAACCGCGACATCGCAGTGGTGCAGGCTGTCGCCCTGATCTTTGCGGCGGCCTATGTCGCGCTAAACCTCATCGCGGATGTGCTCTCGACGATCACGAACCCGCGGTTGATGCATCGGAGGTAGGATCATGGAATTCGCCGCCTCGGTAATCTTCGGACTGACCGCGCTTTTCGCCATAGCATGGGTGCTGCGCGCCTCAGCGCGCAGCTCGCTTTCGGGCAATGCCCGCAGCCTTGCAAATGACATTCCCCTGACCGCAGCCTTCGGCCTGCTCGTTATCGCAATCTATGCGATCGTCGCCATCAGCGCCCCTGCTATCGCTCCATTTCCCGAACGTGAGATCGTCGGCGGCCAGTTCCAGGCATGGTCTGGCGCACATCCGCTAGGCACCGACCGGATCGGCCGCGATATGCTTTCGCGGCTGATCTATGGCGCACGCAACACCGTTGGTATTGCCTTTGCCACGACGACGCTGGCCTTTGTCGTGGGGGCGATCCTCGGCATATGGGCGGCGCTAACGGGGGGGTGGCTGGATCAGGTGCTGTCACGGTTTGTTGATGCGTTGATGGCGATCCCGGCGCTGATCTTTTCGCTTCTGCTGCTCACGATTTTCGGCACATCGGTGCTGTCTCTGATCCTGGTTATCGCGGCTGTCGATGCCACCCGTGTCTTCCGTCTCGCACGCGCAGTGGCGCAAGGCGTCGTGGTGATGGACTACATCGAAGCTGCCAAGCTGCGCGGCGAAGGGGCGTGGTTCCTGATCCGCCGCGAGATATTGCCCAATTCCATGGCGCCGCTGGTTGCCGAATTCGGGCTGCGGTTCTGCTTTGTGTTCCTCGCGATCTCATCGCTCAGCTTTCTCGGCCTTGGGATCAAGCCGCCGACGGCGGATTGGGGGTCGATGGTGCGCGACAATGCAACGCTGATTACCTTCGGCGACGTGACGCCACTGTTGCCGGCGGGCTGCATTGCTCTTCTGACGGTGGCGGTGAATTTCGTGGTCGACTGGCAGTTGCACCGCGCTTCGGGCCTGAAAGGATGAGTGTCATGACGCGCGACGTGTTGCTGAAGATCGAAGGCCTCAGAATCGAGGGGCGTTCGGGTGATACATGGACCGAGATCGTCAAGGGCATCGACCTGACGCTGCACAAGGGCGAGGTGCTGGGGCTGATCGGCGAATCCGGCGCGGGCAAATCCACCGTGGGACTTGCCGCCATGGGCTTTGCCCGCGATGGCTGCCGCATCACCGGTGGCACGATCGATTTCGACGGCTTGGACCTGCGTCGTTCCTCCGAAGGGGCGCTGCGCGACCTGCGGGGCGCACGCATCGCGTATGTTGCGCAATCAGCGGCGGCCAGCTTCAACCCAGCCCACAAACTGATCGACCAATACTGCGAGGCACCCGTGACGCACGGCGTCATGCCACGTGAAGAGGCCGAAAAGGATGCGATCGACCTGTATCGGAGGATGCAGTTACCGGACCCCGACGGGATCGGTTTTCGCTACCCCCATCAGGTGTCGGGCGGTCAACTTCAACGTGCGATGACAGCCATGGCGATGTCGTGTCGGCCCGACCTCATCATCTTCGACGAACCGACCACTGCGCTGGACGTGACGACCCAGATCGAGGTTCTGGCCGCGATCCGCGATATCGTGCGCCAGTTCGACACGGCTGCGATCTATATCACCCACGACTTGGCAGTGGTGGCGCAGGCCGCCGACCGCATCAAGGTACTGCTGCGCGGCGAAGAGGTGGAGGAGGCCGAAACCCGCGCGATGCTGGACGCCCCGCGCGAGGCATACACAAAAAGCCTTTGGGCCGTGCGGACGTTTGCCCGCCCCGAACAGCCCGCAGCGACCGGCAAGCCGATCCTGTCGGTAAGTAACGTTACCGCCGCCTATGGCACCGTCAATGTGCTGGAAGATGTCAGTTTCGACATCCATGCCGGTCGCACCGTCGCCGTGGTCGGCGAAAGCGGATCCGGGAAATCGACTGCCGCGCGCGTCATCACCGGCCTGTTGCCTCCGAAAAAGGGCCAGGTGCTGTTTCAGGGCGAAAGCCTGCCCCCGGCGCTGAAGGGGCGCACACGCGACCAACTCAGGCAGGTCCAGATGATCTACCAGATGGCCGATACGGCGCTGAACCCCAAGCTGCGCCTGCGCGAGTTGATCGGGCGGCCCGCCCAGATGTATCTGGGCCTGCGGGGCAAGGCGCTGGAGACCCGCGTGCGCGATCTGCTCGACCTGATCGAACTTGACCCCGACACCTATATCGACCGCCTGCCGGGCGAATTGTCGGGCGGGCAGAAGCAGCGCATCGGCATCGCTCGTGCGCTTGCCGCCGAGCCAAAGCTGATCATCTGTGATGAGGTCACCAGCGCGCTTGACCAGATCGTACAGGAAGGCATTCTGAAGCTTCTGACCCGGCTACAGACGGAATTCGGGCTGGCCTACATGTTCATCACTCATGATCTGGCGACAGTGCGCGCCATCGCCGATGACGTTGTGGTGATGCAGCAAGGACGCGTGATCGAAAAGGGCACCAAGATCGAAATGTTCGCGCCCCCGCACGAACCCTATACCGAGTTACTGCTGTCTTCTGTCCCCGAGATGGACCCTGATTGGCTGACGCGGCTCTTGGCAAGGCGCGCGGCGCCGATCACGCACGGGGCTGATTGAGAACCAGCCGATTGGGTTTGGGGTGATCGGCATGGGCAGCCACGTAGGCCGCTGCGCGTTCGGCCACCACGCCTGTGGGCGCCACCACGCGCCGCGTCGTCAGATCGACATGCAGCATCAGCGTTTCGACTGTTGCTGCGGGTGTATCCCCGCCGGTCCAGAACTTGTTCAGCAGATGCAGCTTCCGCCCATCGCCGCCCAAGGCCTGCGTCGTCACGGTGATGCGCGCGCCGATATCGATCTCGGCGAAATATCGGATGTGGTTCTCGGCGGTAAAATAGCTCAGGCCGCCCGCGATATAGGCGGCATCGGCGCCGATCATCTCCATGAACCGGTCCGACGCGCGGGCCGAGACCTCCATGTAGGGGGCTTCATTCATGTGGCCGTTATAGTCAACATAGGTGGTGGGGACCTGCATCTCGACGGTCACCGGCAGGCCATCGGGCCCGACTGCCATGCGCGGCAGCATCGCTTCATGGGCGGCGATCACGCCCCCTGCCCCACTGCCTGTGCGCTTGAGCGCGCGGATGATGCCGACCAGATTGTCATCTCGCAGCCGTTCCAATTCCCGGATGGAGCGATGCCCCGATTGTGCATCCGACTGGCCCGCAATCATGTCGACCAACTCATCGTTGAACTCGGGCACATCCATCAGCTTGGTCCAAGGCCACGTGAGGCACGGGCCGAATTGCGCAAGGAAATGGCGCATCCCCGCCTCACCGCCCGCGATGCGATAGGTCTCGAACAGGCCCATCTGTGCCCATCTCAGGCCAAAGCCCATACGGATCGCCTCGTCGATCTCTTCCGTTGTGGCAATACCGTCCTTGACCAGCCACAGCGCCTCGCGCCAGACGGCCTCCAGGAAACGGTCGGCGATATGGGCGTCGATCTCCTTGCGAACGGTCAGGGGATACATACCCATGGCGCTCAGGATTTCTGCGGCGCGCGCAGTCAGGGCCGGATCGCCCACAAGCTCCACCAGAGGCAGCAGATAAACCGGGTTGAACGGGTGTGCGACAATGGCGGTCGCCCCTTTCGCATTCAATTCAGATGCCTTGAAGCCCGATGTTGAACTGCCGATCACGGCGTCCTTGTCGGCCGCCGCCATGATCTGGGCAAAAACCTTGTGCTTTATTTCCAGCTGTTCGGGGACGCTTTCCTGCACCCAGTGCGCCCCGATGACTGCCTGTGCCAGATCAATGTGATAACTCAGCTGCCCCTCGGCAGGCAGCGCACGTTCGTAAAGGCCCGGAAGGGATCGCCGGGCATTTGCCAGCACCTCTGAGATTTTCCGCTCCGCCTCTGGGTCGGGGTCGAAGACCGCCACATCCCAGCCATTGAGCAAGAACCGCGCGGCCCAGCCGCCGCCGATCACACCACCCCCGATGATTGCCGCCTTGCGTCCCATCATGTTGTCCTTTCGGTATGTCCATCCACAGCCAGCGCCTGCCCGCTGATCGCCGCCGCACCCGGCGAGGCGAGAAACAGCGCCATCGCCGCGACCTCTTCTGCAGTCACGAAGCGGCGCAGGGCCACCCCCTCGACAAAGCTTTCGCGCACGACATCCTCGGAGACGCCACGCGCCTCTGCCTCCATCGCGACGACGCGGTCCATGCGCGGCCCTTCAACCGCGCCGGGACAGATCGCGTTGACCCGCACGCCGGATGGCCCAAGCTCCGAGGCCAGCGCCTTGGTCAGCCCCACGATGCCCCATTTCGCCGCAACATAGGGCGTGCGCCACGGGAACCCGAACAGCCCCGAGACAGAGCTGGTAAGCACGATCAGCCCCGCGCCTTGCGCTTTCATCACTCGCGCCGCCCAGCGACAGGTCAGAAACGCGCCATCCAGATTGACGGACAGGCAGCGCTGCCAATCTTCAAGGCTCAGATCCTCGATAGGCCCCGCAGGGCCACCGATCCCGGCATTGGACACGACAACATCGGCACCGCCCCAATCAGTCTCGATCCCGCTTAGAAAAGCGTGCATGGCGGTTTCATCGGTCACATCCGCAACCGCGGCACGGATCGTCGGCGGCACCTTTGCCACCGCGTCGGGATCCGCATCGCAGACCGCGACCCGGTCGCCCGCCGCAACGAAAGCCTCGGCCATGGCAAGACCTAGCCCACTGGCCCCTGCCGTGATGACGACCCGTCGGCTCATCTCGGGGCCCGTTTCACCAGCCCGAGTCTTTCACGCACCTCGGCGGGTCCGATCACGCGCGCGCCCATGCGTTCCACCACGCCCACCGCGCGCTCCACAAGCTGCGCATTGGTGGCCAAAACACCCTTATCGAGCCAGATATTGTCCTCCAACCCGACCCGCACATGCCCCCCTGCCAGCACCGAGGCGGCAGCATAAGGCATCTGGTCGCGGCCCAGCGAAAACGCGGAAAAGGTCCAATCTTCCGGAATATTGTTGACCATGGCCATGAAGGTGTTGAGGTCGTTTGGCGCGCCCCAAGGCACCCCCATGCACAGTTGCACCAGCGCCGGCGCGTCCAGAACCCCCTCTTTCACCAACTCCTTGGCGAACCAAAGATGGCCGGTGTCGAACGCCTCGATCTCGGGCTTCACCCCCAGATCCGTCATCATCCGCCCCATGGCCCGTAGCATGCCGGGCGTATTGGTCATGACATAGTCGGCCTCGGCGAAATTCATCGTGCCACAATCAAGCGTGCAAAGCTCCGGCAGGCACGCAGCGATGTGGGCCATCCGTTCCGCCGCGCCTGCCATGTCGGTTGCGGCCTCTCGCAGCGGCAAGGGCGCGTCGGGCGGACCAAACACAATATCGCCCCCCATCCCCGCGGTGAGGTTCAAAACCACGTCCACCTCAGCGTCGCGGATCCGGTCGGTAACCTCGCGATAGAGATCGAGCCGCCGCGACGGCACGCCGGTCTCGGGATCGCGGACATGGCAATGGACGATGGCCGCACCTGCGCGCGCTGCCGCGATCGCACTGTCGGCGATCTCCTTGGGGCTGCGCGGCACATGGGAACTTCGGTCTTGGGTGGCACCCGATCCAGTTACGGCGCAAGTGATGAAGACCTCGCGGGTCATGCTCAGCGGCATCTCTAATTCCCTTCCCTTGTTGCGGCTTTTCGTCCGAACGATCTTATATCAATGGGGATGATCTTACGAAAATCCATCAGCGCCCTTTCCAGATCGGGTCGCGTTTCTCGGCGAAGGCGCGGGCGCCTTCCTTCTGATCTTCGGAGCGGTAAAGGCGTTCCACCGTCTCTAACTGACTTCTGGTCACGCGGTTCATCGCGTCTTGAAACCCCACTCCTTCGGCCTCGCGGACAATTTCCTTGATCGCCGCAAAGACAAGCGGCGGGCCCGCGGCCAGATCATCGGCCATGTCGCGCGCGGCCTTGATCAAATCCGCGGCAGGCAGCACCCGGTTCACGAGCCCCCAATGCGCCGCCTCGGCGGCATCGAACCAGCGCCCGGTGAACAGCAATTCCATGGCGATATGATAAGGGATACGCTTTGGCAACTTGATCGAAGCCGCATCGGCCACCGTGCCAGACCGGATTTCCGGTAGCGCGAATGTGGCGTGGTCGGCTGCAAGGATGATGTCAGCGCTCAGCGCAATCTCCAGCCCGCCGCCGCAGCAAATGCCGTTGATCGCCGCGATCACAGGCTTGTTCAGCCCGCGTAATTCCTGCAGGCCACCAAAGCCGCCGACTCCGTAATCGCCATCCACCGCCTCGCCACCTGCCGCAGCCTTCAGATCCCATCCGGGGCAAAAGAACTTTTCTCCCGCCGCCGTCAGGATGGCGACCCGCAGTTCGGGATCGTCACGGAATTCGGCAAAGACCTCGCCCATGATGCGGCTGGTGGCGAAATCGATCGCATTGGCCTTGGGACGGTTCAGCGTGACCTCAAGCACGGCCCCCCGGCGCATCGTCCGGATCGGGGTGTCGTTCATCGCATCTCTCCCAGTCTGATAAGGGCGTCCACCGCCACGGCGCGGTCGGGCGTGGCAATAATCGGGTTGACCTCCAACTCCAACAACGTGTCGGCATGGGCCATGGCGCAGTCCTGCACGGCGAGAATGGTCGCAACAAGGGCCCGGTGATCAGCGGCAGGTTGACCGCGATACCCAGACAGAAGCGGTGCTATACGCAATCTGTCAAGCGCTGCGGCGATCTGCGGCCCGCTGGCGGGCATGAGTAGCGATGCAGTATCGCACATGATTTCGGCAAGAACACCTCCGGCCCCCAATGTCACCACGAAGCCATGGGCTGGGTCGCGCAGGATACCGATCAATATCTCGGCTACGCCGCCGACCACCATCTCCTCGACCAGAAGGGCGGGGGCGCTCATCCGCTCGGCCGCCTCGCGGACCGCGTCCGGGCTTGAAAGGTTCACGATCACGCCACCCGCCTCAGTCTTGTGAGCAAGGCCCAGCGCCTTGAGCACCACGTGACCACCGATGACTTCAGCGGCACGGGCCGCCTCGGATGGCGTGGTGGCCCGCACACCACGAGGGACCGGCACCCCATAGCGGTCAAGACAGGCCTTACCCTCAGCCTCGGTCAGCAAACGCGGACTGAGTGGCTCCGGCCCCGGCAGAACCAGCGCCGCAGATGCAGGGCCCACTGCCCCAATCCGCGCGGCCGCGGAAATCGCCGCCAGACCATCAGCCATGCCGCACAGCGGCACGATCCCGCGCGCGATCATCGCCTGTGCGGCGGTTTCGGGCATGGTTTCAGGCAGACTCGACAGGATCGCCATGGGCCGCCCCGTTGTTTCAATCGTGGTGGCCACCGCATCGACAACAATAGTCCATGCCGCGCCATCGCAACGATCAGCCCGCGGGAAATCCAGCACCACCACGCCAATCGCCAGATGCGGCGCCATCATCGCGGTGAAGGTGCAGGTGATAGCGGTAAGATCGCCCCAGATATAGGTATGATAATCCAATGGGTTAGCCAGCGCCACCTTGGGGCCGAGGGCCGCGCGCAAATCGTAATGCTGATCTTGCGTCAGTGGTGGGCACACCAGCCCCGCGCGCGCGGCATCATCGGCCATCAAGCCCGCCTCGCCACCAGAACACGACATCGAGGCAATAGTATTGCCCGTCAACGGCCCGACGACGTGCAAGATCTTGAGTGTTTCCAGAAGCTCCGCCAGCCCCGCGACCCGTGCGATGCCAAGGCGTGCGAAAAGCGCATCTGCCCCGGCATCGCTGCCAGCCAGCGCGCCAGTATGCGACACCGCCGCCGCGCGTGCCTGATCCGATGCACCGGCCTTGACCGCGACGATGGCCTTGCCCCGCGCGCGCGCCAATGCCGCCATTGCTACAAACTCGGCCAGATCGCCGATCCCCTCGATATGCAGGCCAAGGGCTGTCACGCGGTCATCGTCCAGCAGCGCCATGGCAATTTCGGCCATGCCAGTCTGCGCCTGATTGCCCACCGTCACCACGTAAGCAATGGGCAGGCCACGGGTCTGCATCGTCAGGTTGATCGCGATATTGGAAGATTGCGTGATCAGCGCAACGCCGCGATCCACGCGCAGCCCCCCATGCTGATCGGGCCAGAGTGCTGCGCCATCAAGCAGGTTCAAAAAGCCGTAGCAATTGGGACCCAGAATACGCATGGGGCCCGCCGCAGCCACCAGCGCCGCCTCAAGCGCGGGGCCATCCTCTGTTTCATGCGCGGATTCGCGAAAGCCCGATGCGAAGCACACCGCACCCCCGGCCCCTCGCCCGGCCAGCGCACGCAGGGTTTCGATGCTGGCTGCACGGTTCACGCCGATGAAGCTGGCATCCGGGGGGGCGGGCAGCGCGTCGATGGATGCAAAGGCCGGCAGGCCTGCAATCTCGGGCCTGTAGGGGTGTACGGGCCAGATCGGGCCTGAAAAACCGATCTTGCGGCATTCCGCGACCACATTGGCACACCACACCCCCCCGCCCACCACGGCGATGGAGGCAGGTCGCAACAGCCGCGAGAGCGATTCCACCTCAGGCCCCCAGCGGGCGGAAAATCTCGCGCCCGATGATGTGGCGCTGAATCTCCGATGTGCCATCCCATATCCGCTCAACCCGCGCATCACGCCAGAAGCGCTCAATCGGCAGATCGTCCATCAAGCCCATCCCGCCGTGGATTTGCAGGGTCGTATCCGTCACCCGCGCCAGCATCTCGGTGGCGTAAAGCTTTGCGCTCGCGATTTCGCGGTTGGCGGGCAGGCCCCGATCCAGCCGCCATGCCGCCGACAGCGTCAGCCAATCGGCGGCATCGATTTCCGTGATCATGTCGGCGATCTGAAAACTGACGCCTTGGAACTTGGCGATCTGTTGCCCGAATTGCTTGCGCTCGGCGGCGTATGCGGCGGCCATATCGAAACAGCGCCGCGCGCGACCCACCGAAAACGCCGCAACCGTCAGGCGTGTGGCGTAAAGCCATGTGTTCATCACGTCAAACCCGCCATCGACCGCGCCCAGAACCTGCGCATCGGGCAGGCGGCAGTCGTCGAATTCGAGGACGCAGTTCTTGTAACCCCGGTGGCTGACCGAATTGTAGCCATCGCGCACGGAAAAGCCCGGGTGCCCGCGATCGACCAGAAAGCAGGTGATCCGCTTTTTCGGGCCATGGGGGGTATCATCGACGCCAGTGGCGACGAAGACGATGAAGAAATCGGCGTGATCTGCGCCCGAAATGAAATGTTTGGTCCCGTTCACGACCCAATCGCCGCCATCACGCACGGCGGCACATTTCATGCCCCGCACATCCGAGCCCGCATCGGGTTCAGTCATGGCCAGCGCGTCCATTCGCTCGCCGCGCACCGCCGGGAACAGATACCGCTCACGTTGCGCGCCCTCGCAGGCCATCAAGATATTCTGCGGCCGTCCGAAGAAATGCGTCAGCGCCATGGACCCCCGCCCGAGTTCCCGCTCGACCAGCGTGAAATCCAGATGGTTCAGCCCGCCGCCACCCACCGATTCCGGAAAGTTGCAGGCCCAGAAGCCCATACCAAGCACCTTGGCGCGCAGATCGGCGGCCAGTTCGGCGGGCACGACCCCGGTGCGTTCCACCGCGGCCTCATGGGGATAGATCTCGGCTTCGACAAAGCTGCGGACCGTGTCGACGATCATTTCCTGTTCGGGGCTAAGTCCGAATTCCACCCGCGTCACCCTCCCTTGCACGTTGAGGAAAACGCTAGAAAGCGGAAGCTGGATACATCATGCTGAGTTTGTTCAATATCATGCAGGGTTCGAAAATTTCCGATGCAACGCCAAATCGCGCTACTGCTATTTCCGAACTTCTCCAATCTCTGCCTTGCAAATGCGGTCGAACCCTTGCGTGCGGCAAATACCCTCTCGCGCAGACCCCTGTATCAGTGGCATTTTGTGGGTTTGGAACCGGGGCCGGTCTTGTCATCGAGCATGCTGCCCGTGACACCGGAAATGGCCTTGTCGGACCTGCCCGGCGCCGATTATCTCTGCGTCATGCCCAGCTATGGGCACCGCGATTTTGCACGCCCCTCGATTTTGCGGCGGCTGCGCGCTGCGGCCAGGCGTTGCGACAACCTTGTCGGGCTCGACACAGGCAGCCTTCTTCTCTCAGCGGCCGGCCTGATGGAGGGATACCGCGCCACCTCGCATTGGGATGTGCTGACGGAGTTCGAGGAAACCTATCCCGAAGTCGACGTGGTGACCGACCGTTTCGTGATCGACCGTAATCGGTTGAGTTGCGGAGGGGCGACCACCACCATGGAGTTGATGCTGGAGTTGATCGCCCGGCACCACGGCCCGATGCTCAGCCTCGATGTCGGGGCGCTATTCATGCATGGCGAGCGACCGGGCGCAGGACCGTATTTGCCGGGTGTTGCAGGCGACCGTGTGGTTCGGGCTGCGGCCGCCCTGATGCGGCGGCATCTGGAACAGCCTCTCCCGATTCCTGAGGTCGCCCGCCGTCTGGCCCTGAGCCAGCGCGGGCTGGAGCACCGATGCATGACGGCGGCGGGCCGGTCGCCACAAAGTCTTTATGCCGTCATCCGCATGGCCGAGGCTTATCGGCTTGTGCAAGACACGGCGCTTTCAGTGGCGGAGATCGCGGGGCGGGTCGGCTATGGCGATGCCTCGGCCATGACACGCAGTTTCCGCCGCGAATTCGGCCTTTCCCCCCGGCAGTTGCGAGCGCCGGTCCCTCAGCGGGACCAATCGCTGACGGTATAGGCCGATTTCGCCAGCCATTCGGGGTTGATCTCAACACCCCAACCGGGCGTATCGGTGACCGCGACCCTGCCATCGGTGACCCGATAGGGATCGTTCAGGAACAAATCACGCTGCCATGGGTAATAATCGTCGCCCTCAATCGACAATTCCAGATAGCGGCCCGGATTGGGCACTGCGCGCAACAGGTGCATGGTGAAGATCGTGATCATCGACAAGTTGGCGGCATGCGGCGTGCAAGGCAGGCCAGCCGCCGCCCCCATCTGCGCCACAGTCATCGCGCGGATCATGCCACCCACATACAACACGTCGGGCTGCACGATATCGACGGATTTCAGCGCGATCATGCGCTTCCAGTTCTGCAAATCCCAATCCTGCTCGCCGCCCGCCACATCGATGCTGAGCGTGGCGGCCACCTCGGCGGTCTGTTCCAGTTCCCAATAGGGGCAAGGTTCCTCGAAATGCTCATAACCATGATCTTGCAGCATGCCGCCCACGGAAACGGCGCGGGCGGGCGAAAAGCCGGAATTGCCATCCACCAGAAGCGCCGCCTCATCGCCCAGCGCATTGCGGATCACAGGGATGATCGCCTCGGTTCGACCGGGCCATTCATCGATATCCTGCCCGCATTCGGCACCCACCCGCACCTTGAACGCATCGAACCCAAGGGCATCGCGCAAGGCGATCAGCCGTGCGGCCTCAGCCTCCGGCGTGATGTCGCGCCGCATCGATGAGGCATAGGCCCGTATCGGCCCCGCCGACCCGCCCAGCAATGCCGCCACGGGCTTGCCCGCCGCCCTGCCCCGCATATCCCAGACGGCGGTATCCAGACCCGCCATAGCGCGGCACAGATAGGTGCCGGGGTATTTGTGTTCGCGCAGCGGGATTTCAGCGATCACATCCTCCAACGCATCAGCACCCCGCCCCAGCGCCCAAGGGGCGACCTGCCGATGCAGAATTTGGCAGGTGATATCGCTGTTATAAGTTGAAACCTGCCCCCAACCCTGCACGCCGTCTTGGGTGGTGACCCGGACGAAACCGATCAGCGGCGTAGCAAAGGTTTCAATCCGGGTGATGCGCGGGCCAGTGTCATCCTGACCGCGCGGCGATTTCAGAGGCACCGCGCCCGAGGCGGAATAGGGAATACTCATGTGCCCTCCAGGATAAGGTCAGAAGCACGATGGGCCACCATCATCGTGGGTCCATTAGTGTTTGCAGAGGTGACATTTGGAAAGACCGAGGCGTCGACCACCCTGAGCCCCAGAACCCCATGCACGCGGCAGGCCGGATCGACCACGGACGCCGCCGCATCTTGCCCCATGCGGCACGTGCCGACGGGGTGAAAGACCGTGCCACAGCGGGCGCGGAAATCGGCAAGGATGGCCGCATCGTCCATCTCACGCAGATCAATGGGATCAAGGCCGCCCGCAATCAAACCTGACAGCGCCTTGCTGCGCAACAGCGCCTGACAAAGCCGCCCGCCCGCAATTGCCATTGCGCGGTCTTCCTCGGTCGCCAGCGAATTGGGCCGAATCACGGGGGGGGCCATGGGATCATCCGAGGCAATGGAAATCGTGCCCCGGCTGGTGGGTCGCGTGGGCGAAAAGCCGATGATGAAGCCGGGAAATGGATCGGGGTTGATGATCACCCGCTTGCCGTTTGGCGTGGTCGTGTAGGTCACGGGGTTAAAGTAAAGCTGTTGATCGGGCCGGTTCAAACCCGGATCAGAGCGAAAATAGCCGCCGCACTGGTTGACCGACAGCGATAAGGGCCCGCGCCGAGACAGTGCATAGGTCAATGCCGCGCGGATTTTACCGGTCAGGGGGGCCAGTTCGTTGTTCAGCGTGCGCTCGGTCGCGCGGTAAAAATAGCTGATGCCAAGATGATCCTGCATATTAGCGCCCACATGTGGCTGATCTGCCAACGGAACAATCCCCGCCGCGCGCAGGATCGCGGCAGGGCCAAGTCCCGAGCGTTGCAGAATCTGCGGCGAGGCGACCGAACCCGCCGACACAATGATCTCGCGCCCGGCCCTGACCGTTTCCGACCGCCCGCGCCGCAAAAAGGTGACCGATACGGCGCGCGTGCCGTCAAACCCGATCCTGTCCACCAGCGCATGTGTAACGATCCGCAGGTTCGGCCTGCGCCGCGCGCGCGCCAGAAAGGCCCGCGCCGCGCTGTCGCGACGCCCGCCATGGGTGTTGATCTGGTAGACGGCGGCCCCCTCGGGTGAGGCGCCATTGAAATCGTCGCTGCGCGGATGTCCCATCTCATCGGCGGCGGCAAAGAAATGCCGGTTCACCACGTGGATCTGATCGGACACGTCCTGCACATGCAGCGGCCCAGTGCCGTTTTCGGACCCATCCGGGGCAACACGGGTTTCAATCTGTTCATAGACCTGTTCGACTTGCTGCCAGCCCCAACCGGTGGCACCGGCCGCTTCCCAATCGTCGAAATCGCTGGGCAGGCCGCGCGCATAGACCATTGCGTTGATGGCGCTGGATCCGCCCAGTACGCGACCGCGCGGCCAGTAGCCTTCGCGTCCAGCAAGTGCTGGCTCCGCCTCGCCTTTGAATTGCCAGTTGAGCCGGGGATGGTAGAACAGCTTGCCATAACCCAGCGGCATGCTGATCCAAGGCGACCAATCGCTTCCCCCCGCCTCAAGCAGAAGCACCGTGTGCCGCCCCGACCGTGACAGCCGTTCAGCCAGCACACAGCCCGCCGAACCACCACCGACGATCACAAAATCATGGGTTTGCATATTGCGACCTTCTCCGTCCCGCAGGCACCAGATTGCGCACGCGCGGGGCGTCGCACATAGCGAAAAATAATTCGCGACAACACAAGAAAAATTTGTAGTTTGCATGCATGTTCGCGCATCTTCCCCCCTTGCCATGGCTACGCGCATTCGAAGCAAGCGCAAGGCTGGGCAATTTCACCCGAGCGGCCCAAGAACTGGGGCTGACCCCATCGGCCATCAGTTACCAAGTGCGCGCGCTTGAGGCCGAGTTGGGCCAGAAGCTGTTCGAGCGGCAACGACGGATGCTGGTTCTGACACGACCCGGGCAGACCTATCTGCCAATCGTGACCAAGGCTTTCGCTGTCATCGACACGGGCACGGCGAGCATTTTTGGCAAACGCCGTCCCGCGACCCTGACGGTGCGCTGTCTGAGTTCGTTCAACATGCTGTGGCTTGTTCCACGGATCGAGAAATTTCGCCGCCTGCACCCTGACATCAATCTCAGGCTGCTATCGACCTCATGGTCGGAAAGTGGCGGGCGCGATCCAATCGACATCGACATTCGCTACGGCGACGGCACCTGGCCGGATGGCACCATCATCCCGCTGCGCAAAGGGCGTGTCGTGCCGGTTTGTGTGCCAGAGTTGGCCGGGCCAGTATCACAGATCCTGCAAGGCCCACTGATCGAGATTACGGGCGCGATCGACACATGGGCCCAGTTTCAGCAAGATCACGCGCCCGGCCAGCCGCTGCCCGAACCAATCTGCGTGGTCGATCAATCGCTGATCGCGCTGGAGATGGCCAAGAGCGGGCAAGGTCATGCGCTAGTGGCGGATATCTTTGCTGCGCCCTATCTTGCACGCGGTGATTTGGTATTGGCCTGTGACGCCGCACTGCCCGAACGTCTCGGCCATCACCTTGTGCTGCGTCATGCCGGCAACAATCATCGCCCCGAAATCGTGGTTTGCGTCGCATGGCTTCTGGCCGAATCCGCCTCGCCCTGATCACTCAGGCGCTTTGGGCCCAGAAGATGCGCCTTGAACGCCTTGAGGATACGCCGGTGTGCGCCGCGGTGGCGGTTGCGCAGGTGGACGGCGGCATAGACCGGCTGATCGATACGCGGCGCACGGGCGACGCGGCGCACCAGCCCTGCGCGTTCCAGTTCAAGCGCGGTTTCGCGCAGCACATAGGTGCTGCCGCCCAGTGCTGTCAAAAGGCCTCGGATCACCGCGTTCTGTCCGCTTGAGACGATCCCGACCGACAAGATCGGTAACAGCGCCGAATGGGTCGCGGAAAAGGCGGGGGCGTAGTTGGGCAGTATGTAGCTGTCGGGACGCACCGCCACCAGATCATCGGCCTCGGTCGAGACCATGAGATAGCTCACTTCGCCCAGCGTTTCGAAATGCAGATCGGGATGGGGCTTGGGCGTATAGTGAATCGCCAGATCAAGCTGGCCGTCGCGGACATCGGCGCACATCTGTGCGGAATAATCGGCCTCGACGTAAAGCGCCGTATCCGGCACCGCCCCCTGCACCGCCTTGACCCATGCCACAACCTGATCGCCCAGCAGATCGTGCTGAATGCCGATCCGCATCGCCATCGCCGCATTGCCCGTACCGCGCACGGCCAGACCGGCTGCGGTCCAGCCATTGCGCAGCGCGCGGGCATGCGGCTCGAAGCGCAGCCCTTCCGTCGTCAGCGCGGTTCCCGCGCGGCTACGTTCAAGAAGCTTGCAGCCCAGCGCCTCCTCCAGCGCGCGAACCCGGCCCGAAATGGTCGATTGCATCACCCCCAGCCGGTTGGCCGTTTGGTTGAAGCTGCGCGTCTCGCACAGGTCCAGAAACGTCTCAATCTGCTCTAGGTTCATCTACGACCTCTAATCGGTTTTCCCGATCAATACACATCTACACAACGAATTGAACTACCATCATCGTGCGCGGATAGTGCTCTGGCGGTAAAAGGGAGAGGCGCGTCATGTCAGAGATACCGGGACAGGCCCGCGCGGTGATCATCGGCGGCGGCGTCGTGGGTGTCTCCGCGCTTTACCATCTGGCCAAGGCGGGCTGGACCGATTGTATTCTGCTGGAAAAGAACGAGTTGACCGCAGGTTCAACATGGCATGCGGCAGGCAATGTGCCGACATTTTCGACCTCTTGGTCGCTGATGAACATGCAACGTTATTCCACCGAGCTTTACCGCGGCCTTGGCGCGGCGGTGGACTACCCGATGAATTACCACGTGACCGGCTCGATCCGGCTGGGTCATTCCGAAGAGAGGATGCAGGAATTCGCCCGTGCCCGCGGGATGGGGCTGCATCAGGGCATGGCGCTGGAAATTCTGACGCCCGACGAAATCAAGGGCAAATACCCGTTCATCGAAACCCACGATCTCAAGGGGGCCCTGTACGATCCCGCCGATGGCGATATCGACCCAGCACAGTTGACCCAAGCCTTGGCCAAGGGCGCGCGCGATCTGGGTGCAACTATCGCACGCTTTTGCCCCGCCACCGGCGTCAGCCGTGAGAATGACGAATGGATCGTGCATACCGAGAAGGGCGATATCCGTTGCGAGATCGTGGTGAACGCCGCAGGCTATTACGCGCAGCGCGTCGGGGAATGGTTCAAACCCTATGGCGGGCGCACCGTGCCGATGATGGTAATGAGCCATCAGTACATGATCTTCGACGAGGTGCCCGAGGTCCGGGACTGGGCCGGGCAAGCCGGACACAAGCTGCCTCTGCTGCGCGATGTCGATAGCTCCTACTACCTGAGGCAGGAAAAGACCGGCTTCAACCTTGGCCCCTATGAACGCCCCTGCCGGGCGCATTGGGCCGACCCTTCGGACCCGCTGCCCGAGGATTTCAGCTTTCAGCTTTATCCCGACGATCTGGACCGGCTGTCGTTCCAGATCGAGGATGCAATGGCGCGTGTGCCCATTCTGGCCGAGGCCGGGCTGGCGCGTGTTATCAACGGCCCGATCCCCTATGCACCCGATGGCAACCCGTTGATCGGCCCGATGCCCGGCGTACCCAATGCCTATGAGGCTTGTGTCTTTACCTTTGGTATCGCGCAGGGCGGGGGGGCGGGCAAAGTGCTGGCCGAATGGATTACCGAGGGCGCGACCGAGTGGGATATGTGGTCGTGCGACCCGCGCCGCTTCACCGATTATACGGATCACGACTACTGCGTGCAAAAGGGGATGGAGGTGTACGGCCATGAATATGGCATGCATTTCCCATGGCATCGCTGGCCTGCGGCACCCGACCGCAAGCTTTCGCCGGCCCATCACAAGGTCAAGGATCTTGGTGGCCAGATGGGCGCCTATGCGGGTTGGGAACGCGCCAACTGGTTCGCGACCCCCGGCGATGATGTATCCGAACAAGCGACCCAGACATGGAACCGCACCGGCCCATGGGAGGCGCGCATCCGCGAAGAATGCGAGGCGGTGCGCGATAATGTGGGCGTATTGGACCTTCCGGGGTTTTCACGTTTTCACCTGACCGGCGAGGCTGCTGGTGATTGGCTTTTGGGCAAGATCGCGGGCGGCCTGCCGAAACCCGGTCGCCTCAACCTTGCCTATTTCCCCGACAATCGCGGCCGGATCGTGACCGAGATGTCGGTGGCCTGCAATGGGCCGGATGATTTCACCCTGATCACGGCCGCCACCGCGCAATGGCATGACTACGAATGGCTGACGCGTGATCTTGCGCCGGGGCTGACGCTGATCGATCGCACGCGCGAGATGTCGACCCTTATTGTCACCGGCCCCGAATCTCGCGCGCTGTTCACAGCCATCGGGACAGATGCGGATTTGACGCTGCCATGGCTCAGCCATCAGCAGGCCCACGTCGCAGGCAGACCTTGCATACTGGCGCGCGTCTCATTCGCAGGTGAGCTTGGTTGGGAAATTCATGCAGAAAACGGGCATGTTCCAACAATTTACGAGGCGGTATTGCAGCAGGGAGCGAAACCCTTCGGCATGTTCGCGCTTAATTCCTTGCGCATCGAAAAGGGCTACCGTGCATGGAAGGGCGACCTCTCGACCGACTACAGCCTTCTGCAAGGCGGACTTGATCGCTTCATCCGTTTCGACAAACCTCAGGCTTTTCCCGGCAAGGCCGCCCTTCTTTCGGAAAAGCAGGCCGGCGTGACCAAACGCTTCGTCACGCTAACCGTCGATGCAGGCAAAGCTGATGCGCCTTATATGTCGACGCTTTGGCACGACGGCCAAGTCGTCGGCGAAACGACCTCGGGTGCTTGGGGCTACAGGGTGGGCGGCTCAATTGCCCTTGGGATGCTGCGCGCCGATCTGGCCTTCCCCGGCACCGAGATCACAATCGATATCTACGGCCAGCGATGCCGCGCCGTGGTGCAAGAAGATGGCCCGCTCTGGGATCCCGATAACAACCGATTGAGGGCCTGATCCATGGCAATACCCCCTTCGCATACACGCGCGGTCATTATCGGCGGTGGCGTGTCTGGCTGCTCGGTCGCCTATCATCTGGCCAAGCTGGGCTGGACCGATATCGTGCTTCTGGAACGCAAGCAGCTGACGAGTGGCACCACATGGCATGCGGCGGGGCTGGTGGGACAGCTGCGTGGCAGCCAGAACATGACGCGATTGGCCAAATATTCCGCCGAGCTATACGTAAACCTCGAGGCCGAGACAGGCGTGGCCACAGGCATGCGCCAGGTCGGCTCCATCTCGCTGGGGCTGACAGCGGACCGGCGCGAGGAATTATTGCGCCAAGCCACGCTGGCGCGGACTTTTGGTGTCGAGGTGCAGGAAATCACGACCGCCGAAGTGCGCGCGATGTATCCTCATGTCGAGATCGGCGATGTCACCTGCGCGGTGCACCTGCCGGGCGACGGGCAATGTGACCCGGCCAATATCGCCATGGCGCTGGCCAAGGGCGCGCGGATGAACGGCGCGCAGATCATCGAGGGGATCAAGGTAACGCGCGTGACCGATGATGGAACGCGCGTGACCGGTGTCGATTGGGACAACGGCAGCCAGACTGGCCATATCGCAGCCGATATCGTCATCAATTGCGGCGGCATGTGGGGCCGTGATCTTGCCGCAGCCTCCAAGGTCACGCTGCCATTGCATGCCTGCGAACATTTTTACCTCGTCACCGAGCCCATTGACGGACTTGGACATTTGCCCGTGCTGCGGGTGCCCGACGAATGCGCCTATTACAAATCAGACGCAGGCAAGATGATGCTGGGGGCGTTCGAACCACGCGCCAAGCCATGGGGCATGGGCGGCATTCCCGAGGATTTCTGTTTCGACGCCCTGCCCGAGGATTTCGCGCATTTTGAGCCGATCCTCGAGATGGCCACGAAACGCATGCCGATGTTCGAAACCGCAGGCATCCATACCTTTTTCAACGGCCCCGAAAGTTTTACCCCGGATGATCGCTATTATCTGGGCGAGGCTCCTGAACTAAACGGATACTGGGTCGCGGCGGGCTACAACTCAATCGGGATCGTGTCTTCGGGCGGCGCAGGCATGGCATTGGCTCACTGGATCACGCAAGGCGAGCCACCCTTCGATCTGTGGGAAGTAGATATCCGCCGTGCCCAACCCTTCCAGCGCAACCGCCGGTATCTGAAAGAGCGCGTGACCGAGACACTCGGCTTGCTCTACGCGGATCACTGGCCCTATCGACAAGTCGAAACCGCCCGCGACGTGCGGCGCAGCCCGATCCATGCGCATCTCAAGGCCGCCGGCGCTGTCTTTGGGGAGGTAGCAGGCTGGGAACGCGCGAACTGGTTCGCCGATGCCGACCAACCCCGCGAATACCGCTATGATTGGGGCCGTCAGAACTGGTTCGACAACCAGCGCGCCGAACACATGGCGGTGCGCGAGGGTGTGGGCCTGTTCGACATGACCAGCTTTGGCAAGATCCGGGTCGAAGGGCGCGCGGCTTGCGCTTTTCTGAACCGGGTTTGCGCCAACCAGATCGACGTGGCGCCGGGCCGGGTCGTATATACCCAGATGCTCAACTCCAAGGGCGGCATCGAAAGCGATCTGACGGTCACCCGCCTATCGGAAACCGCCTTTCTTCTGGTGGTGCCGGGTACCACGCTGCAACGCGATCTGGCGTGGCTTCGCCGCCATCAGGGCGATCATGCGATCGCCATCATCGACATGACCGCCGCAGAGGCCGTATTTTGCGTCATGGGACCCAAGGCGCGCGATCTCATGCAGGGGGTCAGCCCCGATGATCTGAGCCACAAGGGCTTTGGCTTTGGCACCGCGCGCGAGATCGAGATCGGTATGGGCTTGGCGCGCGCGCACCGTATTTCATACGTGGGTGAACTGGGGTGGGAACTTTACGTCTCCAGCGACATGGCCGCACATGTGTTTGAAGCATTGACCGATGCCGGGACCGATCATGGGCTGAAGCTGTGCGGGCTGCATGCGCTGGATAGTTGCCGCATCGAAAAAGCCTTTCGCCATTTCGGCCATGATATCACCGATGAGGACCATGTGCTTGAGGCGGGGCTTGGCTATGCCGTGAAGACGTCCAAGAACGAATTCATCGGGCGCGATGCCGTCTTGCGCAAGCAAGACGCGGGTCTGGCCCGCCGCATGGTGCAGTTCCGGCTCGAAGATCCCGAGCCGCTTTTGTTCCATAACGAGGCGATCTTGCGCGAGGGGCGGATCGTGGGGCCGGTAACGAGTGGTAATTACGGCCATGCCTTGGGCGGTGCGATCGGGATGGGCTATGTTCCCTGCCCCGGTGAAAGCGCTGATGAGGTGCTGGCCTCTTCGTACGAAATCGAGGTGGCAGGCGTGCGGCATAGGGCCGTGGCCTCGCTTGCACCGATGTATGACCCCGCGTCGGAGCGGGTGAAGATGTAACCGCCCCGGGCCCCTAAACCGGGTCAGGGCAACAGGAACAGGCAGTCAAATGGCGGACCACGAGATGCTGGAGATTGGTGAGACATCTGAACCCACGCGCGCACGGCGTTCGGGCGGGCGCGCAGCTCGGGTGGCACTGCGCGCGGCTCCCTTGGCGGAAGACAAACGGCCCATCCGCCCCGGTATGCCGGGCGGTCAATACCGCCCGATGAGCGATGCGAGCGTCCAGAAAATTCACCAAAGTGCACTTGAGGCTTTGGAGGTGATCGGTCTGGCCGATGCGCCGCCCTCGGGGGTCGAAATCCTTACGGGTGCAGGCGCCATTTTGGGCGATGATGGACGCATCCGTTTTCCCCGCGCGCTGGTCGAAGACATGCTGACGGTCGCCGCGCGCAATATTACGCTTCATGCGCGCAACTCCAAGCATGACATGCATCTGAGCGGCACCAATGTGCATTTCGGTACAGCCGGGGCCGCCGTACATATCGTTGACCCAGTCACACATGACTATCGCGAATCTACTGCTCAGGACCTGTATGACGGCGCGCGGTTGGTGGATAATCTGGACAATATCCACTTCTTTCAACGCACGATGGTTTGCCGCGACGTGAAGGACAATCGCGAGATGGACCTCAACACGCTCTATGCCTGCCTCGCGGGCACCAAAAAGCATGTCGGAACATCCTTCAGCGACCCCGCGCATGTCGCGGATTGCTTCGAAATGCTGCACATGGTGGCAGGCGGCGAAGAGAAATGGCTGGAACGCCCTTTCGTCAGCAATTCAAACTGCTTCGTCGTGCCCCCTATGAAATTTGCCGAGGAATCCTGCATCACCATGGAGGATTGCATCCGGCGCGGCATGCCGATGCTTTTGCTCTCGGCGGGTCAGGCAGGCGCGACCGCGCCAGCGCCCATTGCGCTGACCATCGTTCAGGCGGTGGCAGAATGTCTCGCCGGCGTGGTCTATGTCAACGCGATCCGCAAGGGCGCACCAGCGATCTTCGGCACATGGCCCTTTGTGAGCGATCTGCGCACCGGCGCGATGAGCGGCGGCTCGGCCGAACAGGCGTTGCTGACGGCAGGCTGCGCGCAGATGCACCGCTTCTACGACCTGCCGGGGGGTGCCGCGAGCGGCATTTCCGACTCCAAATTGCCCGACATGCAGGCGGGCTGGGAACAGGGCATCACCAATGCGCTGGCTGGGCTTTCGGGCCTGAACCTGTGTTACGAGGCCGTGGGGATGCATGCGTCGCTCTTGGGCTTCTGTCTGGAAAGTCTTGTGCTGGGCGACGACCTGTTGGGCCAAGCCATGCGGCTGGTGCGCGGCATCGACGTGACCGAGGATTCCACGTCAATCGATGCAATGAAGCAGGTCTGTCTGGGCGGCCCAGGTCATTACCTCGGCACAGAACAGACGCTGGGCCTGATGCAGACGGAATATGTCTACCCAAAGGTCGGCAACCGGATGAGCCCCAAGGAATGGGTCGAGGCAGGCAGGCCGCTGCTGCTTGACACGGCGATCCGGCGCAAGAACGCAATTTTGGCCAGCGCGGGCTGTCAGGTCTCGCCTGAGATCGACACCGCAATCCGCGCGCGCTTCAACATCTATTTCAATTGAGCGTGCGGTGATGTTGCACCGTCTTTCGCAGGCCTATGTCAACGGCGTATGGCAGGCTCCGCTTGGCGGCGGTTCCTTGGCCGTCGAAAACCCCGCTACGGGCGCGGTTCTTGGTCAGCTAGCCTTGGGGTCGTCAGCCGATGCCGAGCTTGCGGTGATGGCCGCGCGGACGGCCTTTGACGGGTTCTCCCGCTGGCCCGTCGCCGACCGGATCGCGCTGCTGGAAGCGATCCTTGCCCAATACTGCGCCCGCTTCGACGAAATCGCTGAAGTCATGTCGACCGAGATGGGCGCGCCCATCACCGCCGCGCGCGAGGCACAGGCATGGGCAGGGCAGATCCATCTGGAAACCACAATCGCGGCTGCACGCAATTTCACGTGGGAGGAACCCCGCGGCACCACGATGCTTATCCGTGAGGGGATCGGGGTCTGTGCACTGATCACGCCATGGAATTGGCCAATGAACCAGATCATGTGCAAGGTCGCCCCCGCCCTGGCAGCGGGTTGCACCATGGTGCTGAAACCCTCGGAAATCGCGCCGCTTTCAGGGCTTCTGTTTGCCGAGCTTTGCGATGCTGCAGGCGTGCCTGCGGGGGTGTTCAACCTTGTCAACGGCACCGGGCCCGAGGTCGGCGCATGTCTGGCCGCACATCCACAGGTTGATATGGTGTCTTTCACCGGATCAACCCGCGCGGGCGTGGCGGTGGCGGAGGCTGCGGCCCCGACAGTCAAGCGCGTTGCGCAGGAATTGGGCGGCAAGTCCGCCAATATTATCCTTCCGGGCGCTGATCTGCTCAAAGCCGTCCATGACGGCACGTTGGCGTGTTTTGGTAATACAGGTCAAAGCTGCGACGCACCCACGCGCATGTTCGTGCCCATCGCCGGGATGGACGCAGCACTTGCGGCGGCGCGCGCCGCAGCCGAGGGCGTGATCATTGGCGATCCAAACGACCCGAACGTGACCATGGGGCCGCTCGTGTCGCGCGCGCAATTCGACAAGGTGCAGCGGCTGATCCAGATCGGCATCGACGAGGGAGCGGCCATTGCGGCAGGCGGACCCGGGCGGCCCATCGGGCTGGATCACGGCTGGTTCGTGCGGCCCACGGTCTTCGGCCATGTCACGCCAGATATGACAATCGCACGCGAAGAAATCTTTGGCCCCGTCCTGTCGGTGATCGGCTACGACACCGTAGAACAGGCCATCGAAATGGCTAATGACACGATCTATGGCCTTGCCGCCTATGTAAGCGGCCCGCCCGATCAGGCCAGGGCCGTCGCGCGGCGGCTACGCGCCGGACAAGTCAATATCAACGGCCCCGATTGGGACACCTTCGCCCCCTTCGGCGGCTACAAACAATCGGGCAACGGTCGCGAATATGCCGATTGGGGCATTCACGACTTCTGCGAAATCAAGGCGCTGGTGGGATACGGATCATGAATTACGGATATATCGGTTTGGGCAATCTTGGAGGTCATCTGGCAGCAAGCCTTTTGCGGGCGGGGCATCAGGTGACTGTCTATGATCGCGATGCCAGCCTATTGGAACGGCTGCACGAGATGGGCGCCACAGTCGCCGATAGCGCTGGCGAAGTTGCAGCGGTGGTCGATCATGTGTTCACCTGCCTGCCTTCACCAGCCGTGTCCGAGGCCGTATTGGCCGAAATCCTGCCGCACATGAAACAGGGGGCCACGTGGATCGAGAATTCCACGTTGGGGCGAGACGATATTGTGCGACTTGGCGCAATCGCAGAGACCGCAGGCGTGCGCCTGCTGGAGGCACCTGTCACGGGTGGTGTGCATCTGGCCGCACGCGGCGAAATCACCGTGTTGGTCGGGGGTGATGCCGATCTGGTCGCGCTACACCGTCCCGCGCTGGAGGTGATCGGCAATCGGCTGTTCCATATGGGACCCTTGGGCAGTGCTGCGGTCATCAAGGTGATCACGAATATGTTGGCCTTCATCCATTTGGTGGCCGATGGCGAGGCGCTGATGCTGGCAAAGCGGGGCGGCCTCGACCTCAAGACCGCGTGGGAAGCCATCGCAGCCTCTTCGGGATCGTCCTTCGTGCATGAGACCGAAGGGCAATTGATCCTGAATGGCAGCTACGACATCGCCTTCAGCATGGATCTGGCGCTCAAGGATCTGGGTTTTGCCATGGGCTTTGGTCGCGAATTCGGCGTGCCACTTGATCTGGCCGGGATGACGGCGCAGACCTTTCTGAAGGGTAAGGCAGTCTATGGCGGCGAGGCGCAATCTACCCAGATCGTGAAGCTTCTGGAGGATGCGCTCGGTACCGACCTGCGTGCCGAAGGGTTCCCCGCCCGCCTGACCTGAACCGCTGTGCAGGCGATGGGTGGTGTTCGACGAATGCGAACCAGTTTCCGACAATGCAAAGTGGTTGCCGCTTTCCTCCGAGCAGAGACCGAGCCAATCAAATAGAGCAACGCGCAGGTCAGCTTGAAACCGTCGGGGCTGGACAGGTGGCTTTCATGATTGAAATGTCTGGTGACAGATGCAGGGACGGTGAGGAATTCCTGCGAACCCCGCATCAACGGGAACCGCGGCATCGCTTGTTCCCGCTGTCGAAACGGAAGGTGCGAATTCTCCGGCCGAGTGTGGAGCAAGCGGCCAGTTTCCTGCCGTCGGGCGCCTCCAAGCTCTTTTTGAGCGGAACAATATGACCAAAGCTTGTCGCTGAAGATCACTTCAGGCCAGCTGCATTTTTTCGCAGTGCTTTCCTTAAGAATTTCAGCGCAGCTTTCTTATCCCGGCGTTTGGCGCCAGAGCTTTTCAGCACCCTGCCGAATACCCTATCCCGATGACACCGCCAGCGGCTTGAGTTCAGACCTTGAGCCCGCCGCTTCCTGATCTCCGACGCGGACATCAACCCAAACCGAAACCACCAACATCAGGCTCGTTCGTGGCTTATGTCGGCCGTGCACTCGTGTGGTTGATCCTGAGCGTGCCGGAGCGACAGCCGGAGCTGAAATTATGCCATCTCCGCCAAGCGATGATCTCGGGGCCCTCCTGAAATGGCGAAAGGGGCCGCGTTTTGTCGTCGGCCGAGGTTGCGCACCCCCCTGCCCGCCTAAAGACGGATCCCTCTGCCAAAGGCAAGGAACCACTTGATAACGCACTGCTGCAGGATGCGCGCCCTTTTGATCCTAGTCAGCGAATCACCTCACATTGCATGCGACTACTGCCAAGGGACTCCTCCGGTCCTCGGAGTTTCCCAATGCAAATCAAGACGCGCTCAAATTCGTCGCCAGTATTTCCGGCATCGGCGCTCCTCGTCTTTCTCGGCATCTCCTTTTTCATCACTTGGAGCCTGATTGGGGCCTACATCCTCGCCCCCGAGATGGCCGCCATCACATTTGGCGAGATCAGCGGTTCGCACCCCGTCTTCTTCCTCGCAACTTGGTCGCCCGCAATCGCAGCCTTCGTGGTCGTGTTTGCTTATTCCGGCAAAGCGGGCCTCCGTGCCTTTCTATACCGGCTGCTGCTCTGGCGATGCTCGCTGGGCTGGGCGGCGTTCATTGCGGTCGTCGTGCCGCTCGTCTTCGTGATGGGGTCGCTTATCAAGGGCGGTTCGGTGTTGGCGCCTTTGCCACCCGAGGGTTTCGGCCTGGTCGTGGCAGTCCTGTTCATGATGCTGCTTCTGGGTCCAGTCGAAGAACTCGGCTGGCGTGGCGTGATGCAACCCCTGCTGCAGCGGCACATGGCCCCGATCTGGGCGGGCCTCATCATTGGTGCGATCTGGGGCTTCTGGCACCTGCCAGCATTCTTCTTGTCCAGCACCGTTTATGCCGACTGGCAATTCCTTCCCTTCTTCATCGGGAACGTGACGCTTGCGGTTCTGGTCACACCGATTTTCAATGACACCCACGGCAGCCTGCTTTGGCCAATGCTGTTCCACTGGCAACTGATCAACCCGTTCTGGCCCGATGCACAGCCTTGGGACACGATCATCCTCGTGATCGTGGCCATCATCGTCGTGTGGTGGAACCGCGACACGATGTTTGCGCGTGAAGGGGCCGTGACCGAGATCGTGCCAGAAAACCACGCGTTCGTTCCCAAGGCTGCAGAGTAAGGTCATGCGCGCAATACACATTGCAGCCGACATGGTCGCAGGCTCGATCGCTCTGGCAAAGGTGCAGGACGCCGCCGGTCCCTTTGCCCGACCGGACGCGACACTCAAAGACGTCCAGACGCGTTTCGGCATTCCTGAGGTATCAGGGCTCATCGCGTTACCAGATCACAGCAGTCTGCCCGATTTCCAAGTTTCGTGGACACAGATGGCGGTCGGTGTAGCGAAGATTTCGCCGGAAGGCCTCATAGCCTTCGTGACCGGCATGGAACCCGAGTTCGAAGCCGACACGGGATGGGCGCACGGCGATACCCGCTGCATTCTGCTTGGTCTCGTTGCTGCGGAAGGGAACGTTAGGCCGTGGCACGAGGAGGTTGTGACATGATCGCCCGACGCGCCCTGCTGTCCGGTCTCGGCGGCATTGCGCTCGCGGGGGGGGCTTGGGGGATCGGCGACTGTCGCGCCACGATCGCAGCGGCAGGCCTCCGCCTTGCCCGGCGTAGCAACATGATCGAGACAAGGGCCGGGTCGGTCGAATACGCGATCATGGGGCGCGGGATACCGCTAATGATGATTCACGGGACCGGCGGCGGCTTCGACCAAGGCCTTCTCTTTGCCCATGGTCTCTGTGAGGACGGCTTCCAGATTATCGCCCCCTCTCGCTTCGGCTACTTGCGCAGTACCTTCCCCGACGATGCCTCGCCCGTCCATCAGGCGGATGTGCTCGTCGAGTTGCTCGACCATCTCGGCCTTGAGCGGATCGCGGTGGCGGGGGGCTCGGCGGGGGCGCTCTCGGCCGCCGAATTCGCCCTGCGCCACCCGGCGCGCTGCTCCCATCTCGTCCTCATCGTGCCGGCCGCGAACCTGACGGGCCGAGATCCGGTGGAATTCACCGCGCTGCAGCGCTTGGCTGTCGCCCGCGTTCTGAACTCGGACGTCTGGTTCTGGACCTTCTCGACACTCGCTCCGGAAACGCTGTTGCGAACGCTTCTCGCCACAGATCCGGCCCTTCTGGCCAGAGTGCCCCCCGACGAGCGGCGCCGGGCCGACCTGATCCGCGAAGGATTGATGCCGATCAGCCGCAAGACCGATGGTCTGCGGGCCGACGGCTTCTGGGCCGGAACCCCGACGTCAACCACCTTCGAAGATATCTCCGTGCCGACGCTGATCCTGTCGTGCGACGACGATCTCTTCGGCACGGCGGACACGGCGCGGATTCTGGTCGACCGTATTCCCGGCGCGCGCCTCGTTATCTATCCCGACGGCGGTCACATCTGGCTCGGCCACGACGCCGATCTGAACCGCGAGATCAGCGCGTTCATCAAGGGGACCGCGCATCCCTGACCAACGCTTTCAGGAGAATCTCCATGCCCTACACCCGCGTAACACTGAAGGCCTTCGGGGGTCCCGAAAACCTTGAGATCGAGACCGTCGCAAACCCGCCCGAACCCGGTCCCCGAGAGGTTCGCGTCCGCGTCTTGGTAACCAGCGCGGCCTTCACTGACGTGATGATACGCAAGGGAATGTATCCGGACGTGAAGGACACACCGCCTTTCACCCCCGGTTACGACATGGTCGGCCTCGTCGATGCCACGGGTCCCGGCGCGACCCGCTTCCGCCAAGGCGACCGGGTGGCGGACCTGACCACCATCGGTGCCTATGCGCAATACATGTGCCTGCCTGAAGACCGGCTCACAGCAGTGCCCAAAGGCGTGTCGGAAATCGATGCGCTCGGCATGATCCTGTCTGCGGTGACGCCCTACCAGATGCTCACCCGCGTGGCGAAGATGAAGGCGGGCCAAAGCCTTCTGATCAATGGGGCGGGCGGTGCGGTGGGAACTGCCATGCTGCAACTGGCGCGCGATGCCGGGATCGCCGCCATCGGCACCGACGTCGCAAACAAGCATGCGCTGATCCGCAGCCTCGGTGCCACCCCGCTTGCCGCCGACGCCTCCGAGGAAACACTGCGCGCGACGGTTGGCGATGGCGTCGATGTCGCCTTTGACCCTATTGGCGGAGAAAGCCTGACGCGGTCACTCCATGCGCTCAAGCCGGGTGGTATGCTCGTGGCCTTCGGGTTTCAGAACGAGGTGCTGGGACGGGGCGGTTCTATTCCGCTCGACTTCATCAAACTGAAGCTCTGGGACTGGCTGCCGAACGGCCACGCAACGGCCTTTTATTCAATCGGCGCGATGCGGCGGAAGCATCCCGAGTGGTTCCGCGAGGATCTGGCCCATCTTTTCGACATGCTGGTCGAGGGGCGGGTACGCCCGGTGGTGGCGGAAGTCCTTCCGCTGGAGAAGGTCCGCGAAGCCCATGAACGGGTTGAGGCCGGAGCGGTCAGCGGCAAACTGGTCCTGAGGGTGACGGAGCCGTGAAGTGGAACGGTCAAGACGCCGACCGGCCGGAGCGGGACCAACTTGGGCCCTTCTCGCGCAGCCAGCACCACCTTGCCAAGGCGGCTCAGGCGTGAGGTCCGAGGCAATTGGAGTGCGGCCATGGGAAGGAACGAAACACACGGGAACGACGCGGCTGACCGCAAGCGACGGCGGCTCAAGCGCGCAGTGGTAGCCGTTCTTGTGGTCCTTGCGGGAATTCTGATGATCGGGATCGCGGCGATCATCGCGGTCAGCGCTGGTCACCCCGCGCCCCTGCGCGACGCCGAGGATGCCATCATACCCGGAAGCGTGTCCGAGCGCGTGAGCGTCCAGATCGGCGGCATACCGCAGGGCATGTTCATCCAGAGCGCCGATCCGGCGAACCCTGTCCTTCTGTTTCTGCACGGCGGCCCGGGGATGACCGAGTTCTTCATGGAACAGAACTATCCCACGGGGCTTGAGCACCATTTCACGATGGTCTGGTGGGAACAGCGTGGGGCCGGGATGTCCTTCTCGGCTGATATTCCGCCTGAGACCATGACCATGCAGCAGATGATTGCGGACACGATCGAAGTCGCCGATTACCTGCGAGCGCGGTTCGGACAGGACAGGATCCTTTTGTTTGGCCATTCTTGGGGCAGCTACCTCGGTATTCAAGTGGCCGCCGCTGCGCCGGACCGCTTCCTTGCCTATGTCGGCATGGCCCAGATCGTTAATCAGCTCCGCTCCGAGGTGATGGCCCATGATTATCTTCTCAGCGCCTACCGGGCGCGCGGCGACCGGGCCATGGTCCGCAGGCTGGAGGCCGCACCAGTCAGCATGGAAGACGGGCTATCGCCCGCATGGATGCGGGTACGTGACCGCGCCATGCACAGTGCGGGTGTCGGACACACGCGCGACATCGACTCGGTCATAACGGGCATCTTTCTGCCCGTCTGGCGGGAGCGCGCCTATACCGTCATGGACAAGATAAACGTCTGGCGCGGCAAGCTCTGGTCGCGACCGTTTTTCTGGGAGAACCTGCTGAGAGATGACCTCCAAGTGCGGCTGACGGAATTTGAGGTGCCGGTCTACTTCTTCGTTGGCCGTCACGACTACACCGCCAACCCTACGCTCTCACGCGCCTATTTCGAAGCCATCCAGGCACCGACAAAGGGGTTCTATGTGTTCGAGAGTTCCGCCCATAGCCCGTTGTTCGAGGAGCCGGAGCGGGCAACGGAAATCCTGCTGAATGATGTGGTCCGGGGGATGAACGCTCTTGCCGATTTGCGTTGAGCGTGTCGCGCGGCGAGGCTTAGGCGGGTCGAGGTTGCCGTGATCCGTGCAGTCCAGACAGGCGGGGGCGGCGCGTCTGACCATTCCTTGCGTGGGATTTGTGTTGTCAGATAAATTCAAACCAGCCACCTAATGGACAGTGACGCCGCACCCTATGACCGTCGCTTGCCGGTGATGATCACTTTGTGCGGCCATCAGCGCAGTGCTTTCCTGGGCAATTTCAACGCAGATGTCTTCTTACGGCGCGTTGTGACACCGCTTTCGAACAATTCGCCCTTGATCCACCGCTCGCCAGAGGGGGGTGTTGCGCGCCGTTGATCTTCACGAAGACCTCATTCTGACGCCCCTGCCAGCGGCTTGATTTCATTTCGGCAATACGCCGTTTTCAGACCTCGGCGGCGAACATCGTGACCAAACCGATGCCGCCAATATCTAACAGCTTCGTGGCTGACATCGATACTGCGTTGGTGGTGCAAGTCCTCCACATTCCGAAGGGACAGCAGTAACCGCACGTAAAGCATCACCGTCAGACGAATGATCTCGCGGCTCGTTCTAGGTAGTGACTTGGATCAGGTTTGGTCATGGCCGAACGCTCCAGATCCACCCTGCCCGTTTCAAGCTGGTTTGCTCTGACAGTGCCATCGCCCGTCTTGTCGGAGATTACTTGCTCGAACAGACCAATGAATGGGCTGTTCAGCGGACCGGATCCACAACGCTGGAACATTCCTCAAATGAACGTGACCCCCGGGCTGCCATCCATGGGCTGCGAACCATTCCAGGTCGGGTGATATCGACCGTCAGCTTGCCCAGGCCATGTGACGGCTGTATCAAGAGTCATAGTTTCTGGCCACGAAAAGGAGCGTCTGGTGCCGCAGAGCACATCCACCTTGACGCTCTTTCGCAACCAGACCTTCCGGATGCTCTGGATTGCTGCCCTTGCCTCGAATTTCGGGGGGCTTGTGCAGGCGGTTGGGGCGGCTTGGTTGATGACATCGTTGACCCAGTCTCAAAGCATGGTGGCGCTCGTTCAGTCATCAGTAACCCTGCCGATCATGATCTTCTCATTGCTGGCAGGCGTGTTCGCGGACAATTTCGACCGCCGCAAGGTCATGCTGATCGCGCAATCCTTCATGCTGATGGTGTCGGTCATACTTGCCATCATGGCTTTCGAGGGGCTTCTATCACCTTGGCTATTGCTGGGATTCACATTCCTGATCGGATGTGGCACGGCATTGCACAATCCGTCTTGGCAGGCATCGATGGGCGATATTGTTTCGCGCGAAGAATTGTCGGCGGCGATTTCACTGAACAGTGTGGGTTTCAACCTGATGCGCAGCGTCGGGCCTGCTGCGGGCGGGGCGATCGTGGCCATCGCAGGCGCTGCCGCCGCGTTTACTGTGAACGCACTCAGCTATGTCGGCATCATTGCCGCGCTGTGGATCTGGGAGCCGTCCGCGCCGAGGCGGCACTTGCCGCGCGAACGAATGGGCAGCGCATTTTCCGCAGGCCTGCGCTATGTCGCGATGTCGCCAAACATCATGAAAGTGATCTTTCGCGGCTTTCTGTTTGGTCTATCCGCCGTCGCGATCTTGGCGCTTCTGCCATTGATTGTCCGGGAATTGCTGCAGGGCGGGGCCTTTGTCTATGGCGTGCTGCTGGGGTGTTTCGGAGCTGGCGCAGTGTGCGGCGCGCTGCTGAATGCCCGCCTGCGGGCAAGGCTTCAAAACGAGCGCATTACACAAGCGGCGTTCATCACCTTTGCGATCAGCTGCATCACACTGGCGCTCAGTCGTCACTATGCGTTCAGTGGCGCCGCACTCTTGCTTGCCGGAGCAAGTTGGGTGGTGGCTCTGTCTTTGTTCAATTCCACGATCCAGTTGTCCACGCCGCGTTGGGTTGTCGGCAGGGCCGTCTCACTTTATCAGACGGGCGTGTTTGGCGGTATGGCCGGGGGAAGTTGGGTCTGGGGCACACTGGCCGAGTCCTTCGGTGCCGACCGCGCAATGTTGGTGGCAGCCGCCCTGCTCACCTTTGGAGCCTTGGCGGGCATCGCCGTGCCATTGCCAGCTTCCACCGATCTCAATCTCAGTCCCCTCAATAGGTTCACCGAACCCTCCCTTCGACTGGATCTGAAACAACGTAGCGGACCGATCATGATCATGGTCGATTATGAAATTGCCCAAGAGGACGTGACTGAATTTCTGGCCGCGATGAACGCGCGGCGACGCATCAGAATTCGCGATGGGGCGAAACAATGGGCGCTACTCAGAGATCTTGAAAACCCAGATGTCTGGACTGAAACCTATCACGTCCCCACCTGGGTCGAATATGTCCGCCACAACGAGCGCCGCACCCAAGCCGATGCCGAATCCTATGAGCGGCTGTTGAAGCTGCATCGCGGCAAGGAACGGCCCAAGGTACATCGCATGATCGAGCGACAGGCAATCTCGCTCCGGGATGACACGCCGCTCAAGGATGCGCCGGACCGGGGTGTCTGATCACTCCTCGTTTTCCAATAGTGGTCTTGGGGTGGCGTCAGACAAATGCGAAACAGCCTCTTCATGGCCAGTGTAGCCATGCTCCAGCCGCGCCAATTTTGCTCCACACGGCAAGAGCGGCGGCACGCTGCAGCTTTGGGGAGGTGTCGGTTTGAGGATCGGTGCCGGTGTTGAAATGGTTTGGGACGGAAGGATGAACTGCGACGAATATCGGCGGAACTCGTCTGCACCGGAACTGCGGCAAACAGAATGCCCGCGTGGGGGAAGCAGGAGTTGGCCACCTTCACCTCCAAGGGCAGAAATTCGCAGGAAGTGGCCTTTGCAAGGTCGCTGCTGCGGTGCGCAGCCAAGCGGTGCTGACCGCGGGGAACCGCCGTTCGCAGGTTGCGCAGAAAACGCCGACGCGTCACGCGAAAGGCAGCTTCAACAACCGCGCACGATGCCAAGCTGTGCAACATTGATCCATGTCAACACACCGATGAAGGCAAGCGGTTAGAGGACTTGCCTTGATGTTCTATCGAATATTAACAAGAGAATGATTGTTTTGCATCGGTGGGAAATAGATGCTGTCGTCATCCGATACCAAAACCGGCATCGACCAAAGTCGCGCGATCTATAATCTTGTACAGGGATTCATAGGCCTGCTCTCCCCTGATGGGAGATTGCTGGATGCCAACCAAAGCGCGCTCGATTTCATAGGTGTCAGCCTGCACGAGATTGTCGGCACGCCCTTCTGGGAGACGCCATGGTGGCGCAGCAGTCAGGATTCTCGCTCTGCCCTCAAGAACGCCATTCGAAAGGGCGCATCCGGTGAAGCTACGCGTTTCGAAGCGAAGGTTACCGGCAAGAACGACGAGATCATGGATATCGGTTTTTCGCTGACGCCGATCTTCAACGAAGCCGGGACTGTTGTGTCGCTCGTGCCTGAAGGGCACGACATCACCGCAATCAAGCAAGCACAAAATGCGCTTGATGAAAGCGAAACCCGCCTGCGACTAGCCTATGAAGCTGCAGGAATGGGAACGTGGGACTGGAATCTGACGAATGACAAGTTGCAATGGAGCGCCCGACAATTCGAACTCTTTGGTCTTCCCAAAACTGCGGGGCCGATGCACGTCAGACGAGCGTTAGCGAACATCCATCCCGATGATATCGAACGTGTGACAACAGCAAACGAGGACTCGATTGCACGCAACGTACCGTTTCGCCAAGAGTTCCGCGTGATCCATCCGAATGGGGACGTGCGATGGCTTGTTGGTCAGGGATGTCCGCTTAATCACGACGAAAACGGCAGACCAAAGTCGATGATCGGTGTGAACTACGATGTCACCGAGCGAAAGACACTGGAGCTGAAGCTGGCGAAATCCAACTTGGAGTTGGAGGCACGTGTGGCCAGGCGCACACGTGAACTGGAGCAGGAAATGCATGATCGCCAAAAGGCGCAGAGGGAATTAGCCCAATTTCAGCGCTTGGAATCCATTGGTCAAATTGCAGGCGGCGTGGCCCATGATTTCAATAACCTCTTGGCTGTCATTGGTGGAAATCTGGAGCTTGCAACGATGCAGGGATCAGGCGCACGCATAACAGATCTTCTATATGAAGCTCTTGAGGCAGTAGAGGCCGGTGCAAGCCTGAACAAGCGGTTGTTATCCTTTGCGCAAAAGAGCTCCCTTGAGCCTGTGAAGCTGAGCGTCAACAATCGAATTCAGGGCTCGCGACAGCTTTTGGAGCGAACGCTCAACAAAAATATTTCGCTGGTGACAGACCTTTCTCCCCACTATTGGGAGGTGTTTGCCGACCCTGGCGAACTTGACAGCGCAATCTTGAATCTTGTGGTTAACGCGTGTGACGCAATGCCGTCGGGCGGCAAGCTTTGTCTTGCGACCCGCAATCTCCTCATCGACGCCGAGGACGTAAAATCCATACCCGAAGCCAAGAAAATTGAATACGTCCTGCTTTCTGTTTCTGACACGGGCTTTGGCATGAGCCCGGAGGTGAAGGACAAGGCGGTAGTTCCATTTTTCACCACCAAGGCAGCGGGCGACGGCAGCGGGCTTGGACTAAGCTCCGTCATGGGCTTCGCGGCACAGTCAGGCGGCTTCACCACAATCGACAGTCGGGAAGGGCATGGAACAACTGTAAACATCTATCTGCCGCGCGCTGTCGCTCATGCTGATGAGAAGGTGAAGGAAACGTCAGAGGCGGGCATCCCTTTCGGGCGTGGCGAATTGGTTCTGTTGGTGGAAGATGACGATGCAGTCCTGAGCATTACGCGCAAACGCATGGTTGAACTGGGCTACAACTTCATTGAAGCCAAGACAGCCGAAGACGCAATACGACTGCTGGAATCCAACGAAGACATATCGCTCGTGTTTAGCGACCTCAGGATGCCTGGGAAGATGTCAGGTTTCGATCTGGCCGAGTGGGTATTTGAGAACCGACCGCACATCAAAGTCTTGCTTACGTCGGGTTATTACGATCTCGGTGGGGGCGTGCAGAAAGATGTGAAGGTTCTGTCAAAGCCTTATTCGATTACTGACTTGGCAATCTCGCTCCGCGATATTCTAGGCATGCAAGACGATCGCTAGGTCCGCTTAGCAGCCAAACGGTTAGTGCCTCTATCTGCCCCGGATGCTGATCAGCTGCTTTGGGCTGGCACCGGTCGTCAGGCACCCTTCATCCGACCGCATGCTGCACGTCTGGGTGACGGGCACCTGTTGCCGCACAGCCGCAAGTCGCATGCCCGCCCATATGCCGATGATGCGAAGGCAGCATCTAGACATCGGATACCATGGCGCTGACGCCAACCGGAGCCACGCCGGAACAAGACCGTAGCTTATCCAACCAGCGCCAGTTCACGATCTTCTCGTGGCGACTGGCCAAATTTTCGGGAATACTCTCTCGAAAATTGCGCAGAGCTTTGGTATCCGACAAAGAACGCGATCTCTGAAACTTTCGCGCTGGAGGTCTGAAGCGCGTCGCGCGCACGAAGCAGGCGCAGCTCTTTTTGATACTGCAGCGGCGAGGTTCCAGTCACGGCCCTGAATTGCTCGAAAAAGGCCGAGTTGCTCATGCCGACGCTACGGGCCAGATCTGTGACGACGATCGTCTTGGCGAGATGGGTTTGTATGTCCCGCGTTGCCTTGAAGATGCGGCTTGCCGTGCTTTCATGCCAAAGCAGCTTCTGAAGCGTCTCGCCATGTGGCCCCAACAGCAATCGGGCGTGGATTTCTCGGGCTGTGATCGGAGCCAGCAGACGCCGTGCCGCGTTGGTTCCACATTGGCCCAAATAGCGCCGCAGAGCGTCTTTCATGTCTTCATCAGTATCGCACAGATGAATCGAGAACGGATCCGAAGGCCTTGTCTCCTCCGACGGCGATACAGCATGCGAAAGTGAGCGGAGCAGGTCGAGATCAAGTGGTAAGACGAGTGCAATGTAGGGGGTCTGGGGCGTCGCTTGGGTGATCCGGGAGGTGACAGGCAAGGCATGGCTGACGATCAAGGACTGCCCGGCGCGCACGGTCAATGTCTTGGCACTTGTCCCGACTTCCTTGGCACCTTGCAGGACAAGGCAGAGCAGGGGGCGATAGACAGCCGCGTCCAGCGCCGTGGGTGTCTCATGGCGCAGCAGGTGCGCCCCGCTGTCCTCGTGAAAAAGCACGCCCTTCCGAAGCACCGATTGATCAAGGGCTTTCGATACGCGGTTCAGCAGTGTTTCAGGTGTCATGGCTTTCTCCCTAGCCCTACCCAGAGCACCAGCACTGAAAGGAACATAAATTTATCAAAAACACAGTTTCTGGAGGATCGTACAAGAAAAATGGACAAATCAGAAAGATTCCCACGCCTGTCCTGACTATTGTGTCCACAGCAACATGAAGGAACCACAAAGATGAAAACCATACTGATCACAGGGGCATCATCCGGCATCGGCGAGGCGACGGCCCGGCATTTTCAGGCAAATGGTTGGAACGTGATCGCCACGATGCGCGACCCTTTGGGGGGAACTGACCTTGATGGGTTGGAAAACGTTCTTGTAGCCCGGCTTGATGTGACCGATGCGGCGACGATTTCCGCCGCGGTGACGGCGGGCACGGCACGCTTCGGGAAGATCGACGTTCTACTGAATAACGCAGGCTACGGTGCCTATGGCGCGCTCGAGGCGTTCACGATGGACCGTATCCGGCGGCAGTTTGACACCAACGTTATCGGGCTTCTGGAGGTGACCAAGGCCGTGCTGCCCCATATGCGCCGGAATAGGTCGGGCACGATCATCAACATCTCGTCCATCGGCGGGCAGATCACCTTTCCTCTCGGCGCGCTGTACCACGGCACCAAGTTCGCGGTCGAAGGCCTCTCAGAGGCGCTTCACTATGAGCTTGAACCGCTTGGCATCCACGTTCGGATCGTGGAGCCCGGCATGATCAGCACGAATTTCGGCGGAAGCTCCTTTGATTTCGCTATGAATGAAAGCCTTTCGGACTACGCGCCCACCGCCGAGGCCATGGGCCGCCTGTTCGGCAAGCTGGCGTCAAACCCCTCACCGCCTGAAACGGTGGCCGAGGTCATATGGGACGCCGCCAATGAGACCGGAGACCGCTTACGCTTCCGTGCCGGAGCGGATGCAGACCGGCTGTTGGACGAGCGGAAGAACCAGGATGATGCGGCCTTCATTGGCGGCATCAAGACACTGATGGGCGGTCGATAGCAGGTCAGCCAGATCTGAGTGGTGAGGCCGAAATGTGACAAGTGCGGCTGCGTCAAAGTCGGCTCGGTCCCCACATCGAACAGTGACGTCATTTCAACTCACCTCCGCTTTCCTTGGTGCAACGTGTGGGGACACACGCCAAGTAATTCGCCGGTTCTCGGTGGCATCCCGAGCAACGCGACTGCCTTGTGTCCCGACGATACTCAATCGGCGTCGTTCGGACCGCGCGGTTCGAGAGTAGGACCTTGAAAGATAACAGGGGAAGCTGGGCCGAACCCAAACGGCCGAGGTTCACGCATACACCCTTGGATACACCGAAAAATCCGCGCCCGTTAAGGTGGTGTCACTGGTTCGCAGTCCGGCAAATGACGGCAGCGATGGTGACCGCGAAGTGCAGTCAGAGCATCGCCCTACAGGATGTTGATTTCGACGCTATCGGCAAGCGTGTTGGCGATGAAGCAATAGCGGTGCGCGCGGTGCTGCATCTTTTCCAGTTCACCGTCATCGGGCGAGAATCCGGTGTCGAAGCGCACGACCGGGTGCAGGTCGATGCGGGTCACCGACATCTGGCCGCGGGCGTTCTTGCCAAGATGGGCCACGGCGCGATCATGATAGCCAGCCACGGGCCACCCGGCCTTGGCGGCGAGGGCCAGAAAGGTCATCATGTGGCAACTCGACAGAGCCGATGCGAGGGCCTGTTCGGGATTGGTGTTGGCGGGATCGCCGCCCCAATCGGGGGCGGCGTCCACCCGAACATCATATGCATCGTTGAACTGCACCGTGTGGGCGTTGGAATACTTGCCGGTCTGCAGCACAAGCTCGGAGCGCTGCCAATGCAGTTGGATCGAAAGGTCGGACATGCGTCAGATCTCTTGTTTGGCCACCGCGCTCAGGCGACGGCAAGCTGCTTCTTGGGATCGTAGAAAGGACGATCCACGATGACGGCACGGGTCGGTCCGGAGGCGGTCACGACCTCAATCTCCATGCCTACATGGGCGAAATCCGCCGCGACCATGGCAAGCGCGATGTTTCGTTCAAGCCGGGGCGAATAGACGGCAGACGTGACTTTGCCGATCTGTGCGCCATCCTTGTTGATCGGCCAGAAGGCCGTATTCGGCCCTTTCAGCGGTTCGCAGTCGATGATCAGGCCGACTTGCTTGCGGCGCGCACCCTGCTCCTGAATTCGGCGCAGCGCAGCCTTGCCGATGAAGTCGGCCTCCATGTCGAGGTTCACCAGCCGGTCAAGCCCAAGTTCATAGGGGTTGGTGTTGATGTCCGCGTCGGCGTGATAGGAAAGCATCCCGCCCTCGATACGGCGGATGGAGGAGGTGTGGCCGGGCTTCAGGCCAAACTCCATGCCGGTCGCCATGATCCGTTCCCAAAGCGCATCGCCATAGGCGCTGTCGCGCAGATAAATCTCGTAGCCCAGTTCGCTGGACCATCCCGTGCGCGACACGATCAGCGGAATACCATCAAGCTCAACCTCGCGTAGCCAGTAGTATTTCAGGTCCATGATGCTGTCACCAAACAGCGCTTGCATGATCTCGCCCGACTTGGGTCCCTGCAATTGCAGCGGCGACACATCGGGTTCGCGGATCGAGACATCAAGCCCGGAATGAACCGCCACGCCCTGCGCCCACAACAGGATGTCGCTATCAGCCAACGAAATCCAGAAGTGGTCTTCCGCGAGCCGCAGCAGGATCGGATCATTCAGGATGCCGCCCTCGGCATTTGTAATCAGGATGTATTTGCACTGCCCCACGGCCATTTTCGACAGGTCGCGCGGTGTCAGCATCTGCACAAAGCGCGCCGCATCCGGGCCGGTGACCTCGACCTGCCGCTCCACCGCGACGTCACACAGGATCGCATCGTTCACAAGGCTCCAGAAGTTTTGCTCCGCATCACCGAAATCCCGCGGGATATACATATGATTGTAAACGGAAAATCCCTGTGCGCCCCACCGGACCGTGGCGTCGAAATAGGGAGATTTGCGAACTTGTGTGCCGAACCCAAAATCGTCTGCGTGCATAATTGTCTTCGCCCTTGTTTCCCGATGGCCGAACTGACGGCGTGGTACCTAGATCTTTCAAAGATCTAGTCTGGGTCAAGGCATGAATGTGGACTGAAAATGGGCAAGCCGAAGACTGAACAGACCGTTTTGTGGCCACGCAACGGGCCGATTGGACGGGTGGCGTCAGCCGCGACCCTTTGCTGCCAGTTTTACAAGGTTCGGCTTGCTTGATTTGACCCGCCGAGTCGCGATGTAGGTCATATAGCGATCAATTCCCAGCTCGGCCGCCAGCAGGGTCTCCATCAACGCCTGAAACGAGGCCAGATCGGGGGTGATCGTTTCCATCACATAATCCATGCCACCGCCAGTGGCGACGCAATCGGTGATCTCGTCGAGGGTCCTGATGAAGGCCTCGAACCGGTCGAAATCCGCCTTTCGATGGTGCGTCAGTGAGACGGTCACGACAACTTGGATGAAATCGGCAATCTGGTCCAAGGCGATATCGGCATGATATCCGCGAATGAACCCCGCCGCCTTCAGTCGGTCCAAACGTGCCCAACAGGGTGTCGCGGAAATATTGGCAATTTCGGCAAGCTTGGTTTTGCTCAATTGCCCGTGCTGCTGGATCGCGCTGAGAATACGAATATCCGTGCTATCAAGATCTGACTTTTTCATGAGCCCAAAACTTTCGCCGAACTGTCTTGTGCCACGGGAAAAGTAAGCTGCGGCCTGCTGTGTGCAAAATTTCTTAGGTCCTGAACGCCGGGCTTGCGACCGGGTTTGCGACACCATCTGGGTCAACCGCGTCGGGAACCGCCTGTGATGTGCATTTCCAGGTCATTGGTCAGACAATCCGCAGCGTTTACCGATCCACGCATCAAGGCATCAAGATGCGTCGATGGCCTGAAAGGCCACTGTCAGACGCGTTTGAACCAGTATCCACTGAGACAACGACATTTTCGTTATCCCGCGCAAAAATCTCGGCACTCAGCGAGCGTCGCTTCGATTGGTGCCAGCCCTTTTCGGGCGGTCACAGATACTTGTGCAGACCTTGGCGTTACAGACACAAAGGGGAGAGAGCAGCCCTTCGCCTGAAACGCGAGCCAGATTAGCTCTTGAACCAAGATCAGACCGTTAACGCCCCGAACCCCGCGCTTCCACGGTGCGGCTTGGCGGTCCCCACCGACCATCGCCACCACTTGAAGTGGCCGATCCTGCACCGCTTTGTTTTCGCGGCGAAGCAGCATAGTGTCATGTTTGGCGCGCAAAAAACGGCAGGCGTGGTATTATAATTTGGTGAGTGTGAATGACCAACTACAAGCGTCCATTGCACGACAAAGGCTTGGAGTTCGGAGATTTCGAGGTGCGACCAAGGGAAAGGTCGCTGGTGATCGAAGGACGGCTTGCGTCGCTGAGCTCGCGCGCATTCGACATACTGACCTTCCTGATCGAGCACAATGACCGCGTCGTGACCAAGGACGAATTGCTGGACCGGGTCTGGCCGGGGACGTTTGTTGAAGAGAGCAACCTTACCGTCCACATCGCAGCCTTGCGCAAGCTGCTTGGACGCGAAACGATCGCCACGGTCTCTGGGCGTGGGTATCGGTTCACGAGAACGCCAACCTCTGATGTTGACCAACAGACAGATCAACAATCATCCAACCCAGACCCATCGCCGGACTTGATGCCGACGTTGGGGAAACCTTCGCTGGCGGTGATGCCTTTTCTCAATCTGACGGGGAACAGCGGGCAAGACTTCTTTGTTGATGGCGTGGTCGACGACATCATCAGCGTATTGTCGCGCGTGCGGTCATTCTTTGTCATCGCTCGGAGTTCCAGCTTCACTTATAAGGGCAAGATCGTCGACGCGCCTCAGGTAGGACGCGAATTGGGAGTTCGCTATCTTGTTGAGGGCAGTTTTCGCGAGACCGGTTCGCAGCTCCGGATTGCGGTTCAGTTGGTCGAGACAACAGCGGGACGGTTAGTGTGGAGCCAGCGTTTTGAAGGCCCCCGCGCCGATATCTTTGACTTGCAGGACAAGATCACCGAACAGGTCGTGGCGGCGATCGAGCCGACTTTGATGATGGCTGAGTTGGAGCTGTCGCGGACCCGACCCACCGGAGAACTGCTGGCTTATGAGCTGTGCCTGCGCGCGCTGCCGTTGGTGCAGACGAGTGCGACCCGGCATGGCGTCAAAGAGGCAATCGACCTTCTGGAGCGGGCCATCGCCTTGGATGGTGAATATTCCTACGCCAAGGCCTTGAATTGCTACGCTCACGCCGTTGCCTATGCTTCGCGCTGGTTCAATCACGAACAAGCGCGTCGGGCGATGCCGATGACAGAGGACGTGCTACTCGACCATCGAGACGATCCGACCAGCCTTGCCTATATCGGGCATTACTTGGCCTATGTCGGACGCCAGCATGAAAAGGGGCTGCAGGCTCTGGACCGCGCACTGGCGCTGAACCCAAACTCCTTTGCCGCGCTCCATTCTTCGGGTTGGATCCGGGCGTATGCGGGCGACGCAAAAGGGGCGATCGAGTTGTTGCAGCGCGCGTTGCGAGCCAACCCATTGGCCCCTGAATTCGGCCACGGATTATCGGCACTGGGCTACGCCTATATGATCGACGGCCAGCTGGACGAGGCATTGACGGCGCTGGAGAAGGCGTATCTTGAGGCGCCTACCTTCGGCATCACCCAGATCGCCATGGCATGGTGCTTGGCACGGTTGGAACGCTGGGAGGACGCATCTGCGGCGGTCCTTCGACTGCTAAGGCATGACCAGACTCTGAAGGTCTCAACCTTCTGCGCCATCATGCCGTCGGCAGACCCGGTGTTCGTAACGCAGTATGGTGCGTTCTTGCGGGATGCAGGCGTTCCGTCCTGAAACCCGGCTCGTTTCCGGGCAGCCGCCACCTCACGCGATCTGTCGTTCGCGGGCTGCCCAGTAAGGTTCGCGCAGCTTGGTCTTCAGCACCTTGCCCGCGCCAGATACCGGCAATGTCGTCGCGAAATCAACACTGCGCGGGCACTTGTAACCGCCGACCAGCGTCTTGCAATGCGCTCTAATATCCTCTGCTGAGGCTCTCGCACCGGATCTGAGCACGACAAAGGCATGAACCCTCTCACCCCAATCCGCGTCGGGCACGCCAATGACCGCGCAGGCGGCGACCGCCGGATGTTGAGCGATGGCCTGTTCCACCTCGACCGAATAGACGTTCTCGCCGCCGCTGACGATCATGTCCTTCACGCGGTCGACCAGAAACAAAAAGCCTTCAGCGTCGATGCGTCCCGCGTCCCCTGTGTGCATCCAGCCCTCGCGGCCCGGTCTTGCCAAGGCCATGGCAGTTTCCTCGGGCCTGTTCCAATAGCCAAGCATGACACCTGGGCTCAGAACGATGATTTCGCCCACCTCGCCGCGCGGCAATTCCTGGCCATCAGGGTCCACGATACGAACATCGATACCAACACCCGGTTGCCCGGCGGACCGAACCTTACCGCGTTTTCGGCCCTCCTCTGAGTGGAATACGCCGGGAAGAACGGTCATGATCGGTGCCATCTCGGTCATGCCGTAGATCTGGATGAAATTAGTGCGTGGCAAGAGCATAACAGCACGTTCGACCAAGGCTTCGTTAATCGGCGACGCGCCATATACCATCGTCTCAAGGCTGCTCAGATCGAAACTCGCGGCATCGGGATGGTCGACCAACATCTGGATCATGGTCGGTACTAAAACGGTCGTCTTGATCCGTTCGCGTTCGATGGCTTCCAGAACACCCAAAGGGGTGAAAGATGGCAGCGTCACATGGGTGCCGCCGACGGTCCAGAGAAAACCAAGCACGGTGATGGCGGCGATGTGGAACAGGGGGGCCGCGTGCAGGCCGACGGCTCCGTCGCGCGCCATCCCCTCGGCTACCGCAAACAGGCTGTTCTGAAACAGCGCGTCATGCGACAACATCACACCCTTGGGGAACCCCGTTGTCCCCCCGGTATAGAAAACTCCGGCCAATTCTGTGCCGCCGCGCCGCGCGTCCGGCACCGGCACGGCCGCCGCGAGAAGGCTTTCGTAAGACAGCGTAGGACCGGAGCTTGTCGGTCACGATCACCTCTGGCCGGCCATGCTTGCGCAT